>QIAB01000070.1:18692-20427 GCA_003225455.1 Acidobacteriota bacterium
AATTTTGATTGCAGTGGCTTCGCTATAGTCCCGGTGCTGCGCGATCTCGCGTCCCAAGAAGATCTGTTCTTCTTTCTTTCCAAATGTCAACGGCCCTAGTTCGCTCATGCCAAACTCGCAGACCATTTTGCGCGCCAGTTCCGTGGCCCGCTCAATATCGTTGCCCGCGCCAGTGCTCATTTGGTTCAGGAACATCTCTTCGGCGATTCGCCCGCCCATCATGATGGAGATTTCGGTCTCCAGATAATCTTTGGTGTAATTGTGCTTGTCGTCGATAGGCAATTGCATAGTCACGCCCAGCGCCATTCCGCGCGGAATGATTGTGACCTTGTGCACGGGATCCGAATGGGGCAGCTTGGCGGCCACCAGCGCATGACCAGCCTCGTGGTAAGCAGTCACTTTTTTCTCTTCTTCCGAGAGAATCAACGACTTGCGTTCCACGCCCATGAGAACTTTGTCTTTAGCCACCTCGAAATCGAATTGCAAGACCGCCTTGCGGTTTTGCCGAGCCGCGCTCAGGGCCGCTTCATTAACCATGTTCGCGAGATCGGCTCCGGAGAAACCCGGCGTGCCGCGAGCCAGTACTGAGAGGTCTACATCGTCCGCCAAAGGAATCTTGCGCGTGTGCACGCGTAGGATCTCTTCACGGCCGCGCACATCTGGACGGCTCACAACCACGCGCCGATCAAATCGTCCAGGCCGCAGCAAGGCTGGATCGAGCACATCCGGCCGGTTGGTGGCGGCCATCAAGATAACGCCTTCATTGGACTCAAAGCCGTCCATTTCAACCAGCAATTGATTCAGCGTTTGCTCGCGTTCATCGTGCCCGCCGCCCAGGCCGGCGCCACGGTGGCGACCGACGGCGTCAATTTCGTCAATGAAGATGATGCAAGGCGCATTCTTTTTGCCCTGCTCAAACAGGTCGCGCACCCGGCTTGCGCCTACGCCGACAAACATCTCTACGAAGTCTGATCCGGATATTGAGAAAAATGGAACATTCGCCTCGCCCGCGACGGCCCGCGCCAGCAAGGTCTTTCCTGTTCCTGGAGGACCAACCAGCAGCACGCCTTTAGGTATCCGGCCACCGAGCTTCTGGAACTTCTGGGCCTCGCGCAGGAACTCGATGATTTCACGCAGCTCTTCTTTGGCTTCGTCTACACCTGCCACGTCCTTAAACGTGACTTTTTTCTGCTGCATGGAAAGCAGCCGGGCGCGGCTCTTGCCGAATGACAAAGCCTTGTTTCCGCCGGTCTGCATTTGGCGGATCATGAAGAACCAGAGAGCAGCCAGCAGAATAAGCGGAGCCAGATTCAGCAGCCAGGTGGGCCAGCTTCCGTTGCTGATGTCTTTGATTGTGATATTGACGCCCTTATCGCGCAGCGTCTTGATCATGTCGGGATAGTTCTGCGGAACAGTGGTGTGGAAAATAGAATTATCGTTGCGGTACTTCCCATGCACCTCGACGCCGCTAACCGTGACCTCTTTAATATTGCCCTGGTCAACATCCGTCATGAACTGTGAGAAATTGATTTCCTTCTCTTTCTGGCCGCCTCCCCCCATTTTCACAACCTGCCACAGTACAATGGCCGATAGCAGGATGACCAGCCAGAAAACTACCGTTTTAACCGTCGAATTCACTTAGAGCTCCTCTTAAAACCCCACTCGACATTAACCCCAACTCAACTTAGATGCTCGTCAGAGTTTTTTGTCGCTCTTTCTCCCCACTCAACCGATC
>QIAB01000152.1:0-6026 GCA_003225455.1 Acidobacteriota bacterium
CTTGTTCCAAATTGCCGCTGGCGGCAGCCAGAATACGGACGTCCATTTCGACTCTACTCTGCCCATCCGCCTTGATAAAATACCCATCCTGCAAAACCGTCAGCAGCTTGAGCTGCAAACTCGCCGGCATTTCTGTGATTTCATCCAGGAATAGCGTTCCTCTCTGGCACAGTTCGAATTTGCTGAGCCGGCTCCAGCCATTTCCGGGAACGGTACGATAGCCGAACAGTTCATTCTCCAGCACGTCGCCGGGCAAGGCAGCGCAGTTCAATTTGAAAAATCGGGACCCGGACCGCACGGATAACCGGTGAACCAATCGCGCCGCAAGCTCCTTGCCGGTGCCATTCTCACCTACAATTAGCAGCGGCGTGCTGACCTGAGCCAGTAGTTCCAGTTGGGCCCGCAGTTTCCGCATCGAAATGCCCACGGCGACAAAAAAAAGGTCATCAGCAATCTGCTCAATTTCTTCGCCAACTTCGCCGTTTTCCTCGGAGCTCAACGATCGCCGGATTGCAGCTTCGAGCTGTTGTTCTTTCAGTGGGCGCACCAGGTATTCTTCCGCCCCAAGTCGCATCGCTTCCATCTTCTGCTCAGCATTTCCGGAGTGCGAAAGCAGAAGCACGTGCGTATCAGGGCGCACTCGGCGCAGCCAGCGCAGAGTGTGCAGCCCGTCGCTTTCGCCTTGCGCCACATCCAGGACGATTGCGTCTGGCGCAGTACCCGCCTGCACTCGCTCCAAGGCTTCCCAGCCGCTGTTGGCCGTTTCCAACTGCCAGCCATTGGCCTTGCCAATGCCTGAGAGCAAGTTGAGTGCAGAAGTTTCCCTGCTTACGACAAGAATTCGTGATGATTCCACTGGGTGATCTGACACGGGGGCTCCTTCACGGCAGGAAATGGGAGAGGCACATCGGGGCCAGAAGGGACTTACACTGCTTCGACGTCGTAGCCTTCAATGCGAATTGCTAATGATCGCTGGATGGCATCGATGGAGATGACCAGCGTGCGATCGCCGTTTCGTGCAACTAGGACACCTTCGATTCCATCCATCGACCCACCGCGAACCCGCACACGCTGTCCGATTTTCAAGAAAGGATGGAACGACCACGGGAACTGCTCTGCAATGAGGGTGCGGACCGCTTGAATTTGGTCGTCGGGGATGGGGATGCCTTCGCCACGCACGCCCACGATTCCGAAAACTCCGTTTACGCGATAGACTCGGAGGCGCTCTTCATTATCGGCAAGCATTCTCACGAATACGTAGCAACTAAACAGCGGAAGCTCCACTTTCTTTTGCCGATCGCTCCAGCGGTGCACTTCCGCGATCAATGGAAGAAAAGTGGTCAGCCCCTGTTCCTGCAGCCGTTCTGACACGACCTTCTCGTGCCGCGAGCGCGTCTGCACTGCGTACCATTTCGACTGCGCCGCTTCTCCGACTGGAACCGGAGAGGGCACTTGCCAAACTTGTTCGGTGCTACTCATAGCTTCGCCCTCTGAGTCCCATCCAGAGACTCTGCTGGTGCGGTCCGTAGATGCGCAGCGCCCACGTAACAGTTGGCTGCCGGGCAACCCACATTCGAGCGTCAGCATCGCGCCCGTGAGGCTACAGGTGATCTCTTGGGGGCACAGGACAACAGGGGGGATGCCTGCGCTTGGGGCAGAGTAAGGGAGCATGCAAGTGACTGCAAGAGGTACAAACACCCGGTGAAAGATGTCTCTTGTAGACAAGGGTCGCTATTCCGCAGCCTGTAGCCCGAGGATAGTAGAGAAGAATTTCTCTATTCACGACCAGTATCAGCCATTCAGCTCGGATATGATAACTTTGCGCGTTCAGGTCGAAGGACTTCTCGTAATCGCAAGAAATTAAAGTGACTGTATCAACTACAGTCATACTCGGATGCCGGTTCAAATCGGCCGCACAGCGCGACCGCATTCGAGCGTCGAAAATCCGGGTGCCGCTCGTAACCGACGTGCAAACCAAGGTTGCAAACACTTTCACAGTGCCATTGCATACTCGGGAAACTTGCGATAGACTCCTTCGCGTTGTACCCGTGGCGCCATTATCATCTTGGCGTCAGTTAACGTTAGCCTCCCCTGAAAGAACAAAGTTCTGCTCCACTTTCTGGCTCCAGGAAATCTGGGGTGGTAGCGAACTTATTCTTTCTTCCGACGTCTGACCAGTTCGCATCGAACTTGCGGGGACCTGCGCCACTGGAGGGCCTATGCAGAACGTTCCTGCTTCTGGGGAGGAAACGATTCGGGTATTAGTCGCTGATGACACTCGCATTCACACTCAATTGCTAGCTGATGCGTTGCGGCGGGATCCTCTTCTGGAAGTAATCAGCTCACCTTCCCATTCGCGTGATCTGGTGGAAGCTGCCCGCGCCCAAAAAGTTGATGTGGTAATCATCAGCGCAAGTCTGGACGAAGATCCGCAGCGCGGCTTCGAAGTCTTACGTGAGCTGCGCGCTTCTGATCCGCAGATTCACGCCATTATGCTTCTGGATTCTTCCAAGCGCGAATCGATTCTCCAGGCTTTCCGCGTCGGAGCGAGAGGAATTTTCAGCCGCCACGAGTCCGTCGAGAGTCTTTCGAAGTGTGTTCGCAGTGTGCATCACGGTCAGATTTGGGCGAATAGCCAGCAGATGTCGTTTGCGGTGGAAGCTCTGGCTTCTTCCCCAGTGATTCGTGCCGTGGACGCGAAAGGCTTAAGTCTGCTGTCCAAGCGGGAATTAGAGGTGGTCCGCAGCCTGGCTGAAGGTTTGAGCAACCGCGAGATCGCGGAGCACCTCGGCCTAAGTCAACACACCATCAAGAATTATCTATTTCGCGTGTTTGACAAACTGGGCGTATCCAGCCGGCTGGAGCTTCTGTTCATGACTCTCAGTCACACGGCCTACTTCGCAGCAGGCACGGTCGAGAAGTCGAATGGGAATGGCAGTCGCTCTCGTGCGAAGGGCAACACCGTCAAGCCCGCAAATGGAGGCTCTTCTGAGCCGCATCTTCAGAAGGAACCTGCGATGGATCACGTTGCACGGTTACATGTAGTGCCTGCTGCGGCGCCGGAGCAGCGCCGTAGCCCTGAAAAAGTTTCTGGAAATCAACCGCATCAGAACATTGCGTCCGCAGGCAGGGCTGATCTGTAATTGTGCATCTTCTACGAACTCTGTCGCATGCGCCGCAGAGTAAACAAAGTGACTTCTGGGGGACAGCAGAAGCGCACCGGCAGACGAATGGTGCCGATCCCGACATTCGTGTAGAGAGTCAACCCACGGATTCGGTGCAATCCTCGGGGATATTTCTTTCCCAATGGCGGCAAATAAGGAGCACCGATCAGAGGAAACCGAACCTGCCCTCCATGTGAGTGCCCTGACAATTGAAGATCCACCGGATAATGTGACACGAAATTGGCGTAATCAGGCTCATGGGCGAGCAGGATCACCGGCTCACTCTTCGGAACCGGACGTAAAGTCAAATCCAAATCAGACCGTTCTTCGAGCACGTCATCCAGTCCCGCCAGCCAAAGTCGTTGACCAGCCTCCTCGAACGGAATGGAACGATTTCGCAGAACCGTAATTCCCTTCGCCTGTAAAGCCTCAGTGATTCGGTTAGGATCGGACCCGGCATCATGGTTCCCGAGAATAGGCCAGCACACCGCGTCGAGCGCGCACTTGCGCCAACAGATTCGCGCAAGGCTCGATGAATCTGGCAGCTCTCTTGCGCCCTCCAAGATATTTCTTGAATAGTGGCACCGTCACGAAATCGCCGGTCAACACCACCAGGTCCGCATCCAATCCATTGACCATGTCCACCGCTTTGCGAATCGGCATTACCGGAAAATATTCGCCGTAATGGAGATCGCTCAGTTGCGCGATTTTGAGGCCATCCCACGCCTCGGGCAGACGCGCGAGCGGAAGTTCAATCCGCACCAGCTTTGGATGGTTGGGTTCAAGAATTGCACTCTCGACCGCTATGGCCAGAGCGCCCGTCGCGAGGGCGGCTTTAAGAAAGTTCCTTCGATTGACGAATTGTGACAAACGCGGTGCCTTCTCCTGGCGAACTCGAAGCAAATCGACGCCATATCATGGTTATACAGGCGGCGGGAAAACTCAAAGCGCCGATCGTTTTGAAAGGGCTCGGCTTCAAGCCGAGCCGCTAAGTCCCTTTGAAGTTATACATTCCGAGGCGTCCGCAGCCGCATTGCGCGGTGAGAGCCTGCCCTGAGCGGAGTCGAAGGGACGGCGAGGAATCTTCCATCCTACGGACTTTTCCCGCTCTGTATAGCTGACGAAATCAGGACGAAACACGATCCCCGCGTACATCTGATGAACGCCGTCTGCGCTCAATCACCTGTGCGGAGTCGGCGCAGAACTATGCGATGGCGAAGTCGAATGTGGCGCCGTAGTCGAATGCGACGGTGCTGACATCCGTGGACCTGCTCCCCGGCCCATCGGCGTTGCCCCAGGCCCAGTCGACCGTACGCCCGGAGACATTGTGGAGATGCTCGAGCCTACCGAGTTGTGCACCCGGGCTTGAGCAAAACCGTTCTGCTTCACCTGCTCGGAGACGTTGGCCAGGTTGCGTACGCTGCCGCGCGGAATTCCCAAACCTGCCGAGTCATTGCGCACGACCACCCGCCGCGGGTTGCCCGGGCCTGCAACAGGTCCGCGATTCACAACCACCGTCTGTCCCGGCGCGGCCGGCGGTTGCGGCGCCACAAACTGCCGCGGAGGACTTACCACGCGCGGAAGCGGTTGCCATCCCCTCCAGTAGCCGGGCTGCCACGCCCATCCGTACGCTGGCAGAAACACCCACGAACCGTAGCGATATGGCATCCATCCCCACGGATAACCTGAAACCCACGTGTAACCGAATCCCGGATACCACATCCATGCGCCATTCATGAACGGGTCCCAACCCAGCCCAGTGAAATAGGGCTGCCAGCACATCCCATACCCCGGCGCGTTAATAAAATTGCCGTAGTATGCGAGATCGCTCACGCCATATGAATAAGGCGAGTAGCTGTTGGAGGCCGTGTATCGCTGATGATATTGCTCCTGCTGCTTGTCCCATTCATCGTATGGATCCGGCTCCAGATTCTTCGCCAGCGCGTAACGATCCTGGTCAGCAAGATCGAATGTAGCTGTCCGCTTCTTATCGACATTCACCGCGCCAGATGGACCTTCCACCCGCACGTCGCCTTTGAACACTGCCAGCGTCGCATCGGTATCACCCAGTTCAATACGAATGTGAGCAGGCTTGGTAAGCGCAACTTTCTCATGCGCGAAATTCAACGTGAACTCGTCATCTTTTTTTCCTGTGAAATTCAGATACGCAGTACCGTCCTTAACGTTTACCGCCGACACCTTCGCGCCCGAATCGCGCAAAGCGAGTTCCGGAAAGGCGACGTTCGTGTGGGGCACCATTCGCAGCGTTGACCCATCTTCAAATTCAATTTCAGCGCGTCCATCGGCATTGGTGCGCAGCTTCATCCCCTGAGTCACAGGCATGTTCAAGAATGCCTTCTCAAATCCCTGGCCAGTGTTGCGGTCGGCCTGCACGTCGCCGTCTACCTGGCTCAAACGCACGATCCGCGCCTGCGAATCCGCGACTGCGGGGATCGCCAGCAGCAAGGCCGCGAGCGCAAGCAGCGCAATCTTCATAATCTTATTGAACATGGGAGACCTCCGACACGACCCCTTAAACAATTAGAACCCTAAGTGCGGCAGTTAGTTGCTTGTCGAGATCCGCAGCGACGTTCCCTTCTATTTTAGTCCTTCCGCCACATACAGTGTTCCAGCCGGGGAAGTGGCCGTAGGCGTAAGTTTTCCTTGATCGCCACCCCGCGATTCAATCGCCCGTCGGACAGGTGGCCCACTCAAGCCCGCTTTTGGCTTGAGTGGGGATGTCCAGATGTCCCCAACTCTGTCATCCCGACCGGAGCAGATTATCGCGAAGGCGATGATCTGCGGAGTGGAGGGACCTTGTGTTTTTTTGGGGCGAGGGACGCGTTAGAGATCGAGTCAGAA
>QIAB01000152.1:6061-13823 GCA_003225455.1 Acidobacteriota bacterium
GCCGTCGAACTGCCCCACTCAAGCCAAAATCGGGCTTGAGTCGGCCACCTGCCAGGCCACCAGTTTGGCGGATCACTGGGGGTGCTTGGGACATGTAGCAGAAGATGAAGCCCAGGATGTGGAAAAAACATTGAATGGATATGCAGGAAAACGGCGGCATGGGAAGGAGTGTATGATCGATGGAACCGAGATTTGATAGATTAGTGCCTTGCGGAGGAGCACAAATCCATGTTTGACATAGCGAAAACGCCACAGAATAGCGGGATTCCTGCTCAGGGTGGGAGATACTTCAAATTGCAAATCCGGGCGTGGACAGACTTCGACCCCATGGATAAGAACCTTTCGGAAATCACGGAAGCAATTGAACAGGGCGGCGGATTGTTGACCGCGATCGAAGTCCTAACGGTTGAGGAGGATCTGGCCGCAATCAGCGATAACGAAGTGAGGGAAGGCTTCCAGAACATCCTCGCTGCCAGGAGAGTCTTACGGAGCGTAGGTGAGCTGCCGAAAAAGTTAGTGGAGGACCTTCGCGCGGCGTTGAAGGCGCAGGAGGAAGTTGCCGAACGAAAGCCTGTCAGCTCCGCAGGCTCGCAACCTGCCCCAGTGTTCAGACAGGCTTAGGCAGGCGCAGATTCCCGCGGGCGCATGCATACGACCTTCTCTTCGGGCTCCCGAGGGGCTTTATCGAAAACAGAAGTGTGCGACTTTGGGCGGGTGAAATTGCGGGCAATGCTGACGATCCACCTATGTTCGGTGTCAGGCAGGCAAACACTTCGACCATCAGTTGTGATGCCTTCTAAGCCATTGCGAGGCGCGAGCATTGGCTTCGGATCTCTCATCATCTGTCATGGTGGACGCTAAGTGAGACCTTGCTACGCTGCTACGAGTTTCACCAGCAGATTCCGCCAGAAGGTGCCACATATAGGCTGTAACCTTGTCCGAGTGGACGCCAACCCCGTTCGCATACATCTCGCCTAAATTCCATCTGATACGTGCGATTTCAGATTGATTCAGTTTTCGCGTCAGGTCTCGGATCAAAGTTTCAGCCTCTTGGTCGCCATTTGCGAATGCCAAGGTGAGCCACGTGTAACCTGTAACAGGATCGGCTGGAACCCCACGTCCGAGCGCGTAAGCAGTTCCGAGTTGAAGCTGAGCCTTCGGATCACCCGAAAGCGCCGCTTGTTGGAACGACTTCGTGGCTTCGCCGGCGTTCGGCCGTGCTCCATCCTCCTGCGGGACCCTGCTCCCCAATGAGGCTTGTGCACTGGCGCTAACTGGCGGAACGGCTTCACCATGAATGGATTCCTGACTTTTTCGCTTCACCACCGGACCATAGGTTCGCCCCAGCCCGATAGCGAGCGCTACGAGCGCGATTAATAGCGCAAGAACGGCCCAGCGAGATCCGAAGCCTCGTGTCTCAACACTGTGTTGCAGGGAGTTGTTGGCGCGTAGCAGATCCAGCGCCTGGTCGCCGGGAGAAACGGAAACCGTTTCTGCTGGCGCATTGTCGGTCTGCACCTTCTCAATAAGCCCATTGGTTGGTTGGCCGTGACTGGGCGGGTTCTCCGCAGGCCAGCCGCTGGCGACGAAGTCCTGACGCGTATCCATCCCCGATTCAGGCAGCCTCGGCGCAGTGTCTGCTTCTTCAGCACTGGTCTGTTTTGGTTCTTCAAGTCTGCGCAGCGAAACCGATCGCGTCCGCCCAACCGTCTCGCACACAGATACGGCAATTCCGAAACTCCGCAGAATTTCGGAGTCGGCATGCAACGCCTGCACAACTTCAGTTTCTGGTCGATCCAGCGCCGCTGCAAGCTCTCCTACAGTTCCGAACCACGCCACCCGGTGCTTGCCAAACCACTGGCGGATGCTATCCGGTACCGCGGCTATGGCTTCATCGCCGACCCATGCCTCATCTGCAACCACGTTTCCGGAGGTCTCGCCAAACGCGGAATCTGTGGCCGAGAGATCCTGCTGCCCAGACCCGGAGGTTTGGTGATCCGGTGTGGCGTCCTGGGCTATTGGAAGATCAGCTGACGAAGCAATCGCGTCTTGCGTAGTCTCTTCCATAGGCAACCAACCTTCCCGCTGCGCGACAGCTTCCATGAGCATCGCCGAGTCGATCACAGTACACGCTCGCTTTTCAGCTAAACAGAGGGTCGCCAAGCAGATAGTGTTGATGATACGCGGTATGCCTTCAGCCAACCCGGCGATGCTGGCCATGGCTTCAGATGTAAAAGGAACATCACCTCGGTATCCGAAAACCTCCAACCTGCGGTTGATGTACGAAGCCGTCTCTTCAGGCGTCAACGGACGCAGTGAGGCAACCCCTGAAATTCGGTCCCGGATTCCTTGCAGTTCTGGGGATGCAAGTTTGGCAGCCAACCGTGGAAATCCCACTAGGATGACCTGCAGCTTTCTACTTCGCGCGAGATTACAATCCAGAAGTTCAGCCAGCCCCCGCAGCGCAGGAACTTCCAAGTCGTGCGCTTCGTCGATCGCCACAACCACTCCTCGGCCGTTCGAGAATTCCCGTTCCAACACTCTGGTTAACTGTTTTCGTGCTTGGGCGACGTCCGCATCGGGCTGTGAGACTCCCAGTTCGTGCAGAAAATAGTGCAGGAATTCGCCGCGTCCTAGCTGGGTCCAGAATAAATGCGCAGTGAAAGCGCAGGGCTGCAATCGACCGAGAAGATGCAGCAGCAGTATTGTTTTGCCCGTGCCTGGCTCGCCAGTCAACACGCGAATGTTGCCGCTTTCCTCCGTTCCGCCCGATAGGAGACTCAGAGCGTCAGCATGTGTCTGAGATTGGAACAGGTATTGAGGATCGGAGGTGTTGCCAAACGCTTTACTCAATCCGGTCAGATGCGAAGACATAAACCACTTATTTTCGCCACTGCGAACAAACAGCGAGCGGAAGTCGCGCCCGGCGAGCCGTGATGCACAAACTGCGGAATCAGTGCTGGGAGTCTCGCCAGAGCTGTTGTTTGCTCAGGAGATCGTGGTCTGCCGCGATCATGTGGCTAAACTGCTTCGTAGTTGATGCTTGTATTATACAACCGTTTAAGCTTCCGGCGGTCGGCTCAGAGGACCACGCCGAGACCCGATATCCCACTGCAGCAGGCCAACCACGCCAATGTCGGGCGAATCGAAGCGGTCGAGGATTACGAATTCGCATTGCCGAGATACACTACAGCGCTATTTTTCTGTCTCGCGGTAAGCGTCACCGCGAGCGGACACCCACCCAAGAACGCAAAACCTGCAGAATTACTGAAGCATGCAGCCCGGCTCTTCAAGGATCTTTCCCGCGGATCTGCGAACAGAATTCCTGACGCGGTGCTGAACCGTACGAGGTGTGTCGCAGTGATCCCAGCGATTCCCACTGGAACAGCTAACGTCAGCCGCCGCGGCGTGGCTGCCTGCCGGGAAGCATCTGATCACTGGAATGCTCCCACGTTCATCACGTTCGAGGAAAATGGCGGTTCAAAGCATAACGCTGACCTCCTCATTTTCATCTTGAAAGATGCGGGAGTGCGGGCATTACGATCTGGCCGTTTAGAGATTCAAAGGCAAAAACATGTAGTGGCCCCTCTTGTAGCTACGACCGCGATCCCGACCCAAGTTGAGCTGAACGTCGAGCTGCTCACCTATGAGTACGCAGGCAGTGCGCTTTCCGGCAGCGGAGCTCGTGGTGTTCTTCGCCAGGATGTGGACAAGAGCCGGCATGCTTCAGATCAAGCGCTCAGCCATGTATCGAAGAAAATCACTGAGCGGTATCTGTCATCTCTCACATCGTTTTTTAATACGATCACGCCAACCGGGATCGTGATTCACCACACCGCAATGATCCCGGGCAAAAATGCCCTGCCGCGGAGTGAGCGCGATATAGACAAATATCACGAGACGCGCGGGTTCGAAATCGCCTGTTCTGGTCATATTTACCACGCGGCTTATCATTACATCATTCTTACTAACGGCCGCGTACAGGCCGGGAGGCCGGAACGCTGCGAGGGGGCGCACGCCGAAGGCTACAATTCGTACCTGGGCATTTCGATCGTTGGCGATTTCGACAGCCAAGATAATCCCACGGGAAAAAAGGGCGCGATTAAACCAAGCGAAAAGCAAATTGCTTCCCTGGTTAAACTTTGTCGTCGACTTAAGGATCGCTACAACATTCCTTTCCAACACATCGTGCGCCACAGCGACATTTCCAGCACGAGATGTCCGGGTGACCGGTTCCCGTTCAGCGCGTTTCTACAGCAACTCCAAACCACCACGCCCAAGAGCTCAGCGTCAGGAAATCGATGACACGGTCGAGGTGCCTTTTCGCATGGTTTGTGTTGGCGGCATTGCCGACGACTGTAGTCGCGGCGCTGGGATATTTAACACCAGCATCGTCGTCCGCAGACATTTCGGAACGCGGCGCAAGCGGTGCTAATGCCCAACCCCAGCCCGCTCCAGTAATCGCTGCGCCCTCGCCCGCACCGGGTTGATGACTGAGTTATCGTTCGCGATCTGCTGCAGGATCGGGCCAAGCGCGCTCAATTCGATCAACCCATTTTGTTTGGCCATTTCTTCCATTCGCTTTAATTCCTCATCGAGAGCAAGCTTTTGGTAGTGATGAAAATATTCCAGTCTGCGGCCAAATTCCAATGTGGCTGAGAGATTCTGAAAGAGTTGCGTCAGCTGCTGCACGGCCGAAACGGGGGAATAGTTGTATGTAGCCTTCGTGCTCCGCTGGTCGTCTTTATATGTAAGGGTCTTGCTGCCAGTCGACGCCAGATTGCGCTTCTTCGAATCAATGTCTCCCTGAAAATAGTGAGCGCGTTTCGCCAGGTCAAAAATGCGTGCGCGGCTGGCGGGAGAAAGTGAAAAGTCTAGACGGGAAGCGTCGGCCTGAGCATCGGGGCTGAGCTTGCCGTTGGACTCATAGGTCGCGTGCCCATCCGAGGAAACTGAGATGACGTAGTGATCCGGTTCTGAGTTGGGAAAATCCAACGTGAACGTCACCGTTCCCGCCTGCTGGGCCGGACTTGGAATGCAACAGAGCAGAATGAGAAATGAAAGCGTATAGGCGCGAGTGAGTCGTGTGATCTGCGGGTCGTTCTCCAAGGCCATGCAAGGATTATGCCAAAAATCTTGAAGCGCAGAGCACATAGAGAAGACTGCTAGCCATCCCACAAACTGCCGGAACTATCTCCTTGACAAATCTTTCGCCTGCGCCCATTGTGCTTGCGTGTCGATCCCGGCGACACACCTCACCAGAGTCTTTCTCCCCGAAAGCCGATTCTGACTGAGCAGGCCTCTTCCTGTTATTGGGCCCTGTCGACGCGCGATTGCAGAAAACCCGTGGACGTGCGGAAGGAGATTGCCATGAAGGCTCATACACAACCGAAGAAGCTCTTCGCCGTGGTGCTGATCTCGCTGACCACGTTCACGGTTGTGGGACGAACGGCTGGTACAGGTCAGTCGCATGAAGGCCGGCAGACCGCGCAATTCTGCCGAACGCAAGTGCGCCTTCGCAAATGGAGCAACATGCGTTCCTGCCAGCCAGTGGCGTCGAGAGCCTTGCTGTCGGCCGATTTGCAAAAAAGGCAACCAACTCCCGCGCAGTGACACCAGATAGCGTTCTTTTCCTGCCGGCGGTAACCTACAGCGCGGGCGGCTTGTTTGCGCGATCGTTAGCGGCTGCCGATGTGAACCGCGACGGCAAGCTCGATGTGGTGGTAGCGAACCTGGACTCCAACAATGTGGGAGTGCTGCTGGGTAACGGCGACGGGACCTTCCAGCTTGCGGTAACCTACGACTCGGGTGGGGTCTCTCCTAGGTCAGTAGCAGTCGCTGATGTGAACCGCGACGGCAAGCCCGACCTGGTTGTTGCCAATTGCGGTGGCGGGTGCGTCAGCGGGACTGAACTCGCAGTCGTGAGTGTTTTGTTGGGCAACTGCGACGGTACCTTCCAGCCGGCAGTAGCTTACGGCTCCGGCGGGTATGTTGCGGCATCAGTGGCGGTCGGAGACGTAAACGGCGACGGCAAGCCTGACTTGCTGGTGGCTAACCAGTGTGCTAGTAGTGTCAACTGCGGGAATGGCACTGTGGCTGTCTTGCTTGGAAACGGCGACGGTACGTTCCAGCCGGCCACAGCCTACGATTCGGGCGGCAGTGATACCCTTTCGGTGGCGGTCGGAGACGTAAACGCCGATGGCAAACCTGATCTGCTGGTCGCCAATTTCGTCCACACAGTGAGTGTATTGCTTGGAAAGGGCGATGGTACGTTCCAGCCGGCGGCAGCCTACGATTCGGGCGGTCTGAATGCAGTATCCGTGGCGGTGGCCGACGTGAATGGCGACGGCAAGCTCGACTTGCTAGTAGACAACGAGTATGCGAGCCCTGCTGTGCGAATGGCGTGGTGGGCGTGCTCTTGGGCAACGGCGACGGAACTTTCCAGACCGCAGTAACCTACAACTCAGGAGGGTTGCTCGCTGAGGGAATCACGGTCGCAGACGTGAACGGAGACAACAAACTCGACCTGATCGTGGCCAACAATTGCTTGGACACAGACTGCCCGAACAGCGGTGGCGCTTTGGGGGTGCTGCTGGGCAACGGCGACGGAACCTTCGAGGAGGCGGCGACCTACCGGTCGGGCGGAGTTGACGCGTATTCGGTTGCGGTAGGGGATCTGAACGCGGATAGCAGGCCCGACCTGCTTGTCGCTAATTGTGGCAGCAGCGTCGGTTGCGCAGATGGCGGAATAGTAGCCGTGCTGCTCAACAACACCCCGTTCTGCACGGCTCCACCTGTGATCACGCTTTCTACTACGCCGACATCTTTATGGCCACCGAACGGGAGAATGGTGCCGGTCACCGTTTCCGGCACCATCACCAATACCGGCTGCACTGTGACAACTCCAGCTTATGCCGTGACAGACGAGTACGGCCAGATACAGCCCAGCGGAGCCATCACCTTGGACTCGGCAGGTAATTATTCTTTTATCGTTTTGCTCCAAGCCTCACGTCTGGGAACAGACCTGGATGGCCGTCAGTACACCATCACCGTGCGCGCGAGCGACAACGCTGGCAACCCCGGATCGGCTTCGGCCATAGTAACCGTTCCTCACGACCAGCGGCGCTGAACTAAGGCCCTGAGCGAGCAGGAATCGCGGTTGAGGTCGCCGCCACTGCTATTTTTGAGACAGGTTGTACTCTGGACTTCGCTCATTCCGCGAAACTTTGGCGGCCAAGCTTTATCGTGCCACAGCCCTCTGTCGTTCGAGTNNNCAGCCCTCTGTCGTTCGAGTGTGGCCGAGGTGTGCAGATGGCAAATCGCGATAGCTAGCGCATCCGCCGCATCCGCCGGCTCGGGCAGTTCATCTAGATTCAGCAGCCGCGCAACCATGTGCTGCACTTGCTGCTTCTCCGCTTTGCCGTATCCCACAACTGCTGACTTGATGGAGAGCGGCGAGTATTCTGCTACCTCCAGCCCAGACGAGGACGCGGCCAGCATCGCCACGCCCCGCACCTGTCCGAGCTTGATCGCGGACTTCGCATTCACCGCATAGAACACGTCTTCGATGGCGACGTAATCCGGTTGATGCTCGCTGATTACCGCCGCAAGGCGATCAAAAATTTGGGCTAAGCGCCGCGCCATTGGTTCACGCGGAGAGAGTTTCACGGCCCCGAAGGCGAGGCACATCAGCCGGTCATCGCTGCACAACTCGACCACGCCGTAACCGGTGTACTCGGTGCCGCAATCAATCCCCAAAACG
>QIAB01000152.1:13868-16141 GCA_003225455.1 Acidobacteriota bacterium
AGAAAACCCGCATAGGAGAGCCGTGATGAAGTCAGTTCGTTGCGATTCAAAAATCGCTCATAAGCCGATTCATCGAAAATTTCCCGCAACATCGCCACAAAGGTCGCGGCAATTGTTCGCATCCGTTTCATCCCTGCTCCTCCGTCGCGAACCGCGTTGGCACGAACGGTGATTCCTTCACCCTCGCTTCTTTCCGACCGGACAGTATGCGAACCCACTCCAGCGTGGATTCCAGCAAAATCAGCGCCACCATCACAATCAAAATCCCAGTCACAAACGTATCCAGCCGGTCGTTAAAGATCAGCCGGGCGTTTCCGCCTGGCATAGCTAACTGGCGCGCGTGCGACTGAAATCCGATTCTCGGATTGCCGTCGAACATCTTGTGCCATGAAGCGGTGAACGTTACTAAGACGAGCCAAAGCAGCGGGCATAGCGTTACGGCTGCGTAGCGCGCCTTGTGCATCTTGATGATGATCGTCGTAGCCACGCACAACGCCACGGTGGCAAGCAGTTGATTGGCGATGCCGAACAGCGGCCACAAAGAATTGATCCCGCCCAGCGGATCCTTCACGCCTTGCCAAAGAAAATAACCCCAGGCGGCCACGATTAGAGCGCTCGTCGCCAAAACTGACGGATACCAACTTGTTCGCCCAAGCGGCTTCCAGACATGACCCAGCGCATCCTGCACCATGAAGCGGCCCACGCGCGTGCCAGCGTCAAGCACGGTAAGAATGAACAGTGCTTCAAACATGATGGCAAAGTGATACCAGAGCGCCATCACCGCTTGGCCTCCTAAACTGTTCGCGAAGATGTGCGCCATGCCGACAGCAAAAGCCGGCGCGCCGCCAGTACGGTTATAAAGCGTCTGCTCGCCGACAGCCTGCGCCAGAGAATGCATCTCGCCGGCCGTGATGGGAAATCCCCAGTTGCTGATCGTCGTCGCGGCCGCCTCCGGCGCTGCGCCAACAATTCCTGCGGGGCTGTTGATAGCAAAATAAATTCCCGGTTGTAACACGCAAGCCGCAATCATCGCCATAATCGCTACCATCGACTCGGCCATCATCGCGCCGTAACCGACGATGCGAGCTTCCGTCTCGCGGCGGATCAGCTTCGGTGTCGTCCCGCTCGAGATCAACGAGTGAAATCCGCTCACCGCGCCGCAAGCGATAGTAATAAACGCGAATGGAAAAACCTTGCCGGCAAACACTGGCCCTGAGCCGTCAATAAATCGAGTCAGAGAGGGCATGTGTAGCGTCGGACGCAGCCCGATGATTCCTAGCGCCAGCATCGCAATCGTTCCCAGCTTTACGAACGTACTCAAATAATCGCGCGGCGCCAACAGGAGCCACACTGGCACAGCCGAAGCAGCAAACCCATAAGTAATGATGAAGATTGCCAGCGCCGGCGCGCCCAGTGTGAACCACTTTCCTGCTGCCGCATGTTGCGAGACCCACTGCCCGCCCCAGATCGCCAGCAGCACGAGAGCAAATCCGAGCGCTGAAACTTCCAGCACTTTGCCCGGACGAATCCTGCGCAAGTACACACCCATCAGCAGCGCAATGGGAATTGTCATCGCGATCGTGAATGCTCCCCACGGACTATTCTTTAGCGCATTCACTACGACGAGAGCACAAACGGCTAGCAGAATCACGATGATGCTGATGATCGCCGCATAAGCCACAACCCCGCCCAGTTTCCCGCCCTCCTCACGCGCCATTTCCGTCAGCGATTTGCCATCGCGCCGCACAGAAAAAAGCAGGATCACAAAATCCTGCACGCAGCCGCCGAGCACCGCACCTGCCAGAATCCATAAAGTTCCGGGCAGATATCCAAACTGCGCCGCCAAAACCGGTCCGACCAGTGGCCCGGGGCCTGCGATGGCGGCAAAGTGATGTCCAAAAACTACCCATTTATTTGTAGGGACGAAGTCTCGGCCATTGTCGAGGCGTTCCGCAGGAGTGGCGCGCTGGCCATCGAGCGCCAGCACTTTCGCAGCGATGAACTTGCTGTAGAACCGATACCCCAATGCATATGTACAGAATGCTGCGATCACCAGCCACATGGCATTAATCTGCTCGCCACGCCGCAGAGCAATCGTCGCCAAGGCAAACGCGCCCAGGACCGCTATGCCAGTCCAGATGAGAACTCGAAAGATTTTCGGCATGGAACTCAGGTATTGTGGCCAATCCAGCGGCGGAGCGCAATTGCTAATCGGCTGCCCCGAGTGCGGTAGTCGGCAGTTCCCGAGTAGCCGGTGATTAGGGAAAAATCCC
>QIAB01000152.1:16216-16631 GCA_003225455.1 Acidobacteriota bacterium
CGAATCCCTCACCCCCAGGAGGCTTTCTGTGAGACTGTTCCAGCCAGTCCGTTCTGCTTGCCGGCTTCCAATACTGATTGTGGTTTTACTCGTCGCGGTAGGCGGCGTTTCCTCAGCGCAAAACACCTGCCAGCTCAAATCGCCCAAGGGAGGCGTTAAACACGTAATCTACGTCCAGTTCGATAACACGCATTTCCGGCGCGACAACCCGAACGTTCCCTCAGATCTTGAACAAATGCCTCACCTGCTCAACTTCATTCACGACAACGGTGTCCTGATGGCCAACGACCACACGGTGCTCATCTCGCACACTGCAACCGGAATCCTGACCTCCCTCACGGGTGTTTACCCGGACCGAATGGGGCAGCCGGTGTCGAACAGTTTCCGTTACTTCAAGACCGATGGCACCACCCGA
>QIAB01000152.1:16761-17060 GCA_003225455.1 Acidobacteriota bacterium
GAGCAGTCGCGACCGCGAACACAATACTCGAGAACACTGCTATCGACATTCCGACTGTGTTCGGCGCGGGATCGGCCGAAGCCATGGAGGTCGCCTCAAATCCCGGTCAGGCCTTTGCGGATTTCGTGGGTATCGGTGTGCACTGCGCGCAGAACTCAGCCACCTGCGCGGCCGCGAACAACGGCAAGGCAGACTTACTCTCCGACGAGCCCGGCGGCTACAGTGGCTTCAATGGTCTGTTCGGGGCCAAGTATGTCAACCCAGTCATCAAGAAAGATGGACCGATGACGGATCTCGAC
>QIAB01000153.1 GCA_003225455.1 Acidobacteriota bacterium
CGATCTTGGGCGCTGGCTCTGTTTGACGGCAGCCGTAATTGTATTCGCCATTGCGGCGATTGGTACGCAAACGGTGTCTCATAATTACGCGCTGACCGCCGACGAGAACCTGGCCGATTTTCAGGCGAAGATTTTTTTGCGCGGAAAAATCCGGGCCGAAGTTCCGCCAACGTGGG
This sequence comes from Acidobacteriota bacterium, assembly GCA_003225455.1. Classification (GTDB taxonomy): domain Bacteria; phylum Acidobacteriota; class Terriglobia; order Terriglobales; family Acidobacteriaceae; genus QIAB01. The sequence continues at coordinate 177 of QIAB01000153.1, forward strand.
TTGATGCCGTGCGGGTCCTCAAGCCGACATATGTCGACTACTTTCCATCCAGGCATTCGTGGAACGCGACTTATCTGCCCGTCTACGCCGCGATGCGCGCGGTCTTTCAAAGTGTTGATCTACAAACATTGCTCAATCCATTCCTTGCCGCAGTGACCGTTCTGGCTCTCTACGGAACAGGGCGAAACATCTGGCCGAAATCGAAAACGAACGCGCTGGTTGCGATTGGTCTGCTCGTGAGTTCATCGCAGTTTTTGCTCATGTCGATGACGGCCTACGCCATGCCGGCGCATCTGGCGCTGAACACGATCTGGCTTTGGCTCTATTCGCGACCCAATCGACGCCGGTTTTATTTGGCGCCCTTTGTTGGTGTGCTCGCCATTGGCCTGCATCAGCCGATTGTGCATGCGCTCTTTGTCCTGCCGTTTCTTTTTCGGCTCGTATGGCAACGGCGCTGGCGTCCGGTTGTAATCTTCGCGGTGGTTTATCTCGCCGGCTGCGTGCTTTGGTTCCTTTGGCGGGAACATTTTCAAGCACAAAGCAGCGGCGGGGTTGGTTCCGTGTTCAAATTTCTCAATCCGCGCATGCCAATTATTCAGTCGATGAATCTGCTCCTGATCATCGCGTGGGCTTCGCTGGCCACTCCGCTTTTGGCTTTTCTCAGCGCGAAACAGTTCTTTAAAGGGCAACCGATCGTGCAAGACGCCATCTTGAGCTGCGCGTTGACCTTCATTTTCTATTTCTTCTTTTATCTCGATCAAGCCCATGGCTGGGGTTACCGATATTTTTACGGCGCGCTTTCTTGTTTTATGATTATGGCCGTCGCCGGCTTCAATCGATTGTCGATCTTAGTTGGCGAGCGGAGCGCGCGAACGTTCGTCTTGGCCGGCGTCGCCATGTCGCTCTTCGTTCAACTTCCGCTGCGTTGCTGGCAAGCAGAGACGTTCGTTAGGCCATACGCGCGCACGGCCGCAGTGATTCACGCCATGCACGAGGATATCGTCGCCCTCGATGCGCGCGATGCTTGGTATTCGGCCGATCTCATTCGCAATGACCCTTTTTTGGAAAAGCGCCCAATCATTGTTTCTCTTTTCGGCCTCACGCCCGCGGCAATCCCCGTTCTGGAAAAAGCCGGCAGCGTGCGCTTCATTACGCGCGATGATTTGGCGCGTCTTGGCATGTTCACTACCCGCGGCAATGGCTATGCGCGCGATCCTTTTCGGCTCGGACAGAGCAAGTAACGCTCGGCCTAACGAGTCTTGCCTCGAGGCCGGATACGGCCGGCTCTTCTTCGATCTCGCGCGTCGAGTGCTCGAGCAGGGGCTGGCTTCCGCGTTTATGGTCGCGGTTGGTTGCGCTCATGGGTAACCTATTGCTTTTTCCAAATGGTGAACCGGCTCGGCCCAAGAAAAATCGTGCGCTTCCATGGCTTCAACGCGCGGCTCAGTGAATGTGCCCCTTACTTTTCAAGGACATTGGCAAAATGTTATGCGCGCGAAACCGAAAAGAAGGCGCCGTTAGTCAACGCGCGCAGCGGTCGCGGCCATACGAAGCTCCGATGAAGAACGATCAATGGCTTCTGAATGTCGTCGCCCCAAATTTTGAACCGGACACTGTAGGCGGCGCGGGTGAGGTGATGATTCAATTGACCGAAAATTTTCTCCGGCTGCACCCGAACGTGCGAATTTATCTGAACGAAAACGCGGCGACTTTTTTTCCGCAGTGGCGAGGCCGAGTTGTGGAAATTCGCACCGGGAAGATGCGGGGAAACGCGACAAAAGCAGCAGCGATGCTGCGGCTCGGTGTGAGCGGTAAGGGTTTGCCACGGGAAGGCGTGACATGGTTCCCCTTCGGAACAATGCTGCCATTTCACTTCAACGGAAAAGGCGTGGTCACGATCCACGATACGCTGGATCGCGATTTTCCCCACTGCGTTTCATTCTTGGAGCGCAATTTTCGAAGATTTATGATCCCGCGAACTGTCAAGCGGTGCGCAGTCGTCACCAGCTCGCAATTCAGTCAGGAACGCATCCGGCGGTATTATGGAGTGGAATCAACTGTCATCCCTTTAGCTCCTATTCCGTTGCCGCCGGCAGCACCGGCGATTGTCCCAGCGACGCCGTATGTTTTCTATGCGGCAAACGCGTGGCCGCACAAGAACCACGAATTTTTGCTTCGAATGTGGCGCGAGGATGCGCGACTGCGAGAGATCCCGCTGGTGTTTACGCTCGGATCAGGCTTGGGAGCTCTCGGCCCTTCAATTGCGCTTTGCAAGGCTCACGGGGTTGAAATTCATATAACTGGGAGGCTCTTTCGCTCACAACTTCTGCTCTATTACCAATCCGCACTCTGCTCAGCTCTGCCGTCGCTCTACGAAGGCTTTGGCCTAACGGCGCAGGAATCGTTGCTCGCCAATTGCCCTGCGCTCGTGAGCGACCGCGCCAGCTTGACGGAGACCCTGCCGAGCAACTATCCGTACGTTCTTCCGCTCGAGACGAAGATTTGGACAGAAACAATTCTCGCGCTTCGTATCGCGCCCAAACAGCGTTTCCGTGAGTGGGCCAGTGGCACGACCTGGGCCGAGACGGCAGCAAAATACCTGGAAGTTCTCGATGAAGCGCGCACGTAACAGGCCCGGCTGTTCCGATCGGACTTGAGCTTTACCTCAGCGGCCGAGCCAGCGCATCACGCGGCGCACGAGCCAGATCGGCAACGGCAGGCGCAGCATCCAGTATAAACGTTGCCAGCGTGTAATTCCTTCGAAGAATTCTTTCTGGACGTATCGATCGGCCTCCGCGTTCACGATTTTTTCCTTTGGATGCTGCAACGGGAATTCGATCGGATTGGTGGGCAATCGTGCCGCCCGCGTTTCTGATTTGGTGTGCGCGGCATCCAGACCGAATCCGATATTGGCGACAAGATTGGTTTTCGGAACAATTGATAGCAAATCGTGGCGCCAGCAGGCAAAGAGCCATGGAATATCCCATGTGTTCAGGCCGTCGCGGTTACGCGCGTGGCTGTCGTCGAAAAGGCGACGCCAATAATTTTCGGCCGTGCAATTGCCAAATTTCTTCATTAGCCAATTCGTCCGGCGCAGGGATGGCCACTCTTTCATTTCATGATCGCAAAGCTGCCAGGCACGCCGCCAGGTGGCCCATCCCCAAATATGACAAAACCGCGAGAAATAGTAACTTTCCCCTGCCGACGGTAACATGTGAGTTGGATTGAGATTAGTCCCGCCGATCATCGCGACCTGTCGATCTTGCGCGTAACGTTCGAGCAGAGCCTCACAGAACGGAAAAAAGCTGGAGTCAGGGAGGCAATCGTCTTCCAGAATTATCGCTTCTTTCACCTGGCTGAAGACCCAATCGAGCCCTTCCGACACATTTTGCCGGAGTCCGATATTCTGTTCGGCAAAGCGGCGGAAAATCTGACAGGGCCAATCAACTTGTTCGATAATCGCGCGCGCCGCCGCGCACTTGCTCGCGTCGCTTTTCACAATGGGCCGCGGCCCGTCCGCGATCACAAACAACTGTGCTGGACGCGCGGCGCGAATGGTTGCGAAAACTTCCGCGGTCTGCTCCGGCCGATTAAAAATGATCAGGATAATCGGCGTTGTGAGCGCGCTAACCATCCGCGAGTGTCACCCGGTTGGCGAGTTCTTGCCAGCTTGCGGACTTTGGCGCGGAATCTTTCCGGCAGAGCCCGCGCAACGCCGGCCAGAGCAAGATCGACATGAACTGCATGCGGAGTATCGGCCGTGTCCCCGGATGCAGCGCGTTGAGTAAAACCGAGGAAAAGATCTGGGCCACGAGCGTAGCCACGGCTGAGCCGACCGCGCCATGTCTCGGGATAAGGATTAGGTTCAATCCGATATTTAGCAGTGCCCCAATGAAAGTCCGGAACATGGCGAACCAGGTTAGACCTTCTATGACATCGTATCCACTTTGCGTGATCCCGATAAAGATGAACAGGATTGTCCAAGCGTGAATGATGAGAATGTTGGCTGCGCTATGATAGTTCGATCCAAAAATGAACGTAACGATGGTGGTTGCGCCAAACGTGAGCGTCAGCGAAAAGAGCAGTCCCGCCGCGGCCGCGAGTAGAAATAGACGTTCAAATTGGCGGTGGTAAAACTCGGGGCCGCACCGGCGCCACCGCACAAGAATGGGAAAAAGCGCGGGCATTAACGCGACAGGAAAAAGAACGCAAGCTTCCGAAATTTGTGACGCGGCCGCGTAGATTCCCGCGACCTGATAACCGGCCATTTTGCCGAGCATGATGATGTCTGATCGCATATAGATCATGACCGCGAGCGCGGAAAGGAGCAGCGGCAGTCCCTCGACCAGGAGACGCCGCCAGGCGACTGTTCCAGCGGACTTCGCTGAGACGCTCCCCGAAATTGTTCGGCGATAAACGACGAAAAGAGCGGCGGCGATTATCGCGGCCTCAACTGTTTCTAGCGCGGCGAAAAACAAGAGGGGCGCGTTAACAAGGATCGCACCAATTTTCAAAGTTGTGCTCAGCAGAATGGGCACGCCGCGCCCAAAAAAGCTTAGCGCAAATCGCCCCTGCGCTTGGAATGCATAATCGAACGCGTCGCCGGCCTGGAAAAGCAAACCGCCGCCCGCGAGCGCGGCGATGGCGAGCAGCAACGTGTCGCCGCGTTCAAACGTGAAAATCAATCCGAGCATAGTCAGATAACTCAGGAACGCGATGCCGAGTTTCAACCAGAACGCTTCGCGGACGATGGCGGCGGCTTGTTCTTCGCGATCGACAAGATGACGGACGAGCACGCGATCGAGTCCGAAGGTCGTAACGACGGCAAAGACGCGCACCAGGGCGAAACCGACCGCGAGCGAGCCAAAAAGCTGCGGACCGAAATGCCGGCCCAAAGCAATCGTGATCGCGGCCAGCGATCCGACGCGCACGAATTGGTTTAGCAACGACCACGCGCCACTCGAGAGAAATTTCTTCACGCGATCGCAGTCGGCTGAAGTTCTCGCGCTGCGGGAGTCAATTCGTCGAACTCGCCACTGGTCGCGCCCTGCGGAGAATTTGCTAGATCGACAAGTAACGTTGTCCACTCATCGAGATGACGCCCGAACGGCGCGCTCTTTGCCGCTTCAAGCTCCGTCGCCATTTCGCCGGTGAATCCCGTGCAAAGCAGACGCCGCCCTGCAGCGATGCTGTTCCAGATCTTCGATGGAAACATTGCCCGAGTAATTCTCGGATGCGCGGCGGCCAGATGAACCTCGTGGCGAATGAGATCGTTCTTTAACTCCTCTGGATCGCCGTGCACCGGCCGTGCTTTTAGCCAGGCCGGAAGATGGCAGACACCGCGGCCATCAGCGCGGATTGAGATGCGATAGCCTTCGTCGCGCAATTTTTCGCAGGCTGCGACAAGGAGACCAATGTCATGGCCATAACTCAGATTGCCCGAGTAGAGCGCGGTGAGCGGCTCCGGCTGAGTCGATTCTTCGAATTTAAGCGTCGGCCAGTTTCGAATTACGACCGAATTGTGCAATGGGCCGCCAAGGTTCGCGCCGATCTTGACTACGCAGTTCCATTTTGAAAGCTGCCCGTCCCAGTAGCGGCTGAAGGCGCGGCGAAAAGGCGTTGGATATTCGCGGATCGCGCGAATGAGCTCCGGATAATAATCTTGCAACCAGTAAATCGCGTGAGCGCGGCGGCGCCGGATGCAGCTGGCCAGTCGAACGCTAATCGGCGGAGCACTGGTCACGACGACCACGTCATCGCGCCGGACAACTCGCCCGATGTAATTCTCAAAGGCGCGCTTGACCGCGCTATATTCGATGAACGTTTGCGCGAGATTCCCGCGACGCCCGCAATAATGATCCAGGTGAATCAGCGGAACTTCCGGTTTCTCCCGGCCTGAGGGTCGATAGCTACCTTTACCGCCAACGAGACGAACATTGCAGCCGTGTTCGTGTAAGCGCGCCGCAAGCTGCTCGGCATAGAGTCCGTCTGGGCCTGCGTCCGGCCAAATATACTGAGTGAGTATGTGGAATGTCGCCATCGCGCTTCAGCTCGTAATTGCGCGGTAGTATATCTTGGGCTTTTCAGTGGCCTTCAAAATCATTGCCTAACGAATGTGCGGCAACCGCAGAATGCTGATTAGAAAACTGGCAAAAATCAGTTGCATTCCGCAGGCGATGCCCGTGGTCGCGGGAATGACTAGGCGCAAAGTATCCGTCGTCGGTAAGGGGCCGAAGCCAGCGGCGCGCCAAATCCACACCGCATGGCATAACTCCGCCAGCCCAACAATCCCGATGGCAAAACCCGCCCAGATGCCGCGTTCCAGGCTAAAAAAAGACTCGAAAACCCTCAGGCGGCGGCTAGGCGGGAGAAAACCCTGAGTCACGGCAAAGATGCGCGCGAAAAGAGCGAAACAAATTAGTTGCATCCCAAGCACGATTGCGAGGCTGCTGACTACCAGCGTATTCGATTCCAATCCGAATATCCCGACCTTGAACGGTCCGGCAGCAACCCGCATCTGTAGCGCGATGCCGCCGAACAAGAGCGCCGCGCCCGGAACAAAGAACAACCACATCGGGCAATGCAGCAGCATAAAGCGCAAGTGTCGCCATCCATCATGCCAACTCCGCAGGTGTGGCCGGCGGGAACGCCCATCTTTGTGCAGAGTGATCGGGACCTCCGCCACGCGCATTTTCGCGAAAGCCGCCTTCATCACCATTTCCGAGGCGAATTCCATTCCCGTGGCGTTGAGCTCCATTCGATCGAATGCATCCCGTTGGAACGCGCGCAGGCCGCAGTGGAAATCGTTTGCCGGACTTTTGAAAAACAAGCGGCCAAGAAATGTCAGCACCGGGTTTCCAATCCAGCGATGCTTCCATGGCATCGCGCCTTTCATGATCCGCC
>QIAB01000154.1:0-7086 GCA_003225455.1 Acidobacteriota bacterium
AGTTTACGAACCTCCGCTCTGGATTACGCAAGAAACTTCACGAGCGAATCCAGACTTTCACCACGGACTGCTAGGGGACGATTTCAGAACTCTTGTTTTTCAGGGTGTCTCTCCGCGGTTCGAACTATTCTGTTCTGCGCATATAATGCTTTTTCCACGTCAAAGAATCCCGCAGGATTTCTCGGGCAGGCACAAGCCTTGGCGTGGGGAATGTTTTTAGTGCTGTCTAACTCGGCGAGCGAATATGAATCGCATCAACATAGATCATCTGACCGAAGCTGAACTCGTAGACCTGAATCACCGCATCGTGGAGCGCCTCAGACTCATGAATCAGGTGCGTGCCCATAAAGCCATGCTTGAGTTCCGCATCGGTGATCGCGTCATATTCGAGCCTCAGGACGGCGCTCCTGTCGTTGGAATCCTGACCCGCTATAACAAGAAGTCCGTGACCGTGATCACAGACGACGGCCGCGCTTTTTGAAGCTGGCCGAATCAAGCCCTGGGGAAACGATAAAAGAAAGCGTCCATCCGAGCGCCGTGATTCCGTTTAGACAGAAATGACCCCGGTGCTCGGCGCTTCGCTTGCCGGGCGTTCCGACATCTAATCCCTTTGGGCAAGTCTCGTTACTATCTTGAAAAGAAAGCCAAGAGCGGATTTCGTGGCTATCCGGTCGCCACCATCGCGTTTTACGGGCCCACCGATCATTTTGCTTCGAAGGTTGTCGTGGCGATTTTCCGTTCCGAAACTGAGCAATCTGAAGTCCTGGAGCGCTTCTTCTCCGAGGAGAGTGATGTACGTTTTGACGAGATTATCGGCAGCCAAGTTCTCGCGGTGATCGAGTCACATGCAGTCCAGTCGGTCGTCATGACGGATCGGATCATTGGTTGTCCGCATGAAGAGGGCATTGATTACCCCGAAGGAACACCTTGCCCCCAATGCCCGTTCTGGGCAAGCCGGGACCGTTGGACAGGAGAACGCATTCACTAAATCCAACTAGGAAAACCCAGCTTGTCGCAAATGTCAGGATTTAATCGAAGAATCCAAAGGTCTGGCGCGCCCGGAGACCCGCTGCGGCGGGGAACTCCCGACCTATTGCTCTGGAGGGTCGCCGCGGCGACCTCTATCCAGCAGTTCGGCGGAATCTGGTGGAAGCGCAGGCTGCAGCGGCAGCACTTCCTCTCTGGGCCGTACCGCTGCCATGGCCGTGCAGCAACGATCAGTATGAATCCATCATGGCAGCGACCTGCAGCAAAGGCCGTGGCAGAAGGAATTGAAGGAGTTGCATTCGGTGACTTGTTTCTTGAAGATGTGCGCGCCTATCGGGAAAGGCAGTTGGAGGGAACCGGGCTTACGCCCATATTTCCGGTCTGGGGACTGCCCACCCAAGCTTTGGCGGAAGAGATGATCGCGTCGGGTTTACGAGCCAGGCTCACATGCGTGGATACGGAGAAACTTGATTCATCGTTCGTGGGCCGCGAATTCGATTCGGCGCTTTTATCTGCATTCCCGGCGGAAATTGATCCGTGCGGCGAAAGAGGAGAATTCCATTCTTTTGTTTACGCCGGCCCGATGCTGACCTCTCCGATCCCAATCTCATTGGGAGAGACCCTGATCCGCGAGCGCTTCGCCTTCGCCGACCTGACTATGAATGGTGGGATCTAGCCCTCCGAAACTACATTGCGAAATCTTCGATAACTGTCATCAATTCTGTCATTTATCTTACGGTGCCCCTTAAGGTAAATCCTCCGGCGAATTACTCCCACGCCTGTATTTCAATTGGCATAGGCAGCCGTCGAAACTATTAAGCTGCGTGCCATGAAACGGAGGTTTTTATGCAGATGAAAAGCAGCCTTCTTTCTCTTGCGCTGGCAGTAATGGTGGTAATCGCGCTGGTGGCGTTCGCACCGGCGACGCTCCCAGCCCAGCAGCAAGTCAGGATTACGGGCGGCCCCACGCTCGACACGGTGAACAGCAACGCTGTATTTATAACGTGGAGTACAAATCTCCCGTCGAGCTCGCGCGTGTGGTGGGGCAAGGACAAGAATAACCTGACTCACTTGGCGGAAGGGCCGGAGTCTGGCCAGACGAATCACAAGGTCGAAATTCTGAATCTAGAGCCCAATACGACCTACTACTTCACTGTCGAGTCAGGACAGACTCGTGGCACGAAAGCTGAACACGAAGCAGAAACTCCGAACGTGTACAGCTTCAAAACGGTTGCTCCGGGTCAGAGCAAGCGGAATGAGACCCCGCAGGTCGCGGAAGCTGGGGCCGCAGCGGGTAACCTGGAGAATGGGAAAGTACAAATTACGAATGGCCCGGTGATTGAAGCTGTTTCCGCCAATTCGGCCCGAATTGCCTGGAGCACAAACATTCCGGGCAGTACACGCGTTACCTATGGCACCGACATAAACAACATGAATCAGTTAGCAGAGTCGCCATGGGGACAGGGCGGACAGACACATCGTGTGGAGATGAAGAACCTGAAACCTAATACGACATATTTCTTCCAGGTTGAAACCGGACAGGCCGCGGGCTCGGACGTCGAGAGTCATGTGTACACCTTCAAGACGCCAGCCGGAGGCGGCCAGCTTGGACGCATAGATCATCCACAGCAAGTACGCTAACCCCGACGCCGTGAACAGGGGCGACAAGAGTGTCGCCCCATCTTTTTCACGCTGGCGGCATCAGGCGAAAGATGACCCCAGGAGGCTGTACAGCAGGATCATGAGGACGATCAGAGTAAAGCCGGCATACATTCGATCTCCTTCAAAAGCGAATCCGAAAATTGAGAAAGCCACCCGCGCGACCGGAGTCGCGATCAGCAGCAGCAGACCTAACTGAATAATTCCGCGGCCTTGGAAGGCCAAAGCGTCTCGCACAATTCCGCTGATGTGACGGAGATCGGAAGGCTCTCCGCGGAAACTGCGGTAGTCGACGGGAGCTTGGCCGTGCCGAGCAAGGTAAACGACCGCGCCCGTGAAGACAACGACTGCGGAAAAAATCACCCCAGTACGCAGCAAATTACCAATAATGTCCTCAACTCTTTGATCAGTCCAGCGAGTGAAACGGTGCATTCAGATCCTCCCGGCCAAACCGTTATAGAGCATCTGTCCCCCCAATAGCAGGATGATGGCGCTGAAAACCAGCCGTAGCCACTTGGTTTCGGCCTTTACCAAGATGCGCGTCCCCACGAGCGACCCCGCAAGAACTCCCAGCATCACCGGCATGGCGAGGCCCGGATCAATATAGCCACGGTTCAAATAAACACCTGCACTGGCAGCCGCGGTGACGCCAATCATGAAGTTGCTGGTCGTGGTGGAAACCTTGAAAGGAATTCGCATCGCCTGGTCCATAGCGAGCACTTTCACCGCTCCCGAGCCGATGCCGAGCAGTCCGGAAAGCGCCCCCGCGCCAAACATCAGGCTGAATCCAGCCGGCACGCGGTGCACACAATAATGGCGCATACCTTTAGCTTCGGGAAAGCTGCCATTCATCTTTAGGTGCGTGGCGAGTGGATCGGGAATATCGTCGAATGCGTGCCTCACTCGAGGACGTCCCGCGAGGTAGGCCGAGTAAAGTAGGACTAGTCCGAAAATTGTGGCGATTACGCTGCCTGAAACCCGGGTGGCGAGAAATGCTCCGAGTAGCGCTCCGATAGTTGTGGCAATCTCAAGAAACATTCCGATCCGGATGTTGGAAAATCCTTCTTTCACATAGGCGGCCGCCGCGCCTGACGAAGTCGCGATCACTGACACGAGGGATGCGCCTACGGCGTAGCGAATGTCGACTTTAAAGAATAGTGTCAGCAGAGGGACCAGGACTACGCCTCCGCCCAATCCCGTCAGCGAACCGAGGAGACCAGCAATCACTGAACCGGCCCAGACCAGCGCGGTGAATTCCACAATGTTCATTCAGTTTTATCCCCGATAGACAGTCTGCCATATCTGGTCCTTCGCCATCGGCAGGTACGATTAAATATCGGTAACTCGCGCGTGAGGCTGGCAGATTAACGTTCCTAATCAACGAATCTCACGTAAAATAGATGGAACTTCAGAGAATTGATACGATCACAGGAGAGTCTATGCCATCCCAACTTCTAGCACTCTACGCAGGGCCAGATCAGGTGATGACCGTGACCTCGGGACTCGCCAGCCTGCTTGGGCTTCTGCTGATCTTTTGGCATAAGGTGGTGGCGGCTTTTTTCAAATTTATCCGCCTGTTCCGCGGAGGCGGTAAGGCTGCCAGCCCCGAAATTCCAAAAAATACTTCCAGTTCGTAATTCCGGGTTCGATTCTTGCGAAAAAAAGTTATCGTTATCGGCTTAGACGGCCTCGAACCCAGCATTGTTGAGAGCATGTTGGGACGCGCCGAACTGCCGAATCTGGCCAAAATCCGCGCCAGTGGAAGCTATGCGCGGCTGAAGACAACTTATCCCGCGCAAACGCCGGTAGCGTGGTCATCATTTGCAACAGGCACGAATCCCGGCGGCCACGGGATTTTCGATTTTATCTCTCGCGATCCTGAAACCTATCTGCCAGATGTTGCACTTAGTCGCTTTGAGAAACCGAAGAATATTTTCTCTCAGCCGCAAGTCGTAAATCGGAGGAGTGGCGTGCCCGTGTGGCAAGTACTGACGCAGGCCTGTGTGCCCAGCATTGTGTTGCGCTGTCCTTGTACGTTTCCCCCCGACTCGCTGAATGGAAAAATACTGGCAGGAGTGGGAGTTCCCGATCTGCGCGGCAGCCAGAGCAAGGGGACGTTCTACACGCAAAGCAAGACCACTACTGCCCAGGAGAACGAGCAGGTTATCTTCATTGATTCTGGCCCAGAGCTCACGACCCGCGTCATCGGTCCCAGAAATACGAAGCAATCTCCTCCAAACGATGCCTTCTGCGAAATTCGCGTGCGCGTGGACAAGAGCGGACGCAAGTTGGTCATCCACACCGGCGGCGCGCACGAAAAGGTCGAAGTTCCGGAGCGAAGTTGGAGTGAATGGGTGCGTTTCAAATTTAAGCTTTCCGTATTGCAGTCGGTCAGCGGCATCGCGCGGTTTTACGTCCGCCAGCTTGAGCCGCATCTTGAGTTTTATGCGTCGGCTGTAAACTTCGATCCCGCTGCGCCGATGTTTGCGGTGAGCTCTCCGGGAAGTTACGCGAAAGAGATCTCTGAGCAGATCGGATTGTTCTCCACTCTCGGAATGGCGGAGGATCACAACGCTCTCAATAATGGCCGGCTGGATGAGTCTGCGTACTTGCAGCACTGCGAACTGGTGCTCGCCGAACGTGAACGGCTGATGCGCTTCGAGCTTGATCGCTTCAACGAAGGTTTCTTCTTCATGCTCTACGACACTCCCGACCGGGTGCAGCACATGATGTGGCGCTTCCGGGATCGTGAGCATCCCGGTTTCGAGCCGGATTTGAGTCCGGAACTGTCGACGCGGATTGAAGAGCACTATCGTCGATGTGATGCGATGCTTTCGGCGGTGCTCGACAAAGTCGATGAGAACACGCTGCTCGTTGTTCTCTCGGATCACGGCTTTGGCACTTTTCGTCGCGCGTTCGATACCAATGCATGGCTGTGGCAAAACGGATTGCTCGCGCTGAAGAATGGCCGCAAGCCGGACGGAAGCCTTAGTGAGGGATTCCCCCAAGTCGATTGGTCCAAAACATACGCGTATGCCGTTGGGTTGGGCGGGATTTACCTCAACTTCAAAGGCCGCGAACATGGCGGAATTCTGGAGGAAGGCGCCGAAGCTGAGCGTGTTCGTAACGCGATTCAAAGTGGCCTGGCGGACTTTCCAGATACGAACGCGCAACGCCCTGCGATCCGTAGTGTGTCGCGCCGAGAAGATTTGTACTCCGGTAAGTTTGTGGAGAACTCTCCTGACCTGCTCGTGAATTTTTATCCAGGCTTTCGCGTCTCGTGGCGGACCGCTGTCGGAGGATTCGCCAACTCTCTCTTAGAAAATAACAAGCGGCGCTGGAGCGGAGACCACATCGTCGACCCGGAAAGCGTGCCCGGAATTTTGTTCATGAACCGGGTGGCCCGTCGCAACCACGCACAAATGGTTGACCTCGCGCCCACGATTCTGAATTATCTTGGGGTGACTGTTCCTCAATTTATGGAAGGTAAATCGCTGCTCTCATCATGAAGATTTGCATTCTTGGACTCGATTGCGCGGCGCCTGAAATTATCTTTGGTGACGAACGGCTAGTGAATATCAGGCGCCTAATGGACGCGGGAGTCTACGGACGGCTCGAGAGCGTGATTCCTCCCATCACCGTTCCCGCTTGGGTGTGCATGAGCACCAGCCAGGACCCGGGATCGCTTGGTGTTTATGGATTCCGCAATCGCTCTGATCATTCCTACGACAAGCTCTCATTTGCGAATTCCACCTCCATCAAAGCGCTGGCCATGTGGGATCAACTGGCGCGAGAAGGGAAAAAATCGATTATTGTTGGAGTGCCTCCGAATTATCCGCCGCGCCGGGTGAATGGCATCAGCATCGGATGCTTTCTCACGCCCGATACTGTGAAGAACGATTTCACCTATCCCACAAGTCTCAAATCCAAGCTCACCGAACTCGTCGGCGAATATCCGGTCGACGTGAAGAATTTCCGCACTGACCGGAAAGATTGGCTTAAAGACGAAATTTTCCGCATGAATGAGAAGCAATGGAAAGTCGTTCGCTGGCTGCTGGCCGAACAAGAGTGGGATTACTTTCACTTCGTAGACATTGGCCTTGACCGCATGCATCACGGTTTCTGGAATTACTTTGATCCCAGGCACGTTCAGTTTGAACCGGCCAATCCTTACCAGAACGCAATCCCAGAATACTATCTGCGGCTGGATGGGCAGATCGGCAGCGTTCTCGAGATGCTCGACAACGACACGATCGTGCTGGTCGTTTCAGATCACGGCGCGCAGCGGCTCGACGGCGGCGTTGCCATCAACGAATGGTTGATTCGTGAAGGGCTGCTGGTACTGAATGAATATCCGAAGACACTCACTCCCTTCGAAAAACTGAACGTGAACTGGAGCAAGACTAAAGTCTGGAGCGAAGGGGGATACTACGCCCGAGT
>QIAB01000154.1:7158-8775 GCA_003225455.1 Acidobacteriota bacterium
AATGAAAGCACGGATTGAGGCATTGCCCGACGACGAAGGTCAGCCAATGAAGTCGCTGGTTTTCAAACCGGAAGAAATTTATCGCCATGTAAGGAATGTTGCGCCGGACTTAATTGTGCATTTCGGCGGGCTTTATTGGCGCTCCATCGGAACTGTCGGCCACCCGAAAATTCACGTGCAGGAAAATGATACCGGTCCGGACGGCTGCAATCATGCGCAGTACGGAGTGTTTGTTCTAGTAGCACCGAATTGCCCGTTGAGCGGCGAATATGAGGGGGCGCGGTTGCTCGATATAGCTCCGACGCTGCTGGATCTGGCCGGTTACGAGATTCCAGAAAACATGCAAGGACGATCTCTGGTGGCGGGGATGGAGAGGAAAAGCCACAGCTCCGGCGATGAAGGAGAAAAGATCGTTCACGATCGGCTGGCCGGGCTCGGATACGTGTGAAAAGGTGAGGTGCTTTTCAATATCCTCGGGACTTTTCTCGTTGTGGCGGGACTACCACCGATGCTGGCTTGACAATTCGGAATGCACACAGGACGATATTTTCCAGCCGTTCAAGCCGTTTCTGATGACATTCCCCGGATCGAAGATCGAGCATTGAATCCCATGAGTTCAACTAAGAATTCCCAGGAACCAAGTGTCGAAAGCATATCTGGGTCTCCGTGGCGTTTCTCGCCGGCTGCTCATCCAGCGCTGCGGGTGGGCCTTTTGCTGGACGGTCCACATCTTTCGGCATTCTTCGCTCGAGTAATCCAAGACATACGAGCCAGCAACTTCGCGAACCTGGAACTCCTCGTCTTTCGCAAACCACCCGCCCGGTCGGAAGCGCAGTCGCGCAGCTCTCTCCTGAACAAAATCGCCCGCAGGCTGCTCGACCGCGAAGCGAGAGAGCACGCACTCGATCAGGTCGACTGCTCGCAGCTTCTCATTGGTATTGAGGCGATCGAAGTTGAACCGATTGGCAAGAAATTCATCCATCGCTTTCCTGAAGACGCTCTGGAGAAGATCCGAGCGATATTGTTCTATTCGGATTCTCTCAAAGGTGGGTGGAATTTCCATCCCGCTAACCCCATCTCGACAGATATCCGGAACAACCGTGGCGCCGGCCGGGTGTTTGAAGCGGGTAATCGTTTGATCAGGCCAAGTCAGAATTGCTCACCCGACTATGGCTATAGCTTTGCATTGAACGAAATACTCGATTTGTCCGAGACACGATATCGCGAAAAAACGCTGACAGTCGTTACGCCTGAGTCTTGGGCCGGATTGTCCGGTGTCCACACCTACAATTGGATCAAGAACATCGAAGTAATAGACGGGCGGACCAAGGCCCATCTCAAGGATCACGTTCCCGATGAAGAGACTTCGTGACTAATGGTCGTTATCAGCTACGTAGCTGCGACAGCCTCTTTTTCACATCTGCTGCGCTCGAATAGTTGGGATTTATTTTCAGAACTCGCTCCAACTGCTGTCGAGCTAGCGCTGGCTGTTCGGTCTTTTCATAGGCGAGTCCCAGGTGATAATGCACCGTTGGATTTTCCGGCGCCTTGTTCTTCTCGGCAAGCTTGAGAGCCTCCTGGAAGAGATCGATTGCAGATCTGTATGCACCTTTCTGG
>QIAB01000154.1:8818-14447 GCA_003225455.1 Acidobacteriota bacterium
CATACCGCGACGCGCGGTTTGAGCGAGCGAAAGCGCCACATCCACGTTTCCGCCGGTCTCGAGAATCACGTAGGCCAAATTATTTGAGGCCAGAGGGTTGTCAGGCTTAAGGTCAAGCGCCTTCTGGTACGCT
The DNA here is from genome assembly GCA_003225455.1 of Acidobacteriota bacterium. Taxonomy (GTDB): domain Bacteria; phylum Acidobacteriota; class Terriglobia; order Terriglobales; family Acidobacteriaceae; genus QIAB01. The sequence goes on from QIAB01000154.1 coordinate 8,952, forward strand.
TGTTTGGCGTTGTTCCAATCCTGCTTCGATTCGTATAGCTCTCCTAGCAAAACGTAGAAGCTGGCCTCGCGTGGATTGTTCTTAATCGAGTTCTGATAGGTGGCGATAGCTTCATCGGCAGCGCCCTTCGCCACTTGTACCTGGCCGAGCTTAAGCAAAGCGTCGCCGTTGTTCCTATCGAGCTCGGCGGCTTTCTTCAGTGCGGCTTCGGCGCCATTCGTATCCTTCTTGGTGCTGAACAGCGCAGTTCCGAGCAGATCATAGAATGCGCTGCTGTCGGGAACTTTGGAGATTTGGGTATTGGCCGCGGCAATGGATTTATCGATTTGCTTTTCAGCTAAATAGGTGTTCATAAGGCCGCTCAAGGCATCGGCTGATCTGGGATCTCGATCCAGACCCTGCTGGTATGCCTTCTCAGCGTCGCCGAACTGCCTTTGAACGAGCCTCAAATTGCCCATCTGCACGTAACCAGCGGGGCTTTGCGGTGCGACCTCGACGGCCCGCTTGACGTCTTCTTCAGCTCGAGCGAACTGTTTACGAGCGATATTGGAAATAGCACGCAGCGCATATCCATCCGGCGAGACTGGTTGCAAAGTTGCGATCTGGGTAGCACTTTGCTCGAGCGCATCCATATCGCCTTTGCGCAGCGCGACGCCCGCCAGGGCGCGATGTGCCTCGACCAGCTCCGGGCGTATGCGCACAGCATCACGCCATTCACTCTCGGCCCGTGCCAGATTGCCCATTTGATCGAATGCCACGCCCAGGTGGTAATGTGCGACTCCGTTTTCAGGATCATTCTTGATCGCGGTTTGCAGCGTATCCGCCGCGTCGTTCAAATGGCCGTCGCGAGTCTGGATCTGACCCCGATACACCAAGACATCCACATCGTTAGGGTTCGTCTTCACTAGCTCATCATTCAGCTTGCGAGCCTCGTCCAGCCGATTTTTCAAGATGAGGAGTTGGACATAATTCTTTTTTACCTGCACGTCTTTGGGGTATTGATGATATAAGGCGCCATACTCGCCCGTAGCTTTGTCGAGATCACCCGTGGCGAAATAAAAGTCACCGAGCATACGATAGGCAGCGGAATTCTCGGGAAGATCGCGCTTAACCTGCTTTAGAAATGCTTCGGTTTCGGTTCTTTCTCCTTGTGCCATGTACAGGCGGGCCAATGCGGCGCGCGGATCCGCATTCTTAGGATCGACTTCAATCGCGCGCTGGAACTGTTTTTCTGCATCCGCTAGGCGATTGCGGGACTGGTAATAGCTGCCCAGCGCAAGCTGGGCATTCATCGCCTGCGGATTCAGATCGACCGCCTTCTGAAAATTCTTCTCCGCAGCCTCGCCGTGATTGGTCCGTACTTGCAGAAGCGCAAGATTGAGATAAGCCTCCCAGCGTTTAGGGTCGAAATCGATTGTCTTGTGCATTTCCTGGATGGCGGCAGCGAAGTTTCCCTGGCCTGCCAATAGGTTCGCCACCGACTCATGCACTTGCGGATTATTCGGCTGTTTGACAAGCAACAAATCAATATGTTCTTGCGCCTGCTTCAGGTCGTGGCCGGCGATCAGTAGATTGGCGATATCAACGTGCGCTTGATAGTTGTCGGGCTGGAGTTCGATGGTCCGGCCAAGCTCCTGGTAAGCACGGGTCCATTCCTGCAATTTTAAGTAAGTTTGGGCAAGCTGGTAGTGGGCGTCGGTGAAGCGTGGATCAACCCGGACGGCATTGCTGTACTGAATGGCCGCTTCGCGATATTTGCCCCTCTCGAAGTAGCGTTGGCCACTCTCGAAATATTTCTGCTTGCGCACATTGGGGTCGCGGGAACAGCCTGCGAACACCATCGCCATGAGCGCCAGAATGAGGAACAAACGGAAACATAAAGAACGGGTCATTACGAATCTCCAAAGACGAATGCTCGACCACGCCGAAGTATGTCTTTTCTAACCTACCGCAATCCAACTACCACAAAAAGTTACGCCGGTCACTGTGCTACTATGCGCGCCCGTATGTGCGGGAATCCTATGCGAGAGACTCGCTCCTACGCATACAACAATACGCCTAGCGCGGAACAAAACTATTAAGAACTGGAACTACCTTTCCTGCAAAAGCCAGCAAGCGATCTTGGGCTTCGTCCGCCGACTCCCCGGAGTGCAATGCCGTAGTTACCCGCACGAGAGAGCCATCGCTGCGATTCATACGGATCGAATCGGCAACTAAGTAAAATTTCGCCAGATACTCGCTCGCCACGGCCCGATCGTGTGCCCAATACCAGTAGAGAACGAGTTGCCGCTCGATCCCCTTGCCAATGATGTAGCGATTGGCTGGGAAAGGCGAGCGCCCTGGCGAAGAAATCGAAATCCTGCTGGCCTCAATCGGCGACCATCCGGCGCCCGGTAGACAATTCTTCGGGGAATGTATGGTATCGCCAGCGCGCTGACTGGAAAAATATGCCAGAAACAGATCTACATCCGGATTTCTGCCGGAATCATCCTGATAGACGCGAAGCAGGAAGTCTCCCTGCCCCAAGACATCCAGAACATCCTGCGGTATAGCGACGTCCGTTCCGCTCCACTCTCCTAGATGTTGCGGGAAAGCCTTAAGCGGCTGCCGCACCGGCAGCACTTCGTTTCGGCTCCGGGCGTGAAGAAAAATCGCAGTGGCCGCCAGCAATGCAGCCGCAACGAGGAAACGCGCCCTAGAATTCAAGCGCGAGCCTCCCTCTTCCCCCCAGTCTTCACAAGCAATAGACGATGCAGACCGAAGAGCATGGCTAGCGATACCACAAAAATGAGCCAACCGGAGAAGGCGTGAAAAAAGCCTTCAGCTTTCTGCGGATCCCAGTACTGTACCAGCAGACCCGTGCCGACGATGCGCAGGCTATTGGCAGCTACCGCGATAGGAACGGAGGCAAGCGCAAGGATGAGGCGAATTGATATCCGCGATTCCATCAGATATCCATAAATTATTGCCAGGGTACCAAGCGAGAGCAGTGAGCGTATTCCGCTACATGCGTCCGCCACTTCCAAGGCCATTGCCGGTAGGTTGATCACATTGCCTTCCCGGAGCACCGGCACACCTGCCCACGGCAGCACACCTGCCGCCACTCTTGATGCGAGTAACTGCAACGGGAACGTGATCTGATTAAATATGATCGCCGGGACCGGAATCATTAGAAGCAAGAAAGCCCATGGGAAGAGTATTGCCCGGAAGAACTGCCACCCCCTGAAGTAGACGATCAGACCCGCAATCAGCAGCAAAAGAGAAATCCGCGATAGAAAAAGCTCCGCGCCCAGCACTCCTACGACGAGCACACAAAGAGCAAAGACAATAATGGCAAGCCCCCAGATCGAAGGCGCGGCAACCAAACCTGCCACCCGAGCGCGGTCCTGCCACAGCACAAATAAGGCAAACGCAGGGACGAAGAAACCATGGGAAAAGTTGGGATCCTGCAACCACTGACCCGCCAAGTGCACAATGGTGGAGAAATAGAGCCAACTGATCAGTCCGACCAGGACTATGGTCCGCAACCACCAGTATTTGCTGGCCGGAGGCCCAGGAATTCGCGTGGGCAGCGGTGCGACTTGTGAGTATTGACCCACGGGACGAGCTTTCGGATTAGTTACGAGAATATGCGAACTGGTCGTCCAGCGCAAATTGAGGCCATCGTTCGGGCTAACTGGAAGAATTCCGGGCTGGCACTATCCGGGAAAATATCCCCATCTGGTCCGCCAACAGCCGCTTAGCTGCGGTAATGCCCTACTGATTACTGCGGAGTGTGAAAAAAGTTTCCCTTTTATGCCCTTTGAGGTAGGTTATGAGCTGGTTCGAGGGCTCTCCTGTTGCCGCGCATGTCCGACAAGCAATTGAAAATAGAGCTCAATCGATGAAATGCAGAGGTGTTGGGAAAACGTCGTGGATGGCAGTAGCCGTGCTTCTGCGGGGTGTGCCATCCGTACGTCATAAATTCGCATTTTCTATGCAAGCCATGAAGACTAAACGAGGGAAGAACGACGTTTTCGTAAGGTAGAGAGGCAAATCCCTGGACACAGCGCCTAATTCGGATCACGGCCCGACCACGTTTCTGCAAGGAGCGAGCCCCAGCATGCGGGCGGTCGAGGTTGTAATCCGCGAATTGGCCCAGAGCGACGTCACCGTGCTGCTGCTGGCAGAGGCGGGTGCGGGAAAGCGAACCGTTGCCCGCTATATCCATGAAAGCTCAGTGCGTAGCGCTGAGCCATTTCGCTTTACCGCTTGTGCCGGAGTGACCCCGCAAGACTTGAGCGGCATGTTAGGGAACGGAACGATATTTCTAGAAGAAATAGGCGACTTGAGTTCGGGTTGCCAGGCTGGACTGTTGGATCTGCTGCCGCAGTTGGAGGCGAACGGGAACGGATCGCGGCACGCACGTTTGATTTGTGGAAGCGCGCGAGATCTGGAAGCGGAGGTCAAGGCGGGGCGCTTTCGGGAAGATCTTTACTACCGGGTTAGCGGCGTATGCCTGCGACTGCCGCCTCTGCGCCAGCGCAAAGAGGATATCCCCTTCCTAGTGAGTTTTTTTCTTGCAAAATACGCCCAGGACTTCGGCCGTCCGGCGCCGGTTCTGAGTGCGGCCACTCAGAAGCTGTTTAACGAGTACTCCTGGCCCGGCAATATCCGCGAATTAGAGGATGCTGCCAAGGCTATTGTGGTGCTGGGAGATGAGTCGGTAGCCATGGGCGGTTTGCGCGCCATGTTGATGAAATCGGATCGCTCTGGAAACGGCGAACAAGTTTCGCTGAAGCAGGCCTCGCGCGCGGCCTCGCGGCAGGCTGAAAAGGAATTGATACTGAGAGTGCTGAATCGCACCCGCTGGAACCGCCGCCGCGCCGCCCAGGAGCTCCAGATCAGTTACAAGGCACTGCTGTACAAATTGAAGCAAATCGGATACGGGGAGTTCGGAACGCCGTAGTACCGGGAGAGAGAATGAAGACGACCGCACTGACAATAGCATTGTTGCTCGGTCTGGTTACGGGCTCTGCCTGGGCACAGAGCAGCGGTGCCAAGCCGAAAGACAAGGCGGGCTCCGTGCCGGAGACTTCAAGGACGACCTCGGCCGCCGGCCGCATCTACATGATTGGCGCCGATGACACACTCCATATCGATGTCTGGAAAGAGCCCGATCTTACTGTGACCTTACCCGTGCGTCCGGACGGCATGATCTCATTGCCATTATTGAACGATGTGCAGGCGGCGGGGCTCACGCCCATGCAGCTGGCAACCTCGATTACGGAAAAGCTAAAGAAATATCTCGCCGATCCGCGTGTGACTGTGGTGGTCACACAGATGAACAGCCAGCGGATTTATGTCACCGGCGAAGTACTGCATACGGGGGCCATGCCCCTATTGCCCGACATGACGGTTTTACAAGCTTTGGCCAGCGCAGGATTCACCCAGTTCGCCAACACCAAGGGCATTTACGTACTGCGCGTCGAAAACGGAAGGCAGCAGAAGATTCCG
>QIAB01000071.1:0-15291 GCA_003225455.1 Acidobacteriota bacterium
CTTCTGTCGTCCGCCGGAGCTTTCTTCGCGCCGAATCAGCCCCAGGTAACTCGCCACCTGCTTGCCGCGCTGAAAGCGGCTGACATCGCCGACCGTGAGCACGAACGCCAGCGCCGTGTTCGGTCCCACTCCCGGCTGGGTCATCAGCAACCGGGCTTGCGCGTCTTTCTGCGCCGCCAGCAGCACCGCTGCGTCCAGCTTGCCGATCTGCTGATCTAAGCTGCTCAACAGCGCCAGCAGATCTTCCCGCCGGCGCGCCGCCCAGGGTTTTAACGGCAACGCCTGCAGCAGCTCGAGCCCTGCCTGGCTCCACAACCGCCGCTTGCGCTGCATTCCTTTATTCAGAGAAAGGTGTTGCAGTTCGTTTTTCACTCGCGCCCGGATCAGCACCAGCTTGTGCCGATGCAGCACCAGCTACCGCAAGTCCCGCTGCTCCCGGTCCGGCGCCCACAAGCGCGGAAAGCGTCCTTCCGCCAGCAGCTTCAGAATATGCCCGGCATCCCGCCGGTCATTCTTCTGCTTGCGCACGTAACTGGCCCGGATCTGCGCCGCATCTCCGATCCACAGCACGTGCCCCAGGTCTTCCACCAGTTCGATGAACCACTGGCAGTTCCCCGTGGCTTCCATCCCCACCAGGGCCGGCCGTGGCAGCTGTTTATAAAACGGCTGCGCCTCCCCGCTCCCATGTACTAACTTCTGTTCCCCAGTTTCGCCTGTCTCCCTATCTAGCCAGGCTACCTGCTGCCAGCTAGGATGAAAATCACAGCCTATAATGATCATGTGCGAAGGCTCCTTCCTTCCCAGCTGTCTTGTTCCTCAACTCAAGACTACAGGGGACTGGATCGAGCCTTCGTTCTTATCCAATCAATTCAAGCCTGGGTTTGGCTTGAGTGGGGCAGTTCTACAGCTGGGGAGAGTCTTCCTGCCGCTCTCTCGTGTTTCGGTCGTCTAGTCCGACTCGATCTCTACAGTCCCTCACAGTCGGTTGCGTAGCGGAGAAAACTGCTCCAGTCAAACACACGGTCCCTCCACTCCGCAGATCACCGCTCTCGCGATGATCTGCTCCGGTCGGGATGACAGAACTGATGAGATGAACAAACCCCACTCAAGCCAAACCGGGCTTGAGCGGGACACCTGCCGAGAGTTTGTGGAGGGGCGGGGGCTATGCTCCGCCCAGGTCGAGCGCAGCTCGACGGGAAGGTCCGGATAACCGCGTTCGGAGTCCGCTCACAGCAAGCAGATACAGCCCGAGGGCGATCAAAAGCAGCGCTCGCATTCCCACTACTAGAGAGAGATTCTCCAGGAGTCCTCCGCACACGGCGCCAAGCATATTAGCCGCCAGCGCCGAACTGGGAGAATCAACTGTTCGAAATTCCTCCGCGAAGAGTAGCCCGGCAAAGAACACCGGTATTGCAAACGCCAAAGCGACCAGACTGCCCACATATCTGGTTGAGCCTGGAATCCTGCTGAAAGGAATCAGATACGCAGTCAGTATGCTCAACAGCAGCCCTATGACAACGAAGGGCCTCCGCCAAGGCCGGGATTGCAGTTCCACCGTCACATTTGCGAGCAACAGCGTCGCCAAGAGTGCGCCGATCGCGATCGCATTCACACTCCAGGTCGTGCCGAAATAAAGCGCCAGGCGGCTTATTGCTTGTGTCTCCAGCAGCAGAAACCCCGCACCAGCAGCGAAGAAGAATAGAGATGGCCTGCGGCCGCGAGCTTCCGGAACCTGCCAATAAAGTAGCAGCCCGAGAAGAATGACCAACAGCCCGACCGAGAAATATGTGCGCGGGATCCACCGCTCCTTCTGGTACAAGTAGGGCCAATCATCAGTCGTAACGGGCACCGGCGACGGAGATGCAAACGAAACGCGATCACGCGTCACCAACTCGGCAAGGCGCGGGTCGGCGGCCATCGCTTCTTCCACCTGGTCGGAAGATGAGATGACGTAACACGTCGCCGGGCTGATTGCGGTCAGATTAGTCCGAAAGACCACCGGGGACTTCCCGAAGGTTCGTGTAAGCAGAGCAAGCAGTCGCTCCCCCATCCAGGGACGATTAACCTGAAACTTTAAAAAGAGAACGCCGCCCGGAGCCAAATGGTCGCGCGCCTCCTGGAAAGACTCCAGGGTGTAAACGAAGTTGTCCAGGCGCATGTTGGAGTAATCGGAAAATTGGGTATGCGAGTCCAGGGCCCCAAAAATGATCAAGTCGTATCGATTGTGCGTTCGCCTCAAAAAATTACGCGCATCCGTGAGATAGACGACCACTTTAGGCGAATCATAGGGGTGTTCCGGGTGTTCATTGCCGAGAGCCTTTATCTCAGGATCGATCTCTACCGCATCGACTGAGCGGCTTCCATTACGTAGTGCGGCGGCAGCATCATTTCCGGCACCCGCTCCCATGATAAGAACGGATGGTGCCGCTTTTCCAAACCGAAACGGGAGGTTAAACGGATCTCCCTCGGGCGCTCCCGCCACCGCGTGCGGATGACGAGCCAGGAAGTCGGGCGAAAGGTTAACGATGTAGAAATAACCGACGTGATTTACAAGCAGGTTGGCGGCCACCATCTCGCCGTCGGGCATCCTGAAGCGGGTAAACTCGATCTGCTGATACGAAGACCAAACGCTAAAGTGATCTTTGGTCGCGGGATCATGCAGCAGCAGCGCGGCTGGTACGATCAGGCCTGCCATGAGGTAGCGGGTCAGCCGGTCTGGCTGCAGTAGAGCGAATCCTGCAAGCACAACGCTGAGCCATACTGTCGGTGGCAGCATCAACCTGCACGCTCCGAGAAATATGAATATCCCTGCCAAGCTTCCAGTCAGGTTCCAGGAATATCCGTATAAGGCAGAGGGTGCTGCCTCGATCTGACGGCTCACTATTTGTCCCAGTGGGACGAAGATGCACGTGATCAGAAAGAGCAGGACGCTTGCGATAACAGCGGCAAGCACGAACTTCCCCCAGTTCCAGCTGTTTCCTGCTCCCCATATCTCGACATCTGAGGCTGCACCCAGTGCCTGCGACAGCCCTTCGAATATTCGGCCCCCATTCCACGGCCAGCGTACGATCAACAGCAACCCCAGTAATGCATTCGCTGCGTTCAACCATCTCAGTCGACTGCGGGCGAGCGAGCATCCCAAGCCAAATCCGAGAAAGCAGACCAACAGAGCCAGGTTCTTGATGTAGGCAAAGATCCTGACCTCAACGGCAATCCAGCGAATCACGGTGAGTTCGGTGAAGATGGTCAGAAAGCTCGCGAGAAGAAGCTGAGAGAGCTGCCACCGATCAGGACCAGTTGAAACCAAGGCGGGTTCACTTCGCTTTTTCCAGAACAGGATCAGCCGCCAACCGAACAGGACACCGATGGCAAAAAGAAAATTGACAGTACGTGAATCCATTAGTGAGAAGTAGCGAACGATGCTGTGCCCCTGGAGTATACCGACGAAGGCTGTTAGCTGATACCTCCCCGCCGTGCGGCACTTTGCTGAGTAGACGATTCAGTGTGTCATATGCTGAGGGTCGAGGTCATGGATGTGCGGCCGCCGACAATGGCGTAGCCAGACAATTGGATCTCTCAGAACACCCTCTCTATCTTCCGACCGCGCCGCTTTCTGTTACTGGTGCCTCAACTTGGAACGCTATCTCCCGGCCCTGTTGTTGTGGCCACGGGCGGACAAGAGAGCGTCACGCCGGGCCGCTCTACCCAGATATCTGCCACAATTTGGGAATGTAGAACTGCCGTGTAAACTGGGGCCACCGCGGTGAGTGCCGGAACCCGGGCTGATGCACCACTCATTTGTTTACGCCATTGAGAATCGGCGCTGCGGACTTCGTGACCACGGCAACCACTCATGACGATGCGCCTTCATTTGCACCTCGACACGAGCGCCGCCGCGTCGAACCCGTCAGGATGGCGTTCTGAAGCGGCTACGCATTGCGGTGCCGTACGCTGCATCCAGCTTTTGTCCGTCTGCTGTTTGGTTCTTCGGTTTGACATAACAGACCCGATCGGCGGTCTGTGGGGCGTGTAACAGAGCGACTCGATGTCCCGAACCACCTGCCGCATGTAATTGGGAATCCTGAAATGCCGTTGAATTTTACTGATTTGTTTTGAATGAGTTGCATGCTGTTGTTGCGTCGTTGTTGCGACTTGTGGATGCAAAGTGCTTTCACGGATACAGAATCATCTACGCGCAGCATATTCTTGGAGAGCAATCTCGTCGTGAAGCGTCTCCGGGTACGCCGTCGACCCTGTGGTGTTAACCAGCCTTCTCCGTGGTCCCGCCGCCGCGATACGTGTTGAACAATTTGGCGAGCGTGCCCAGTGCTCCCAAAGCTGTCGTTACGTAGGCGGCAGAAGATTGCCACAGTGCGTTTTGGGTAGTAAGCAAAAATGCTCCAAGGAGAATCATGGTGGTGAAGAAGACGCCGTGCATTTTTCCCCAACCACTGCTCCGCGATTCGCGCAGCCACTGCTGTTTCAAGCCCGCCGATGTGGCCGAGCGAAGGAAGCGCCGAAAGCTCTCGTTCATGAGACGAAACTGTGGGTCTGTCGTGATCAGGCCCTCGCGTACCAATTGCCGAATGGCCCTTCCATTGGTGGGATTCAGCAGCCCGTCCTCTGCAAGTTGAGCGAGCACAAACTTTTGGTCATCCGAACATTCTTTCCAAACCAGGCGGTAATATCCATCAGCCCGCTCCAGGATCTCGGAGGCGATTGTTTCCGGGGAGTGGACGCTTTCCGTCTTGATGTCTTTGGCGAGTTGCGCGCCGATGGGCCATAAAGCCGGCATCGGGCCGCACTCTTTCCAGATAAGTTTTTGGGCCGTACCTTTGTATTGCTCCAGCCAATAGAAAGGCGCTTCGCGGAGGTCGATCAGTTCGAGGCCGAGAGGGTGAAACACACGACCGTAGTCCTCGGGAGACGCGGGCACAACCATAATTACGGCCACTTGGATGTTCTTTATTTCCAGCAATTGCTTGAGCAGATCGAACTTTTGGTTTTTGACTTCAGGATGGTCCCAGCCCTGTTCGAAATGGGGGATCTCGATTACAGTATTCACGGGTAAATCCTCAGCCCATTTTGGTCCGGTTGCCGCCCTTTCCATCAGATCCACGCGGTATGGTGGTGGCGCCAGATGCCAGTCCGGAGCAACAGGTGGCACAAGAATGACGACACTCCGACCGTTGCGAACGGATTCAGCAAGCCTCAGCGCGCCTGTCAATTTTAGTGGGTCGACATGAAACAGAAAAATCCTACGCGCCAGCGTCCAGACGATGAGGCCGATCGCCACGATCGCGACAGCTGCAACCGCTAGCCCCGCGAAGCTCCCGGAGGAGGCTGGGATGGTCGACGTGATTAACAGATCATTTTCCGGTTCATTGCCCTCTGGCGCTGGCGAAGGGTCGGAAGGCGAGCCATTTTTTGCCGCCTTGCTCTTTGCCGGTACCAAATGGATGCCATGCCAGTGAAGGATCAAGGTGGATCCTTTATTTTCCCAGGACCAGTCCGGAAAAACACTATCCGCCCCGCGAGTGACACGATCCGGAACTACGCCCAACATCTCCGCCGCGGTCTGGTTGTAGTCAAGGTGAAGCCTGTAGATGAGGTTTTGGAACCGATCGCTGTAGAGTTCTTTACCTGGCTGATCGGACGAATGCGGAGAAACCGGAAGCTTGCCGTCCGCCGGGAACAGAGGATCGAGCACGATCCAGCACCATGGAGAAATTTTGTCGGCGTCCAATCCATCCTCACTCGATGCAGTGCGTTTACATTCTTTCTCGGGCCATGCCGCGCTTGCTACGAATTTGTCGCAGGCCTCGGCTCCGAGTTGATCAACCCCAGGGGCATCTTTACACCGCTGTATGGTCGAAATCAGCCGGCGATCCAAGGCGGACGCCAGATGCAGTTGCGCTTGCTTGATACCTAATCGCCGCTCTACGTTCAGGCTGGCGCGGAACAGCGCCATCGGCGTCAGAACGCCGACTAGAAGGAGCAGCAAGACCAGACTCAGAAAGTAACACTTCCTCCAGGCGTAGGGACCCACTTCCGGGCGCCCGGAGATCTGATCTACCTTCGCCCTTCGCTGGAAAGATCGCTTCCACCAGACATCCAGATAACGACGTGGTCGATCGAGCAAAGGCAGGGCTGTCAGTAGAAGAGCACTGTAAGGTATGGCGAAGCAGACGATTACGTTTTGTTCGCTTGAGCCGGTGAATCCCAGAAACACGAATAGAATGATCAGTAACGTGTAAACAATAATTAGATAGACGTAAGTACTCATGCGGGGGCGATTGGGCCACAGCCACTCGGGCGCAAACTGGGGCCGTCGAATGGCGCACCAAATCGCAATAATTATCGTGGGCAACACCAACATCAACAGAAACAACATGGATGTCATCGTCATGGATTGCAGATTGAGGGTCCGCATGAAGGTCAGGTCCCGGTAGACGATAAGGGACCACGGCGCCTGAGATGCACCGGTAACCGGTATCACGCGCGCCTGGTAATCCTTTCCGAGGTATTTGATCTCCAGCGAGGACCCCGTCGAATGGCCGAAAGCCGCGGCATAGAGTTGCTTGTTCCAGTCCGTCTCCTGCAGAAAATTCTCGTGTAAGTTTTTAGTTTTATCGGCATGGAACAAGACCAGACCTGTGTCGTCGAAAAGTGCGAACCCATAACCGAACGGCAGTATCGGGTCAATCAGGGAAAGTGGCTGGGCCGTTATAAAGGCGGAGCCACCCGTTACATCCTCGCTCAGCCCGCTGTCGGGCAAAGCTGGATTGCAATCCACGGTGCTCATTGTCAGACCGGCAAGGTATTCAACCTTGCTCAGAGGCAAAATCGAATCGAAATGAAACGCTGGACCCTCGCCATCGAGGTAGGTCGATCGGTCACCCGTGTTGAGGGGTGAATGGGACAGGTCGATCATCGGCGTGACATAGCCTCTCGGGCTCCATTTGACGATTTGTATTCCATCGTCATCCGTCCAGAATGCGTTGTTCAGGTAAGGGTAAATCGTTGCCGGGGGCGGCTCGGGCGGCTTGTCGACCCCAGGTATAGAAGATCCGTCGAGCTTGGGCTTAGGCCTTCTGATAACCTCTTGACTTTCCGCGTTTCCGAGATCCTCCCGAAGATCGTTCTTATTGTTATTGTTGTTATTGTGCTTGCACCAGTCCTGTAACTGACCACGCATGTCCCGTAGTTCGTCATGTATGTTCTTCGAGAGCTTGTTGCCGAGCTGATGTAGCTGCTCTTCCGTGTCATCGTTCAGAGGAAAACCCACGGCGTTGAGCCCTGACAGTGTGAACACGCTGGTCAGCAGAACCAGAAAGATCCCCAGGAATCCGACTTCGCGGAGCCGCAAATGCTCGCGCCGGTTGATGAAAAGAACTTTTAGAATCGGAGCGCTCATCAAGATGGCAAGAAACAGCGCGGTTAACCCCATCATGAAGGTAGAAGAGATTGACAAGGCTTCCCACTCCAGAGCCTTGGCGGATCGAAGCCCGCAGATTACCCACTCCTGCGACGGTTCTTCCTGCTTCGGTTCATCATTGAAGACGTCGACCAGCACCGGCTGCAGGAAAAGCTTGTAATGTGTGCCGGCGAGCACGACATCGGTCAAGTGCGTCGACCTGGCCCGCCATGTCGGATCCGCGTTCTGACTGACGGCGGCGCGTTCGTCGGCCTCCTGATAGTCGTGTCCGGGCGGCAGCCCTGAGTGGGCATCCGCGGGGTTGTCCGTCGGCTTGGTGCTCTCGGCGCTGCCTGCCGACTTGGTTTCCGCAGCGCTACCTGCCGACTTGTTATCCGCTTCTCCGGCTTGGGCTTGCAGGAGCCGCGTAAGAGTTGTGAACTGTGGACCGACCTTGTCGCGCTGATAAACGATCGTTCCGTTTCCCGAAACCAGGAGAATGTCGTCAAACGGCAAGGAGGCGACAAGAGGCCTCAGCACGCCGCTGAGTTCCAGTGAACCGACGTAAGCTTTTTTTGAGTCGTTGTGCTTGTGAGCCCTCAGCACCATCTCCCAGTGGCCGTTGCGTCGTTGCACCTTCAATCTGGGTCCTGGCTGCGGCCTGGCCTTCGTTTTAGTATCCGCGTCTTCCAACTCGAAACCCGGCGCCAGGTACTTCAAATAGTCGTTCAGTGCCGCCTGGTCCTTCTCGGCTTTTGGTTTTTCTACGTCTTCAGGCCGGACTACGACAAACTGTTCCATCTCCTTTTTCTTCCGGTGCGTTGGATTTCCTGTATTCTCAGCAAGATCGGCGGCAATCTCAAGAACGCTGCCATGAATCGAGACCATTGCTTGCACTTGGTCGCCCAGCACCGCAAGGGAGCGAAAATTTCGGTTTGTCAGATAGTCGCGCCGCGCGGCAACGTAAACGAAATAATAAAGGCAGAAGGCTGAGGCCAGGACCACCGCAGTGATAACGGGAAGAACCCAGGACCTTGCAGGTTTTACGCCGGTCGTCGCTTCGCTAGAACTGGCGCTTACTTCCTGCGAAGGGACATTCGCATTAGAATCATTTGCCATGATTCCCGCCCCGCGGTGCAAGTGCGTGGGTTTTTCTGCTTCGTTTCGGCGGGGAAGTATACACCGACTCAACACCGAGTCCACTGCCGAGTGCGGGTTTGTTCCAGATTCAGAACAAGCCTAGGTTTTGTGCATGGAGACTGGAAAGGCTTTAAGAGTATCGGGGCATATGGATGGTGACCTTCGGATCTGTGCAAGGCAGTTCGTTCTCTCCCGTCGCCCTCGGAGTAATGCGCGCACTTAACGAATCTCATAGCATAGAGTCTTCTGCTCACCAGCTACCCTGCCTCTTCGTACCTAGTCTGACCTCCAGCCGGCTCCAGGCATATGTGTGCTCGGGAATCCACCATCTTCGCTGGCGGAAAAGTTGTGAGATTACGAAGGCCGTTCCGGGTTGGTCGCGGAAAGTCGGCATCGCTGTCGTTCGTCGATACATCCTGTTGGAAATGCCGAGTGCCACTCTATTGCCGCGAACTTGATGATTGCGGCACACGTACAGAACATGGCTCGACGCCGTTGGCACGCCCCATAGGTGTGCAGCAGTGGGTTATGTGTCACGCCGACATCCGCGCCACCATTGCGGAGCGTTTTTTATAATGCTTGTCCTGGCGGCAGGTTGCCGTCGCCGTGAAATCCGGCAGCAATCGCGAATCTCAAATCTGAAAATAAACACGCTGGGCGAATCTACTGTGGAGGAGGTGGCGGTGTCTGCGTTTTGTCTTCGACTTTCCCAGCGCCCTTCCGGGCTTTTCTGGCGGCAGCATGCGTCGCCTTTTTGGCGCCACGTTTAGTTTTGCGCGCGGTCTTCTTAGCGGCCCGGCCGGTTGCTTGCCCAGCTTCCTTTACGTCGCTCTTAGCTCCCTGGTCGGATGTTTGCGTTTGCGTATCCGATTGAGAGAAGACGATGCCGCTAAATGCACAAAGCAGCGTGAGAGAGCACAAGGTGCGTTTCAGTGATTGCATGTGTTCCTTTCAAATAGTAGTCCGTCGGCCCGTGAGCAGGTTGATCAGCAGGACGACGACTGCAATGACCAGCAACAGGTGGATAAGACTTCCGGCCACGTGAAAACTAAATCCCAGCAGCCACAGAATCAGCAGAATTACAAAGATGGTCCAGAGCATAAGCGCCTCCAAGCACCTGAGCGTACAAATTCGCGCTGATTACTGCCATACAGTGCATTCTGTAAAGCTGAATAGAATCGAACGGAATGGCTGCTGGATGTTGTGGTAGAAAAAGTCTTGTATTGGCTCCCGTCTGGATCGCGTGTTTATGGTTACAGCGTAAGCAGTCTGTGAGGACAAGACTATTTCAAGCGGCGGCGATTCACCAGACTTAAGATCCAAACCAGTCCGGCGCTGAACATGGCCAAGCTTCCAGGTTCGGGCACCGAGATGTTCAGGGTCCCGTTATCCGCGTTGACAAGTGACGAAAACCCGAGACTGTTCTGCCCTGGCATTCCTTCGGTTCTGGATGAAAAAAGTTGCATGCTGTTGGGTCGAAACGCTGATCACCGGCACGGCTGTATTCGGTGCAATTCGCAAATCGGTGGTCTGGAGAACAGTGCTATCTGCCCAGGCTCCCATTGGCAAGAATCCGAGAAACGCAACCAGCAGTAGCGGTGGTTTCGTGCACATGGGTTACGTCTCCGGGAGTCTGCCAAACCGGGATCAACTACGCTGCAAGTGTGTTTCAAAAAAGCGCTGCGCGCTATACAGCGTTTTACGTATCAACTTATGTTCGATGTTGTACTTTCTTCAAAACCCGCACCCGTAGCCGAAACTCGAGAGCAACTAGCGACCATCGGCGGTCCCTGCTAACATCGCAGGCAGATGCCTGTTAGCGGCAAATTCCATAAGTCCCTGGCGAAATCACCGCGGCGAGATGCCCGCCGGCGCGGCGAGCTGGTCATCATCACCGGCATGAGCGGGTCGGGGAAAGCCTCAGTCCTGAAGGCTTTTGAGGATTTGGGCTACTACTGCGTGGACAATTTGCCGGTCGGCCTGATTCCCCGGTTCGCTGAACTGGTAGGCCAGTCTTCAGAAATTGAGCGCACGGCCCTGGTGGTAGATGTCCGTGAGGGCGCGCAGCTTGAGGAACTCCCGCAAATCGTGAAGTCGGTAAAGCGCATGCTGCCGACGAAGATGATTTTCTTGGAAGCAGACGAATCGATTCTACTTCGCCGTTACAGCGAAACGCGGCGGCCACATCCGCTGGGCGCGAATACTCCGGTCAAGGCATCGCTGATCGCCGAACGCCGCCATTTACGGCCGATTCGCCTGATCGCTGACCTGGTGATCGATACTTCGCGCTTCAATGTGCATGAGCTGCGCGCTTACATTACCGAGCGGTTTCAGAAACAGGAAACTGACAAGAACATCCTCGTCTCATGCGTGAGCTTCGGATTCAAACATGGGGTGCCGGAGGATGCCGACCTGGTGTTCGACGTGCGCTTTCTGCCCAATCCGCATTTCGTGCCTGAGTTTCGCCCGCTCACGGGACGTCATCCGCGCGTAGCCAAGTACATCCGGTCGTTTCCGCAGACAAAAGAATTCGTTCAGCGGATATCTGAACTGTTGGTGTACTTGCTGCCGCATTACATCCACGAGGGAAAGAGCTACCTGACGATTTCGTTTGGTTGTACCGGCGGCCAACATCGCTCGGTGATGATTGCGGAAGAGGTCAGTAAACGGCTGCGGAAATCGGGATATCGCGTAAAGGTCGTGCACCGGGATAGTCCGAAGTAGTTTAGTGGTTGGTCGTTAGTCATTGGTCGTTGGCGAGGAATCAAAATCTCAAACTGCACAGTACATGGAGAAAAACGCGCAGCTCGCAAAAACAGGCTTCCGCAGCCGCCTACGAGCGCAATCAACGACGACCAGCGACTATCGGCCAACGACTAAGCGCACGACTAAAGTAGAATAGCTCATCCAACTATGCTGATTTCATCAGCCGCGAACTGTGTCCTACAGTGTAGTGAGGGCGCGCCATGCGGCAGCTGACCCGGCTGATCCGCTACGTAGCCCCATACTGGTGGCAGTTTGCTTCCTCGGTGTTGCTGCTCGCCGGTGTCGGTTTTTTTGAGGCGTTCCGCTTACTACTGGTGGGGCCGGTCCTGGACCGCGTCCTGAATCCATCATCTGGTTCAGAGCATATCCGGCTCTTTACTGTTCCAGGCTCGACCCATGCCATTTATCTGGAAAAATTTGTTCCCGCTCACTTTCACAATGCGTGGACGATTGTGGCTTACGCGCTGGTTGCGTCCACAGTTCTAAAGGGCATCTTCGATTATGCCGGTACCTACCTGGTGAATCATGCGGGTTTCGGCATGATCACCGACCTGCGGAATGATCTCTACGAATCAATTCTGCGCCGCTCTGCCGCGTTCTTCCAGAGGCACACCACGGGCACTCTGGTGTCAACCATCGTCAATGACATTGAGAGAGTGCAGTACGCGATGTCGAGCGTGCTGGCGGAATTCTTACAGCAGTTTTTTACTCTGATATTCACGGCCGGAGCGGTAGTGCTGCTGGGGGGCAAACTGGCCTGGATGCTGCTGCTCTTCGTGCCTTTCATCGTCTATTCGGCAGGAAAAATTGGCCGGCGGGTGCGGCACACTACGCGTCGCGGACAAGACAAACTTGCCGATATTCAAAATATCTTGCACGAAACCATCACCGGAAATCGCATTGTGAAGGCCTTCAGCATGGAAACCTGGGAGGTGGTGCGCTTTCGGAAAGCAGCGGGGAAGCTGTTCCGGGCGAATCTCAAGTCGGTGGCGGCAGCGGCGATCAGTTCTCCCCTGATGGATATTTTCGGCGCGATCGCCATCGCGCTTCTGCTATTGCTGGGTCGCGAACAAATTGCCCACGGGGTTCTCACTACCGGAGCTTTCGTTGCCTTCATCGCTGCCGTTTTCAGCCTATACAACCCTGTGCGTAAATTTGCGCTGTTCAACAACAATTTCCAGCAGGCTCTGGGCGCGTCGTCTGAGCTGTTCAAGTTTATGGATAGCGAAGACGAAGTTCGCGAAAAACCGGGAGCCAAACCGTTGCCCGCGTTTTCCGGCAGCATTCGAATCGACGACGTCAGTTTTTCGTATGAGGGCAATGGAGATGGCTCGCGCGAAATTCTGCGCAACAT
This sequence comes from Acidobacteriota bacterium, assembly GCA_003225455.1. Lineage (GTDB taxonomy): Bacteria > Acidobacteriota > Terriglobia > Terriglobales > Acidobacteriaceae > QIAB01. Next base: position 12,678 of record QIAB01000071.1, read on the forward strand.
CAATCTTGACGTGAGAACAGGAGAGGTTTTGGCGGTGGTTGGCTCCAGTGGCGCAGGCAAGAGCACGCTCGTGCATCTGATCCCTCGTTTTTTCGACGTAACTTCCGGGGCTTTGCTGATCGACGGCCGCGACGTTCGCGATACCACGCTGACCTCCCTGCGCTCCCAAATAGGCGTTGTGACCCAGGAAACTGTCCTCTTCAATGACACTGTGCGTAACAACATCGCTTATGGGCGGCCTGGTGTCCCGCAAAAGCAGGTTGAAACGGCTGCCAAAGCGGCATTGGCGCATGACTTCATTATGGATTTGCCCGCCGGATATGAGACCGTAATCGGCGAACGCGGGGTGCGACTCTCCGGAGGAGAGCGCCAGCGCGTCGCCATTGCCAGGGCTTTGCTGAAAAATGCGCCAATTTTGATTCTCGACGAAGCCACTTCAGCGCTCGACAGCGAGTCAGAAGCGCTGGTGCAATCGGCGCTGCAGAATCTGATGAGCGGACGCACCGTGTTCGTGATCGCGCACCGGCTTTCTACCGTCCGCCGCGCCGATCGCATTGTAGTGCTCGAAAATGGGACCATTGCAGATATCGGCGCGCACGAAGAACTGATGCAGAAGCTGGGCACGTATCGCCGACTGCATGACCTGCAATTCGTCGAACTGGAGCAACCAAAAGTAGGTGCAGCCATTGAAAGATCAAACCAAGCTTAATGATGGAGGCCGGGCGTCCTCGCCCGGCTCAAGCTGCATTCGCGATCTGGCGTCGACGAACGGAACTTGACTATGCCAATCCGCTCCATGACGGGCTTTGCGCAGGCGAAGGGACAGGTCAACCCCCAGCTTGGCTTTACTCTGTCGCTGAAATCGGTGAACCACCGGTTTCTAGACGTTCACTTCCGCTTGCCCGCCGATAGCGACGCGCTGGAAATGAAGCTGCGCCGCCTGCTGAGAGAAAAGCTGGCTCGCGGACATCTCGAGCTTTCGCTGAATGTGGAGCGAGCGGGAGGCGAGAGTTTCTCTCTGAATCGGCAAATTGTGGGTGGATACATCCAGGCTTTTCGCGCTGCGGCAGCCGAGTTCGGACTGGCAGCGGAACCGGATTTGAACGTGATTCTGCGCATTCCGGGCGCGCTCGACGCCGCTGCTCTTCCGGCGGATGGCGCGGTGGAAGCTTCCGTGCTCGGCAAGGTAGAAGAAGTATTAGAGCGGCTTAACCAAATGCGCGAGGAAGAAGGCCGCGGGATTGAGCGCGAGTTGCGTCACCGCATGGAGCATGTACGACAAGCCGGCAAGGAGATCGAGAAGCACCGCCATGCCGTGTTGCAGGGTTACGTTGAGAGACTGAAGACACGAATGCAGGAGCTGATCGGGAGTCAGGCCGAGCCGGAGCGCATCCTGCAAGAAGCCGCTTTACTGGTAGACCGCAGCGATATTCAGGAAGAGCTGGTCCGGCTTGAAACGCACGTGAATCATTTTCTGACCATGCTCGACCAAGGCGGCGAGGTCGGGAAAAAGTTGGACTTCCTGCTACAGGAAATGAATCGCGAGGCCAACACCTTGCTTTCGAAAACTTCGGGACTCGCGGGGGAGGCTCTGAACATCACGCAGATGGGGCTTGCCATCAAGGCCGAAATCGAGAAGGCTCGCGAACAGGTGCAGAACATCGAATGACCGCCGTATTCATCATTTCTGCGCCCTCCGGTTCGGGGAAATCCACTCTCGTGAATAAGGTGCGCAAGCTCATCCCTGACTTGGAATTTTCTGTTTCCTATACAACTCGCGCTCCACGCGGAAATGAGCAGAATGGGCGCGAATATTTCTTCATATCGCGTCCGGAATTTGAAGAGATGATCCGGGAAGATGAATTCCTTGAGCACGCCTGCGTATTTGGAAATTACTACGGCACCGCGCGCCGCTTTTTGCAGGAAGCCGAGCAGCGCCGCCATGACCTTCTTCTCGATATTGATGTGCAAGGCGCGGCGCAGATTAAAGGCAAAATTCCTGATGCAGCGAGCATCTTTATTCTTCCGCCCAACCGGCAGCAGCTCGAGCAACGGCTGCGAGACCGCGGCCTGGATACGGAGGAAGTCATCCGGCGGCGGCTGTTGAATGCCTCGCGCGAGATTGAGAATTACTCTAAATACGACTATATTTTGGTGAACGATGACCTGGCGGAATCGGTTGAAAGCTTGAAATCGATTCTGTTGGCGGAACGGCTGAAACGCTCAAACCCGCAGTCTGTAGCTGACGAGAGCGTGCGGATGCGAGCTGAACGTTGCCGTCTGGAGAATGTAAGGGAGCGGTTGAAACCGATTCTGGCATCGTTTGCGACGGCAGCGGTTCCGAGCGGAAGCTGGCGAGGTTTGATCTTTGGGAAGATGCGCCAATGGCTGAGTTGGGCGATTAAAATAAAGAGGCGAGTTTTCCTTTCCGGCGCTTAGTTTTCCCGGACGAACAAAGTAAGACCTGATTCTGTCTCATGATTCGAGCGGCAGGGGAGAACACAATGAAGTTGATGGACGGATTTGACAGCAATTACCGGTACATCCTGGTGGCGGCGCGGCGTGCACGCCAGTTGCAGGGCGGAGCGCCTGCAGTGATTGAAACTCATTCCCG
>QIAB01000071.1:15318-17778 GCA_003225455.1 Acidobacteriota bacterium
CTGGCAAAGTGAAATGGGTAATTCCTGAGATCCCGAAATCGGCGGCTGAAGCTGCCAGCGAGATGCTCGACAAGGCTCTCGGGCCGGAGTAGAAGTTCGCGATTTTGCGTGGCGGTTATGGAAGTGCAATTGGAGTAGCCAGTCAAATTATGAAGGTCGCCCTCGGCGTTAGCGGCGGGATTGCAGCCTACAAGGCAGCAGAAATGGTTCGCCTGCTGCAAGAGCGCGGCATCCGCGTTCAGGTGGTGATGACTGAGGCCGCGCAGGAATTCATCAAGCCTCTCACATTTGCCGCGCTTTCAGGAGAAAAAGTAATTACCGGCATGTTCGCCGATGCTGGCGATCAGCAGCCTAATATTGATTCAGCCATCGAGCACATTGCGGTCGCACAGTCCATCGATGTATTGCTTGTAGCTCCCGCCACCGCTGACATTCTTGCCAAGTTTGCCCAGGGCATAGCCGATGATTTCTTGAGCACGCTCTATCTGGCCACGACTGCGCCAGTTGTTGTCGCCCCCACTATGAACGTGAATATGTGGCACCACCCAGCGACACAGGCGAACCTGGAAACTTTGCGGAAGCGTGGCGTTCGAGTCGTTGAGCCGGGCGACGGATATCTGGCATGTGGCATGAGCGGTCCCGGACGCCTGGCCGAGAATGAAGCGATTGTGGCTGCCGTGATGGAAGCACTTGGCGCATCGCAAGAACTCGCCGGTGAGACTGTTCTGATCACAGCTGGCCCGACACGAGAGAAAATCGATCCGGTTCGTTACCTGACCAATCGTTCCAGCGGCCGTATGGGATATGCGCTTGCTGAGGCTGCCCTGCGCCGTGGAGCGCGCGTTTTGCTAATCAGCGGCCCAACTTCTCTGACTCCGCCAGGCGCCGCCGAGGTCATGGCCGCGCAATCGGCTGAAGAAATGCGCGAGGCTGTGCTTAGGCTGCTGCCGCAAGCTACCATCATCATTAAGACGGCCGCTGTTTCCGATTACCGCCCGAAGCACGCCGCGTCGCAGAAAATCAAGCGCAAAGGCGCCCTGGCCTTGGAACTTGAGCCCACGGCCGACATCCTTGGCGAAATCGCACGAAAGAAAGACTCGCAAATCATCATCGGCTTTGCCGCCGAAACCGAAAATGTGCTGGAGAACGCTCGCCAGAAGCTGGCTTCGAAATCGCTGGATGCCATTGTCGTCAACGATGTGTCGCGCGAAGGCGTTGGTTTCGATTCCGACCGCAACGCGGTCACCATCATTACGCATGATGATGTCATAGAGGTTCCCGAAACCACGAAGTGGGAAGTTGCGCAGCACGTGCTGGATGAAGTCATACGCTTGCGTGATCGCCGCAAGGTCCCTGCGAAAACGTAACTAATCCGAATGAATGCCGCTTCCGTTCTTCCTGAATTACAATCTTGACATCAATGCCCCGAACTTTAGATTCCACACTCCGGCGCGAGCTGGCAAACCGCATCCGTTATTACAACGAACTTGGGATTTATGACTTCTATCGCCGCGAGGTTGATAGCCCAGTCGCTCCATCCGGCCTCCAGCAAGATGAAATGCGAGACGAAATGAATGTACGATCCGCCCTGGCGGAAGAAGATTTGGTTGCGAGTCCAAGGCCGGAATCACGCACCCCTGATCCGGTTCAGGCTCTGCGCATCGTCCGCGAAGACCTTGGCGACTGCACTCGCTGCCGCTTGCACAAGCAGGGACGCAAGCAGATTGTATTCGGCGTCGGCAATCCCCGGGCAGAACTGATGTTCATCGGCGAGGCTCCGGGCGCCGACGAAGATGAGCAAGGCGAGCCGTTCGTGGGCCGCGCCGGGCAGTTGCTGAATAACATGATTAAAGCGATGGGATTAGGCCGCGAAGATGTATATATCGCCAACATCATTAAGTGCCGTCCACCGGGTAACCGCACTCCCGAGCGCGACGAGTGCGAAACCTGCTCGCCTTTTCTGATGCGCCAGATCGCCGTAATCAAGCCCAAGGTCATCGTGGCGCTGGGAGCGGTGGCGGCGAAGACCTTACTCGCGATCAACGCGCCCATGGCTGAACTGCGCGGCCACTGGTATGACTTTCGCGGCACGAAGCTATCCGTTACTTATCATCCCGCGTTTTTGTTGCGCGATCCCCGCCAGAAGAAGGAAGCCTGGAAGGACCTGCAGATGGTAATGAAGGAGCTGGAACTGCCGATACCGGCGAAAGGGCCGCAGTGACTCACGAACATCCGGTCTACGTGCGGTCCCTTTCGGCATTTCAGGTTCTCGGGCTGAAAGCTGATTTATCCTTGCAACAGAATGCCTGAATTTTGCGACGTTGTCCTATCCGTTCCCCTGGATATGGCCTTCACCTATCGCGTTGCGAACGGGGCACAGCCCGTGGTGGGTGGACGTGTGCTGGTGCCGTTTCGGCAGCGCAGAATGCCGGCTATTGTCGTCGAGTTGCACGACCGCGC
>QIAB01000071.1:17851-50724 GCA_003225455.1 Acidobacteriota bacterium
GATCGCCGATTACTACCTCGCGCCCCTGGGAGAAGTGTTCCGCACCATGTTGCCCTTGGCTGCGGAATTCAAGCGGTCTATCAATTACCGGATTACCGACGAAGGTCGTCTCGTGCTCCACCAGGCTAGCCTGTCCGGATCATCGGCTCGCTCCCGCCGGACGCCGGACGAGCAACTAGCCGAATTTCGCGTGCTCGAGTATTTATCGGAGCGTGAAATAACGCGAGAGTCCAGCTTGCGTGCTGCGGCTCGCGCCTCCAAGGCCGTGCTCGATGGTATGGTGCGGAAGAAGTGGATCGCGCGCGAAGACGTTTCCGGCGCACGCGATGGTTCGAATGTCGTGAAGGTTGCCGCCCTGAAGAACGCAGAAGGGAAGCTTAACGCAAACCAGCAAAGGATCATTGACACCCTGGCCGCGGCTGGGGGCAAGCTCGGCCTGGAATTGCTGCGCGGGCTGCCAGTCCCACGCACAACGCTTCGCACTCTCGTGAGACGTGGATTCGTGGAAGTTGCCGAGGAGCCCGCGGATTTTAGTCTTTCCAGTTTGAAAGCCCGGCCATCACCGTTTGATTTCGATTTCAACTCCGCACAGCAGGACGCCCTTCGGCATATTCAGGAAAGAGTCGCGGCACGTGAGTTCGAAGGCGTGTTGCTGCACGGTGTAACCGGATCCGGCAAGACGGCCGTATATCTGGCGGCCATGAAATCGGTGCTCGATGCCGGAAGATCGGCCATTTTGCTCGTGCCGGAAATCGGCCTTACGCCCGCTGTTGCGGCCGATTTGAATCAGGTATTCGGCAATGAAGTGGCGATTCTTCACTCCGCGCTTTCCGCTCGCGAACGCACCGAGCAGTGGCATCGTATCAAGCGGGGCGAAACACGTGTAGTGGTTGGAACTCGCTCGGCGGTGTTTGCGCCGGTTTCAGATCTGGCGCTCATTATCGTGGATGAGGAGCAGGACTCTTCATATAAGCAGGAAGAAACCCCACGCTATCATGCGCGCGACGTGGCAGTGATGCGGGCCAAAATGGCGAATGCCGCCGTGGTGCTGGGTTCGGCGACGCCATCTCTCGAATCGTATTTCAATGCCAAGAAGAATAAGTATGCGCTGCTGGAATTGCCCGATCGGGTGGAGCAGCGGCCTCTACCGGAAGTTGAAATCATCGATATGCGCCAGGAGTTTCAGGAAACCGGACACGAGCAAGTCATCTCACGCAAGCTGGCGCAGGAAATTCGCGAGCGGCTGGAGCAAAAAGAACAGGTCATGGTGCTGCTCAATCGCCGCGGATATTCGCCAGTCGTACTGTGCCGTACCTGCGGCAAAACTTTGGAGTGCAAGAATTGCGCGATTGCGCTCACCCACCACAAACGTACGCATCGCATGGAGTGCCATTACTGTGGCTACATGGCTCCAGTTCCGAAAGCCTGCATTCACTGTGGCAGCGAATACGTTTATTTCCTGGGGACGGGATCAGAAAAGCTCGAGGAGCTGTTGCACGGAATGTTTCCGCATGCGCGCATTGGGCGTCTGGATCGAGACACCGTGCGCGGCCGCGAAGATTTCGAGCGCGCGCTGAATGCCTTGAACGAAGGCGAACTCGATGTGCTGGTGGGCACGCAGATGATTGCCAAAGGACATGATGTCCACGGTGTCACGCTGGTGGGAGTGGTTGGCGCCGACGCTGCTTTGGGCTTTCCTGATTTTCGCGCCGCCGAGCGTACTTTCCAGTTGCTCACGCAGGTGGCCGGACGCGCCGGACGTGGACAGAAGCTGGGGAAAGTCGTGTTGCAAACCTATTTTCCCGATCATTACGCGGTTCAGTACGCGGCGCAACACGATTTCGCCGGCTTTTATGACAAAGAATTGCGCTTCCGCAGTTGGATGCATTATCCGCCGTACAGCTCGATTGCGAATGTGCTGGTGCGCAGCGGCAAGTCGGATGAAGTGTTGCGCTGGTCAGGAATTCTCGGGCAATGGTTCGAGAAGGTGCGCCATGAAGGTGTTCGGGTGCTGGGTCCGGCAGCCGCGCCCATCCTGCGCTTAAAAGAAGATTACCGCTACCACTTTGTTTTGAAATCCGCCAGCCGGGAGAAATTGAATGCCCTGTTGCGGGCTATGCTGGCTCATGCGATACAGCAGAAAATCCCGCGCACGCAGGTAATCGTGGATGTGGACGCGGTGTGGATGATGTGAGCGTCAACTTTTCAGCGCGGCCAAAGCCAGCCAAAAGTCCCGGCGGTCAGCAAGCCGTAGACCAATCCATCGATGACTTCCTTAACGGTCACGCTCCAAGGCTGGCCCTTCCAGATGCCGTCGCTGAGGTGTCCCAAGCCGTAGGCGAGGAACGCAGCGGTACCCGCAACGCGAAAGACAGCCGGATAGGGTGTACTAGGAGCGACAGTGCGTCCGGTGAGATAGGCGGTAAAGTATCCGATGATGAGGCAATAAACAAACCACAGGGCGAGAAATTTTGGCATGGCGGGCGGACCGCTAGGGAACACAGTCATCATCCCGACCGGTCCCTGCTTGTATTTTTCGACCACGGCGGGCGAGTTCATTTCCTTGTGGGTGCAAAAAGGAAAAATGTAAAGGCCCCGCTTCAGGCCAGCAGCGCGCAGAGCCGCAAGGGTCTTGTCCTCATCGGGGAGCCGCTGGTAGTCGCTACGATGGTACGGCAAAAGCATGTGCATGATGGAACTGGCGACAAAGACGATGACGGCTGACAGCAGAATCGGAAGCCAAAGAGCGGTGAGCGGGACCATGCAGCCTCCTTACGGCAAGCGTGGTGAACGAATTTCGCACGCGAGACTACTCCGGTCATGCGTTGTGGTCAAGAATTGATTGGAAACTCCTGATGGCTTTGAGGCTGCAAAACTTATTGTCTGCTTCCTCGCAAGAAATCGCGGACGACTTGTTTGACGTCCCGATGTTGACCATCCACTGCGTAGTTAAGCTGCTGCATATCATGGTCGGAGATTTTTCCGGCGAGCTCGTCTAAAGCCTGCTTCACCTCGGGATGATCGGCCAGCGTTTGCTCGCGAATAATGGGCACGGCTTCATACGGTGGAAAGTAGTGCTTGTCGTCGTCGAGCACAAACAGATCAAGCGCCGGAATCAGGCCATCGGTGGTATTGCCGGCGGCAAGGTCAATCTGCTTGTCTTTTAATGCGCGCGCAAGCAGGCCGAGGTCCATGATGCGGGGCGGAGCTGCAAAACGCAGACCGTAAGTTGCGGCCAGGCCTTTGTAGCCGTCAGGGCGCTCCATGAATTCATATCCGAAGCCAGCGCGCCACTGCGGCGTGTAGGCGGCGGCTTGCGAGATGGTCTTCAGGCCAAGGCGGCGGGCATCCTCACCACGAATTTCAATCGCGAAGGTATCGTTGAATCCGAAAGGTTCGCCCACAGAGAGATTGAAGCGTCGCGCATATTCGCTCTTCACCGTTTGATAGACCGCCTCCCGATTACCCTCCGGCTTTTGTTTCAGAATCGCTGTCAACGCGGTGCCCGTGTACTCGGGATAAATATCGATTCGCCCACCAAGAATCGCCTGGTGGCAGATATAACTGCCGGCGAGATAGAACCGGCGTTCAACCTGAAGGTGCGTCTTCGCTTCAATTTGCTGGGCGATGATTTCGCCGAGAATGAGCTGCTCGGTGAAGTTTTTTGATCCGACGACGATCCTATCTTTACGTGGAGCGCACGCAATCAGAGTAAGTGCGAAAGCGAGGATGAAAAGATTTCGCAACGTGGCTTGGGCCGTCATCAGCGTGGACTCAATCGCTTCTCCAGCCAGCCTAGGCTTATATCGGCCAGTAGAGCCAGCATCGCTGCCGGAATCGCGCCAGCCAGAATGACCTGATCATTGACCATGGCAAGTCCACGAAAAATATATTCGCCCAAACCGCCTGCGCCGATAGCGGCAGCGATGGTCGCGAGTCCAACGGAGATCACGGTCGCAACGCGCACGCCGGCGATGATCACCCCCAGCGCCAGTGGGAGTTCCACCTGCCAGAGCAATTGGCCATCAGTCAGGCCCATGCCTCGTCCGGCTTCAACGATGGCGCGGTCCACGCCTTTAATGCCTGTGTAAGTATTTCGAATCAGAGGAAGCAGTGCATACAGGGTGAGCGCAAGAATGGCAAGGCGATCGGCGCGCGCGCCGATCCAGGGCGCAGGTAAGAGAAATCCGAAGAGCGCCAGGCTGGGGATTGTTTGAATGACGTTCGCGGCTCCCAACACAGGCTTGTTCAGCACGGGCCGGCGCGTGATTAATATCCCCAACGGGATTCCGATCAGCACGGCGAACAGTGTGGAGATGGCTACAAGTTGGAGATGCTGCAGTGTTGCTTCCAGAATCTCTGTGTGGTTTTGCAGAATGAATTGCCAAAGGTTCATGAGGCGCCTCGCTTCAAATCGGTTCCAAAGGCGTTCAGGTAAGCAGCAGTCAGAGGTTCAGTGGAGTGAACAAACTCATCAGGCGTTTGTACGGTGGCCAATCGGCCAGCTTCCATCAGCGCGATACGCGAGCCGAGAAGGAGTGCCTCGCGCAAATCGTGGGTCACGAATACGACGGTCTTCCGCAGGCGATTCTGGAGAGCGAGAAATTCTCGTTGCAGTTCAACGCGGGTGATGGGGTCGAGCGCGCCGAAAGGCTCGTCCATCAAGAGAATTGGCGGATCGGCGGCAAGAGCGCGGGCGACGCCCACCCGTTGCCGCTGACCTCCTGAGAGTTCGCGCGGATAGCGGGAGGCGAGCGTCGGCTCAAGCCCTACCAGTTGCATGAGTTCTTGGACTCGGTGCCGAATACGTTCGAGCGGCCACTTCTCGATCTGCGGCACAAGGGCTATGTTGCGCTCGACGGTGAAATGCGGAAACAACCCAACTTCCTGGATGACATAACCAATCGTGCGCCGCAGGCGAATGAGGTCCCAATCACGCAGAGAGCGGCCGTCAACCAGGATTTCTCCGCCCGTCGCCGAAAGCAGATGGTTGATAAGTTTGAGCGTGGTGGTTTTTCCGGATCCGCTGCGGCCGAGGAGCACAAGAGTTTCGCCGCGCTCAACTTCGAGGGTTAAGTTGTGAAGGAGCTCGAGCCCATTGTCCAATCGGAAGAAGACATTTTTAAACTGAATGACTGGACGATGATCAGGAGGATCATTCATGCGTGTACAGCTACGTTTTGTACGCCTGGTCTGGCAAACCCGTGATACGAATTCCGCTGTGGCCCTTGTGACGAATGTTCAGGCCAACCAGCAACGCGGTAATTTGTTCGAGAATGCGCGCGTTTTCGAGCTTGCCACCGTCGATGGCACGTACGCCGGGAATTTTTGCGGCCAGCCCGCGCACGGACTGGATAGACTCAGCATGGTCGCTGCAGACGATCACATCGCATTCTACTGGTCCATCGCCATTCAAAAGATCAGCGGCAATGTTCTGGAAGGCAGCGACTACGGCAACGTCGGGCAGAAGCTCGGCAGTTTCCTGCGCTGCCGAACCCTGCCAAATTCCCAACGTGCGCGTGGCGCGTCCGCCAACGCTTGCAGCTAAAGGAACGGTGGCGTCCACCACAATGCTGCCCGGGCGAATCGCCGGCTTAATGTGCTTGAGCAGCGCGGCGTGTCCTTCAAACGGAATCGTAAGCACAACCACATCGGCAGAAGCGCAGGCAACACTGTTCTCGTCGCCAGAAACTTGCGCATTTGGGATTGAAGCCTTGATCTTAGCGGCCCCTTCCTGCGCGCGCTGGGCGTCTCGTGAGCCAATGATGACTGCCTCGCCCGCCTTCGTCCAGCGCCGAGCGAGGCCGAAACCTTCAGGCCCTGTGCCGCCAAGCACGGCGATGGAGCGGGTCATCTTATGCAGCTCCGGGTTAAGCGAACTCTGGTTCGAGGGACTGCTCGAATGTGAACTGCTCGCCTGGGACCTTAATATTAATACGCGTGTATGTAGTATTGCGCTCAGCGGGAATGCGCCCGGCTTCGAGGATCAGCGACTGAAAGTCCTGCGGGCTTGTGTACTGGCCTGCTGTAGCTCCCGCTTCGCGCGAAATATTTTCTTCCATCAAGGTTCCGCCGTAGTCATTCGCTCCAGCGTGCAAACAAAGCTGCGAGAGCTGCCGGTTCAGTTTGACCCAGGACACCTGCACGTTATTGATCGCGCCTGCCAGCAGAATCCGCGACAGCGCATGGATTTTCAAATGCTCCGCAAGCGTTGGTCCAGGACGCGCAATGCCCTGATGAAAAAGCAGAGTATTTTGATGAACGAAACCGAGCGGCACAAACTCGCTAAACCCGCCGGTCTCTTACTGAATCTAGCGGTAATGCAGAAGCTGATTTACCCAATGAGCCGGAGTCTCCACATGCCCATACATCAGCGTAGATGTGCTGCGGATACCAAGATGATGAGCTGCGCGGATAACTTCTTTCCATTGTTCCGCGGACAGCTTGTTGCGTGAGAGAACGAATCGTACATCATCATCGAGAATCTCGGCCGCGGTTCCCGGCAGGGTATCGAGGCCATTGTCGTGGAGCATTCGCAGGTAATCGCCGAGCGACATGCCGGTCAGCTCAACGCCATAGACAATCTCCATTGGGGAGAAGGCGTGGATGTGCATTCCGGGCACAGCACGTTTTACGGCGCACAGAATATCGCGATAGTAAAACGGTGGCAGGCCATGAGGCAGCCCGCCCTGAATGCAGACCTCTGTGGCGCCAAGCTCCCAGGCTTCAATGGCTTTCGCAGCGACTTGCTCAAAATTCAAAAAGTAGGTGTCAGATTCCCTCGGCCCCCGGCTGAAAGCACAGAATTTGCATCCGACGAAGCAGATGTTGGTGAAATTGATGTTGCGGTTTACTACATAGGTGACGATGTTGCCCACAATTTCGCGGCGCAACTCATCAGCGGCTACCAGCAGTCCGAGCAGGTCATCGCCTTCCGCGTTCGCTAAGGCGAGGCTTTGTTCGCGCGAGAGCAAGACGCCTTCCTGGGTTTCGAGCACATGCTCAAGCGCGGTACGAACTTCAGAGGAAAGATGCGGCGCAACATCGTACCATTCGAGAGAGGAGAAGCTCTCCAGATCACAAATTCCAGACTTGCTCATAAGAAACTCCAGCGCAGAACTCAGCTTAACGAAACAGATCATTCGCGGCAGGCCGGATCAGTTCGCGAGCTGTCCCGCGTCCCGGGCGATACCTAAACCCGCGAATGATACATGCGGGCGTGCGAGCCAGCTTGCCGCAGACCAGCCCGGCAGCGCAAGCCAGTTCGTCAGCAACCGCGTCAATGCTTACCCGCAGCTTGTAACCGCGCGGGTCGCGACGGCCCCGATAATCTTCGAGCGGCTTCATTCCCGCTATGCCGATTGCAACCTCAGTCATCCCCTCGCGCCAGGGACGCCCAAAACTATCACTGATGATCACAGGAATCGAAAGGTGCAAACGTTTTTTCAACTCGCGATAGATCTTGGCAGCCGAATGATCCGGTTTTTTGGGCAGCAGCAAAGCATGGCTGCCACCATCAACGTTTGAAACATCCACGCCGCTGTTGGCGCAGACGAAACCGTGGCGGGTTTCCGTGATGAGCACGCCTCGTTTGCGGCGGACCACGCGCCGGCTCTGCGTGAGAGCGAGTTCGGTTGCGCGCGCATCCAGTTGATAGCGGCGGGCCCAGGCGCGCGACGAAGCTGAAGGCTTGATCTTCGCCAAATCTACGAACTGGCCTTCCGCTTTAGAGATGATCTTATGTTTCACGACCAAAATGTCGCCTGGGATAAGAGCTAAGCTTCGACCTTCCATTCCGTCCAGTATCTTGTGTGTAACCGAATCTCCGGCCTTGATCTCATCGCGGAGTGTGATCGGAATCAGCCGTAATTCCTGATGATGACTTGCCGGTGCCTTCATTCATTTGCTGCCACTGGAAGCTGCCTCAGGTTCCACTGCCGGATCATACACTGCGCACGCGTATCTCCGGGAGCGCTCGCAAGATTGGCCAGATCCGAAGGATTATCGATGTCGAGCGCGATGCCGGGCAATGAGAGCACAACGCACGGTTTCCGGCTCGCGTGCGCCGCCGCGAGATGCGGCTTGAAGCTGTCGTTGCCGAAGCGCAGCGGAAAGAGAGCAGCGGGACGACGAAGAACAGCGTTAGTCCCGCGACCGTCCGCGGCAGGGACCAATACAGAGCCTTCTTCCGGAGCGGCTTGCAAAATCGTGGTTACCTCCGACGACTGAATCAGCGGAATGTCTGCCGGAATCACCAGCGTGCTCTCCACGCCGCGTGATTCACAGAGTTGAGTTGCCATCTCAATCGCATCGGTTTCACTGAAGTTCGCGAGATCAGCGATCACTTCGAAATTGAACTCGCGAGCAAGATCAACAGCGAATGGATCGCTTGTAACCAAGGCAACTTGCGGTCTATTGGAGCACATGGCAAGCGCATCGAGCACGTCGTGCAACATTGCCCGAGCTAATTCTATGCGCGTGCCCTGACCGACCACGGAGGCCAGCCGCTGCTTGGCATTAGCGAGATTTTTCACCGGAACGAGAATCATGTGTATGTTCCATGTGGGGACGGGCTCCGCCCCGTCCAGGCGGGTCGAAGACCCGCCTCCACACAGCAATCAAAGTTTCTGAGCGCTTTGCTGCATCCCTGTTTCGCGATGCACCACTGACAGAGCCGTGCGCGCGAGTTCAGCCTTTTCTCCGGCGGTTCGCAGGAGAGTGTTGGTACAGTGCACCCGCAGTCCTGAGCGGCGAAGCTCTTCGGCCGCTTGCGTGTCACGACCATCAACAATCAATACATCCAGAAAATCTTTGTAAGCGCGCGCGACCCCTGCAATCGAGACTGGCCATCCCTGCGCCGCCATTAGGATTCCCGCCGGTCCAGACACTGCGGCTCCGCCAACTATCGGACTGATGGCGGCAACCGGCGCCTTCGTTCGCTGCAAGGCTTCTTTAATTCCCGGTACGGCAAGGATGGGACCAATACTGCTGACGGGATTGCTGGGCGCGACCAGCACAGCACTAGCCGACATAATCGCGTCGATAACACCAGGTGCCGGTTCGGCGTGCGCAGCGCCCGCGAAACGAACTGAGTTCACCGGATCCTGATACCAGCGCTGCACAAAATATTCCTGGAAGCTGAGTTCCCCAGCTGACGTGTCAACCCGCGTTTCCACTCGCAAATTGCTCATAGGCAGGACGCGCGACTGCACGCCCAGGCTGCGAGCGATTTCGGTTGTTGCTTCTGACAGCGTCTTGCCTTGTGCCAGCAATTTTGACCGGAGCACGTGTACCGCCAGATCACGGTCGCCAACATGAAACCAGATCGGCTGGCCGAGCTTCCTCATCGTCTCGAGGCAGAAAAATGTATCGCCCTTTACGCCCCAACCGCGTTCATTGCTCAACATCCCAGCAAGGACGTAGGTGATGGAATCAACATCCGGCGAGACATATAGACCCCACCACTCCAGATCATCTCCGGTGTTGACGATGATCGTAAGTTCGTTCGCCGATACGGTTTGCCGCAAGCCATCAACGAATTTCGCTCCGCCCGTACCACCCGTAAGTACGACGATCATTGAGCCGTCACCCGCGCGTAGCCCTCCGCATCTGCGGCTGCCTTAAGTTTTTGCGAAAGCAACCCAGGTTCTGCCATCGCTCGATTCACGAATTCAGGATAAACCGGAAGCCGCTGCCGCAGGCTGTAGCCTTTGGCTTCAGTTCGTAACTTCAGTTCCTCCAGATGCGGCCACGGTTTTTCAGGATTGATGAAATCAGGCGTCAACGGTGAGACTCCGCCCCAGTCGTTGATGCCCGCATCGAGCAGCTCAACATAGTAAGGTGCCGATAAATTCGGGGGCGCCTGGATGTTTACATCCGGCATGAGCAGGCGAGCTACGGCAACGCAGCGCAGCATTTCGCCCCGGCTAGGCTCTGGCCAATCGTGCATTGGGATTTCTGGCTTGACTCGGAAATTTTGCACGATCACTTCCTGAATGTGTCCATAACGGCGATGCATTTCGCGAATCGCCAGCAGGGCATCAATACGGTCTTCCAGAGTCTCGCCGATTCCAATCAGCAGTCCTGTGGTGAATGGGACACCCTGCTTCCCAGCTTCTTCGATGGTGCGAAGGCGCTTAGCCGGGACTTTGTCCGGAGCGTTGTCATGGGCTTTGCCCGGCTGCAGCAGCGACTCGCTCGTGCTCTCCAACATGAGTCCCATGCTAGGCGAAACTGCAGCTAGTCGATTGATCCACGCAGCACTGAGGAGACCAGGATTCGGATGTGGCAGCAACGATGTTTCCCGTAGAACTAGTTCGCACATGGCTTCGAGATATTGCAGCATTGAGTTATATCCAAGACGATGAAGAACGTCACGCATTTCAGGAAATGCCAGCTCAGGCTTATCGCCCAGGCTGAACAGCGCCTCGGTGCAACCCAATTTTTCGCCGGCCCTTGCTATCGCCAACACCTCATCAGGAGTCATCGTATGTGCGCCCGAGTCGCCTGGATCGCGGCGGAAGATGCAATACCCGCAGTAGTCGCGGCAGAGGTTTGTGAGAGGAATAAAAACCTTGCGCGAATATGTGATCACGCGCGGCTTGAAGCGTTCCCTAGCCTCCCTTGCTGCGAGAAGAAGTTGCGGAAGCTCATCATCCGTGGCCCGCATCAAGTAACAAGCCTGCTCGCGCGAGATCGGGCCTGAACTCAGCATATCCAGAACTGAGTCGTGGCGAGGGAAGGTATGAGCTACGGCCAAGAATTCACCCGATTCTCGACGAAACTATTGTCGAGTGTTAAGTCCAAAATCTAATTTTAAACTCCCGGATCATACACGAGAGCCGGATGTAGCATTGCAGCCGCTCGAATATCGAGGGCAGCGGCGGAGACTGCTGGTGAGGGCGCCCGCCCCACACTGCTGTCCGGCGATGCTTCACCACGGGGTCTAAATTGTTCAACACTTGACAACGTGAACAAGCGGAGCGCAAGATGACCCCGGCTTCGCATTGCGTTTCCAGTCCGCATCCCCATGGAGCGCTCACAGATTCACCGGGTCAGCGTCGCCGATCAAGTCGCGTCGGTCCTCCGCCAGCGCATTTTGAAGGGTGAGCTGCGCCCCGGAATGCCCCTTCAGGAAATCCCGCTGGCAGCCTCGCTTGGCGTCTCACGCAACACCATGCGCGAAGCCACGCGCATTCTGTCTCTCGAAGGGTTGCTCAAGCGCAGCATTCATCGGGGCGTGGCAGTCTCGCAACTTTCTTTGCAAGACGTTCAGGAAATTTATCACTTACGCCGCATGCTGGAAATTCCAGCCGTGCTGGCTGCCAAATCTGATCGTTCGTACGTTTTGCCTGACTTAAAAAATGCCTTTGAAGGCTACGAAGCTGCAGTCAGCGAGCGGGACTGGGTTCGTGCGGTAGAATTCGATTTGCAATTTCACACTCTGCTGATTCGCTTTCATCGCAACCGCCGGCTGGAGTCGTTTTACCAGAAACTCATCGGCGAGTTGCGCATGGGGATGGTGCTGGTTGATCGAGGCCATGATGATCCCGGAAGGCTGGTTCCGGTTCACCGCAAGTTGTATCAGCTTTTGTCATCCGGCAAGCTTAAGCAATGCGCTGCGTTGCTCGCGCAGCACTTAGATGATTCTGAATCCCGCCTGATCCGGGTTATGGGGGACCGGACTGCCGGGACCAACGGGGGACGGAAAATCTGAACCAAGCGTTGGCATTGGGACCAACGGGGAGGATGCGCGTATGACAACGACAAACCGCGGAAGGTTTGGTCAGTTGTGCCTGAGTACGTTTCTGGCAGTTTTAATTGCTGCCTCGACACTCCATGCGCAAGTCGTAACCGTGACCATTCAAGGCCGAGTGGATGACACGACAGGTGCAGCCATCTCCCAGGCCAGCATTTCGGCAACTAATACGGGCACAGGATTTTCGCGCTCGGCAACCGCATCCGCCACGGGCGAGTATCAGATAGCCGGGCTTCCCGTAGGTGATTACACGGTTACCGCGGAGCGGGCCGGGTTTCAGAAGCAGGCAAAAAAGGTTCATCTGGATATAGGAGCGAGCGGCAATGTCGATTTCAACCTGGCGGTGGGTCAGGTTTCGCAGGAAGTAAACGTACAGGACGTGGGAGAAGTGGCGGAACCCACGCGCACCATGGTCAGCTCGGTGATCGATGAGCAGAAAATCGAAAACCTTCCCGTCAACGGCCGCCAGTTTATTGATTTCGCGCTACTAGCACCCGGAGTGAAGATCGGCGACACGACCTCCGGCAGCACGGACGTGATCATCGAGCCGGTGACCAAGCTTTCCTTTGCCGGCCAAAATATACACTACAACTTTATTGCCGTAGACGGCGCTGACAATATCTCCACCGCCTCCGGCACCCAGAAATACACCCCGTCGCAGGAAGGCGTGCGCGAATTCCGCGTGATCAACAGCAGTTACAGTACAGAGTTCGGACGGGCGGTAGGCGGCATCGTCAATATCATCACCAAGAGTGGCTCGAACGATTTTCACGGATCGGCCTACGAATACTTCCGCAATGACAAACTCGATGCCGGGAGCATTCTCGCCTCATCGGATCCCTCGACTTGCGCAACCCCAGGAGTTCTGAGTTCCGGCGGGTGCAAACAACTGAACAAGCTACGCCAGAACCAATATGGCTTTACTCTAGGCGGGCCGATCGTCAAGAACAAAACCTTCTTCTTCGGCAACTACGAAGGCCAGCGCCGCCGTGAGTCTCCTTATTACAACTCGATCATCTTGAACAATATTGATGCCATCCAATCGTTCGAGAGCGGGATCGGAGTTCCCGTGGACAGGTTGAATGTCACGCGGAACACGGATTATGACAACGTACTCGCGCGTGTGGACCACACCATCAATGAGAAGAACAACCTGTTCGTCCGGTACTTCTTCAACAGCGGTAACCTCAAGAACTATTCCCCGCTCAATGATGGTTTCGATTTGCCCTCTGGTTTTAAGAACAACAACGACAAGGATCATTCCATCGTCGGTAATTTAACGACCACATTTACTCCAACATTGGTAAACGAGTTGCGGCTGCAATACGCACATCGCAACTACGATTTCGCCACTGCGAGTTCAATACCACACATGGAAATAGCGAACCAATTCACCATCGGCGTAAATCGTGGCAATCCAGATTTCTATAGAGAGGGCCGCTTTGAGCTCGTGGACAATCTCACTAAAAATGTAGGAAAACACACCTTCAGCTTTGGTGGTGACTATAACTGGGTGCGTACCACGGAATCGTTCCCCCTCTTCTATCCGTTTGAGGCCGTATTTCTCTGTGTCGCGCCCGATCCAAACAATCCGCTTTGCGGCATTTCCAATTTGATGGAACATGACCCGGTGCTCATTGAATTCGAGCGCTTTCAAGCGCCGCTGTTTAATGAGCCGACCTTCGATCCAGCAGTGTTCCAAGGACATGGTTATCCCTCTTCCATTCGCAATGCCGCGCAAGGTACGCTGGATCACACTTACAGCGGACTCTTTGTCCAGGACAACTGGCGGGCCACCAGCCACCTTACGGTTAACTTGGGCGTCCGCACCGATTGGGAGACGTGGCCCAGCGGCGTCTTGAACACCCAGCGGGCAGTGGATCCGAGATTGGGAATTGCGTACAGCCTGGGCACGAAGCGGAATATTGTGATCCGAGCGGGCTTGGGTCTGTTCCACGGAATTGTGCCCGCCCCGCTGCTGGCGTGCCAGAAGCCCTCCTGCGGTGGACAAGCCAAATTCCGGCCACAGGAAGACGACCTGAATTCGGTGACACAATTGTACGGATTTGTAAGCAGCCAACGTCCGGGCGGCTTGTTGCAGGCTGCCTTTAATAACCTGTTAAACGGCAGCTACCCTGACAACCCAGCCAATTTCGTGCCTGGATTTCAGGCTCCGTTCACGGTAGTGCGCTTCACCAAGAACCACCGTCAGCCTTATGGAATTCAGAACAGCCTTTCGCTGGAATTTGAGCCCGCAAAGGACGTCGCCCTGAACATCAGCTATTTGCGCACGCACGGCGTTCACCTGGGCAGTTTTTTCAACATCAATCAACCTGCACCCAGCGGCAACGTCCTGGTTCATGACTCCAAGGGCGATGCTGGATTGAAGAATACGTTCTGGGTTCCTGGAACCGGGAATACGATTCCAGGCGCCGCCAATCCTAATTTCTTCAACTTTTTCGAGGCCGACTCTCGCTGGTACTCGGAGTTCGACGGGCTGCTGGTTAACCTCAACAAGCGCGTCACTCACCATGTTGGCTTTGGACTCAGTTACACTTGGTCGAAAAGCCTGGACAACGGACCCAATCCCAGCTTCGTGCTCATCCCGCAGGACAGCGGCAACTTTGGCGAGGAGAAGGCACTCTCAGCGGATCATGCCGCACACCGGTTTGTGGGCAACGCGACTTTCGAGAGTCCAACCCACATGAACGCTGTGGTGAACAATTGGCAGCTATCGACTATCGTCAGCCTGGAGTCTCCTCACTATTTCACAAAATTCACAGGGTTCGATGCGAATGGAGACGGTTTTCCTCTCAACGACCGCGTCGGAATCGAACCGCGAGACACATTTAAGGGCGACAGTTTTCAAAGCGTGGACCTGCGAGTCTCGCGAACCTTCAAGCTGACTGAGAGATTCAGTCTGCAGGGGTTGGCGGAGAGCTTTAATACGATGAATACGGTTAACATCCGATTCTTCAACACAGTTTATGGTGCTCCCGACTTCATCCCGAGAGGCACATCTGGCACATTTCGCGAGGGTTCGCCCAACCCGAACTACGGCACGACACGCGCCATCTTCAATCCGCGGCAGATTCAGTTGGCGCTGCGGCTTACGTGGTAGGACGTTGCGGGAGTCGGCCGCGGATGCTCAATCGTGGAACTCCGGAATTTCATGAGCGTCACTCAGTCAGAGTTTCGCAACGCGCTGGGATGTTTCGCCACCGGAGTTACGGTCATAACTTTGGATTACGAAAATGAAGTACATGGGATGACGGCGAACGCGTTCACTTCGGTTTCTTTGGACCCGCCACTGGTGCTGGTGTGTGTCGATCAGCGGGCGCGGACGCATGCGCATTTGCACGCCAAGAAACGGTTCGGAGTAAATGTTTTGTCGGAAGATCAGCGCGCAATTTCGGAGTACTATGCGCGCGTCAGCCGTATCCACCAGCACGCGGAGAAAGAAGCCGGGGCGAGGTTTGATCGTACGGCGCACGGAACTCCGGTGCTGCATGGCGCGCTGGCCTATCTCGAGTGCCGCTTGAATACCGCAGAGGATGCAGGAGATCACACCATATTTATCGCTCAGGTTGAAGACGTGGTGGTGCGCGAAGGGGAGCCGTTGCTTTACTTTCGCGGAAAATACCATGACATCGGACCGGCCACGAATGGCGGGGGCAAGAGCGCTGCGAGCGAGCAAGCGGATTCGGCAGCAAGGAAGTAGTAGGACATAAAGAATGCGATTCGGGATCTATTGCGAACTTCAAACGCCGCCGGGCAAGCCGCATTACGACATGACATGGGAGATCATGCGGCAGATCGAACATGCAGATGAATGCGGGTTCGATGTGTACTCGGTTATCGATCATCACTTCTTCCAAAACTTTTCGATTTCGGCCAATCCGCTGGCGATGTTCGCAGCCGCCGCTCAACGGACAGGACGCATCCGGTTCCGAACGGCGCTGCATACGCTGCCGCTGGAAAATCCCATGCGCCTGGCTGGCATGATTGCCGAAACGGACATTCTTACCAATGGCCGCTTGGAATGCGGCCTGGGACGGGGTCATGCTTGGCTGTTTGGCCCTTCGTCATTGCCGCTTGAAGAAAGCCGTCCGCGCTATAACGAGGCCATCGATATTCTTGAGTTAGCGTTTACAAAAGAAAAATTCTCCTACGATGGCCGATATTACAAAGTAAAAGATGTGACGATAGTGCCCCACCCTGTCCAGAAACCGCATCCGAAGTTCTACACCGGCGGCACCAGCGACATTACTTATCAAATGGCAGGCGAAAAGGGCTGGGGCATGTTCGTGCCTCCACTGTTGCCGTGGCACGTGCTGGAAGCACCGGTGAATATCTACAAGAAAGCCTGCGCAGCGCACGGGCATGAGCCGGATATCGTCTACATTCGTCCCGTTTACATCGATGAGGATGAAAAGCAGATTCGGCGTGAAGTTGAACAGGCCCTCCACAATTTTCTCGCCTTCAACGCCTCGCCGGTCGAATCGCTACAGAGCGAAGAGAAAAAAGCCGAATTGCGGGCCAAAGGCTACGGATTCTATGCCAGCGGCGCTCTTGAGTCGCTGACGAAATTGACTTACGACGAAATCGTAGAGCAGGAGATTGGATTCATTGGCACGCCGGAGAAAGTCATTCGCCAAGTGGAGGCGCTTCAACAGAAAGGCGGCATTGGAGAGCTGGCAATCGTTTCCAACTTCGGCGGTCTGGAGCACTGGAAGAGTATCAAGACGCAGCACATGTTCGCCAAACACGTCATTCCAGCGTTCCGTGGGAAGACCACGGTGCGGCAGGCTGCAGCAGACTAGCACAAGCCATGTGGGGGCCGTCCTCGGCCGTCCAGGCCGAACGAAGCTCGGCGGCAGTTTGAACTAATGGCAACGACAGTCGCACAAACAAGGGTCTCGTTACCGTTCCCCGCGATGCGCGCGCAGCGCCTGCTCGTCTTTGGGGGAATTGCGCTGATTGCCGGCGGCATGCTCTTCGGTGACATCTTTGCGGTTTTTGTTTTGCATCAAAATGGCGGGGAAACGGGCGCTGCGCTGCTGGCCGCGACGAAAGCAGTGGCAGCGCAGAATCCGGCTGCGGTTAAAGAGACGTTCGCCCGAATCGGCGGCTTGCTGGAAGATCGCGGCACCAAGGTGGACACACATGTTCACATGGCTGATGCCGGTTACTTGGCTCTGCTGCTGGCGCTGGTACAGCCTTATGTGGCCTTCTCGCCTGGGCGCAAAAAGTTTCTCGCGAAATTGTTTCTGGTAGGCGGTGTACTTCTGCCGATCGGCATCTTTCTGATCCATTACGTCGGGCTCGCGTACAGCCCATCTTCCGTGATCGGGTGGGCCAGCATTCTGGCAGATTCGGCTGGCGCGCTGATGATCGTCGCTCTGTTCGGAGAGGCTTGGGGGTTGCTCAACTATTTTCGCAGCAGACCCGCAGTGGAAAGCGAACTTCCACAGGATCGAAGCTGGGAAAGCCGTGTACTCCTTTCTGGC
This sequence comes from Acidobacteriota bacterium, assembly GCA_003225455.1. Taxonomy (GTDB): domain Bacteria; phylum Acidobacteriota; class Terriglobia; order Terriglobales; family Acidobacteriaceae; genus QIAB01. Next base: position 35,120 of record QIAB01000071.1, read on the forward strand.
GGAACAGTGCTGGTGCTGCTGGGGTTTCTGTACGGCGCCTGGTACGCAGGGGTGAACTTGTACGAGCAAGAAGCGAGAGAGGCAAAGATATTCAGCACAATGCTGGATTCTGCCGTCGCAAATAGCTCGGCAGCCGCAGAATCCGTGAACGCGTACGGCATGCTTGCGGCTGAGAAAGCGGTCGAGATCGCAGCGCACTCCCACATCATCGAATTTGGCTTGCTTGCTATTCTGCTTTCTTTTATCCAGCCGTACGTTTTTCTTCGCGATGTTTGGAAGCGGCGCTGGGTGATGTTGCTGCTCGCAGGTTCGGTCATTCTTCCAATATTTGTATTGCTGGAACTTCGGTTTGGCTTGATTGCGGGCGGCATAGCTGATATCGGCGGTGTGATGGTAATTGTCGCGCTTGTTGGAATGCTGGTGGGCATACTGCGCTACAGCGGAAGCCTCGACGTGCGTGCCGGTGGCTTATCGTGAGCCGTGCGAGGAAGGTTCTTATTTTCGGCGGCATTGCGCTTGCAGCATTTGGGATGCTCTACGGGCTTTACTATGCGGTGTTTGTCGAGCATCAGACTCTGGATCAGATGGGCGGCTCGCTGGCTGCTGCGTTCGTGGATGCGGCGCAGAGGAACATGCCCGAGTCGCACATGGCGTTGGATGCCTATGCTTCCACGAAATATGATTATGTTCGTCAAGTAGATGTGCATTCGCATTGGATCGGCTTGGCAATGTTGATGATTGTGATGGGAGCGGCATTCGACCGTCTGGGATTTGGTCAGCGGATACAGTTGGCGATCGCCTGGGGATTACTTACCGGTTCTGTGCTTTTTCCGCTGGGGGTGATCCTGCAAACCGTGGGTCATGGCAGCGCGTTTGCTTCAGCGGCGGCGATTCTTGGATCGGGGCTGGTGATCATCGCGTTGGCGGTTACAGCGGTTGGTTTTGTACGGGAGAGAACTGCTTCGCAGTAGCTCCACTTGCCGAGGGCAAGATGCCCTCGGGACAGCCGGCAAGATGCCGGCGCTACACTTTAGGCGAGACGCCGGCGCTACGCTTTAGACACGATGCCGGCGCTACGTTTGGATTAAGCTGCGGCTGCTAAGACATGTATCCCAGGACATTTCACTATCACCGCGCGAGTTCGCTGAAAGAAGCGGCTGTCATGCTTTCTCAGCTCGGCGAAGAAGCCAAACTGCTGGCAGGCGGCCAGAGCCTGATTCCGCTGATGAAGTTGCGGTTCGCTAATCCCAAACATCTTGTGGATCTGAATTTCATTTCTGGGACGTCATACATCAAGGAAGAAAACGGCGGGCTTCGATTTGGCCCCATGACGCGCCATGCAGAAATCGAAGCTTCATCCCAGGCGGCCAAAATTCCAATTGTCCGCGATTGCGCGGCTGGAATTGCGGACGCGCATTGGCGGATCGCTTGCCGAAGCCGATCCCAGCGGCGATTGGGCTGCGGTGCTGATGACGCTGCAAACCGACGTACGCTGTCTGGGTCCAAAGGGCGAACGAACAGTGCCGCTCGCGAACTTCATCAAAGACGCGTACACCACCGAGCTCGCTCATGATGAATTGGTGAGTGAAGTGATCGTCCGTATCCCTGCCAAAAATAGCGGCGGCGCGTATCTCGCGTTCAAGCGATCGGCGCCGGTATATCCAACAGCAAGTGCCGCTGTTCAGCTCACTATGGATGGCGATACATGCAGAGACGTCGCGATTGTGCTGGGCTGTGTAGGGTTGACTCCTATCAAGGTAAAAGAGGCCGAACCTATGTTGCGCGGGGTGCAGATAAACGATAAGGCTATCTCGGCGGCTGTGGAAAGCGCCCACGCGGCTGCCGATCCTCAATCCGACATGCGCGGCTCGGCCGAATACAAGCGCACGCTGGTTGGAGCTCTGGTGAAACGAGCCATCGAAATTGCAGTCCGCCGCGCCCGTGGCGAGCAAGTCGAGGTAAGCCACATCTATGCCTGACACTATCCAGAGCGTCGCTATTAAAGTGAATGTCAACGGCAAGCCTCGCTCGCTTAAGGTCGAGCCGCGCATGCTGCTGGTGGAAATGCTGCGCGAGGCCCTCGATCTCACGGGCACGCACGTTGGCTGCGACACTACTTATTGTGGGGCTTGTACGGTGTTGATGAACGGCGCGGCTGTGAAATCGTGCACCATGTTTGCTGTTCAGGCCGACGGCGCGGAGATCACAACGGTAGAAGGGCTGGAAAGAGACGGCCAGCTTCATCCCATCCAAAAGGCTTTCGGCGATGCTTACGGCTTGCAATGCGGGTATTGCACGCCTGGTTTGATGCTTTCGGCGCATCACTTGCTCTCCCGCAACCAGCAGCCAAGTGAAAAAGATATCCGCAAGGCGATCGCCGGCAACACCTGCCGCTGCACCGGATATCAGAACGTTCTCAAAGCGATTCAGTTAGCCGCGCAGAATATGAAAGGGGCCTGAGCGATGGCGATCAAGTTCGGCGGTGAGTTTGAAGTCAAGAAAACTCCCGAGGAAGTGTATGACTTTCTCACCAATCCCCAAAAATTCGCGCCGCTGTTACCCGACTTTCAAGGCATGACGCAGCAAGACTCGACTCACTTTACCGTGAAGGTCGATGTAGGCATTTCCTACATCAAAGGGACGGCAGAGGTGAAGATGCAACTGGCCGAAGCAGATCGCCCTAAGCGGGCGCAATATAAGGGGCAAGGGAGCGTCGCAGGAGGGAATGTTTCGCTTACGGCAGGTTTTGATTTGTCACCTGTCGACAGCGGTACGAAAGTGGCCTGGCAAGGCGAAGCGACAGTTTTCGGACGCCTCACGTCTGTGGCTGGCGGATTGTTAGAGCCGCTGGGAAAGAAGAACGTCAAAAAGCTGATTGACGGATTGCAGGCTGCCTTGCAATGAACACGTAGGGACAGCCGCCTTCGGCTGTCCAAGCTCGGCTCAGGAAGGAAAAAGGGACGGGAGAATCATTGGTGGGTTCGGAAGATCACAACAAGAATTGGGTTGGCAAGCCTCTTCCCCGCAAAGAAGAGAATCGCCTCCTGCGCGGTCGCGGCAAGTTTGCCGACGACATCAAGCTGCGCGATTTGCTGTATCTGCGTTTCGTGCGCTCTCCCTACGCGCACGCGAAGATGGTTAGCCTAGACACCTCTGCCGCTGAAGCGCTTCCCGGCGTTGTTTGTGCTTTGACTGGCGCCGAGATTGCACTGCAAACCCAGCCGTTCATTGAGATCGGGCCCGAGCCATTCGCCAAGATTAAGGATTATCCGATGGCGGTCTCGAAGGTTCGTTATCAGGGCGAGCCAGTGGCCGCAGTGGCAGCGGAATCGGCGGCAATCGCTGACGATGCAGCCGAACTTGTTCAGGTGGAATACGAGTCACTCGACCCGGTGGTTGATGCGGAGCAGGCCCTCGAAGATAAAAGCCTTCTGCACGATGAAGCCGGCACCAACCGCGTTTGGAATGGTGTTTTCGAGTATGGCGATGTCGAGAAGGCTTTCAAAGATGCAGCTTACGTCGTGAATATCGACCGCTTGCACTTCCATCGTTTTTCCAGCACGCCCCTCGAGAACAATGTCGTCATCGCGGAATGGGACCCTAAAGATGAGCGCATCTATTACTCCTGCAACAATTCGTTTCCTTCATTTGCGATTCAGTTTCTCGCCGCACACCTGAACGTTCACATTGACCGCATTCGCGTGGAGACCTCCGACATCGGCGGCAGCTTCGGCATAAAAATCACTAGTTACCCGCAGATGGCAGTCTGCGCGCTTGCTTCAAAAAAAGCTGGCGGACGTCCAGTTAAGTGGGTCGAGACCCGCTCTGAGCACATGACTTCTAGCGCCCATGGCAACGAGCGGACATTCCGTGACACGCAGGTTGCGTTGGATAAAGACGGGGTGATTACTGCGATTGCGTCGCGGCATATCGACGATTGCGGGGCTTATCCTCGCTATGAGCCTCTGGGGTGCGTGATCTGGTCGCAGGTTTTCCCTGGTGTCTATCGATTCAAGAACGCGCGCATTGATTTCATACAGGCCGTGACCAATAAATGCCCGGTGGGCCCTAATCGTGGATATTCACGCATGCAGCACCTGTGGTTTTTGGAACGCGTTGTAGATATCTGCGCGCATGAATTGGGAATCCCGTCAGACGAGATGCGATTGCGCAACTATATCCGGACCGAAGAATTTCCTTATACGACGCCGAATGGTTGTGTCTACGACTCTGGCAACTATCCCAAGATGCTTGACATCGCAAAGCGCCTGATTGGCTGGGATGAATGGAAAAGGAAGCAGATCGAGGCACGGAAGCAAGGCCGGCTGATGGGCATCGGCATTGGAACCACGCTTGATTCAGGAACAAATAATTTTGGCCAGTCGCAAATTGTGAATCCCGGATTGCCTTATTCGGGCAACTCGCAGGGTGCGAATTGCAAGCTTGATATTTACGGCGAAGTCGTGGTCGCGGTAGGGTCTTGCCCGCAAGGCCAGGGGCATGAAACCACTGCTGCACAGGTAGTCGCGGACGTCCTGAATATACATCCGGACCTGGTGACCGTGCGAACGGGCTTTGACACTGAGCGCAACGTGCACACGGGATTTTCGGGTACTTATGCCAGCCAGTTTGCGGTTTCGGGTCTTTCTGCCGTTCACGGAGCGGCGCAAAAGCTCAAAACAGAGATGAAGCAGCTTGGGGCATTCGCGTTGCGAGTGAAAGAAGATGAAATCGAGTTCGGGATGGGTGCGCAAGGACCTGAGCTTCGCGCCAAGAACAACGGCAAGTGCATCAACTATTGGGGACTCGCCAATCTGGTAAACGCCAACAGCGCCGCGTTGCCACCTGAACTTTACGATGTCACACTGAACTGTCGTTACATTTGGCGAGCGCCCTTCAAAGTTCCAGACAAGCAGAAAAAATATGGCAACCTGACGCTGACTTACGCCTCGCAGCTTCACATCGCCGTGGTGGAAGTCGATCGCGAAACATTTATCCCTCGCATTTTGGATTATGTCGCGGTGGATGATTGCGGGACAGTGATTAATCCTGCCATTGTTGAAGGCCAGGTCTACGGCGCGACAGCACACGGTATTGGCGCGGCGCTGATGGAAAATTGCGTCTACGATGCGGTCGGCAACATGCTGACCAGCACGTTCAGTGATTACACGCCCATCACCGCTGTGAATATGCCGATCGTGAAATATGGCCATATCGAAACGCCGTCTCCGCACAGCTACAGCGGCGCGAAAGGGATGGGCGAGGGCGGGGCCGCGCCGATTCACACCATTTCGGCGGCCTTGCAGGATGCATTATTCGATAACGGTATTGTGATCGAGGACTCGTTCAACAATGCCGATAGCCTATTCCGAGCTCTGGTCGGGAAAGAAACCAGCCAAGCGGAGACGTTGGTGAAAGTGGAGCGCCGAGTTTAGATGTATCCCGGGACCGGCGGGCGAGGACACCCGCCAGACAGCCGGCGAGACGCTGGCGCTACATATGCAACGAGTGTGCATTATCGGTTGTGGAGCAATCGGAAGTCTCTACGCCGCGCATTTGGCGCGGGTGACAGAAGTCTGGTGCTTGGTCCGGCGCGAAGAACATGCGCAAGCGCTGAATCGTGAAGGCTTAAGAGTTTCAGGGAGGCACAAATTTCACGTGACGTTGAAGGCGACCACGCGGCCCGAGGATCTGCCAGATTGCGATCTTGGAATCGTTGCCACAAAAGCCGCGCAGGTAGCGGATTCCATTGCTCCAGTTGGCCATCATTTCGATGGCGGAGCGATCATTTCCGCGCAAAACGGTTTAGGAAGTGAGGAGATCATTGCCGAGCACACCCGAGGGCACGTAATCCGCGGCACAACTTTTATGAGCGGTACGAAGCACAGTGACACGAACGTACAGTACGAACTCGACACTGCGACGTGGCTCGGCCCATTTGAGCCGCGTGCTACCCCCTACGCAACCGTGGAGCAGGCTGCTGAACTAATTGTTTCCGGCGGTCTGAAAGCAGAAGCCTTGCACGACGCGCGTCCGGCACAGTGGTCGAAACTGATCTTCAATGCGTCGGTAAACGGCGTGTCGGCTTTGACCGGGTTACCGCATTCGCCGCACTTTGCCGATGAGAGCGACTTTGGTGGCCTCGGTCATCTGCTGCATGAACTAATTAACGAGGGCAAACGTGTGGCGGCCGCAGCCGGAGTCGAGCTTCACCAAGATCCGTGGGAGATGAACAAAATTGGCGCTATGACGAATCATCCGCCGTCGATGCTTTACGACGTGCGCCACCAGTTGCCAACGGAGATTGACTTCCTTAGCGGCGCAATCGCGCGCGAGGCCAGCCGGGTTGGCGTGCCGGCTCCACTGCATACTGCCGTCTACAGACTCATCAAAGGCAAAGAAGCGGCTTGGACGTTTCAGGACGAAAATTCTCCGGTAGCGATCCAAAGGACGGCACACTGATGCCTTGGCCGATTGACAATCAAAAGCTGAATCGCGTCCGTGTGATGATGAAAGATCAGGATGTGACTGCACTGGTTGTGCGCGCGCCCGACAACGTCCTATATCTCACCAATTACTGGTGCATGAAGGGTTACGACGCTGTTGTATTTCCGCGCGAAGGCGATCCCACGCTGATCGTGCTCGAGCCGCAGCTCGCCGATGCGCAGCGCAACTCCTGGACTAAAGACCTGCGTCTGTTCAAGGGATACGACGAGCGTGATCCGCGTCCTCCGCAGTATCGCGCGCTCGATATTGCACTCGATGTGCTCAAGCAGCGCGGGCTCACCGATAAGATTGCCGTCGAGCTGAACATGGGCACGCAATCTGCTGACCGCATGGTGGGCGAGCCGACGACTCCGACGCAAAACTATTTCGACGCATTTCGGAAAATCTCCGGCCATGTCCTGGATGCGACTCCGCTGCTGAACGAGGCTCGCGCCATCAAAACCTCGCAGGAGATCGAGCGCATGCGTCTGGCGAATGAACTGGCAGCTCTTGCCATGGAGCATACCCGTGAGCACATGCGTCCCGGAATGAAGGAAAGTGAAGTGGGCGGCATGTACGAAGGATTCGTCCACGGCCTGGGCGTCGGCTACAAACGCAAAGTTGAAATGGCGCGCGCCTTCACACTAGTTTGGTCAGGCGAGGGGATTAGGACTTTTACCGCAACCGGGGACCGCCCTATCCAGAAAAATGAGCCGACACTGTTTGAAATTTGGATATGTGTCGACGGCTACTGGACCGATCTGACCAAGAATGCTTGTCCCGGAGAGCTGAAGCCGGAATATCACAAGCTGCTCGATCTTCTGCTCAAGGTATTCAACGAAGCTGTTTCGTTTTCACGTGATGGCGCCAGCTTTCCTGAATTAGACAAATTGGTTCGCGCGCGGATCGCCGAAGGCGGATACCCGGGACAGCCGTCACATCCGGTCTGCCACGGTGTTGGCGCCCGCGCTCACGAATTCCCGTACGCTCATCAAGCTGGAGGCGGAACCATCAAAAAAGGCATGGTGCTGGCGATCGAGCCGGGCATCTACTGGCCGCAAGGCGGCGGGCTGCGCCTGGAAGATAATTTTTGGATTACAGAAAAAGGCAACGAAAAGCTTTGCTCTTATCCGGACGATTTTCGGCTGGCAAGATCGTCAGCCGCTTGATCCAGAGGCCGATTGAAAGCCGCTCCCAAGACGATGAACTCGCTGGACGCGAAATTAGCGCAGTCGATTCTTGCAGAGATCCGCGAAGAAGAAATCGTCGCGATGGCGTGCGATGTCATCAACATTCCCAGCCCAACCGGAGAAGAGTTGCAGATGGCGCAATACATGCAAACTGCACTGCAGAAACTCGGCCTGGATGTTGCATGGCAGGAAGTAGAAGAAGGACGCGCCAACGTGGTCGGTCGATGGATCGGGACAGGTGGCGGCAAGAACCTGATGTTCAACGGTCACATGGATACTTCGAACACTGGCCGCGAAGAATTTCTCACTGGCATCGGATACAAGCCCCAGGCAGTCGTAAAAAACGGAATGATCTATGGTCTCGGCATTTACAACATGAAGGGCGCGCTCGTCTGTTACACCCACGCCGTGAAAGCGCTGCAGCGGGCAGGGGTGAAGTTAAAAGGCGACATAATCATTGCCGCGGTCGCTGGCGAGATTGAAAAAACGCAATGGGGCGAGTTCAAAGGGAAGGAATATCGCGGCTATGGATTCGGCACGCATTATCTGGTGAATCACGGCGTTCTCCCGGATATGTGCATTCTCGGCGAACCTACGGATATGCGTCTGGTGCTTGAACACTTCGGTTCGATGTGGGTGCGAATCTCCTGCACCGGAATTTATGTTCACACCGCATTTTGCGAAGGCCGCGAAGAGATGAACTCGATTCGACGAATGCATCAATTAATGACGGCCATCATGCAATGGATCACCGAGTGGGAAACGAAAGCAGCCTACGGCGGGAAGAAGGCAATCGTTAATTTTGGCGGGATTCGCGGAGGCCATGCCTGGCGCGCCAGCCGCACTCCAGAGAAGACTGATCTGTTTCTGGATGTCCGCGTGCCGCCGAATATTGCGATGAGCGAAGCGCGCCGCGATATCCATCGCGTCTTTCTTGATCTGCAGAAACAGCATCCCGACTGGGGACTTGAATTCGAAACATATGTTTCCGTTCCCGGAGCGCGCATCAGTGAAGAGCACGAAATGATCAAAGCTATTGAAGCCAATCACGAGCGCATCATGGGCAAGCTCCCTGAGCGGGAAGTCGTCACCTGGTGCTCCGATGCAAGTGTACTGAGCCGATATGGAATTGAGACCGTCAACTATGGTCCGTCCAGCGGTCCGCGTGATGCTGAGGGCGAGAAGGTAAGGATTCAGACGCTCGTGGATATTACGAAAATTTATGCGCTGACAGCGGCCGAGCTGTGCGTAGTGTCGTAGCATCTTCTATTTCTTGTCATTTCGAGTGCTGCGAAGACTGTGCATTTGTCGTCCAGCTGACGAGCTTTTCTGCTGCTGCTGAGATTGAGGCTCTGATTGCCAAGTCAAACCGAAATTGACCGCCGATACAAAAACATCCGGTCGCGCATGGAGCACGAGGGATTGGATGCCCTGATCGTGTGCGGCAATCAGTACGCAGGGTTTGAAGGCGCAGTGTTGTATACCTCAGGCTTCGAGATCGTACATCGTTATGTTTACGTCCTGATTCCGCTCGAGGGCGAGCCGACTCTAGTCTTCCCGCGCGAGGCTCGCTGGATCGGCGATAAGACGAAGCCTTGGGTCAAAGATCAGGTATGGCCAGATATCCCCGGCCAGTGGATTCGCGAGCGTGGCGGTGAAAGTGGCTGGAAACGCGTTGGCGTATATGGAATGAACTTCATCATGGCAGTTCGCGATTACCGCGAGCTGTGCAATGGTCCTTTCGAACTCGTCCCCTTTGATTTCCAATTCGATATGGCGCGCGCGGTCAAGAGCGAAGAAGAGCTTGCCGAAATTCGTGACGCCATGGACATCATTCTGGACGGTTTTTGGGCTCTGGTCGCTGCGTATGAGCCGGGCAAGACCGAAGCCGAGGTTATGGCGCCCGCGGTAGAACGATTCTTTGCTCGTGGCGCCGGACCTCGCATGATGAACATTCTGCTCTCCGGTACTCACGGCGAAGCCGAAGCATCCTTCAAAGTGCCCGGCCATCGCGTTATTGCAGCGGATGACCTCCTCCTCTACTCGCTCGAAATTACCGGGGCTGGCGGCTACTGGGTGGAATTTTCTCGTCCACTCATTCGAGGACGCCTTAGCGCGCGCTCTCAAGCCATGGCGAATGCGTATCCCGAAGCGTTGGAGGCCGCGCGCAAACTTATGCGTGAAGGCGAGCTGGCCAGCAATGTGCACCGCGCGATTGCTGACGCATTCGCCAGGCACGGCTTTGCGTTAGGGCATCTTTCGGGTCACAGCATTGGCGCAACTATGATCGAGCACCCGGCAATCGGTTCCAAAAGCGATGTGCCGCTGGAAGAGAACATGATCTTTTCGCTTCATCCACAGGTCGTCGACAAAGATGGGAAGGTCTGTCTCTACACGCAGGATACGTACCGCATCGGCAAAACTGAGGGTGAGTGTCTGGCCGATGTTCCGTGGAAGTTCTTTACCGGGGAAGAAGCCGCCGTCCGAGTTGCAGATTAATTGTTCACTCACATCATTACGACACTCGCATGAAAATTTGCATTATCGGTTGTGGCGCTGTCGGCAGCCTGTTCGCCGCGCACCTGGCGAAAGCCGGGGAAGTCGAGGTTTGGGCTTATGACGTCTGGAAGGAGCACATCGACGCCATCCGGGAGAACGGACTCAGATTGTCTGGAGCAGCCGAATTTACCGCGCGCCTAAATGCAACCAGCAATCCCCAGGAATTGCCGCGTTGCGATTACGGAATTGTTGCTACAAAGGCCATCCATACTGCGAACGCCATCGCACAAACGGCTCACATTTTTGACGCGAGCAGCGCTGTTTGCTCCGTGCAAAACGGCGTGGGCAACGAAGAGATCATCGCTGACCGCGTAAAGTTTGTGATTCGCGGGACCACTTTTCCTGCGGGCCATCCGATTGCGCCGGGCCATGTCGGATATGACATCAAGGGTGACACTTGGATTGGTCCATTTGAGCCCGCCAACACACCGATGCGGAAAGTTGAAGAACTCGCAGACCTGATGACCCGTTCCGGCATGAATACCATTGCCTTGAAAGATGCGCGCGGCGCGCAATGGACGAAGCTGATCTTTAACGCTGCGACCAATCCCGTCGGCGCGCTCACGTCCCTTCATCACGGCGCGGCAACACGTTTTGAACCGACTGGACAACTGTTCAATGATCTGATCGCCGAAGGTGAGGCTGTTGCCCACAAGCTGGGAATTGAGCTGCATGGTGATCCGCGACAATTAGTGCAAAAGGGCGCAAGTGCCCCAGGGAAACACCGGGCAAGCATGTTGCAGGATGTCCTCGCCAGACGGCAGACCGAAGTCGATTTCATGAACGGCGCGATTGTCCGGCAGGGGGACAAAGCTGGCGTGCCCACGCCCTTAAACAAAGCACTATGGCAGTTGATTAAAGGGCTTGAGCATTCGTGGAAAGATCCAGCTTGAAGATGCTCTACGCCGATAATAATTCAAACGAAGTCGCGGCACGGCCAGAGGTCGTGCACTTTCAAAGCCATTGACCGACAAAACGTATGACTATTCCCTTTAACGTCGGCGTTCTACAACTCAGCATGGAGCCGGTACACGAAACGATTGAAATGGCGAAGGCATGCGAGCACGCTGGCTTCGACGCCTTCTGGATCGCCGAAGCTTACCCTTGGTGGCGTAAGCACGGATTCGAGGCGCGTTCCTCGACTGCGATCCTGGCTGTGATTGCATCGCAGACGCGGCGCATTCAACTTGGGTGGGGAATTATTTCGCCCTACACGCGGCATCCTGTGCAGATCGCGATGGAAGCCCGTGTAATGCAGGACATCGCCGGAGACCGCTTTTTGCTTGGCCTTGGAGCCTCGAAGATTTTCATGAAGGAAATCGGCGAAGGGGAAGGTGAAAAAGTCGGCCCAGCGACTGTAATGAAAGAGAGCATCGACATCGTTCGAGGCATGCTTAAAGGCGATGCATTCGAATATCGCGGCAAAGTTTTCGCGGCCAGCGTTCCCGCACTGAAGTCTGAAGCGCATGTTCCACGCACGATTCCACCGGTCTACATCGCTGGCACCGGTCCAGTCCTGCAAAAAATGGCAGGATCAATGGGAGATGGGTTGCTCACCGCCAGCATAACCACGCCGGCGTTCGTGCGTTATTCGCGTCAGAACATGGAGGAAGGAGCACGCAAAGCTGGAAGGGATCCGTCTACCTTGATCCTGGGTTCAGTAATCGTGGGCAGCGTTGGCCGCGATTCCGACAAGGGAAAGGAAGGTGCTCGCGAACAGGCGGCAATGTATTTGGCAAATAAAGTCCAGAACATAAAAGGATCGGCCGATGTGCTGCTCGAGTGCGCCAGCTTGAGTTTCGACGAGTTGCGTCCAATCGCCGATGCGATGGAACAAGGTGGCCGTAAAGCAGCCGCCGGGGCCGTAACTGACGACATCCTGCGCAAAGTCTGCCCTATCGCCGGGACGCCGCAGGAATGCATTGAGCGGATTCAGGAGTATCGTGAAGCGGGCTGCAGCCACATAATGCTGGAGGTTTGGGGCGACGACCGCACCGGGCAGGCAAAGTTGTTCGGAGAAGAAGTGCTGCCTCACTTAAATCATTAGCTTGCGGCAGCACGTTGAGCGGTCACGATTTGGCGGAACTCGTCATCACCGACCAGTCCACGTTTCGCAATCGCCAGCTTTTTAACTTCCGCCAGAATCGTTGCTCGCTGCTCTGGCGCGATCGACAGACCAAGCTCTTTGCACTTCAGATCGATACTATCAAGCCCGCTCTTTTTGCCCAACACGATGCTGCGCCGGGCGTTTACAAGTTCGGATGAATACGGCTCGATGGCTTCCGGAATGTGAAACTGGCTGGCCACTGCGCCGCTCTCGCGCATGAATAGATTTTCGCCAGTCAACGGCTTCCACGCTTCCAACTTATAACCTGATGCTTTGCTGACCACTGCAGATGTTTCGCGCACTTTGCCCAGATCGAGCGCAACGGGCACATCGTAGAGGCAGCGCAACGCCAGCGCGATTTCGCCAATGTCGGCATTGCCCGCGCGCTCACCCATCCCGTTAATCGTGCCTTGAATCCACGACGCTCCGCCGCGAACCGCAGCGACGGCGCAGGCCGTCGCCATCCCAAAGTCGTTGTGGCCGTGCCAGTGTACAGGCGTGCGCGGTCCTGCCCAATTGCAAACTTCGCGAACCAGGAACTCAGCGGCCTCGGGTCCACAGGCGCCGATCGTATCCACCACCACAAGCTCTCGTCCTCCCGCATCAAGCGCCGCCAAACAAACTTTCTTGAGGAAATCAAGCTCCGTGCGCGTCCCGTCAACGGCAAAGAAGGCAACAGCGATTGCATTCTTTCTCGCGAAAGAGACTGAGTCACTGATCCGGCGCAGCACTTCATCCCGCGACATTCCATAGGCCTTTAATTTTATGTCGCTGGTCGGAGCCTCGATAATTGAGGCCCGCAGCCCCAGGCGTACAAGCTCCTCGATATCCGCTTTCACTGCGCGCGAAAATCCCCACAGCTCAGCTTTCAAATCGGCTTTCTGCATGACCTGAATGGCTTCTGCATCTTCAGGAGAGACTCGGGGAAACCCAGCTTCAATGCGGCTTATGCCCAATTCATCCAGCTTGCGGGCTATTTCCAGCTTCTGCTGCGGAGAAAGAACTACACCAACCGTCTGCTCACCATCGCGAAGCGTAGTGTCGTAGAACTGAACTGGAGTTCGTGGAAAGGCGGCACGAATTTCCGACCGCGCGTTGAGTTCACTGACCCAAATTTTCGAGTCGATTGTCATTGAGGAGAGGTATCAGTCTGCTTATCTCAGGACTTCCTGGGTAGCCATCACCGCAGGCTTACGGCCGTAAGCTTCTTCCCAGGAGATCACACGGTTTCGCAGAACGCCAATGTTTTCGATCTCGCATTCCATCACATCCCCGACCTTTAGATACCAGGCTTTCGGGTCACCGCTGAACGCGGCCACCCCCGAGACTGTGCCAGTTGAAACCACGTCACCGGCGCTATAACCCATTGGAGAATAATGCGAGAGAATCTCGGGAATTTTCACCGACATTTTGCTGGAATGAGAGCGTTGGCGCGGTTCGCCATTCACGCGCAACTCCATCGCGAGATTGTGAGGATCCGGAATCTCGTCCGCGGTCACAATCCAAGGCCCCAAGGGGCAGAACGTATCAATTCCCTTGCAAAAACTGAATACACCAGACTTCATTTCCCGGCGCTGAATGTCGCGAGCAGTGATGTCATTGAAAATCACATAACCGCCGATATAATCCTTTGCTTCTTCCGGAGAAAAGTGCTTGCCGCCTTTCTTCAGCACAACCGCTAACTCCAGTTCATAGTCGAGTTCCTGAGTCAGATGCTCGGGATAAATTACGGCCTCGTCGTGGCCGATGATGGCGTCCACGTTTTGAAAGAACACAATCCACGGCAGTACCGGATGAGAGAATCCGGCCTTGGTAGCTTCTTCGTGGTGCTCGCGGAAATTTCCAGCGGTGTGAACGAACTTCTTGGGGATGATCGGCGCTTTGAGAGTGACCTCGCCAGCAGCATAAAAAATCGTCTCGCCATGCGGTCCGGGAACATGCGCATCTTGCGCCAGAACGTAATCCAGAGCCTTGTGTGCCGCTTCCAGACTGGTGTCGCCGCCCTCGAACAATGCCCGCATCTCTGACGGCACCAGCGCCTCGGCAAGGCGATAGAACGCGCTTTCGTTCTCTACATCGCGAAGGTAAACGGCGCAAGCCGAATGTAAATCAACTACACGACTGTCATTGGTCATCGCGCCAATTCGCGAGTGCCGGGCCGGAGTTTCAAAGGTGACAAGTCGCATGGAAGCTCTGTGTACTGAAGCGGCACTAAAAGTGTATTGAGCGAAGCCTCTCTTGTCCAACGCGCAAATCGCCGCCTTGCGCTAAGATGGTGCGCTCCGTTTCTTCACAAGATCCCAGGGAGGATTGATGGCAGACCGAAGGCAGTTTCTGCGCACGCTGGGTGGAGCCGCAGCACTGGGCTTGACCGCCAACGTCAGCAGTCTTGGGAGTGCGCGCCGCTTGAGCATGTCGGTGGCGATGCAAAATACGGGCGAGCACGACCGGCTTCAGCCCGACTGGTACCGTCGCAAGATCAAACAAGTTCAAGTCGAGATGAAAAAGCATCGGGTCAACGCTATGGTCCTGCTGCACGCCAGCAACGTTATTTATACAACCGGATATTTCCACCTCTCGACCGAACGCCCATTGGCCGCGCTGATTCCAGAGTCAGGAGACCCCGTGCTGTTTATCCCCGGACTAGAGTCTGACCAGGTGAAACTCTGGTGGGTGAAAGATTACGAGACCTACTTCGATTATCCCGGACCAGTGAATCGCGTGCGCTGGATTTTCGAGCGACTGGCCAAGCGTGGACTGGGCGGCGGCCGCATTGGGGTGGAGGAACCTCCGCCGAGTCGCCTCCGGCACATGAAAGAAGGCGCACTGAAGGCGCACATCGCTGATTCCGAAGACCTCATCGATAATCTGCGCTGGATCAAAGATGAAGACGAACTGCGCATCATGCGCCGCGCTATGTACTTCGCGGACTTTACGGTTCAGGCTGGACGCGAGTTCGTGGAGAAAAACGGCGGCGCAACCGAAGATCAAATCCTAAAAGCCACAGCCGATGCGGTCGCCGATAAGATGTCAAGGGAACTCAAAGACGTAGTCGGAGTCGGCATAGAGCCTCCGTTCGGCGGACTTGTGCCTTTTGGAAAACGTTCAGCATTCCCGCATGCGGTCCCGAGCAAAGATCGTCTCAAGAAAGGCGATGCGCTGATCCTCAGCTTCGGGGCGCAGGTTGGAGGCTACAACGTGGAGTGCGAGCGCTCGTTCTCGATCGGCAAGCCGAGCGACTACGCCAAGCGCCTCTTCGATGC
>QIAB01000155.1:0-5365 GCA_003225455.1 Acidobacteriota bacterium
TCACGCCCCGTCGGTCACACGGCGGGGTACTACTTTTTACCGGACGTTTTCTAAAACCGCATCCACTTCTTTTTCGCTTGGTCCGCTATTGACAAGATTGAGCGTGGGTTGCTGCCACTCAATCAGGCCAAAGGTATTTGCCTCCGGACGGGTGAAAATTTGGTTCTGCCGTACGTAAGCAGCCAATGATCCACTCAGCGAGATACGCTGCTCATGGGTCGATTGCCGTCCCATGGCTTCTAGCAGTTTTGATATATGCATCGGTTTCCCATGCTTCCGCAGGGCATCCCGCGCTAAAGCGACTGCGCTGTTAGGCCGAATCTTCGGTTCGTTCTTATCATCGTCACGGTCAGCCGGAGCTAGCTTCAGTATCTCTTCGTATGCCTGGATGGCCGCCTTTGCTTCCCTGATCTGGGTTTGCAGTTCACGCAAAGAACTCTGTAGCTGCGAACGCTGTGCCTCCAGTTCGCGGACATCTTTGAACTTCTTTTCTATCTTTTTCCGGATATCTGATGTCAGTCCCATAAGCACCACCAATCGCTATCACTTTAAGGGACTATGAGTGACAATGCAAGGGAATTCTTATGGAGAAAACTCACTCACTTAAGGAATACAACGGGGCTAAAGCGGCAGACTCAGCGGAGGGCCTTGCGTAAAGTGCATACTTCCGACGATTCTTTCTGGAGATCAGAAGGCCGCAAACAAGGTTGCCGAAGAGCTCGCCCGGACAGAACGGAATTTTGTCCTTAAGAAAGATCAAACGACAGTCGAATTGGAGAAATCTCGCCTGGAATCACAGCACCTTCATGAGGCATTGGCGACAATCAAATCATTCGTACCATCGAAAGCCGCAAAAACTACCTAATCGGGCTGATGCCAATTATCATCCCTGGGGCCCGTACCCTCTGACCGTCGCGCGGCTCACCTTCAAGCCGTCATCGGCAGCCAGGCAGGCCTTGGCGAAGCTGCCCCACCTTTCGCCGTGTTAGAAAAAGCCTGTCCTGAACGCATTCGAAGGGCCGGTCTTAATTCCCTGCTCTTCGCTTAATGATCTCGACAGCACTGACCCAAGGTCGTTTATTTCTCACCAACTCGATCTGTTTCTCCGCCAGCAGGACATCGAAGCCGATCTGACAATCCAACACGCAGCGCAGGTCCGATCCATCGAAGAGTATCACTCGCTCGTAATCCCCTCCCGCCATGCTCTCAAGGCACTCCTTTGAGAACCCGTTGAAGGACACGAATAGCGCCTTTGTGTCGCCTCCGAAACTGCGTGCTGCTCTGTCTCGCAAAACAGATACATCTGCTGCCTTGCTCTTCTCAGATTTCCATCGAATTTCCACCAGGTACCAGTGCTTGTCGAAGTAGAAAAGGCCGTCCACCTGCTCTCCCGTGCGCTTGAAGGGCCCTTCAGATCGCTCACTGTAGTACGCAAAAATATTGTTCATCAGGACTTCAAACCGATCTCCCCTCTCCTTGGGATCTTTCAAGACATAGACTGAGTCGAACTCATCTCGAAAGCTTTGCAGCTTTGCGTGATCGAGCTGGCTAATGCGTCCTCGGGATTCACGCTCTTCCTGCATCCCCTTCTCCCGCTTCTCACGTTCCTTTCTCTCCAGGTATTCCGGTTCGGCTTCGAACTCTTTCATAACGCTGCGGAATGCCGCGAGCGATTCCAGGGCATGAGCCCTTCGATCCGGCTCAATACTTTTAGTATCTTTCCAATAATTCATTTTCGTGAGAATACGCTTGGCTACGACCCATCCTTCATCGCCATACATGTCGAGCTTATCTAGAACGAAGTGCACGATTTTGATGGTGGGGGTGCCTGCGCGCTGTTGATCTTTAACTTCAGCAACGAGAGCGCTGGGCAGCTGGCAGTCCTTAAAAAAGGAAAGTACGTTCGGCTTGTACCAAAGCACATCTCGAATAGCAATGGCTAGCGGATTAGCTACATCCTGGGGTACTCGCATACTTGGTCGTGGAGCTACGTGGCATCTTGATGACGGTGAAGCGCTGCGCTCAGCGTACGGCTACCCCCAAGGCGCGTCAATTCCTAGGCGGGGCTGGCCCAGCCTCTGAATCATCCTAATCGAGGGCCCCGCCTTTCGCGGTGTTCGAGAAACCTGCCCCGCCGATATCAATTAAGGGAAACACCTGTTTTCGGGACCTCTTTTAGAACGAGAAGCTAGGCTGCCGTTGAAAATGCCTTTATTGCGCAACGAATGCCAGCCTCATTGCACCACTTCTTGTGGAATCGCAAAATTCTTGTCAAGTTGAGGCGTCTGCGCGGCGTCTGAGCCGCGCGCTGAAATCCCGAGCGGAGTCGAGGGACCTCAAAAACGATAAGCGAAAATTTCTTGTCAAGCCCCCAAATGTCTTCAATTTGACCTAACCTCCTGAATCAATTCGCGCAATAAAATTGCCGAGCATGTCCCATTTCCCCCTTCCATTTTGCTATTCTGAAAGCAGGACATAAGAAATGGCGCGGATACCCTTCCGCGCCTTTTGCTTTTTCACCTGAATTCCTTCAGCGCCACGGGACACCCTTGTCACAACACAGCATCGAGACCCTGCAACAGAACCATCACGGCCCAAAACGTCGCGGAGAGCTCGCCGAACTCGCGTTCATGTATCGCGCCTCCAGCGAGGGCATCAGCGTCGCCAAGCCCTACGGAGACAGCCATCCTTACGATTTCCTTGTGCAGCATGGCAGGCGGCTGCTCCGCATCCAGGTGAAATCAACGTTTAAAGACCCAAACACTAAGCGCAGCCGGAACGGATATCAGGTCATCGTCGCCCGCGTCGCTGGCAAAGCCAAGGGCATCCACTACTATTCGCGCGACGAGATTGATTTTGTCGTCTGTTTCATCGCTCCTGTGGACGTGTGGTACATCATTCCCGTCGAGAAACTCGGACGCCGGCACGCCATTCGCCTTTTTCCCCAAGGCAAAGGCCAGCCCTTCGGCGGACTTTATGAAGACTATCGCGAAGCCTGGAAACTTCTAAAAGAGAACGAAGGAGGGGGCGAGGATTCGAACAAAGATCAAAAGGATGGACAACTCGTCGACCAACGTATACACGAGTGACGGGGCGTAACGACCCCATCGCGCAACTCGACTACTACTGAGTAAACAGGTTCTCGTAAAGATCTGTCGAACTCTCATTGAGGATACCTTCGTGGGCTTGCGTTCGCTGAGGCTTGGTTTAAGACTGCCAGTGGGTACTGGACGTCACCTGTCAAGTGGTCGAGTGGCTTGGTCAGCCATTACGGTTCAACTCCGTCGTCCTCCGCACGGCCGCTCGATATTTGCTTCCCGCTGCTATAATGCTCTTGATAGGTGGCGTACCATACTGGCAATTGCCAAGCCCCGCCTGACCAGCGGGGCTTTTGATTTGCAGGGTCATCAGCCTTGGGCTGCAGCAAAAATGGCCATGTCGGGACAGATTCCTCGCCTGCAGCAAGAATGGCCACGTGGGGACAGGCGCCCTCGCCTGTCCGGCGGCCCAGCGGGCCGCGGTGCTAATTACCAGCCTCTGGTCTGCAGCATCTGGGCTTCATCGAGCGCGGAGACCGCCAGACCTTTCATCGCGGTCGGCACGTCCTCGCTGACTTCAAGTAATACTTTAGGGTCGTTAAAGTGCGTGGCGGCCTTCACGATGGCACGTGCACGCTTCTCGGCTTCTTCCGGAGGAGCGAAATTCTTCGAGTCGGCCATGAAGATGCCTGAGCCGACAAAAACCGATTCGGCCCCAAGTTGCATTACCAGAGACGCATCTGCGGGCGTGGCAATACCTCCAGCGGAGAAATTCGGCACCGGCAGCTTCCCTGCCTTGGCGACCATGCGCACCAACTCGTACGGCGCTTGGTGCTCCTTGGCCTTGGCGTACAACTCTTCTTCACTGAGCACGGTGAGAATTTTCATCTCCTGAACAATCTGGCGCATGTGCTTGACGGCGTGGACCACGTCTCCAGTGCCGGCCTCGCCCTTGGTGCGAATCATGGCTGCGCCTTCGGCGATGCGCCGCAGCGCCTCTCCCAGATTGCGCGCGCCGCACACAAACGGGACGGTAAAAGCATGTTTGTCAACGTGGTGAGCTTCGTCGGCAGGTGTCAGCACTTCGCTTTCATCGACATAATCGACGCCAAGCTCTTGCAGGATTTGGGCCTCAGCGAAATGCCCGATGCGGCACTTGGCCATCACGGGGATGGAGACGGCAGCCATGATCTCGCGGATCTTTTTGGGCGAGGCCATGCGCGCGACACCGCCTTCGGCGCGAATCTGCGCTGGCACGCGCTCGAGTGCCATGACTGCCACAGCCCCGGCTTTTTCGGCGATGATGGCCTGCTCTTTATTCGTAACGTCCATAATGACGCCGCCTTTTAACATCTCGGCGAGGCCGGTTTTCAGGCGAAGGCTGGTGGACACGTTTCCGTTATTTGACATTATTTCCTCTCCGTTCGAGCGATGATCCCAGGTCTCGCAAAAACGGCGAGACCTGGGGCACGCGCGAGACCTGGGGCACCCGCAATACATCGCTAAGATAGTTCTAGATTGGACTTGCCAAAAGGTCCATTTAGACTATTCTGTCCATACCACTTTCTGGGATGCCAAGACAAATCACTGCGCTGCCGTTAAGCCTGTCTGCACCACCGGCGGGAACTCCACTTTACCGGTGGTTCTACGACGAGTTGCGTTCGGCCATTCTAGAAGGGCGGCTGGCGACCGGAGCGCGGCTTCCGGCAACGCGTGATTTGGCCCAGCAGTATGGGTTGGCTCGGTCCACAGTAGTTACCGCATTCGAACAGCTGAAGTCGGAAGGCTATGTCGAAGGCAAGGTGGGCGCCGGAACATACGTGAGCGAGGTGCTTCCGGAAGAACTGCTCCAGGTGGGGAAAAGCGTTGCTGGAGAAACAACGCGGCCTGGGCGGGTCAGATGGTCGGCCTATGCGCGGCGGATCGAATACTTTTCCGCAGGCGAGCCCTCGCGTACACGGGCGTTTCGGGCAAATCAGGCTGCGCTGGATGCGTTTCCCATGTCTCTGTGGGCGCAAGTTGCCGCTCGACGTTTGCGACGCGCTTCAGCGCAGTTGCTGGCCGGAGGCGAAGCATTGGGGTATCGGCCACTGCGGCAAGCGGTGGCGGAGTATCTGAATACATCGCGCGGAGTGAAGTGCTCAGCTGACCAAGTATTGATTATTTCCGGCGTACAAGAGGCGCTGGAGCGCGCGGCTCGTTTGCTGCTCGATCCCGGCGATCCAGTGTGGGTGGAGGAGCCTGGTTATCCGGGCGCGTGGATTGTGTTCCGCGCAGCCGGAGCTCGAGTCTGCCCGGTTCCGGTGGACGCGGAAGGCTTGGATCTT
>QIAB01000155.1:5390-12247 GCA_003225455.1 Acidobacteriota bacterium
CGGCAAGAGGCGGTGGAAGCGAGCCAAGCTGGCTTACGTGACGCCGGCGCACCAATTTCCGCTAGGTGTAACCATGAGCCTACGCCGGCGGCTGGAGTTGCTGAATTGGGCTCGCCGCACGCACACGTTGATCTTCGAAGACGACTACGACAGCGAGTATCGGTACTCCGGACGGCCTATCCCAGCGCTGCAGGGTCTGGATCGCGCTGGCGTGGTGATTTTCGCCGGCAGCTTTAACGAGGTCCTCTTCCCTGCCCTGCGTCTCGCGTACCTGGTGGTGCCGCCCGGATTAGTCGACGTTTTCGCCGCCGCACAATCCGCCAGCATGCGCTATGCCCCGCTCATTGACCAGGCAATCCTATGCGATTTCATCGCCGAGGGACACTTCGCGCGGCACATCCGGAGGATGCGCGAGCTATATGCCGAACGGCTGTCGGTATTCCTGGACGCTGCCGGGGAGAAATTGTCGGGACTGCTGGAGGTTTCTCAGGTGGAAGCGGGCTTGCAGACTGTAGGCCGGCTGAAAAATGGGATGAGCGCGAACCGGGCGGCTGCAGCCGCGGCGAAATATGACGTCGAGGTTGTGCCTCTTAGCCGTTATGCGTCCGGCCGCACGCGGTCTGACAGCTTAGTTCTCGGTTTCGCCGCAGTCGATGCTCGCGAACTGCGCCGCGGTGTCGAGCAATTGGGGCTAGCACTGTCGGCAAGCGCTCAGAGCCTGTAAGTACATTCACGGGTAGAAGGGCGTTTCTCGGAGCAGCGGAAGTGGATCGGCTATGGCACTATGCGCTGCGGGAAACTGGGATCGTGGAGATCGAATCGGAATGGACGGCTCGAGATCGCGAACAGGAGACGGGCGCGGCACCGGGAGAATATTTCTCCGCCCAGGTTAGCGCCCAAAACCGGGGCGCGAACCTGGGGCACCATGCCCGTGACTCGCCCAGGAATCCAATCAATTACGCGAAGGGGTCTTCGCACGCGGGAATCCGACTTCGTCGCGGCCCTGGAACAATCAACCTTCGCGCCTGCTCGCGACGCAAGGGAGGCCGCCCCAAGCAACCGTCAACCGATTCCCGGCAGGCCTTACCTTTGTTGCGTAGTCCCTGGAAGTCGCGGAACGTCTCGTCTGTCCCAGGTTTGCCGTCCCCAGGTTTGCCTCCCGCAGCGCCTCGTCCATTTATTGATGAAGATGTTTGAAGGAGAAAGATATTGTGTGGATCAACGGAGTCTCGGTTGCTCCGGTACGGATGAGGCGATAAGGAGAAGGCAGGCGTGGGAGTGCGCCGCCCCGTTGCGACCATGAGATTTTTACAAGGACTGCAAAAACGCCACCAAGTCCGCCTTCTGCTGTGCAGTCAAGCTCAGGCTGAAACGCTGATTGTAAAACTCAACCGCATCGCCCAGAGTGGCGGCGCCGCCGTTGTGAAAATAAGGTGCGCGGGCGGTGAGGGCACGAAGCACGGGTCCTTTAAGTTTTCCGACATCCTCACAATTGCCGGATATAAGCGCACGGCCAATATCGGTCACGCGCACCCTCTCACCGGTGGCGATACACTGCACGGTGTAAACCGGCAGTCCGGCAACATCCAGCGCGGGCATGGCCGGATAAGCCGTGGTTCCGATTGCCAGCGGCACTGAAAAGGAGTGGTTGCCAGCATTCGGGCTGTCGTGGCACGTAGTGCAGGTGCCCATGATCACTTGCTGGCCAAGAGCGTCGTTCAGGCCTGCGACGCCGGTGATAGGAATCGGCAGGGTGTTGAACAGATCTTCGCCACGCGCGACTGACTGGCGGTAAGGCGAGCCAGTCAAGTTCTTCCAAGCGTTGTAAAGATTGAAAACTCGGGGTGTAAAGGTGTTGCCGCTGGGGTCTCCGCCGAGTGAGTCATTGATTCCCACAAAAAAGTTCTGCTGCGAAAGGTTTACAGGCCCACCAGTGGCGCCGCGTGCCGTCAGGTCACCAGCAAGCTGATCCTTGATTTGCGCCGTGTAAAGCCCTGTTTCAAAGGCCACAATCTGGGACACTTGCTCCGGCGAAGGCGGCACGCCCTGCGCATGACCAGTTGTGGCATGTGTCGCCTGATTGCGGAGGCTCTGCACCAAATCAATCGATTTCTTAGGGATGGCGCCAAAGACGGTTTCTCTGCCATCCCACATGATCGTGCTCAGGAAGCCCAGATTGGCCACGGGCAGGGGACGGCGGTACAGTGCAGGATTCGTCGCCGTGGTTTCAGGACAGTTGTATGGATCCTGGATATCAATTATCTGGAATTTTGCATTTGCCGGAACCTGGACTGAAACACGAATCAGGGCTTTGCGCAACAATTGACTGTACGCCTGACGGCGTGCGCTGACGGTCGAAACATCTGCGCTGGGACAATTCGAGCCGTCGTTGGTGCGGAAGATGGGTTCGGTGCCCTGGGTGGCGGCAAACTTCGCTTGCACATCTGCCGGAGTAATCGTCCAGGCGGAACTGGAGATGTGGCAGGTATTGCAGGTGCGGCCATTCGTGCCCAAGTTCTGAAAAAATGGATTGCTGATGTCGATCCCGCCCGCTGTGCTGTAGGTGCTAAGCACACCAGTGGCGTCGGGCGTATTCAGGGGATTGGGCAGGATCTTCCCACCGAGGAGCGAGATTGAGCCGAACAACACCATAGCAATAGACAGTGCCACAGTCGTTACGGGTGAAGCGCACATAGTCAGCTCCTGCAGACGCGAATTTCGAAGCCGCGTGGGGGAGCACTTCTGGGCTTCTACTTACAATATCGAAAACGGCACTGAAAAAACGACATTATATGGGTGGAAATTCTTTCGGTACAGAAGCAGATTAGAGCGCCACACCAGCTTAAGAGCTGTTCGACAGATGCTTCGCAGCTAGTCTTACGAGGCTAGCCACCAATTGGCGCTGTCGCTGATCATAAACTGAAGATTTACCGATTTGAGTCCAGTGCTGCCACAGTTCAAGGCTCTTCTGATACTCACCCTTGGCCTCCTTCCACTTTGAGCGGTACGCGGCCAGTTCTCCCATCTCACGATAGCAGTCAGCCAGATCGCGCAGGAGGGCGAGATTATTCGGATTCTGTTGATAAAGCGTGACCAGGATCTGCTGCGATCGCCTAAGTTCAGGTTCCGCACTCGGGGCATCACCTACTTGCAATAGGTATGACGCCCTCGCGCGTAAAGCCACCGCCAGCAGTTGGCGTGAAGAAAATTCCTCCGAATCCCCATTGCTGAGGCTTTCGAGCACGTCAATTGCGCGCTGCAATTGATCCATGGCCTGCGCGTGTTTACCGAGTCGTTCCAACACCGAAGCAAACCCGATCCTTTCGAACGATTGCCAGTACAACATCTCGGAATCCTGAGGGTTAGACTCCAACGCTGATCCGCTGAGAACCAGGGATCGCTGGTACAGTTTTTGGGCGCGTCGCGGGTCGAGGTCGCGATAGACAGCACCAAGCTCGGCAACCGCTTCGCTGAGGCCATAGCGCGCGCGCACATCGCTCGCGTCAGCCGCCAGGAGCCGCTCGTGGCCATCCACAACCCTCTGCAGCCAATCCGCAGCTGCTGCACGGCGGCCAAGGTTGAAGTAATCTGGATCGCCGCTGACAAGACCCATTCGCTCCTCGGCCACCTGTTGCTCCCGAATCCAGTCTCCGTTATTCGGATCTTGCGCCAACACCGCCCCAAATATCGCAAGACTTTCTAACAAAGTGTTACGCGCTCCGTTCAGGTCACCGGTCTGCCACAAAATATCAGCCCACTCCCTGGTGGCCACCGCAAGCAAAAACTTGGGTTCGCGACCCGGATCAGCGCCCGTCCATTCCCGCGCAATCTCCAAAGAGCGCCGGAGAGGCTCGGCTGCCTGCATTGGATCGAGGGTTGCGTCCAAATCGCCCAGGAACCCGTAGGCCAACAGGCGCAATCTGTACGCTTGTTTTCCTGTCAGCCTGGGAATGGAATCAGCGATGGTTGTCGCCAGCCGCAGCTTCTCCCGGCCTGCGGAACGCAGACCTAATTGACTTGCCTGTACCGTGCCCATATTTGAATAGCTACTGGCGAGAACTTCCAACGCCTCAGGAGAGGCGCCAATCTTTCGGGCAATTGCGGCAGCTTTGCCATAGCTCTCCAGCGCCGCCGCAGCGTGGCCTAAATTGGCGTAGTTGGGGTTTCCCTGCACATCCCCAATTTTCAGGTACGCTGTCGCCAATTCCAACTGGAGGCGCAGATCATTGCCGGATTCTCTTGCGAGACTGTCCAGGTACTCGAGAGAAGTTTTCACCATTACTTCCCGCGCCTTCGTCGACCCGGCCAACAGTTCGATCTCAGGATTCAAATCAAATAACACGCTGTGAGCCAGTTTTCGCACCTGTTGGAATCGGTATTCGGCGCGGCGAGCCTCGCGATCTACAGCTATGATTGCGGTCACAATTCCTGCGAGTGCCAGCGCGGTCAGCGCCACGCCAAGCTTATTGCGGCGAACAAATTTGTCTGCCCGGTAGGTGAAACTGTCAGGCCGGGCGCTGATGGGTTTGTGCTTGAGATAGCGTTGAAGGTCGCCCGCAAACGCAACGACTGAAACGTAGCGTTCCTGCGGGTTCTTCTTCAGAGCCTTGGTTAAGATAGTGTCAAGGTCGCCGCGCAGCAGTCGGCGGAGTTTGTCCGGGGTAGTGGAACGCTTGCCGGCGCAGGCACTGACAACTTCGGATTCAGATTTGGACGAGCTGAGTGCATCTGAAGCTCGCGGCGGTTCGGTTCGCGTGATCGCATTGACTAACTCCGCAGCGGAACTCGCAGCAGCGCCAGTTGGATGTTGTCCGGTCAGGAGCAGGTAAAGCAACACTCCCAATGCATACACATCGGTAGCCGTAGTGATAGTGCCGCCAGTGACCTGCTCTGGCGCAGCAAACCGAGGGGTCAGCGCCCCTCCTTCTTCCAATGTGAGAAATGTCGCCGCGCCCGGAGTTAAGTCATCGGCGAGAAGTTTGGCGATGCCGAAGTCCAGTAATTTAACCTCGCCATCTTTTCTAACTAATACGTTGGAGGGTTTGACGTCGCGGTGAACTACAAGACTTGCATGCGCCTGAGCCACCGCGCTGAGCACATCCAGGAAAAGTCGGAGGCGCGAATCCACATCAAGGTTACGTTTGTCGCAGTACTCATCAATGTGCTCGCCCTCAATATACTCAAGCACGAGATAAGGCTCGCCTTTGGGGGTCATGCCCGCATCAATGAGTTGGGCGATGTGAGGATGTGCGAGCTGGCCGAGAATTCTGCCTTCGCGTTTGAAGCGTTCCGCGCCACCAACCGCCACAGAAAAATGCAAGAACTTTATCGCGACTCGCCGTTCGAAGCGGCCGTCGCTGCGCTCGGCCAGCCACACACTACCCATTCCGCCATGGCCGATGGGCGCCACAAGCTGGTATGGGCCAACGGTCTGCCCCGCCAAAGACGAGCCACTGGCAACTGCAGGTCCGTGTTCGAGGAAGCGTTCCTCCGAAATTGCGCGGTGTTCTTCGAGGAGCGTTTGCAGAAAAGACGCCAACTCCGGTTTCTCTGTCCGAAACGACTGCAGCCAGGCTCGGCGCTCGTTCTCAGGAAGAGAAAGCGCCTGGTCTAAGTAAGGACTTATTTCCTGCCAGCGCTCCGGAGTCAGCATCGACATGGCGGGTTCATGCCTCCAGATCGGCTGAAATCGTGCGATGGAGATAAATGCGAGCTTTCTCCCACTGGCGCTGTGCTGTCCGTTCAGAGATGCCCTTCAGGGCAGCAATTTCTTCAAATGTAAACCCACAAAAAAATTTCATGTCCACAATTTCCGCCAGCACCGGTTCGGCCTTCGCAAGTTCGTCCAGCGCTTCGCCAATTCGGGCCAGCTCGCGGTCATCCGCCGGTTTCTCCATTTCGGTTTCCGAGGAAGTAATGTGAAACTGACCTCCGCGTTTGTGTGCGCTGCGTCTGCGTGCGTGATCAATGATCAGGCCGCGCATCACTCGCGAAGTGTATGCCATAAACCTTGGACGATCGGGAAACGAGGCACTCTCCTTCGCCGACATCTCGATATAGGCCTGATGCAGCAGGGTAGTAGCTCCCAGGCTCATGGGAACACCTTGCCGCACGAGTTCGCGTTTAGCGATTCGGTGCAACTCGGAATAAAGGGCGCTGAACAGAGCGTCGGCAGCCAACTCGTCCCCAGCTTCTGCAGCTTCCATGAGTGAAGAGAGTGTGCGCTGCAATGTCTACCCCATACCAAAGGACTTGCGGGCACGCGGGAACCCGCTGCTCCTAATTTTAATGATGCCGTCAAGGCAATGGGCTACGGCGGCGATGTTAGGGCTAACCCACCGAGACAAGTGGGCCACCTGCCAGGAGTCAATGGGAAGAGGACGGTGGCCCACTCAAGCCGGTTTTTGGCTTGAGTGGGGTGGTCCACGGCTGGGCAGAGCCTCCGCTCTGCCCGTTCGCGCTTTCGTGCCGTCCACTCCGACTCGATCTCCACAGCTCCTTCACAGCCAGTCACGCAGTGGCGGAAACTGCTCCAATTCAAACACAGGGTCCCTCCAATCCGCAGATCACCGCTCTCGCGATGATTTGCTCCGGTCGGGATGACAGAATTGAGAGTAAACAAACCCCACTCAAGCCAAAAGCGGGCTTGAGTGGGCCGCCCTCGAGTTCTCAGTTGTCAGTTCTCAGTTTTCAGTTCTCAGTTGGCTCTGCCAGTTTTCGAGTGTGCTGCTTGGAAAACATTCGTTGCGGGTCGATCGCAATGAACACCCCACGGCTATGGGCGAGGACTTCTCCCTTCTGGTCCAGAATTTCTGCCATATTGACGTGGCGGCGGCCTTTGACTCTCACCTCGCGTG
>QIAB01000072.1:0-512 GCA_003225455.1 Acidobacteriota bacterium
GCGCGGCAATGCAAGCGCCGGGCGCGGTACCAACGCAGCCGGCAGTGAACCTGGCCGCTGAGCAGAAGTCGCAGTCGCAGCAGAATCCGGCTATCAACGGCGCTAAGTACACGGGAGAACCGATTTCGGTGAACCTGAAAGATGTCGACTTGAAAGACTTCTTTCGTTTGATTCATGAGATCAGCGGACTGAACGTTGTGCTGGATCCTAACGTCAAGGGAAGCCTGACTATCGTTCTGGATGACGTACCGTGGGATCAGGCACTCGACATCGTTCTAAAGAACAATGGCCTGTCGCGGCAACTCGAAGGCAACGTGCTGCGCATCGCGACCGTCGACACCCTTCGCAAGGAGGCCGAAGCGAAGCGTGCCGAGCAGGAAGCCGAAGCTTTGGCCGTGGATAAAGTTACTGTCACCCGCTTCCTGAGCTACGCGCATTCGAAAGACGTCGTGCCAACCGTAAAGAAATTCCTGACGCAGCGGGGCGACGTGATCTCGGATGACCGCACCAAT
>QIAB01000072.1:547-19136 GCA_003225455.1 Acidobacteriota bacterium
ACTCAGCTCGACCGCAAGACCCAGGAAGTCGAGATCGAAGCTCGCGTCGTTGCCGCGACACGCAGCTTTGCCCGCGATATTGGAACCCAGCTCGGGTTCGGTTGGGGCAACGGCCCCAGCGCGGTTGGTGGTGCTTCCAGTGCTGGCACTTCCCCCATTCAGGTGAGTGGGCTGTCTCCAAAATACATCGCCATAGGCAATTCTATTCCGTTGTTTTCCAGCCTGCCGGTCACCAGCCCGACGAGCGGGCTCAGCTTCACGAACGAAAGCAACAACTACCGCATCGATGCCATTTTGACCATGGCAGAGTCGCGCGGCTTGCTGAAGATTCTCTCTCGCCCGCGGGTGGTCACGCAGAACAACATTCAGGCTCTGGTTCGCCAGGGCGTGCGCGTTCCCATCGTCACCCAGGCACAGTTGGGCGGCCCGCCAACCGTCACCTATGTGGATGCTTTCTTACGCCTGACTGTGGTTCCGCAGATTACGTCAGAAGGAACGATCTTCCTCAATGTGGATGTCGAGAACACAACACCCGATTTCGGAAGGACGATTCAAGGCAACCCGACCTTGATCACTCAACAGGCGACCACGCAGGTGCTGGTCACAGATGGTGGAACAGTAGTCATTGGCGGCGTGATCCAGACTCAGAACTCGGTGAACATCTCGCAAGTGCCTCTGCTTGGAAACATTCCGGGGGTAGGTAATTTGTTCAAGCGCCGCACCGTGAGCACTGCCAACCAGGAGCTGATCTTCTTCATCACTCCTCGTATCATCCAAACATAGCTTAAGTTAGCAGCAAAACGGCCGCCGGTCTCTGGGATAACAGGGCCGGCGGTTCTGTTTCGGTCATTGATCTTTGGTCGTTTTTGTCGTTGGCCAGCTAGAGTCCTGAGTTGCCTTCTCGACCCATAACCCTGAGCCAGCACTAGTGCTTTGCGCTGCTACACTTGAACCCAATGCATCATGCGCGCAGGCAGCACGATTTACAGAGCATGCTCTCACCGCATCGCCTTGACGGCCTACTGATCACGCACTTGCCAAACGTTCGTTATCTCTCAGGGTTCACAGGTAGCTCAGCAACGCTCTTGATCACGGAGAACAAAACCGTCTTCTTCACTGACGGACGTTACGCCACCCAGGCGCGCAGCGAAGTGCAAGGCTCGCGTGTCGTGGTGGGCCGCAAGGCGCCAATCGCGACGGCTGCGGAATGGCTTGTCAAAAATTGCTCTAAGTTGCACAAGGCGCGCGTGAGAATTGGAGTTGAGGGAGATCATCTAACAATAGCGACACGTACCCGTCTGCAAAATACTCTTTCCTCGGAATTCCTGTTGCCAGAAGCTCCAGCTCTGATCGAACGGGCTCGAATGATAAAGGACGCGGCGGAGATTGAGCTGATTCGGCGGGCAGTTCAACTGGCCGCCAGCCTTTTTGATCGCATACTGGAGACCGTTCGTCCTGGGGCTACAGAGGCAGAAGTCGCCGCAGAACTGGAGTACGCCGCGCGGAAAGCGGGCGCCGATGAGATGTCATTTCCCACCATTATTGCTTCGGGAGAAAGATCCTCATTGCCGCACGGCCGAGCCTCGCAAGCTCACATCCCTTCGCGCGGATTCGTGGTCTGCGACTTCGGTGTTATACTCGCAGGCTATTGTTCTGACACGACCCGCACCGTGCATGTGGGCCAGCCCACTGCTGAGGCGCGGAAGCTTTACGACGCGGTGCGTGAGGCACAGCAAGCAGCTATCGAGGCAGTAAAACCCGGAATCAAGGTAGCCGACGTCGACCGCGCCGCTCGCAAGCGGTTACAAAAACAAGGGTTAAGTAAGTATTTTACGCACTCGACCGGGCATGGCGTAGGGCTGGAGATCCATGAGCCGCCACGCATGGCCGCTGGGCAAGCTGAACTTCTCAGGCCAGGAATGGTCATCACGATTGAGCCCGGCGTCTACATCCCCGGAAAATGGGGTGTCCGGATCGAGGACACGATTCTAGTGACCGAACGTGGGTGCGAGGTTCTTACGCCCACCAGCAAGGAATTAATCACCGTTTGAGACTTACTATTGCCTGGACATGCTTGGTCCGGCAATTCTGTTCTGCCTTCCAGGGCGATTAAAACTGCCCTACCGTTGACGATGAATCTTAAAGAGATCAAAGAGCTCATCGAGTTCTTAAAAGAACAGGAGATCGCCGAGTTCGAGCTTGAGCGCGGCGATGTGAAGGTCCGCATCAAACGTGCTCCGGACTCAAATGTGCAAGCGCAGGATACTCGCATTATTGCAGTACAGACACCTGGTCCACTGGTAACCGACAACTCCGCGATTGCCGCCACGAGCCCGCCGGCCGCAACTCCTCCAAAAGAACCAACAGTGAAAGCTGAAGGGCCGCTCCATACGGTCCGCTCGCCCATCGTGGGTACGTTTTACGAGTCGCCATCGCCGGGATCACCACCTTTTGTGAAGCCAGGAGACGTGGTGGAAGTTGGACAAGTCCTGTGCATTGTGGAAGCGATGAAGCTGATGAACGAAATCGAATCGGATGTCGCTGGCGAGGTAGTGAAGAGATTGGTAGCCAATGGCCAGCCGATTGAATACGGGCAGGAGCTGTTTGCCATACGCCCAAAGACATAGGAAGCAACGGAAAGGAAATCCCGGGCGCGCGAAGCGCGCCATTTTTGTGTCTGCGACCGCTGTTGCGAACGCTTCAATCGCTGCAACACTGGCGAAGGCGCCGGCTCTACGCATGTTTAAGAAGATACTCATCGCCAATCGTGGAGAAATTGCCCTGCGCGTCATCTGCGCCTGCAAGGAGCTCGGAATACGCACCGTTGCCATTTACAGCGAGGCCGACCGCAATTCTCTACACGTGCGTTTTGCCGATGAAGCCATTTGCATCGGCCCGCCGCAACTGAATCAGAGCTACCTCAACATTCCTGCGGTGATCAGCGCTGCCGAAATTGCCAACGTAGACGCTATCCACCCCGGATATGGCCTGCTGGCGGAAAATGCCAACTTTGCCGAAGTCTCCGAAACTTGCAATATCAAATTCATCGGACCGCCACCTGAGATTACGCGCCTGATGGGGGAGAAGGAAAAAGCCCGTGCGGCGATGAAAAAAGCTGGGGTTCCGATTCTGCCCGGATCAGAAGGCATTCTTGCCGGCGACGGGGAAGCCTTGGAATGGGCAAAACACGTCGGGTTCCCGGTAATCATTAAAGCTTCTGCCGGCGGCGGCGGGCGCGGTATGCGCATTGTGCGAAACGAAGAAGAGCTGCCCGCGTTGTTCAAAGCCGCACAATCTGAGGCGGCTGCATCCTTCGGCAATGGCGACCTCTACATGGAGAAATTCGTCGAACGTCCTCGCCACATCGAATTCCAGATTCTT
This sequence comes from Acidobacteriota bacterium, assembly GCA_003225455.1. Classification (GTDB taxonomy): domain Bacteria; phylum Acidobacteriota; class Terriglobia; order Terriglobales; family Acidobacteriaceae; genus QIAB01. The sequence continues at coordinate 3,929 of QIAB01000072.1, forward strand.
GCCGACCAATACGGGAACGTTGTGAGTCTGGGTGAGCGCGAGTGCTCGATTCAGCGACGCCACCAGAAATTGCTCGAGGAGTCTCCCTCAACCCAGATGACGGCTGAACTGCGCGAAAATATCGGGCAGATTCTCTCGCGGACCCTATCCGATATCGGCTATGTCAATGCCGGCACCATCGAGTTCCTGATGGATGAGGAGCGGCGGCTTTATTTCATTGAGATGAACACCCGCATCCAGGTTGAGCATCCGGTAACAGAGATGGTGACCGATGTTGACCTGGTGAAAAGTCAGATTCTGCTCGCCGCCGGCGAGCGCATGGAAGACGTCCTTCACGGCCCCATCGTGGCTCGGGGCCACGCCATCGAATGCCGCATCAACGCTGAACATCCCGAGAAGTTCACGCCCTCAGCCGGAAGAATCACTGCGTTCAATCCTCCCGGAGGCACTGGGGTTCGAATCGATACCGCGGCCTACGCGGAGGGCGTGATTCCACCCTACTACGATTCGTTAATTGCAAAGCTCATTGTGCGAGGCAAAGACCGATCAGAAGCGGTTTCACGCATGTCCCGGGCGCTGGAAATGTTTATCGTAGAAGGCATCTATACGACGATTCCTTTGCACCGGAGAATTTTGGCCGATCCAGACTTCCGCGAAGGGAAAGTAGATACCACGTTTATTGAGAGATTCCTAGCGAAGAAAGACAAGACGAGCCCGGCAGCGTAATGAGCTCGCCCCGAACACTGGCAATCGCCAGCTAAACAACGGTAATCATTTTGGGGACTTCTTAGGCCGAAGGCTATTTCGGAATGAAGTAAAAAGCCGCCATCAGGAAATAAATAAGTACGCTCACGCGGGGCAGACGCAAAGCCAGGAGCGACGCCGCAGGATATATTATTGCGCCAGCCATGTTGCGCCGGAACTTCCTGCGCGCATCCAAAACGTCGGCGTGGACAGAAGTCAGCCGCCTTCGCACAATGTGCAGCCACAGCAGCGTGTACGTGATGCCGAGCAGCGTCAGCACAGACCCGTAGAAGAATGCGCCTGAAGGTAATGCGCCATACCGGCTTAAGACGGCAGTTGGATAGGGCGTAAATGCCACGACCAGCAAGAGCAAAAGATTCAGAGTCAGGGTTGTATGCTCTACTCGTTCTACCGAGTGAAACATTGCATGATGGTTAAGCCAGATAATGCCGATGGTGGCGAAACTCGTAACGTAGGGGATGAGTTGGGACAAAGCCCTGAGCAGCGCAGTGCGAAGCTCCGAGTCGCTGCCCGTCTTCAGCTCCGGCACCTGCACACCCAGCACCAGCACCGTGATTGCGAAGGCAAAAACGCCGTCACTGAATGACTCAAGTCGCGCTTTGGTCACGGTCACTCACCGCCGCCTTCATCACAGGCACAAGCTGATTGGTGTTGACGGCAATGATCTCGCCGGTCTCCCTGAGAGTGGCGAGCGATCGCTCCTTCGCCTCCGGGGTTTTCGATCCGCAGGCGTCAGTCGCGACAATCGGCACGTAGTTCAGGTCTGCGCCTTGCCTTACCGTTGGCTCTATGCCTACCTCCAAAGCAATTCCTGCGATGACGAACGCTTCCAAATGCGCGTCTCTCAGCGCGACGTTTAGAAAAGTACTCTCGAAGGCAGACATCGTGATCTTGTCGATGACGACTTCGCCCTCCCTGGGTGCCAGCTCAGAAACGATCTGCCACGGCGGGGACTCCTGTGTGATCAGTGGTTCGGTTGCAATCGGATCGCTTTTTCGCTGCCACACCATGGCTCGGCGCAACTGGCCTACGCCCGCGGCGCAATTCGGTAAGAAAATGTGACGCGTGAAGAAGACACGAAATCCACCGGTACGAGCAGCGGCTAACAATTGCTGGCAGCGGCTCAGAATCTCCGGACCTTCGGCAATCTGCGGCACAATGCCCGCCTGCATGTCGTATACCACCAGTGCACATCGCGAGGGCGAGCAGATTTCCTCCAGCTTCTCCGCTATGGAAAGCCCAAATGCATACTTCATCGTGCGGCCTCTTTCTTGTCCCCGGTGAACGTCCGGTCGTAAGGGGGAGTGAGATCGACTCCCTCGCGAAAGAGGGTCTCGATCGGCAGCGGAATCTGGAGCGCGATGAAATTCCACTCCAGTAACCCGGCCTTGGTCAGCGGAAAGTCGTTGGTATAGGTTCGCGCCGTCTCGACATCCGGCACTTCGAAGACGATAACGACCCCAGGCTCGTCGGCCCGCGCGTAATTTTCGCGCACGATACCTGCCTTCCAAAGCCGCCAGACGTTTGAGACTTCTTCCGGCAGGTAGGGCGTAACTTGTTCCATGGTAACGCCGGGCCTAAAACGGTCGTACGCAATCACTCTCATAAAACCTCCACAGTCCCCCGAGGGTCGATGCTATGAAACTGTATCATTATGCTTTATATAAAGCAACTTATTATAAAGTTATTATTGACTAAGTTACAGAAGCAATGCACATTGCCAAATGGTGCGAAGCCAAGACCACATAGACACCGTGATCGCCCAGTGGAAGCGAGAGCGCCCGGATTATGATCTGGAGCCCGTGGAGATCATCGGCCGTGCCGGACGCATCATGGAGCACGTCGATCGCGCTCTCGAAAATAAGTTCGAGGAGTTTGGCATCTCTCGGGCAATCTTTGATGTTCTCGCGACTATCCGGCGCAATGGGCCACCTTACAAAATGACGCAGCGGGAGTTGATGCGCAGCCTCCTCCGCACATCCGGGAGCATGAGCCTGAGGATCGACGCCCTGGAGCGGGCCGGTTTAGTAGAGCGGGAAGATCATGAAGATGACCGTCGTTCGGTGTTCGTCACTCTTACCTCCAGGGGCTCAAAGCTGCTCGAGGCGATCATTCCTGAGCATCTCGCCAATGAGGCATCTCTGCTGAACGGCCTGAGCAAGAGCGAGTGCGCGGAGCTCGCCTCATTGTTGCGAAAGTGGCTGGCCGTTCTCGAGGCGAACATGGCAGAGGGCCGGCATCTCTACCTGAACATGGTCATACTTCATCCTCGTGCTTCCCTGATGAAACGCCGCGAAGTCGGCCTGCCCGATGTTCCCGGCCTTCTCGTGCACTCCGTCGAGCCTGGAAGTCAGGCTGAAGAAGCTGGATTTCAGAAAGGCGACCTGATTTGCGCGATTGAGGACCAGCAGATAGGTTCACTGCTGGGGCTGCGAAAGGCCCTGCAGCGGCCAAGGCCTCGTGTAAAGCGATTTCGCATCCTACGTGGATCCGAGCCACTGGTGTTACATCTGCTGACGGCTGAAAGCTGAGCGGGACGCAAACGACGGTGAGTTCCGGATTTATACCGACAATGCGACTGCGTGTGACTCACGGGCCGGGTCGCGAGCGGTTGTCGTAACATAGCATTACACCGAAGAGGGACTGACCGCGGCATTTATGAGATAGCTTCGAGTCACAATCCCACATGATCACGCTTCCCCAACTCTACGCTGTCCTGGATTCTTCTGTGTTTCCCGACGCAGAGGCTCTGTGCTCGTCTGCCAAGGAACTCATGGCTGGTGGCGTTACTCTGCTGCAATATCGGAATAAGAGTGGCAACGCTCGCCAAATGCTCGACCAGGCCCGGCAACTGAAACGCCTTATAGAAGACTCCGCCAAACTCATCATGAATGACCGCGCCGATCTCTGCATTGCCGCCGCATTCGACGGTGTTCACGTCGGCCAGGACGACCTTTCACCCGAAAGCGCCAGAAAAGTGATCGGTCCGAACCGCTGGCTCGGAATTTCCACTCACAATCCCGAACAGGTCGCGGAAGCCGATCAAACCTCGGCCGACTACATCGCTGTCGGACCCGTGTTCGCCACCACGAGCAAGCAGAATCCCGATCCCATAATCGGTCTGGATGGTGTGCGCCGGGCACGCGCACTTACGCGCAAGCCGTTGGTGGCAATTGGCGGGATCACGAGATCAAATTGCCGGTCGGTGACCGATGCGGGGGCAGACTCTGTGGCCGTAATATCTGATCTGATACTCGAACCCCGCAAATCAGCAGAGGAATTCCTGCGCATATTAAGATAAAGTAAGCGCAGTCCAACCAGCAAAGCCATAAAGGGCAGTCACCCTCGGCTGTCCGGCGGACGGAATGGCAATATCATCTATTTCACGGAGGCCCGTTGAGCACTGAAATCGCACAGTCGGCTCTCGCCAGCGATTGGGAAATTCACAGCCAGCAAGATCAAGAGCTAGTCAAGGGTCTTGGCCTCACCAGCGCCACCATGCTGGTTATGGGATCAATGATCGGCTCCGGAATTTTCATCGTCTCCGCTGAAATTGCTCGAGAAGTTAACTCTCCCGGACTGCTGATCGCTGCCTGGGTGGTTACCGGATTTCTTACCATTGTAGGCGCCCTGAGCTACGGCGAACTGGCCGCCATGATGCCGCGCGCTGGAGGGCAGTACGTTTACTTGCGCGAAGCTCTCGGTCCCCTGTGGGGCTTTCTCTACGGTTGGACTCTGTTCCTGGTGATCCAGACAGGAACCATTGCAGCCGTCGGGGTCGCATTCGGCAAGTTTCTTGGCATCTTTTTCCCTTCCGTTTCTGCGTCCAACTGGATTCTGCACTTCGCCAAGGTGCCTCCCATTCACATCGGCCCAATGGTTCTCGGCAATATGGATGTGGGCCTGAACACGCAAAACCTGATCGCGATTGTTGTGGTGATTACGCTTTCCATAATCAATATCTTTGGCGTAAAGACCGGCGCAGTCATCCAAAACATTTTTACCTCCGCAAAAGTCTCGGCTCTGCTGGGATTGGCCGTCTTCGGACTATTTCGCGGGCGAAACTCGCTGGCGCTGGCCGCCAATTTTCACGGGCATTTCTGGAGCCATGCTGGCCTGGGTGCGCTTCACGATATTGGTGGAGGTGTCCTGGTCGGTACCATTACTGTTATTGCCGTCGCTCAAGTGGGATCGCTCTTTTCTGCTGACGCCTGGAACAACGTGACATTCACCGCAGGAGAAGTCAAGAATCCCAGCCGGAATCTCCCGCTCTCCCTCGCGCTCGGCACGGGCGTCGTCATCGCGCTGTATATTGCGTGCAACTTTATTTATCTGAACGTGCTGCCGCAGGATGGAAGCCCGACCGGTGCGACGATTCTGGAACGTGGAATCAAATACGCCTCAGAAGACCGTGTCGGCACAGCCGTCATGACTCAAATGCTTGGCTCGCTCGGTGGCGCGCTGATGGCGGTCGCCATCCTGCTTTCCGCCTTCGGCTGCGCAAACGGCCTGATCCTCTCCGGAGCCCGCGTCTATTACGCAATGGCAAAGGACGGCCTGTTTTTTCGCAGCGTAGCCAAACTGCATCCTATTTATAAAGCTCCGGCGGTTTCCCTCATGGTGCAGATGATATGGACATGCGTCCTCTGCATCTCAGGAACGTACGGCCAGCTATTGGACTACATCATTTTCGCTGTGCTGGTGTTTTACATTCTCACGATTTTCGGGCTTTTTGTACTTCGCCGCAGTCATCCCAACGCTGAACGGCCCTACCGGGCAGTTGGTTACCCTGTACTTCCGGCTGTTTACATTGCGATGGCGCTGTTTATAGATGTCGTATTATTACGCTATAAACCACAGTACACTTGGCCGGGGCTGATCATCGTGCTGCTTGGAATACCGGTTTATTACGTGTGGTCGCGGGCTGGGCAAAAGGCTGCGGCAGTTTGAGGCACCGAAACGATCATGCCGAACTTTAGCTGGGGACGAAAACGGAGAAACTGAATGGCTAATCTGCTAGCCAAGAAACCGCTGAATTTGATTATGTCCGAAGCTCATGAAACTGGGGAGCATAGCCTGAAGCGCGCCCTTGGCCCCGGCAACCTCGTATCCCTGGGAATCGGTGCAATTATCGGAACCGGCATTTTCGTGCTCACTGGTGCTGCGTCAGCGCAATATGCGGGACCAGCCATCGTCTTTTCATTCATGTTGGCCGCCGTTGGTTGCGTGTTTGCCGGCCTCTGCTACGCGGAATTCGCCTCCATGATCCCGATCGCCGGCTCAGCCTACACTTACGGCTACGCCACACTCGGCGAAATCTTCGCCTGGATCATCGGCTGGGACCTCATCCTCGAATACGCATTTGGCGCAGCCACCGTGGCTTCAGGCTGGAGCGGATACGTCCTCAGCCTCCTACAGGACTTTCACATTCATATCCCACCGTGGCTAGCCGGAACTCCAGGCGCTCCGTTCGTCATGTACAACGGACGCTGGGAGGCTCTTGGACGAATTTCCAAGACGCTCGCGGCCAAGGGGATTGATCCTGCTACGCTCCCGCACCAGAGCGGTGTGTTCAATCTTGTCGCCTTTCTTGGAATCGCGGCGGTCACAACCATTCTCGTCATCGGCATCAAGGAATCTGCGAACGCAAACTCGCTGATCGTCATTGTCAAGGTCACCGTTCTCCTGATCTTCCTCGCGCTTGGCGGCTCCTATATTCTGAAACACTTCAGTGAGGCCACGGCCAATTGGACTCCTTTTCTTCCGCCCAATGAAGGTGAGTTTGGAAAATACGGCTGGACTGGCGTGGTCCGGGCCGCGGGAGTGATCTTCTTTGCCTATATCGGATTTGACGCCGTTTCCACCGCCGCTCAGGAAGCTAAAAATCCCAAGCGCGACATGCCGATTGGCATTCTGGGATCGCTCGTAATCTGCACCATCCTTTACATCCTGGTCGCAGGAGTACTCACCGGGCTCGTAAAGTATGACACCTTGAATGTTCCCGATCCTATTGCCATTGGGATCGATAAAACCGGGGTGCGCTGGGGCAGCCTGCTGGTGAAGCTGGGCGCGATTTGCGGGCTCACCAGTACGATGGTTGTCATGTTGCTCGGTCAGTCGCGCGTGTTCTTTTCGATGTCTCGGGACCACCTGCTGCCGGAGTGGTTCTGCACTGTTCACACCAAATTCCGTACTCCCTATATTTCGTCCATTTGTGTTGGCATCTTTGTCGCGATTTTCGCTTCCGTCATCCCCATTGCCATTCTGGGCGAGCTGGTCAGCATCGGGACACTGCTGGCGTTTGTGATCGTCTGCGCGGGCGTGTGGGTGCTGCGAAGAACCGATCCCGCCCTGCCGCGACCATTCAAGACACCCCTGGTCCCATTTGTTCCGATTATGGGCGGCTTGATCTCACTGCTCATGATGGCGGGACTGCCGGGCGATACCTGGCTGCGTTTGATCGTCTGGCTCATCATCGGCATGGTCATCTACTTCTTCTACGGACGTCACCACAGTCGTGTACAGGTCGCGGAGATGACTGGCGAACCGAAGCGCGCACCGTCAATGGCAGATTAGAACGAATTTTCGAGCCGATGTGGGGACGGGCGTCCCGCCCGTCCGGGCCGAGCGCAGCTCGGCGGTCCGATATGAAAATCATCACTGAGAGCTTGTGTGGGGACGGGCGTCTCGCCCGTCCAGGCCGAGCGCAGCTCGGCGATCCCACATGAAAATCGTCACCGCCGCCGAAATGCGCGACATCGACCGCGCCACCAGCGACCGCTTTGGCGTCCACTCCCTTACGTTGATGGAGAACGCAGGCGCGGCCGTCGCTGATTTTGTCCTTTCCCACTATTCATCGGCGCGCCGCATTGTGGTCATCTGTGGCAAAGGAAACAACGGCGGCGATGGATTCGTAGCCGCGCGCCGCCTCCACCAAAGAGGAAAACACGTGCACGTGATCCTGCTGGCGGATCCCTCCGAGCTCCGTGGAGACGCAAGAGAAATGTTTTCAAAAGTGCCGGTGCCTGTGATGGCTGTACATTCTCCCGAAGAATGGAAAACCGAGAGCGTTCAACTCACGCTGCATGCTGACTTATACATCGATGCCATCCTCGGCACAGGCTTCAAACCGCCCGTCAGCGGCTTGTACGCGGATGCGATCGCCGCACTGAATGCGAGCACTACTCCGGTAGTCGCGGTAGACATTCCGTCCGGCGCCGACGCCGATGTCATGGGCCATCAGACTGGAGCCGTCGCGCGCGCCGATGCCAGCGTAACTTTCACTGCGCCCCGCCCTGCGCATGTTTTCGGGCAGCTGACCAAAGGCCCGACCTATGTGGCGCCAATCGGTTCTCCCGATGAAGCGATTACCTCATCGCTGGGGCTGAACGTAATTACTGCGAAAGATATCGCTTCCTACGTTGCTCCGCGTGCTCCGGACGCCCACAAAGGCAGCTTCGGCCACGTGCTCGTGATTGGCGGTTCGCTCGGCAAATCCGGTGCAGCAGCAATGGCCGGTATGGCAGCGCTTCGAGCGGGCGCGGGATTGTCGACAGTCGCAACGGCCAAGTCTGTTCTACCCACGGTCGCTGGATTTCATCCCGAGCTCATGACCGAACCGCTGGCGGAGAGCGATGCAGGCACAATCGCAATGGCGTCTCTCGAACGACTCAACGAACTAGACGAAGGCAAAACCGTATTGGCAGTCGGACCTGGAATCTCGCGTCATCCAGATACGGCGGGGCTCGTGCGAAAAACTGTCGCGAGCAGTCGCATTCCCATCGTTTTAGATGCCGACGGCCTCAACGCCTTCGCCGATCATGCTTCAGAACTGAACGGCAGCGAGCGTCCTCTCGTCCTTACGCCTCATCCCGGCGAAATGGCGCGTCTAATCGGTTCGACAAGCACGGCCGTGCAGCACGATCGATTGAACATCGCGCGCACATTCGCGCGTGAGCATCAACTCGTTCTCGTCCTCAAAGGCCACCGCACTCTTATCGCTCAGCCGGATGGCACGGTCTGGGTGAATACAACCGGCAATCCGGGGATGGCAACGGGCGGCACCGGAGACGTTCTCACCGGTATGGTCGCCGGCTTCATTGCGCAAAGTCCCGATCGAATTTTGGATGCTGTTCTCGCCGCAGTTCATCTTCACGGTTTGGCAGGGGATGTTGCGCGAGAAAGTATGGGCGAGCATTCGCTGGTCGCAACCGATCTGCTCGAAGCTTTACCCGAGGCTTTCCGCCGCGCCCGCGAACAGGCAGCACAGAAATTGGTCAGAATCTGATTTTGTCGCGTACGTCCTCTTGGACATTACCGAGTACGGCAGCGGTCGCATGTCCTTGCGAACAGTAAAATTGTCCATGTGTCTCCCCAGCGGCCGTAGGAATCCGTACACCTGCTTTCGTAATCTGCGTACAGGTGACTCCGTGTGGCATGCTTTGGCTATGACCCACTTCCCGCAGTCAAATCCTCAGCGGCGGGCTGCCAGAATTCACCTTGGCGGTTCGGTTCCGGCACTTGTCATGCTCGACGATGGCCAGCGCGCCAAAGGCAGACTCCAGACTGTCTCCGTAACCGGCGGCCTGCTCCGGTTGGCTAAGTCTCTAAGTCAGGGTGATTTTGTCGAAATTGCTTTTCAAACTCAATCCGGCCCCGTTCATGGAATGGCAGAGATGCTTTCTCCGATGCCCGCCACTCGTGACGGATTCCTGCAGCCGTTCCGTTTCGTCGCGCTGGAAGACGACCACCATCGCGCGCTCAGCATGACCGTCGAATCTGTAAGCGACAGAAGCTTCCAGGGAATCCGCTCCAGCCAGTGGTCCTCTCCGAAATCGATCTGAGTCAGCCCGAACTGGATATTGGTCAGCCAGAAGCCGGGTAGTATCGCGGAACTATTCTGATGATTTGTCGCGAACGTATTGTTTGGTCGCCTAATGTGAGCTACCATTCCGTGCCCATGCAGATCCAGGGCCTCGCCCGGGCATACCGAACCAAGACGGATGAAGAACTCCTTCAATTGGCGATGAGTTCGGAGCAATTGACGCCCGAAGCTCACGCAATCCTGACGAGCGAACTGGCAACACGCGGAATTGACCTTAATGAGCACCTGAAGGAAAGAGAAAATGCAGGTTCAGCGCTAATCGAGCGGCGAGCACCACGAAGCATCCCATTTTTCCGTGACTCGCATACCGTCGGCGACTTTGTAACGGAGACTGTTCGTGTGTACCACGGCCAGTTCTGGTTATTCATCAAGCTGATTGCCCCTGCTGTTGTGGTGGGCTACATCGCAATCGTCACGGCTCGTAACGAGGTACGGGAGATTTTACGTCACCTCCCTCGAGGTATTGAAGTACTGGGTCACCACGCGTAGATTCTTGAGATTTCGTCGGTGAACCTTACCGGAGCTCTAGTCAGTTGGATGGCATTTTGTTTTTCATTTGCCGCTATCTGTTTTGCCCTGCACCAAATTGAGGCGGGAGCTATCCCCTCGGTTTCGGATTCTTTTATCGCCGTTCGTCAGCGGATGGGCGCGTTTCTGCGCCTCGCAATGCTTCTCTTCTTTCTGTTTTTGGTTGCCGAGGCGGCTTCGGCATTGCTGTCGTCGGGTATTTTTTTGGGTATTGCACCAGCGGCAACGTCACCTCGGCGATCTCACCATTCAGCTCGTCGTTCTTGCGTGCGTGGGCTTGACGCTATTGGTCTTATCCCGCTTTGGGCTCGCGATACCGGCGCTTATCTTGGACAACTATAGAGTCGGCCAATCAATGTTCCGCAGTGACGAACTCACACAGGGGAAGTGGCTTACCCTTGCAGCCCTCTTGAGTAAGTCGCTCATTGCAGGATACATCGCCGGAATGTGTCCTTTCTGGTTGGCGTCCTACATCCCGGCTGACGTTGCCTTGCCAACCTGGTTCCCATGGATTCTGACCGTCGCGTCAATTGCCGGCGTTACAGTAGTCGAACCCACCATGTTCATTGGCTTCGCATTGCTCTACTCAAGAACGTCAGGGCCAACCGCCACTTCGGGCGAGGCACTCGCTCGCGAATTGCCTTGATGTTTCGTGCAATGGTCAACGGCAATTCGGGCTAACGCCGGAACAGATAGCTTATTTTCACAAATACCTGACGCCCATCGTTAATGAAACCGTTGCTGCGAACCAGCCCCGGCCCGTTTGGAATACATGACGTTGAACCCGGAAGCTCTTCGCAGAGTCCGGGAATAAGGTTCTCGAGGTTGCTGTTGTAGCCAACGTAAACTGCCGTTCCCGGGTGGGGCAGGTAAGTAATTAGAAAATCGAAATTCAGATTCTTTGTGGTGCTCAACGAGCTCTGCGCGGGATTCGCCAGCAGCCCGTTGTATTGAGTGATGAAGCGAAGTGACAGCGCAGGCGTGAACTGGTAATTCCACTTGGAGCGAATGATGTGGTTGTTAAACGCGGCATGATGGACCGCGCCGTTGAGCACGCGGTCGAGAATATAGGTGTTGTCAATTTGCAGGCGAGGGATCGGTTTCAAGGTCATTGTTTCTGTAATGGCGGTTTCATCCCCGGTTATTGGAAGTTGGCCGGCAGGCACATCGATCAGCACGGTGCCGTCCCGAATTACCTTGGTGTTGAAGGTGAGTTTGCTGAGGGGACTGCCTTTCACGACAAATCCGGTAACGTGTTGAACATATTTGTGATTATCCGGAAGGCCACTGAAATCGTTGGGCCGCAAGATGTCGGTTTGATAACCAATGATGGGGGCAATGATGAGGTTCGGTTTGAAATCAAAGGCCCAATCGAAGCTATAGACCTGCTGGACCGCAACCCCGTTGTGATCCCATAGATTGGTGGAGTTGGCTTCAGGCCCGTGGAAAACCAGATGCTTGCCTTCGGGACGCCAGTAAAAATGAAAATACTGACTGGCGTTGCGGATATCCGTGCGCGGCACGAATCCGGTGTCGGTGTGAAAGTTTGGTGTGATGTCCTGAAACATCAATTCGTAAGAGAACCGGCGTCCAATGTTGTTCAGGACAGCCTCTGTATTGCGTCCGAACTGATAACCGGGAGCCAGAGACGACGTTGAGCCGGGAGGAGAAGGAGTTGACCGGGGTTCGGAAGACGGGGGTGTCGTTGAGCTGACTACGGTGCGGAACCAGGACGTCCAGTTCTTGTTGAGACGGAAGTTGGCGTCAATCCCACCCACGCGGTTGAAGAATCCTGCAAACTCACGATCCGTGTAGACCAGGCCAACGCTATTTTGCTCTCCAAAATCGTGGCTGACCCGGCCGACGGCGAAGTAGGCCCGCTTCCCGGCCAGCGGACTGAAGTCGGGAACCACTCGGCCCGGAGAGCGGTCGTCGGCGACAAAAAATCCCAGATTCCACGGGCCCTGCTTTCCCGTCAGGCGCACGCCGAAGCTTGGGTCCGCGATTCTTCTTGTAAATAGCAATTGTGAGAGGCGGTACACGCCGATATTGGTATCGCCAAAGAAGTTTGCGTTCTCAAGAAAAAAAGGACGCTTTTCCGGAAAGAAGACTTCGAATCGCTGATTGATTGTATTTTGCGGCTGATCGGATTCGACTTGAGCAAAATCAGGATTGATGGTCGTATCAAGCACCAGGCTGTCGTGAAAGACGAACTTTGAGTCGAGCCCCGCCTTACCCTGTGCGTCTATCTGTTTAAAACGCGGCTGCGATGGATCGCGCGTATCGACGGCGCGGAAATTGCGAAATGAGGCGTAGGGAATGAACTGCATATTGTGACTGGGAGATATGCCTTGCATACCGCTGAGCGTGCCTTCCTGATTGAGGATGCCAGAGATGCGGCTGGATACATAAGGCCAATAGTCGACCTCGTCGTTGTGCGCGATGTAACGCATGAACGTGGCACCCCAGAGTTCACCTTCTCCGGGATGGAAACGCAGACTGCGGAAGGGAATCGACATCCAGATGATGAACCCTTTCGAGGTTAACCGGCCACGCGAATCCCAAACCGTATCGAAGGAATAATCAGCACCACTGCCCTCGGCGTAGAGCGCGTCGGCCTGCACGCCGAGCGGGTTCACATCGAAGAGAAACCCATGGCGCTGGTCATGGAAGGTGTCGATCGTGAGTTCGACATAATCGTCGTCGGGCGGCGTGACCGCTTCGCGTCGCGTAAGGTGCGCGCGGACGGCATGCGGATTGGCGTCCGAACACACCCAGACAATATAGAGATGTGCCGCATCGTAGCCGATGTACACGTCTGTCGGCTGCGTCGCAGGTTTCCCATCCGACGGTTGCTGCTGGGTGAAGCCGCTGATCTTGCGAAGTTCGGTTGCCGCCCCGTGCGGCTTCATATCCTCAAAGTCTTCCAGACGAGGCGGTGTGCTGACACGGGGTATTTGTACGTCGCTGGCTGCTCGTGCAAGGAGTGGAGTCAAAACCAAAAAGGCGACGACCCAGAGCCTGGCACGGGGCAAGTTCATCGATGAATTAAGGTACGCGAGGGAGCTGTAGGAAGTTCGCTCCTGCACGCAAAATCCCATGCGGATTAGACGGGCTAGAACGCGAACGTGAGCTAAGTTTCGCAGGCGGGCTGTGCCGCCAGCTCGGAAAAACTCTTTGGATGCTAGAGCTGAAACGGTAGTTGGCAGGTGTTCTCTGGAGATGGCTGACGGCCTTCACACGCTGCGGAAAAATTAAAGCGCCGAGGGACCGAATCAGCAAATCGTGACGGCACGCATGAATGCGTGCCCTGCCACGAATCCCCAGTGAGCCGGCTTTGGGAAGGGCACGGACTTCAGCCTCTTCTGGTCTGTTTATACTGATCGTTCGGCCAGCATGAGCACGCAAGAGTTCACCACCCACTCAGCAGAGGAAACTATCGCCTTAGGCCGCAAGCTGGCTGGAATGCTTGCTCCGCCCAAGGTAGTGCTTCTGCGCGGTGAGTTGGGAGCGGGAAAGACAACTCTGGTCAAAGGCATAGCTGAGGGATTCCAAGCCGCTAGCGCCGACAACGTTACCAGCCCCACCTTCACTCTTGTTCACGAATACCGAGGGCCGGAAGTCAACGTCTATCACATTGACCTTTACCGAGTGGATACTCCTCGCCAGCTTGAGACCCTCGGCATCGATGACCTCATCGCCGAAAACAGCGTTCTCCTGATCGAGTGGGGAGACAAGTTCCCGAGCTTGCAACGCGATCAGAACGCGGAAATCACCCTGAAGCACTCAGGCAATGAGCGAACGGGGGACGAGCGCAGGATCCAATTGCGTATCTACTGAAAACCCCGGGCCGCCGGCGGTACATAGGCCCAAGACGCCTCTCGAAGTGACGATGGGACAAGTCCTCAGTGGTTACGTTCGGAACCTCGCCAGGATTATCTCTGCTGTTTACAATCGACTAAATTTAGAGCCGCAGCTTAACTCGTCTACTTTCGCAATTGGTCACGGCTCCTGCGGGGGCTGCAGAGAATCGGAAATATCGGAAGAAATTAAGATTGGACCGCACAATGGTCCATTGGAGCCTTTGTTGTGAGAACCCTACAAATTTGCGTGCTGATCTTGGCCGCGATTGCGATGGCCGCACCTTTGGCGGCACAGGACGTCAACGCACCCAAGGCGGGCGCAGCACGTATTACCGGCACTATAACGGATGTGAACGACGACATCATTGCCGGCGCCACTGTCGTTCTTGAGGGTCCGGTCCCCGGAGATCCCCACACGGTGGTGTCGGACGACGACGGGTTCTTCGAGTTCAAAGATCTCGAACCAGGAACTTACAGCGTCGCCGTCAGCGCGAATGGATTTGCGGCCTGGACCTCGCCCCCCATCGTCGTCAATCCAGGCCAGTACGTAATCCTTACGGGCAGCAAACTCAAAATTGCAGAGGTGATGACCTCGGTATCTGTGGATTATTCCCCCGAAGAGGCCGCCCTCGAGCAGGTCAGGGTCGAGGAGGAGCAGCGCATCCTTGGCATCTTCCCCAATTTCTACGTCGTCTATGATCACGACGCTGCGCCGCTCACGACCGGGCTGAAGTTCCAACTCGCATTCAAGACCAGCAGCGATCCTGTTACCATCATCGGTGTAGGTGCGTTTGCCGCCATCAACCAGGCCGCCGACACTCCCGACTACGGTCAGGGTTTTAAGGCTTACGGGGAGCGCTATGGCGCTGTCGCGACAGACGGTCTTTTCGACATCATGATTGGCGGCGCTGTACTGCCGTCGCTTCTACACCAGGACCCGCGCTACTTCTTCCAGGGCACGGGCACAAATAAGTCTCGCGCTCTCCACGCAATCTCCAACCCGTTCATCTGCAGGGGAGACAACGGAAATCGGCAGCCGAACTTCTCGACCATCGGTGGCGACCTAGCCTCGGCTGCCCTCTCGTACGCCTACTATCCGCCATCCAATCGCGGCACGGGACTGGTCTTGCAAAATTTTCTTATCAGCACCGGCGAACGCGTGCTCAGC
>QIAB01000073.1:0-61300 GCA_003225455.1 Acidobacteriota bacterium
TCGAACTGACGTCGCTGGCGCATCGCAAGCACTACCGAGCGCAGGAAGGCCTGGAATGCTGGTTACGACTGCGGCTGGATGCGATTCCGGTTTCGAAGGAGCGCTACCAGCGTATGTCCGCGCCGGCTCAGCGGGGGATGATTAAGTCAATTCAGAAAATCATGGCGCCCCTGCCACTAAAAAAATTGGCCAAGGCAGAACGAAGCCTGGAGAAAGTGGAGAAGCTGATCGAATTATTCAAACCATTTATTCTTCAGAATGAACACGACTTCGTGGCGGACAATATAGACAAGCTGTCATATGCGCTGGTTGACGAAGAGAAGCCAGATTTCCGCTACGACACGCGCTCGATTGACTGGTGGGACTACTGGATCAACATCCACATTCCGGCGCTGCGCAAATGGACGTATCCTTTGATTGAAGGGCGACCGCTAGAGGCGCGACCGGCGCGGAGTTTCGATCTCGGGGCGGCGAACGGAGAAGCTGTGAAAACCGGAACCAACGGAGCCACGTGGCGTGACCGGGTCGACCGGATACATCGGCGCGCATGTCGCCGCCAATTTGCTGGACCAGCATGGGGCCTCTCTCAATGTGCTGGTGCGTGCGCGCGATCCGCAAGATGCGGCACTGAGATTGTGGTGGGCCTGGCAGCTGCACTTGGATTTCCCCCGCTTCTACGAATATTTGCAGACGCGTGTGCGTGTGTTTCCAGGTGATCTGACGGCGCCGCAGTTTGGGTTATCACGCGACGACTATGACCGGCTGATTCATACGACCGATTCGGTGCTGCATTGCGCGGCGTCGCTGAACCGCAAATCGGAAAAAAGCTGCCTGAATGTAAACTTGCGCGGCACGCTGGAAGTGTTATTGCTGGCGCAGAAATCGCATTATTACCACGGATTGCGACGATTTAGTCTGGTAAGCACGGTTGCGGTCGCGGGCAAGCGTCAGGATGAAGTAGTAACTGAGGATCGGGCGATTGAGTGGGACCGCTCGGATTACGACCCTTACGCGCGCACCAAGAAATTTTGCGAGCACATGACGCGGCAGCTGCTGCCCGAGGTTCCGATCACCATTTTTCGGCCCAGCATTGTCCTGGGCGACAGCCGCTATCCGCAGACGACGCAGTTCGATATGGTGAGGGCTTTCGTATTTCTGGCGGATTTGCCGGCGCTGCCGTTTCGATCGAAAGATAAGATTGATATTGTGAATGTCGATTTCGTTGCGGATGCGATCGCCGCGCTGCATCAGAAGGAAAATCCGCAGTACGATACGTACCATCTTTCTTCCGGGGCCGATTCGCAGACATTCCGGCAAGTGACTTCGGCGTTGGCTGCGGCGCAGAACAAACGTGGGCCGATTTTCCTGCATTTTCTGGAGAAACCATTCACCACGGCGGTGAATTTGCTTTCGAATCGAAAAAGTGACTTGGGATATGGCACCTCGCTGCTGAGAGTATTCATGCCATATCTCACTTGGAATACGGTTTTCGACAACAGCCGTGTGACAACTGAACTTGGGCGAAAGCCAGTGCCGTTCTCGCAGTACAGTTATCCGTTGTTGCAATTCAGCCGCGAGACGAACTTCACTTACCCATACCAGGGTTGGCCCGCCAAGGCCGGAGGATCGGCCGCATGATGGACTTTATCCTAGAGGCATGGGTCAGCAGCAGCATTGAGGCCGCAAAGCTGGGCTGGATGCTGGGCAAAGGCCAGCGCTGGCAACCGGGCGAGAAACTCAAGCTGCTTTTTGCGGGATACAACGGAACACGAAACATGGGATCTGATGTGCGAGTCTCTGAAATGCTGCGGCAGATTCGGCATATTCTGGGCGCGGAGCGGGTTGAGTTCAGCGTGATGACGCAAAATTTCCAGCGCACTAGAGGATATTTCGAGAGTGCGAAGCAGGTTCACCTGCCGGATATTTTCCCTCCTTTTCTTGCCGATGAGGTTCCTAAGCACGATGGGGTGGTCGCATGCGAGGGCTCAATGTTCAAGAGCAAATTCGCCAATGCGCTGACCACGATGATGATTGGGTCGCTGGGAATCGCCGCCGCGCAGAACAAACTCTCTGTGGGATATGGAGCGGA
The DNA here is from genome assembly GCA_003225455.1 of Acidobacteriota bacterium. Classification (GTDB taxonomy): domain Bacteria; phylum Acidobacteriota; class Terriglobia; order Terriglobales; family Acidobacteriaceae; genus QIAB01. The sequence goes on from QIAB01000073.1 coordinate 2,090, forward strand.
AGCCGGACAGATGGATCCACTGATTGCGAAGATGTGCGGACGATACTGCCGGAACTCGCTCGTGATCACCCGCAATGAGGAATCGCGGACGGTTCTGCGCGAACTCGGGGTTCCAACCGAACTAGGCACAGACACGGCGTGGACATTTGAGCCTCATCCAGCTGAGTATGGGCGAAAGGCGTTGCGCGAAGTTGGCTGGGATGGCCGAGCACCTGTGCTGGTTGTCTGCCCGATTAACCCGTTTGAATGGCCGGTTCGCGCGTCAGTGGCGAAATTTGCGCTGCATGGATTAGCAGGAGCTTACAAAGACAGTCACTACCGCTCGGTCTACTTCCACAATTCAGGTCCTGAGGCGGATCGCGCACTTGAACATTATCTGACGGCTATCGCGAACGCGGTGCGCGCATTCCGGCAGCAGCGAAATGTATTTGTAATTCTGGTTGCCACAGAACGGCTGGATGCGCGTCCGGCACGGCGAATTTCCGAAAAGCTCGACGGCGTGCCTGTGCTTACGTCTGATGACTACAACATGTACGAGCTGGTGAGCACCCTGCGCGCCTGCCACATGATGGTTTCCTCACGTTATCACGGCATAGTGACCTCGATGCCGGCGTTGGTGCCGTCGGCCGGGATCACCATGGACGAGCGCATCCGTAATCTGATGCGGGAGCGCGGTCATGATCACCTGCTGATGAATGTCGATGATCCGGATTTAGAGCCGCGGCTGCTAGCTGCGATGGATAAACTTTGCCACGAAGGCGAATCAATCGCTGGCGCGATTGGGAAAACCGTGGTTAAGAATTTGAAAGTTATGGCGCGAATGGGTGTGTACATCGAAGAGGAAGTGCAGCGGCGGTATCCGGAGTTTCCGACCAGGCGCGGTGAGTGGAGTTGGGAAGATTATTTGCCGCCGATGGGGGCTGAGCTGCGGGGGTTGATGGAAGCGTACGGATAATTATGGCATGCAGGATGGACGGGGCATAGCCCCGTCCCCACACAGTGCGATCTAGACGGGCGAGGACGCCCGTCCTCCAGTTTCTTATGTTCGTCCTCTAACGCATGAGTTTTCTCTACGACATTTTCAGTCAGCTCAAGTCGTTGCCCGATACGCGCTCACTCCAAGAAATTCGCGAGGGCGAAACCAGCGGCGTCACTGGTCGTGAATTGCTCGAACTGGTCCGCCAGGTGCGAGTGTTTCTTGCAAGCAGGAAATTGAAGAAAGGCGACCGCTGTGTTTTGCTGGCGCACAACAGCATTGAATGGGTTGCGATGGATTTGGCCATCCTGGCCGAGGGGCTGATTGTTGTCCCGTTATACGCTCGGCAAGCGCCTGCAGAACTTGTTGCCATGATGAAGGATTGCTCGCCTTCTGTGATCTGCTGCGGGGATGCTGGGTTGCGGGATGCGATTGCGCAGGAATGGGCAGAAGCACCGCCGCAATTTCTTTTCGAAGAGATTTTCAGGGGCTCGCGCGACCTTGCGGTAGATCGGCTGCAGGTTGCAGAGTCGGATCCCGTCACCATCATCTATACATCGGGAACTTCCGGCGAAGCTAAGGGCGTGGTACTCACCGCTGCCAACGTCAGGCACATGCTCGGCTGTACCTCTGGGCGGTTAGATCAGCTCATGCGGGGCCACACTAGACAGGATCGCGTATTCCATTATCTTCCGTTTTGTTTTGCCGGATCGTGGATCACGCTGCTTACCTGCCTTTTGCGAGGCAGCCTGCTTACCTTGAACACTGATCTCAGCAAGCTTGCCAACGACATGCGGAGTGCGGCGCCCGATTATTTCTTAAATGTTCCAGCGCTATTGGAGCGCATGCGCAAAGCGGTGGACGAGCAGCTTTGGAAGACTGGCGGGATCGTGCGCACGATTTACTCGAAGGCGAAGGCTTCGTGGGTGCGCAAGCAGGAAGGCGGAGCGAATCTCTTGGATTCGCTCTGGCTGGGAGTGGCACATGCAGCGGTTTTTCCCACAATTCGCGAGAAGATGATTGGCAGCAATCTGAAAGCGCTGATTTGTGGATCGGCGCCGCTGAATGTCGAGACCCAGCTTTTCTTCATGATGCTCGGCATTCCCGTGTTGCAAGTTTATGGGCTGACCGAAACGACTGCGATCTGTACCATGGATGATCCTGATCGTGTTGAACCGGGGCGCGTGGGGCCGGCAATTATCGGCACCGAGATGAAACTGGGCGAGAACGACGAGATTATCGTGCGCGGGCCCAATATTTTTCCTGGTTACTGGAATCGTCCTCAGGATACGGCAAAGGCGCTGCGTGATGGCTGGTTTGATACCGGGGATCAAGGCGAAGTGAACGCCAACGGGAACTGGAGGATTGTCGGACGAATCAAGAACCTGATCATTCTGGGCTCGGGACACAATATTGCGCCGGAGGCGATTGAAAATGAAATCCTGCGAAATTTGCCGGGAGCGCAGCAGGTTGTTTTGGTGGGGAATGGGCGCGGATATCTTTCGGCAATTATTACAGGAGAAATTACGCGGGAGCGCATGCAGAGAGCGGTAGATGAAGCGAATTCCCGATTGCCGCATTACAAGCAGGTGCGCGCATTTCATATTAGTCGCGAAACGTTTTCGATTGAGAATGGGTTGCTGACGGCGAATGGGAAGCTGAAGCGGGATGCGATTGCGGCGCGACTTGCGGATGTGATTGAAGATATGTATCGGGTGAAGCAGGCGGTGTGATGTTAGTTGGGACGGCGGGCGAGGACGCCCGCCAGACAGCCGGCGAAGGCGCCGGCGCTACTGTGAAGAGATCCGGCGCGACGGTTGATGAGCAAATTTAGCGGACAGGCGGTTTCGTGGGAGGTGAATAGCGGCGTCATTGAGCTGGCGCTGCGTCGCGAGCCTTGCAATGAGATTGGCTCGCTCACGCTCGAGGAGTTAGAGAAATTTGTTGCGGCACTGGATGGCCTACAGCAAGACGCGCATGCGCTCATCATTTACAGCAGTTTGAAATCTGGATTCTGCGCTGGAGCGGATTTGCGTGAGCTATATCGTCGTTCGCAGGAAATGGAACGCGCAGCAGCGGCGAAGGGAGTGCGTGATTACTTGGCGCGGATTCATCGCGTAATGAATGCGATTGACGCTGCGCCGTTAATTACCATCGCTGCGGTTCATGGGGTCACGTTCGGAGGAGGATTTGAGCTGGCGTTGGTGTGCGATTTGATTATCGCGGACAAAATGGCGCGGTTTTGTTTCCCGGAGCTGAGATTAGGGTTGATTCCAGGGTTCGGCGGGATTCCGCGATTGAAGCGGGATTTGGGAAACGCAATGGTGCGCGATCTGTTGCTGACCGGGCGAAGTGTCAATGCAATGAAGGCGCAGCAGATTGGTCTCGTGAGTCAGGTAGTCTCGGAAGGGGCGGTTTTGCGGGCGGCGCGGGCGACGGCGGCGCAGCTTGGAAAATTTGATCGGCGCACGGCGATTGCAGCGAAGCAGTTTATCAAGCCAATCCCATATGAAGAATTGCAGCAGGAGATTGATATTTTCTGCGAGCTGTTTACGCAACCGGCGGTCGAAGCTGGTTTGCGGAAATTCGTGGAGAGCACGGATGCGCAGCCTTATTTGCCGTGAAACGACCCATCAACCACAGAGGGCACAGAGGAACACAGAGGAATTATCGTAGTTCCTGCGCTGTGATCCTATGTGCTCTCTGTGGTTATCCCCGGAATCAGCGCCTCACGTTTTGCGCTTCGCTTTCCTCTACGTGCCTGTGGTGCAGCAACTCTACTAATGCTTGATATAAACGAGTGCGCGTTGCGAAGCGCTCGCGAGCGCGGGTGATGTAGCGGACGTGGACTTCGACTCCAGCGGCTGTCGGACGCAAATTGATGGCCGGCGCCGCGGAGACGGCCTGCACATCGCGGTATCCGCCCATGGCGAGCTGCCAATCGTGCTCGGCAGCTTCGGCGTTGGCCTGAGTATCTTTCTCGACTACTTTGTGGATGGCATCAATGATCGGATAAGGATTTTGGTCTGGGGGAACCATGATTTCGAGTTCATCCCACAGCCACTGCCCGCTGGTGGAGAAATTGAAGAAGTGGCCTTCGATGGCGTAGCTATTCACGAAGGCAACTTTACGTCCGGTGGGATGACCGGTGTCGGTCCAGTTGCCGGTTTCGAGCAGCACGGTTCGCAGCAAATTTATTTCCACTACTTCACCGACCACGCCGTTGATCTCAACCCAATCGCCAACGCGAATTCCGTTGCGTCCCATCAACACGAACCAACCGACGAAGGCCACGATGAAATCTTTCAGAGCGACAGTCAGTCCTGCGCCGGCCAGGCCGAGGATGGTCGGCATCTGATTAGGGATTCCGAATAACACGAACAGTATTAGCAGTACTCCGACAGCCTGAACGGCAAAGCGAATTACTACGCGGAGGGTTTTCAGCGTAGTCCACTCGTGTTTCACATCAATGATGAAGTGATCGACGATGCGGCCAGCGATGTAGACGGCCAGCAGAATCAGGGCGATGAGCAAGAGGGACCAAAGCATGCCGTGCACGGCGGCAAGCTCATGGGACTTTACCAGTTCAATCCAGTTGCCATAAGACTTCGCCAGTTCCTGATGATCCTGGATGCGCCTACTGAGGTCGGAAAGGTCCTTCTGGTTGACGGAAAGGTGGTGAAGGGACTTAATCGCGCTGCTGGCGGCGGCCGTGGAGCTTGCGTCCGGTGCAGCTGCCGAGTTGATCTGATTGCTTTGCTCGGAAATCGTCTGCTTGGTTCCGGCTTCCTTGCTGACTTCCCCCTGCAAGGTATCGTGGCTGTGCTGGAGTGTCTTTTCATTTCGGCTCGCCTCGGCGCGCGCCGAAAGCAACTTCATCACCTTGCCGTGTAGGCTGTGCCAGGCAACGATCTGGGCCGCCAAGTTGCCGGCAAGGTAATTTGCTTCTGCGTAGTTTCCTATCTGCGGATGATTCAGGTCGTATTGGTGCTCGGCAGCTTCGTGCTGATTGAATTGTCGCTGAATTTTGCTTAAAGGATCGCTGCTGGAACGCGCCAGGTCTTCGTTGGCGTCATCAAGCTCGTCCTGATCGTATTCGTGTTGAGCGTGCGCCAAGTCGATCTGCTGCTGAAGATTGGCTTCACGAGCACCGCTGGCGGAAGGGAGTTGTTTTGTCAGTTGGTCAATCCGGTCCTGGTCGGCTTTGACTCGTGCTTGCGCTTGGCTTGCCCGGGCATAGAGTTCTTTTGTCTCAGGCTTGGAAGGGGACGAATTTTCCGCCGCGTCGCGCAAGCCACTGGCGAAGGCAAGATCCAATTCGCGATCCGCTACCTTCATCGCCTGTTCGGCGAGTCGCTGTTCGTCCGGACCAGAAGCAAGTGTGGCCAAGGCCCGAGCGGTTTGAAGGGGATGCTCATCGATAAGCGAAGCCTCACCGCCTGGCGACTGTCCGGCGTTGGAGATCGACAGCTCCGGCTCTCGGGTCAGAATGAGCCCGAGGGCGGTCGCCAGGACAAGGCCGAGTAAGCCCAGGGTTGCCGCCCATTGGTGCGGTTTCATCCTAAGTTGCATACGGTGAGAGATACTTGACCCATTATAGCGGCGCACGCCGAATGGGTAAGCTCTCGCAAGGGCCTGCACCGACGCTTCTAGACGTCGAAAAATACGACCCGGTTTCCAAAATCCATTCCGGATCAGCCCTGGCTCGGGCGCAGCCTGCACGGCGCAGTAACGGACAAGTTATTGTCGAAAGTAGTTCAAAATAGCTTCCGCTTGGCTCCGGGTCACGACTGCTGAAAGCGCGGCGACATCCGCCTGTTTCACGGCCTGCAAACTGCCGAAATGCTCGAGCAGCCTGCGCGTGGTGCTCTCGCCTACGCCGGGGATTTCTCGCAGCTCAGTGGAGCGGTCACGCATTTGGCGGCGCTTGCGGTGGAAGGTTACAGCGAAGCGATGAGCTTCATCACGAATGAGCTGCACCAGATGCAGAACCGGCGAATGATGATCCAGAACGACGGGATCGTCTTCCTGGCCGCAGACGTAAATGATTTCCTCCCGCTTGGCAATGGCGGCTAAAGGCTGGTTGATAATTTCCAGAGCTTCGAGCGCCTCGGCTGCAGCGTGCAACTGGCCCAGGCCTCCATCAATCAGCACCAGGCTGGGCATATTTTTCTTTTCGTCGCGCAGACGTTTGTAGCGGCGGGTGACAACCTCGCGCATGGAGGCGAAGTCGTCCACGCCGTCCACACTGCGGATAATGAACTTGCGGTAATCGGATTTTTTCATCTGGCCGTTTTCCCACACCACCATCGATGCCACTGTTTCTGCGCCCTGAATATGGGAGATGTCGAAACACTCGATCCGGCGCGGGAGCTCGGGCAGCCCCAAGGCATCTTGTAATGCTTCCTGAATGGCCTTGGTGTTTGGCTTCATGACACGGAAACGCTGGTCGTACGATTGTTTGGCATTATTGCCGGCGAGATCAATCAGGGAACGTTTATCACCGCGCTGCGGGACGAGAATATTCACGCGAGTGGCGCGGCCGCCACCGGCAGCGAGTTGATCGGAGAGCAGGTCCTCGAGAGCTTCGCGATCTTCGAAATCAACTGGCACGTAGATATTCCGCGGCAGGTACGGCTGGCCAATGTAGAGCTGATTGAGAAAGGCGGAAAGGAATTCGCCGGGATGAAAGGAATCATCTCTCGAGCTCACAGGCGAATCGATGGAGTGACGGGCGTCCTCGCCCGTCCACAATTCGGCACTCGGTCGGGAAACGGCCGAGCTTTGCTCGGCTGGGCGGGTGGGGGCACCCGCCCCTACGTGTTCCGACGTGGGTTCCAGCTCCGGCAGGTCTTCCCAGAAGAATTCACGGCGATCAAGCACGCGTCCGCCACGCATGTGGAATAGATTTACCGCTAGCATGCCGTTTTCGTAGTGATAGCCGAAGACGTCGGCATCGTCGCCTTCGACGGCGGCAATGCGCTGCTTTTCCTGAAGCTGTTCGACAGTCGAGATCAGGTCGCGGTATTTGGCTGCGCGTTCATACTCCTGTGCCTGCGCGGCTTTCTCCATACGTTCGCGTAGCGATCGGGAAAGGTCCGTGGGGCGGCCTTCCAGAAACAGTTTCACATCGCGCACCGCTTCCTGGTAGGCCTCGGGAGTGGTGAGTCCTTGCACACACGGACCTAAGCATCGCCCGATGTAATACTGCAAGCAGGGGCGCGGGTGAAAGCGATTGAGATCCACCTTGCAAGAGGGGATCAAGAAGTGGCGGTGAATCAAGTCCACGATGCGATAAGCCAGATTGGCAGGGAAGTACGGACCGTAGTACGAGCTGCCGTCTTTCCTTAGGCGGCGAGTGACATAAACACGTGGAAAGCGTTCGCTCAACGTGAGCTTTACGTAAGGATAAGTCTTATCGTCGCGCAACAGGATATTGAAGCGGGGCTTCTTCTGCTTGATGAGGTGATTCTCAAGCGCCAGAGCTTCCTTGTTGTTGGCGACGACGATGTAATCGACATCGACCGCCTCGCGGACGAGCGTGCCGGTTTTGGCGTCGACGATACGGCCTTCGTGGAAGTAAGAACTGACCCGGCTGCGCAGGTTCTTGGCCTTGCCGACGTAAATGATGTCGCCTTCGGCGTTCTTGTAGAGATACACGCCGGCGGACGCAGGAATGGTGCGGATTTTGGCGTGAAGATCCACGGAGTCAGAATCCATTTTATTAGAGATGCCGATGAGCCCGCAGATTCAGGGCAATATTGCGGTTGCTTGAGAAGGCGGATCCGAATGGCCGAGAATCCTTGTTTATGTGTTACAATGCTTGACTGTGGGTCATACACTTACAATCCGTATTACAGACGAACTACTTCAGTGGCTAAAAGATCTTTCGCGCCGAACCGGAGTGCCCATGGGGAGAATCATCCGTCAGCAGCTCGAAAGTGCAAAGAACGGGGGACCACAGCGGTTTCTCCGGCATGCAGGCGCTGTGAGCGGAGCGGTAGATCTGTCGTCACGTAAAGGTTTCAGCCGGGGATGAAGGCAATCGCAGACACTGGCTTCATTGTTGCGTTCGGTAACCGGCATGATCGCTATCATCCGTGGGCGCTGGGGATTGCTAAGACAATTACCGAGCCTCTCCTGACCTGCGAAGCCGTGCTGGCAGAATCGGCTTTCCATCTAGGCTCGAGCCCGTTCGTATTGGCGCTGCTTGAAGACGAGATGCTTCGTCTGGCGTTCGACTGCGGGCGCAATTTGGAACACCTACAGGAGCTGGCTCGCCGCTTCGCAGACCGCAAGCCCGATCTGGCGGATTTGTGCTTAATCCGAATGAGCGAACTTTTTCCGCGACACGTGGTGCTGACTACGGACGAGGCCGACTTCCACGTTCATCGGCGAAACAGGAGGGACTCCATTCCCATCCTGGCGCCGCCTCGAATGTAGGTATTCGATGCGCTACCCGACCGTATAAAATTTCCCCTGTCAAATATCTCCTTTGCTCGATAGTTGCTGGTCCTTGGTGACATGGCGAACTGCATAATTGCCGTAAACCGCTATAAATCATATGCTTAGGCGGAACCTCCCAGCGATGCTTGCTTGGCATCATCCGTGCTCTGGTACTCAGGCGGGACGCAAGTAGCCCATCCCCAACTCAGGGATTTGTGAGACCTAGGATGTCGTAAGTTTGGGCAAGTTGAGAATTCGTGAGCTAGAGAGGAAGGAGCTCTCCCAAGATGAATCGCACTTCGTTAATTTTTCTGCTGGCGTTGAGCATGGCTGGGGTCGCCTGCTCCAGCAAGAATTATGTCAAGCAGCAAACCACGCCGCTAATCAATAAGACCAATGAACTGGACGACCTGACAGCCAAGAACAGCCGCGACATTAAGGACGTGGACGCGCGGGCTCAGGCCGCGATCCAGCAGGTGAATGCCAAGACTACTGAGGTTGAGCAGAAGAACCAAGCTGCGGCGCAGCAGGCTTCGCAAGCGCAGGCGCAAGCCGATAATGCCGTACACCGCGTTGACGTGCTGCAAAATGCTGTCGCGAACCTGGACAACTATCGTGTGGTCACCGAGACGTCGGTACACTTCGGCTTTGACAAGGACAACCTGACCAAGAAGGCCGAGGAAGCCCTGGACCAGCTTGCGACTGACGTGCCCAACGCCAAGGGATTCATTATCACGGTGGAAGGCGGCACGGATTCTGTCGGCAGCGCCGAGTACAACTACGGTCTGAGCGAACGGCGCGCGGATTCCGTCATCCAATACCTGGCTTCGAAGCACAACATCCCGGCCCATAAGATCTATTTGGTCGGGTTGGGAAAAGACAAGCCAGTTGAGGACAACAAGAGCCGCGAAGGCCGGGCGAAGAATCGCCGCGTTGACGTGCGCTTGATGACGAACACAGCGGAAGGCTCGACGCCCGCACAGCAGCAGGCTCCGGCTACGGCACCGCCGTCGTCCGAGTAAGACAACGACTTTACCCTCCTCCCCGGAGGACTTCGCCAACACAGGCTGCCCGTTGTGGGCAGCCTGATTTTTGTGTGCCGAGCTTTTCAAGGATCAGCCTTTTAGACTTCTGCTGAAGAAGCCGGCGGGACGCCGGCGCTACTCGTGCCGGGCCCCGGAACATGGGTCCCGGAGTCCGGCAGTCCAGGCTTCTAGGCTCCACTTCCGTTGTGTGAGGAACCCTGGAGACCTGCGCCTGTCGGGGAATAGACGCGGAAGATGTGTAAAGGAGATCGCTGAAGAAGCCGGCGGGACGCCGGCGTTACTGACTGAGAGTTACAATATTTTCATGCAGCCATGGATTCTTCTTACGCTCCTCTGCACGGGATTGATGTGTACGAGCAGTGCGCAGGTTGAGGAGCCACATCCTTCGGATAATCCTCCGACAAAGAAGCAGACGCCCCCGCGATCGGATCGCGATCGCGAAGCGGGCGAGAGCTCGAGCCGTGACAGCCGCATTGATCTCAGCCCGCCTCGGAGTGATGCCAAAGATCATCCTAACAGCGCCTCGGCGGTGGCGGACATTGAACCGGATACGCCACCCGATGATGTGCAGGAGTTTCATCCATGGGATCCGCATAAGGCGATGAAAGACATTGAGGTGGGCGATTTCTATTTCAAGAAGAAGAATTACCGGGCGGCGCTGAACCGCTACCGCGAAGCTCTGGTTTATAAGCCGAATGACGCGCTGGCGAACTTCCACATGGGAGAGTGCCTCGAAAAGCTGAAGCAGCCGGAAGAGGCGCGTATTCACTACGAGGAGTATTTGAAGATCTTGCCGCACGGCCCACTTGCACCGGAAGCGGAGAAGGCGCTGCAGAAGCTCAAAACCGAAAATAACGATCGCAGCGAGACCGCACAGCCCAAGAATTGAATTCAGCACTCAGCCGCTGTGCTACGGCAGCGGAACTCGATATAGGTTGCGCTGGACAGCAGGCGAAGGCCCCTTGCCACGTCGCTGGTCCCTGATCTTAGGTCGGTCCGGCCGTTCGGTCAATCGGGGTGGAAGTTGCAGTTGCTGCTAAAAAGGAGGCGCCGGCTTTATTTCTCCACCCGCATGAAGTCGCCGCTGGTGGCGTTTACGGCTACCCGCAGTTTGGTCGCCATAAATCACATGCCAGATCAGTTCGTTGGTGGCGCGGCTCCAATCGCAAACGTAGACGATCGGAGTATCTGGATCTTTACTCAGGATTTTGTCGCCGCCGTGCTTTTGCGCCGTCTCGAACGCTTTGTCGGAATCAATTTTTAGAAATTGCGTGTCAAAGACTTGAGTGGAAGAATTACTCGGGCTGTAGTTATCTTCAGTGCCGGGGTTCATGCCGCGGCTGGGTGCATCGGGGGCGTCCTCGCCCGACCAGGTGTAAGCCTTCACTGCGCGATGCAGTGCCGATGCGAACGCTCCGCGCCAGACTGCCGATTTGCCGTCTTTGCCTTTGGAATCGGCGGTGGTCATGGAGTCCAGGCGATAAGGCTGTGCGTCACGTTGCCACCCCCGAGCCGCGATGTAAACCCTTTGGAAAGCGGTGCGGCCAGTAAGAAGTTCTGGGGCTTTGGGCTGCGGCTTCTCGCTTTGTGGCGGCTTCGTAGGCTCAGACGAGCAGCCTACAGTCGTGATCACAGACAGCAGCGCCAGGAACAGCATTGCCATGAGTAGCTTTTTCATAGCGATTTCCTGAAGATGAAAGTTTGCAACCGGGAATGCCGGGGTTCATTCTACTAGATGTACATGAGGCGTCAGCATGGATTCCTGTCTTGAACAGTTGCACGATGCGATTACCACGGCGACGCGGGGCATGACGACGAAAGAGCTGACACGCCGTCCGAAGGGCAAGTGGAGCTGCGCTGAGATACTGGAGCATCTTTATCTCACTTACACCGGAACGGTAAAAGGATTCGAGCGCTGTTGGGAAGCGGGCAAGCCGCTGGCAGGTTCGCTGACACTAAAGCAGCGACTAGCCATCGCCCTGGTGGTCGATGCAGGCTATTTTCCCGAAGGCCGGCAAGCGCCGGAGCGCACGCGCCCCAAGGGAATGCCGGCGGAGAAGGTGGTGGCCGAGGTACGGCAGCAAATTGCTCAAATGGACGAATGGATTGGCAAGTGCGAAGCGCGGTATGGAAGGCGCACGAAGTTACTCGATCATCCGTTCTTTGGGGCGCTCACAGCGCAGCAGTGGCGAAAATTTCATTGGGTGCACGGGCGGCATCATGTGCAGCAGATTATGAGATTACGGGATCAGCAGGTTGCACGGTGATGAAAATGACGGCTGTATTCTCGAGGGGCAGGGATCTTACAGGAATAGCGGTCGGCGAATTCGTTCGAGATTAGGGACGGTCCATGCGCTTCTTACGCCATCGCTGACGCGAGCGACGGATGCGTAAGCCTACTCCCTCATGTTCGCCGGAATTCCCGCCTTGCGAGCCTGTTCTTTCAAGTCTTCCAGATCCTGCTTGGCCGTGGCCAGTTCTTTTTGTTTATCGGCGATCTGCTGTTTATATTGCGCGTCCTCTTTGTCCCAGGTGCCCTGATTGCGGAGGCGATTGCCGGCATCGGCGTAGAATGCGGCGGCGCGCAGGTGATATTCGCGTTCCAAGACATCTTGCTCACGCGTGAGCAAATCCACTTTGTGGCTCTGTTCGGTTATTTTGTCTTTCCACTGCTGGTTTTTGGACTGGCCGTCTTTCGCTTCATCACCGTCTGCAGGTTTTTTCCCGGAGGCGCCGGATTCCGCTTCAGGTCTTGCTTCTGTTTTCGCTTCTGACTTTGCCTCTGACTTTTCGTCTGGCTCCGATTGGGCCTCACTCGCCTCCTCGGCCGACTTTTCCTTTGGCTCGGGCGTGGGCTTTCCCACGACGCTGAGCTTGTCAGTCTTTGGCAGGTTGTCATTGTCGAATTTCTTGGGAGTATCTTTTTTGTCTTTGCGGTTGGCACGGGCGTAGTCGGCCAATGAGTCGGACTGCGCTCGAGCGAATGTCACGAAGCTGGTCAATAACACGAGTGCAGCAAACGACAAATATGCGACGCGTTTCATAGTGGCTCCATTCCTTGCAACAGAAATCTAAACTTGTGCGGCGGCTCTCGCGGCTGTGCCGGCGAGGAATCCGCCGATTCTACGATCAAGACCTGCCGCTTCAGCGGCGATATCGGCAGCCAACTGGCGCGCCAGTTCCGGATCGCGGCTGGCTGCAAGCTGCTGCGCGTAGCCAGAAATCGTGGTCAACGATGTGCGAAGTTCAAGCGCCATTTCGGCGGACATCTCTCCTCGCAGCTCGTGTTGGTGGCGAATCTCGGCAAACTCGGTTCGATCATTAATCAGGCATGCCGCGCCGAGAGCTTCACTGTCTGGTCCGTGCAATGAGCTGACGGTGATATCCAGTTCTCGCTCCTCACCACGGGGCGTGACATATTCAGCTTCCAGGCGGCGATAGGGCGATTTCTCTTGCAGGGCCGCTTGGATCGCTTCCGCTAATTTGGTCTGCGAGCTTCCAAGCAAATTTGCATCACGAAAAAGTTCGCCAGCGCTCATTCCCACCAGCGAGGCGAATCCCAAAATACTTTTAGCTGAGGCATTTGCCTGACGGACAAGCCCGTTCGCAGTAAAGAACATCACGCCGCAGGAGAGATTCGAAAGCACAGCGGCGCTGATGCTTTCTGAGGTCTTGGCGCGGCGACGCTCCGATTGCCGCATGCTCTGCAGCTCATGTTTTTGTTGCTTGAGTTGCTGGATGACGGCGTGGTAGGTATGCAGCGGCAGACTCTCAGACTCGCGCGGTGTATCGAGAGAAAAATCTTCGTCGATCAGGCCTTTGCGCAGGCGGCGCATGGCAATCAGCCCAACGATAAATGCGAACATCGCTGCAAAGAAAACCGCAGCCATTCGCAGAAAGATAGGATTGGTCAGGAGCTTCATAGCAGCCCCCAATACCAGCGCAAAAATCGGTTGCCGAAGAAGAACGCGACCATGGCCATACTGCCGAGGAATACGCCGAAGGGCATCTGGTGACGGCGCAAAGCGACGGTGGCCGACTCCCATGCCCGGCGAAGCGCTTCGCGTGCCGACTCATGTTGCCGAGCCATACGACGACGGGCACGCTTGATCCAGACTGCGAAAACGGTCCAAAGTCCAAAGAGGGATCCGGCGATCGACGCGGTGAACAGGGTGAAGATTGTCAATTTCATGCCCAGAAAAGCGCCGATCATGGCCATGAGTTTGACATCGCCGAATCCCATGCCTTCGACGCCACGAGCCCGAAGATAAATCGCGCCGGCGCCGTAAATAAATGATGCTCCGACCGCGGCTCCCAGAAATGAATCGATAAACGAGAGCAAATGTGAGTAGATATCAGAGCTCACTGGAAGCGAAATCAGGCCCGGCAGCAGTTGCGAGGCCAGATCGTTCACCGGCACGATCAAGCTAAATAGAAGTCCCACTAACAGACCCGGCAGCGTCATCTTGTCGGGAAGAAGATGGGTTTCCGCATCCGTGAAGATAAGCCCGAGGAGCAGGAATCCGAACACGCAGTATTTCAGGGTAGCGAGCGTGAGCCCGAAATGCGCATAGCAGGCCACGAACAGCGCGCCCGTCAGAAGCTCCACCATCAGATAGCGAGGCGAGATGCAGGATTTGCAGTTGCGGCATCGACCCCGAAGAACAAGCCAGCTCAGGACGGGAATGTTGTCATAAAAACGGATCGGCGTCTCACATTCCGGGCAGGCGGAGCCGGGACGCACCACCGATAAGTGGCGCGGCAGCCTGTAGATACACACATTCAGGAAGCTGCCGAAAGCCAGCCCAAAGACAAAAATCGCCGATGCTAGAACAGGGTCCACCCGTGCCCTTTATATAAGAGTGCAGATGCCAGTTTGCAGAGATTATAAGTGCATTCCCGGCGTGGAACCTGGGTACTAAAGGCACTGTCCAGGTGGGACTCGATAACTTCAGCTCACGATAATCCCAGCATAACCAACCACCATGTTGCGGTCACCAGAGACATCACCAGAAGTGGCGTATTTGATGAGCTCGGCCTTGGTTGCGCCCAGGTCGCGGGCGGCGGTGAGCATGGCGACCGTCGGTCCGAAGCCGCACATGCTGATGTGTTCTTTAATAACAACATCGTAGAGTCCGCGCGGGTTGAGGGCGAGAATCTGGTCGATGGCTTTATGGTCCTTTATGCGGGTGATTTGGTCACTTTCATAATGATTCATGTCACTGGATGCAAGAAGGAGAATCCGCTCGTGCTGCTTCGAGATGACTTCCGCGATGGCGTTACCAAGACTCTCGAGAGTTTCATAGTGGCCGGTGCCGAGCGCGATCGGAACGAAAGTGACGGATGGTTTTAATGCCTGGATAAATGGAAGCTCGACTTCAGCGGCATGTTCGGCGCGATGCGCGTCAGAATCTTCATGGAGTGCGTTGAATTGGTGCTGCAAATTCTTCGCAAGTTGCGAATCGATATTTACTTGCCCGAGTGGAGTTTGCCACGCACCGTCGCCCATGATCGCAAGTGGATGGCCCACGCCGGTGTGGTTAGGGCACATCAGAATACAGCGGGATGTAAGGTCGAGTTTTGCGAAGACTGCGCCGGCAACGTGGCCCGAATACATGTAACCGGCGTGCGGAACCACGCAACCAAGCGCCGCGATTGGAGTCTGGCGCGGAGAGAGGTAGGATTGAACGTCGGCGAGCAGAGCTTTGGCATCCCGCGGATAAAAGCGGCCAGCGACCGCTGGTTGGCGAATGTTCATCACACATCACTCGCTCTGGCCGGTATGACAGCCCGAAGTCACCTGCAAGCTTTCAGCGCGCCGATCCATCTTGCAGCGCACGAAACAGGGATGCGCTCTTCTCCAATGACAATGCCTCGGCTCGCACTGTGGGTTTTACCGCAGCCTTTTCCAGGGCGTTGCGCAGAACGTCCGGCGCATACTGCGATTTGAGATTGTTCCACAGGGTTTTCCGCTTTTGTCCGAATGAAAGTTTCAGGAAATTAATAAACTCTTCTTCACGCACACGGAGATTGTCTAAGCGCGGAGCAAGCGTCAGCCGAACCACGGTGGAATGCACTTTCGGCGGTGGCGAAAAGGCGCCGGGCGCCAAGGTAAACAAGATCTGCACGCGAGCATAGAGTTGGGCAGTTGCGGAAAGCAGGCCATAGTCGCGGCTTCCTGGCGCTGCGGCGAGGCGGTCCGCTACTTCTCGCTGCACCATGATCACAATGGTCTGGAAATACTGGCGCTGTTCAAACAGCCGCAACAGAATGTCAGAGGTAAGGTAATAGGGAAGATTTCCGACCACGTGGACCGGTTCCGGTTTGAACTCGATGCCGGGCCGCGTACTGCCCGGTTTCGGACCAAACAAAGTGCTGAAATCAATGGCAAGAATATCGCCTTCAATAATCTCCACACTCGGCCTGAGGGCGAACTTCATGCGCAATTGAGCTGCCAAGACGCGATCCAGTTCGATGGCGATTAGTCTGCGAGTTCGCGGCGCCAGCAGGGAAGTGATGATCCCTCGTCCCGGCCCGACTTCGAGGACTGTACCCTGGGAAACATCGCCGAGCGCATCAACAATTCTGCCGGCCGCCGAGTGATCTGCCAAAAAGTGTTGGCCCAATTTGGGTTTACGCGCGCTGCCCGGAGGTGCTGCGGCAATCTTCGGCACATTGACCCTCTTTCTTCCCGGCGTTTAGACTGACAAGTTGTCCTGCAAACTCATCTGCGGAGCGATGCTACCCTGGCACTCATTATGATAGCGTGCGCCGCAGAAACCGGGCGACCAGTTTACAAGGAGCAGTCTTCATGCATATTGCGTTTGCGGCTTCGGAATGCGTGCCTTTTTCCAAAACCGGTGGGTTGGGCGACGTTGTCGGCGCTCTACCTCGAGCGCTGGCCGAGCTAGGGCATCAGGTCAGCGTTTATGTTCCACGATATCGCCAGACCAAACTGAGCGACGCGCAGACGGTGGTACGGAGCATCACGGTACCGTTCGACGATCGCTATCGCTTCTGCTCAGTTGTGTCTGGGGGCAATCATTCCGGCGTGCGGTTTTATTTTGTGGAATATCCACCGTTTTTTGATCGCGACGCGCTGTATGGCACTTCGGCGGGCGATTATCCCGACAATGCGGAGCGGTTCGCTCTCTTCTCACGGGCGGTGCTGGAAGCCTCCAAGATTCTGGGTGTGCCGCATGTGTTTCATTGCCATGATTGGCAGTCGGCTCTGATTCCGATCTTGTTGCGGACACAGTATGCGGAGGATCCCGCGTTTCGCGATGTAGCGACTGTTTTTACTATCCACAATATGGGTTACCAGGGACTGTTCCCGCCCGACACTTTGCCGCTGCTCACGCTTCCGTGGGATTTGTTCACCATCTCCAAGATGGAGTTTTTCGGCAATGTGAACTTTTTGAAGGGAGCGCTGGTTTATTCCGACTTCGTTACTACGGTCAGCCGCAAGTACAGCCAGGAAATCCAGACTACTGAATTCGGATTCGGCCTGGAAGGCGTGTTGCGCGACCGCGCCTCTACCGTGACTGGAATTTTGAACGGCGTAGATTACGACGAGTGGAGCCCGCAGACGGATAAGTTCATCGCAGCGCATTATTCGCCGCAAGACCTCGGCGGTAAGCTGTCCTGCAAACGCGATCTGTTGGCGGCATTTGGAGTAACAAACGCCGATCCGCGATTGCCGGTGATTGGCATTGTCTCCCGCTTCGCTGCGCAAAAAGGCTTCGACTTGATCTCACAAATTATGGATCGACTGGCGCGCGAGGAGATGATCGTTGTCGCCCTTGGCGCGGGCGACAAGCAATATGAAGAAATGTTTGTGCGTCTGAATAAGCAGTTCCCGCACAAGATTGCTGTAAAAGTTGCATACGATAATGCGGTCGCACACAAGATCGAGGCCGGCAGCGATATGTTTCTGATGCCTTCGAAATATGAGCCGTGCGGCCTCAATCAAATTTACAGCTTGAAGTACGGAACCGTTCCAATTGTGCGTGCTACCGGCGGTCTGGACGATACGATTGAACCTTGGGACGCGCGAACTGGACGAGGCACCGGGTTCAAATTTACCGAGTACAGCGGAGAAGCGCTCCTGCGCACCATCAAACAGGCTTTGCAGGCGTTTCACGATCAGAATTCCTGGCAGACGCTCATGCGCAATGGGATGAAAAGAGATTTTTCCTGGAATGCTTCGGCGAAAGAATACGTTCGAGTTTACGACCGTGCGCGGCAGACCAGAGGAGCACTGGTACACGAACCGCCAGAGGAGTTCGCCGGAGTGGCCAGTGTTTCGCATCAACTGGCAAAGTAATCTGGCGGCGTAGCGCGCTTTTTGACTCTCGATTGGGCGGCTGTTACGATCAACTCAGCCGCAGGCGCCCGCCTGATCGTCCCCGTCGTCTAGCCTGGCCTAGGACATCGCCCTTTCACGGCGGTAACACGGGTTCAAATCCCGTCGGGGACGCCAACAAAATAAAGCAGTTCCGCGAAATCGCTTTTTCTCTTCATGATCCAATATGATCCACTTAGCCGGACTTGGCTTCCGAATCCAAGCCCTTTCTCACCAATTTGACCAAATTCCCTTGAGCCTCGCGTTTCTGTGGCCCCACAGCTTGCATGTAAACATCGGTCGTGACCTTCAGGCTTGCGTGACGAAGCAACTCTTGCACAACTTTTGGATTCTCTCCATTCGCATGACATCCCGTTCGCGAGGAGTAAGTGACTCGTAACGCTCTCGGAACTCCTGCATCTCGGCGCGTTGGGACAGAGCGACCCTGCTGCGTTCCAGGGCTGGCATCCCGGTGTGAACGTTCCCCAAAATTCTCCCCGAGACACAACCCTGTCGTGCCCCGCGCTATACTGTTTCTATGCCGGCCGCGCCCTCCAAAACCTTCTACCTCGAAACCTTCGGCTGCCAGATGAACGTCCATGACTCGGAGAAAGTCATCGGCACGCTCATCTCTCAGGGCTATCGCCAGGTTTCGACGGTCGAAGATGCCGGCCTGATCCTCTACAACACCTGTTCCATCCGCGACAAGGCCGAGCAGAAAGTCTTCCATCGCCTCGCCGACTACAAAAAGCTTCAGGCGCAAGGGAAAAAATTCGCTGTTCTCGGATGCGTCGCCCAGCAAGAGGGGGAGAAAATTTTCGAGCGCGCGCCGCACGTGTCCATGGTCTGCGGATCAGCTTCATATCGCAATCTGCCGCAGATGCTGGTCCAAATCGAGGCAGGGAAGCGCGCCACCGGTCTCGACGATCGCGAGACCGACGAGTGCTTCGAAACCGAGTTCACCTCGCGCAGCAACCCGCATCGCGGATACATCACCATCATCGAAGGCTGCGACAAATTCTGCGCCTACTGCGTCGTTCCCTTCACCCGCGGCAAAGAGCGCAGCCGCACTTCCGGCTCCGTCCTTGCCGAAGCCCGCCAGATGGCCGATCTCGGCTACAGCGAAATTCAGCTCCTCGGCCAGAACGTAAATTCCTACAAAGATCCGGCAGGGAAGTGCTCCTTCGCCGAACTCCTCGCCGCCGTCGCGGAAGTTCCCGGCATCAAGCGCGTGCGTTTCACCACTTCCCATCCCCGCGACTTCGGCCCCGACATCGTCCAAGCCATCGAGTCCGTTCCCACTCTCTGCGATCACGTCCACTTGCCGGTGCAGAGCGGTTCCACTCGCGTGCTCGATGCCATGCAGCGCCTTTACACGCGCGAGCAGTACCTCGAGCGCATTTCATGGATGAAAGCCGCCAAGCGCGAAATCAGCATCACAACCGACATCATCGTCGGCTTCCCCGGCGAGACCGAATCCGAGTTTCAGGAAACCCTTTCGCTGCTCGATGAAGTCCAATATGACGGAATCTTCGGCTTCAAGTTCTCGCCCCGGCCCAACACACCGGCGCTGAAGCTAGAAGACGCCATCCCGGACGCAGAGAAAGCTCGCCGGCTGACGGCCCTGCAAGAAAAGCAGCGTGATATCCAAATGCGCAAAAATGCATCCAACTTAGGCAGAGTATTTGAAGTAATGGTTGAAGGGAAGAACGAAGCCCGCGCCCAGTGGATCGGCCGCACTTCGCAGAACAAAGTCATGAACTTCAAAGCCCCCAACGGCGCCGTTCCCGAGGTAGGCGTCTATGTCTCAGTGGTTACCACCGCGACTTTTCCCAACAGCCTCGCCGGCGAAATGGTGATATAAGAACCTATTGACGCACCGGAGTTCACGATGGAAGTCGAAATGAAAATCCGTGGCCTGTTGATGGACCCAGTGACGAATATGCCCATCGTGATCCTGAAAGATTCGGGCAGCGACACCGTCTTGCCCATCTGGGTCGGGATTTACGAGGCCAACGCCATTGCCTTAGAGATTGAAAAAGTCAGTACGCCGCGGCCGATGACCCACGATCTCATCAAGAACGTTCTGACCGGGCTGGATGCGCAAGTACATAAAGTAGTGGTTACAGAGTTGCGCGAAGACACCTTCTACGCCGTGATTTGGCTGGAGCGGGATGGCCATCCCATCAGCATCGATTCGCGCCCCTCCGATGCGCTGGCTTTGGCGCTGCGCGTGGATTGCCCAATCTTCGTGGATGATGAAGTATTGAAAAACTCCAAGGTTGCCGCCAACGCCTCCGACCGCGTCACCACCGACGAGCTGCGCAAGTGGCTCGAAGGGCTGAATGACGAGGACCTGGGACGCTACAAGATGTGACCCCGTTCCGCGCGCCCGAGCCGGGCGTCGGATCCGGGCGTCCGATCCGCAGATGTCATCCTGACCGACGTAACGACCCCAATAAAGCCTCATTGCGATGCCATCCCGAGTCAGGAAAATCCTTATTGCGATGTCATCCTGGAGGCAGGGAATCCTTCGCTCGCGAAGGATTCCCAACGAAGGATCTATGCATTTAGCCCTATGAATTCAGCACGTAGCGCCTGCCTCCGCGTACTTTACATAATACTTGTTATCGGACATTGAATGCCTGAGCGCACTCGAAGGGTTGTCGAATGTATCCCCAGCGCAGCCGAGGGATCGGACAAAATGCAGATCGCCGGCGCCATAGAATCGCTGCAGCTCGCATAGCGCCGGCATCCTGCCGGCAAACCGATTAAATCGCTTCAGGTCGCGAGGCATGGTGGAACGCGTAGCGCCGGCATCCTGCCGGCAACTGAATCAGCCAAAGACGAGCAAGGGCGAGTCTGAGTCCTGAGCGCAGTCGAAGGGTTGTCGAATGTATCCCGAGCCCAGCCGAGGGATCTGACAAAATGCAGATCGCCGGCGCCATAGAATCGCTGCAGAGGCATGGGGAAATAATGCAGAAGCCATCCAATAAGTCTTGTATAATGAATGTATTGCAAGCATAAAGATTTCGCAAATAAAACCTTGGCGTTTTCGCTAGTATACTAGTTGTGTTTTGTTCAAGGAGCTTGAAATGAGAGCACGGACTTTGCATAGAACTCAGCCAGTCGGAAGTCAGGTCAGAAAGTCAACTCTTGACTCGAACAGCGCGCAAGTACAATCCGACGATTTCCGTTTTCGTCCTCAGGCCAGCATTAGTCGTTTCGATGTTCTCGGTCGAATTGTTGATCTGATTACTGATCTCAAGCTGCCTCAGGATCAATTTACATCGGAAACAGAGCTCGCGATGCTTTTGGGCCTGCCAGGCAGAACGCCAAGTGTGCGAGAGGCGTTAGCTTTACTCGCCCGTGATGGGCTCGTACAACCATATCCTCAGCGCGGCTATTTTGTTCCGCGAATCACTGCGGAGCAGGCAGAGGAAATTCTATTACTTAGACTCTCCATTTCTAAGACGATCATTACCAGACTAACGTCGAGAGCTTCCTCACCGGAGCTTGTCGTGGCTGAGCAATTGTGTGCCGAGCTCACGTCGCGCGGCACTCAATCATTTTTGAAGAGCGAGACTGCTTACTGGAATGAGCTAGCAAGGCGGGGCGGCTTTATTTTCGCCGTGCAAAATATCAACACCTTGGGTGACCAATTGCGCATTTTTCATGCGAACCACCCCCTTCCCGATGAGATCATCGACGTGACAGCTAGTCAGTACCAACGGGTTTTGCATTACATCACTAACCACAACAGCGAAGGTGCAATCGCAGCGGTGCAGGACAATTTCCAATTACGGCGAAACATCCTTAAACGAGCTCCAGTAGCGGCAGCCGATTCGGCCGCATTGCAGAGTGAGCAATTCGCGTCGGCTAGGTAGGTAGAGCCAGAATATTAAGAACCGTGCCTAAGGCACTCTGGATTGCATTTTGGATCCAGGCATGGCAGATGGCTAGATGCTCGCCAGCGAAAAATACTCGAGGTTCGTTCGATTCGAGTGGATGCGGTTCGCAGAGGAAGCGTTGATAGCGCGATTGTTCGCCAGGCCCAAAAAATGCGAATGCTCCATGTCCAGGATTCTCCTGCTCATCCCACGAGTGATGTACCACGTTCGCATCGTTGATAAAAGTTCGGCACTTTGGATGTACCTTCTCAACGCACGATAGTATGAGTTCCGTTCGTTGTGTGGCGTCCAACGCTGCAAATCGCCTTGCATTCGCTCCCCACATGTACGCTGCTGTGAACACCGCGGGTTTCTCAGATAAATGTTTCTGCTTCGCAGTTCGCTTAACAGCCCGAACGTTGCTCGCAATGTAACCAGCTCGTACATCGGGGTTCGGTGCTGGAGCGCTGTTGTCCGAGGGATACCATATTTGTTTTGGCAAGATCGGTGTAACTCCCACCCCCAAAAATCCCATCCTCTTCCCAAAAGCGTTCGTTGGACAATACGATCGTTTTGCCGGAGCTCGCGTAGGAGACATTCGTAAGTGCTTCGTAGACCTGCGCAGCGAGTGGGGGTTCAAAACGAAGCCGCAGAGTGGCACCTGCCGGGGTCGCACAAATAACGTAGTCAAAATCTCGGTGCTCCTCACCGCGATCTGTCCGCCAAAACACTCGAACGTTTGACTTACTTTGGACCTCGATGGCCGTTACGGGGCTGTCCAATGCTACGGTAACGCCGGTTTTGGTTAGAGCGTCCCGGAAACTATCGATCAAACGAACCATGCCCCCGACGATCTCGTCCTTCTTGGGTTCCTTAAGAGCAAGCTCATTGAGAATGAACTGCAAACAGGACGCTTGGTCAAACCACACCATGCCCGTTCCACGTCCCAGGTATTCGCACGCGTCGGGACCGAAATATCCAAAACCAGAGCGATAGTCACCTCTCGTCAGTTGTCCTAGCGAAAATTGCTCGAGTACCCTTAGCCCAGGAGGAATTGCAAATTCTTGAAAAATAGATCTGAAATCTGAGACGCTCAACGCGCTCATGTGGTATCGGATGAACTGCTCCGCCGCGTCCAAGGGCGACAATCCGATACAAGACAGTCCCGGAGGGCGAAGGTTGAATCGATTTTGAAGATTCCGGAACTTCTCAATTCGTTCCCGTTGTTCGCGAAGGTACAGGTACGCGTCTGAGTTGTGACTTACAAACTCTCTGGTTTCTAAGTTAAATTTCGTGATGTAATGCCAAACGCACCCGTGATTGGCCGGAATTCTCATCGCCCCTAGTTCACCGTATGTATCCTTGTCGAAGTGATGGGTGAACATACGTCCGCCAAGCCGCGAAGCCGCCTCCAGTAATTGCACTGCGAAACCCTTACAAGACAACTCGTATGCGGCAGTAAGGCCCGCGATGCCTCCTCCAATGACGCAGATTTTTTTGGGGACCTTAGGTGTCTTGGCTGAGTGAAGTTGCTTCTCCGGAAAACTATAGAGTTCGAAAATAATCTCTTTCAGCAACTCGTCTTGAGCCAGATCGTCGGCTGCTCGCCGAACGTGATCTGCTGTTGCCACGCTCAACAGCTCATCCAAACGGCTTTCCCACCTTTCCGGATTAAGGTCAACATAGTGGTAAGGGCTGAAAGGCTGGATGGACATAAGTCACTCCGAGTAGTAGGAGTAGCAACGGATTCTAACCTGCACTGTCGTTATGGACCATAGAAAGACATGAATGGTAGTGGGCTAGCTTTTAGCCCATTACCACATGAATTGGTGACGTCAAGCTGCTTATGTAAATAGGTTGAGGGTGGGGGTTTTCCATTCCGATTGAATCTCTGGAAGATGGAGTAGATGATGCGGTCGACACCTTCGAGAATCGGAAGCTCGCCGCGTGCCACCGCTCCAGTCGCCGTCAAGGCGTGATGTAGATTTCCAAGGTATTCGGATTCTTAATCCTCTCTCCCGGAATGTTCTTTTTCTCTATTACGTTTTCTTCCCCGAGCGCATGGATGATAGCGTTGGCGAGGTCATCCATGTTGCCGCCGACGGCAAAATACAAACCTGAAGGTGGAACGTTACCGTTTTCGGTTACAAGCATGCCAACTCCATGTGCTTCTGCGGTCAGTCCTGCATCACTCAATGCCGACGCGAGCTTGCTCGCAAACTCCCGTGTTCGTGGCATCGGTTTCACTGCCCAGACGCCGACGCCCTTGCCAGAAAAGAGCCGCAGCCTGTCTGTTATGCCCTGAGACTGGGTAGCATTGATAACCAGAGGTCTGGGTGGCGGCGTGCCGATGTTGACGGTTCCTGCAGTTATCCCTCCCTGCTGACCGATTGAAACGACGCTGTTTGGTGAAATATTGACGCCGCCTCCAGGAATCCCCGATCCGATTCCTCGCGGCTCTTCGGAGCCGGAGCTTACTGGTGACTTCGGGGCGTTTGTCTCTTCCGGCTTCCGAGGTGGTTTCCCACCTCTTTTTCGATGCTCGTGAAGGGCAGACGGGGGAGGTGTGGTTGCAGCCGCGTCAACACCGGTATTTGAAAGTACCGCCGCGTGTTGCCTCAAGCTAACGCGGTAACCGCGATCTATCATCCAGCCGAGCCCACCAAATATTACTGTGCCTATGAGAGCGAAAACCAGAATGAACAAACGCGGTGACTCTATGCCGATTGCTTGGTGTACAGTCTTGGCGAATTCGATCATACTGCGGCATTTAATGTTATCACCGAAACTCTCGTAGATATCACGTCGACTCCTTGTTGGTGTGCACCGAACTACCCCACTATTTCCTTGACCTCACTTCCCTACCTGCGCGATAAGGGATACATAGCTCAAGCGCAATGTTCACGTCTTTTCATAACTCATTTGTTTCAAAGATTTTACCTGTAACCCTTTTTAATCCAAGATTTTGCGAAAAATTTTCCCCTCTATCCTGCTGATTGCAATAGATCACCGGGGGAGGGGTGGAGCACTCATCGTGGCCTCTTATCAATATCGCATTCCTCGCTGTCAGCACATCGGCGAATAAGGTTGGCGGGCGAGGGCGCCCGCCCCACATGCGGCTCCCCGGTGCTGCGAAACGGCGAATACTGCTATTTCCACCGCCGCTGGCAGATGACCAGTGTTGACCTGAGCCAGTCCGTTCACCACGTCACACCTATGTTCGACTTGCCCGTGCTCGAGGACGCCGACTCCATCCAAATCACGCTCGGGCAAATCATGCGCATGATCGTCTGCCGCCAGGTGGACAGCAAATCCGCCGGCCTGCTGCTCTATGCCCTGCAGATCGCATCGGCCAACCTGCGCCGCACGCACTTTGAGCCATGTTTTAAACAGCATGTCACGGTAGATTTGCTCCGCGTCCCTGAAAGGATCCTCGGCGACGACGCCTGGTCCGCCTCCGACTTCAAACACACCAACCGTGTCGCGCGGACGCCCTCGCCCGCGGAGGAGTCTTGTGGAGGGCGGGCGTCCTCGCCCGCCGAAGAGTCTTGTGTGGCGCGGACACTCTTGTCCGCGAACGAATCTTTGCCGGACAAAAAATCCCCCGTGGCCGAATTGCCCACATCCCCCAAAGAAACTCACGTAGCGCGGACGCCCTCGTCCGCGAACGAATCTTTGCCGGAGAAAAAATCTCCTGTGGCAGAACTGCCCTCGTCCGCGCATGAATCTTCACCCACCTCTTCCCTTCCCTCCGATGCCCACCACCTCGAACTACAAAAAGCCGAGCGCGCTATGACCGGCGCTCTAAAGGGCGATTGGCGCGATCTAAAAACACTCTTTGAGTTCACCGGAGTCTTTCCCTCTAAAGATGATGACGTGCCTACCACAGACCCATGATGGGTCGACAATGGATGTCGAAGAAGGAAGATTTGGTGGACCTGGTCGGGATCGAACCGACGACCTCTTCCATGCCATGGAAGCGCGCTCCCAGCTGCGCCACAGGCCCACTTGAGTGGAAGAAAATCCTGGCTGGACTTCACAATTTTCACCCACCGGAGAGCGATAGTCAAACCCGCGGCCCCGGGTCGCCATCTATTTTTTTGCGGCCCATTTTGCGAAAATGCCGAAACTTAGTATTCTGTCTCGGCATTTCTAACACCTCGATGAAAAGAAGCTCTGCGTATCTCCCCTGTCTATTTCTGGCGCTGGCGTTTGCGCCAGCGACCGCCCAGGTCAACGGCGCCAACCAGCAAGGATCGCAAGCACCGGTGCCGTACGCATCCGTGAGCCAACTCAATGCGCTCCTCGCGGAACTCGAGCAGGCATCGCAATCGGCGCAGGCTGACTTGGCCAAAATGCGAATCGAAAAGTGGAAAACCGATGGCGGTACCAAGCGCCAGACACAATCGAACGTCCAATCCCTCGTGCGCAACCTGCAATCGGCGCTGCCTGAGATTATCGGCCAAGTACGGAATTCTCCCGAGAGCCTGACTTCTACGTTCAAGCTCTACCGCAATCTGGACGCGGTCTATGACGTCTTCAGGTCGGTCGTCGAATCGGCGGGAGCTTTCGGCCCGAAGGATGAATTTCAATCCCTCGAAAACGACCTGAGCGCGCTCGAGCGCTCGCGGCGCTCATTCGGCGATCGCATTGAGAATCTGTCAGGCGCGAAAGAAGTTGAACTGAGTCGCCTTCGTACTGCGCTGCAGAACGCCCAAGCCAATGCGCAGCCGCCGAAGAAAGTTGTCGTCGATGACACAGAACCTCCCAAGAAACCGGTAAAGAAGAAAGCGACGAAGGCGCCTCCTGCCAAGCCAAACCCGGCGACCACAACGCCCCAGCCACAACCACAGCCGCAATAGGACCGGCCAACAAAATTCTCGCGCTGCTGCCTTGTAATTGTTTAATCCTTCAACCATGGTCACAGCTTTCCTCCGTAATCACTTGTGCCCTTTGTGGTTTCCAAACCACGCTGCAATCCAGTGAAAACAGGCGAGTTTCTATGTTCTGGAACTCGGGATGACTCCACGGGGTCAAATACAGTAGGCCAATCCGGCCTTTGCTATGCGCCACACGGGTTACTTTTCGGACGGGCTTGCAGCGCCGAAAGAAACTATAATGGGGGTAACGCCATGAGAGTTATGGCGGGAGCAACCACTTTGGGCGATCTTGCAGGTGCGATAGCAATCCGGAGCCAGGAGTC
The DNA here is from genome assembly GCA_003225455.1 of Acidobacteriota bacterium. Lineage (GTDB taxonomy): Bacteria > Acidobacteriota > Terriglobia > Terriglobales > Acidobacteriaceae > QIAB01. The sequence goes on from QIAB01000073.1 coordinate 28,995, forward strand.
GGCAATCGTCGCCGAACTCAAGGCCGGGTCCGAGGACGCCTACGCCTGGTTGATCGGTCAATTTCACCAACCCATTTACAGCCTGGTGTACCGCATCGTCTCTGATCCAGCCGATGCCGCCGATACCACACAAGAAGTTTTCCTGAAAGTCTTCCGAGGAATGAAACACTTCCACGGCCAGTCCAGCCTGAAGACTTGGATTTACCGTATTGCGGTGCATGAAGCTTCAAATCGCCGCCGCTGGTGGTACCGCCATAAGGCGCGCGAGACCTCGATGGAGCCGTCGCTGAACGATCCCAATCCTGGCGTCTCAGCTCTGGAAGAGGCGCTGGTAGATCAAGCCGACTCGCCTTTCGAAAACGTGGTTCACGAAGAAATCAGGTCGCACGTCGAACAAGAGCTGCGCAATGTTCCCGAACCCTACCGCACCACAGTAATCCTGCGTGACCTCGAGGAGATGTCGTACGAAGAGATTGCGGAGATCACCGATGTCTCGCTGGGAACGGTAAAGTCCCGGCTGACGCGCGGAAGGGATGCGCTACGCCAACGATTGACAGCCTATGTCCGCGAAGTCGGCCCACGAATTGGTTTGCAGGCTCCAGAAGAGGAAGACTCTCCCCCGACAGATTCCCGGGTTTCTACGCGTGGAGGTGATGCCATGACGTGCGCCCAAGCCAAATCTTTGTTCTCGCCTTATTTAGATGGCGCGGTGACCGGCACCCAGATGCATGCCATTAACCGGCATCTGCAATCCTGTGCTTGGTGCCGGCGCGAATATATTTCTTTGCAGCAGACCCAGCAATTGCTGGCGAAGATCGGTTCCCGGAAACCTCCAAGAGATTTGGCACTGAAACTTCGGGTTGCTGTTTCCCAGGAAGCGGCGCATTCTCGTCGCCCACTACTCCAGAACTTTTTTGTCCGCCTGGAAAATGCTCTGAATGCTTTCATGGTACCGGCCACCGCGGGTCTGGCCACGGCGGTGGTGATTTTCATCCTTCTAATGGGTTTCCTCGCGCCTTTGCAGGCCGACAATCCCGACGTTCCGCTCATGCTCTACACTGCTCCGCAATTGCAGCAGTCGGCTTTCGGTACAGCGCTCGACTCCATCAGCGACGATTCGCTGGTAATTGAAGCCTACGTGGACTCAAACGGACGGGTGCAGGATTACCGCATTCTGTCCAATCCCACTGAGGCAAAGACGCTGCTGCCGCAGGTGAAGAACATGCTCATCTTCACTACTTTCCGTCCTGCGACCTCGATGGGCAGGCCGACCTCTGGCAAAGCAGTACTCTCGTTCTCAAAAATCAGCGTTCGCGGCTAGGCGTGCAAAACAGTTGCCGTCGTGTTCCGCCCACGGTAACTGGTGGCCATCCTCGACCTCCGACTTAAAACTAATGGCAGGTTCCGTGTCCTGACGTATGAAACGGAAACTCACGTCGTCGGGAAGTCTCCGGGCAAAACCGGAATCCCACGAGAGTCAGTTCGCGGGGGCGGATGCGGCGTGCGTAACCGTGGGAGCCGAGATCGACGCCATGTCAGGTGTTGTCCACTTAGCTTTCCCATTTTCCAGCTGCAAGCGGTTCATGGTTACGTCCAGCTTGCCGTGTGCGACCTCGACGAGCAGGAAATGATAGTTGATGTTGTTGTCTTTAAATGGGTCTCCCGCGGCACGTGTAATGCGGTAGGCGTGTGCCCCTCCGCCTCCGCTGACAAAATATGTGACCCCATTGTGTTCGTGGCGCTCGTAGTTATGGACATGGCCGGAGAACACGACGAAGCGGGCGCGCGCAGACCGTTGCCGCTTCTCCAGCATTTGGCCCAGCTTCTGCTCTTCCGACCGCGCTGAGTGCCCGCCCCCGTACATTTTTTCGTCCGACGAACTGGTATAAGGCGGGTGGTGGAGAAGAATGAAAACAAACTCGACCTCGGAAGGTATGTTATCGAGCTTGCTCACAAGCCATTCGCCTTGAGTTCCAGACAACTCTGGCAGGGAGCTGTCGAGCACGAGCAAGAGCGCATTCCCCGCGCGAACGGAGTAGTAGCGACTGTTTTTCAACTCGGGGAAGCGGTGGAAATAGTTGTCGAGCGCGAGCTTCCCACCGCTTACATCGTGATTGCCAAGCACCGGGTACACGGGTATATCGTGCTGGTGCCAGATCGCCGTCTCCGCCGCCCACGTTTTCCAGTCATTGCTATCGTCGCCGTGATAAACAATATCCCCGCCCACCGAAACGAAGGCAGGGTGTGCATCAGCTATGGCTTGAACGAGTGTATGCCGCACCGTAGCGTTCGAGTCCGTTGTGTCTGCAGGATTAGTGAAGCGCGTGTCTGCCAGAAATGCAAAACGGAAAGGGATATCTACCTGGGTGGTCAGCTCAACGGACTGGTTCTGAGCGAAGCATATCGAAACGGCGGACAACAGCAGCACAAATAATGGACGAGATCTGTGAGCAACGGATGACATAGGGTCCTTATCCATCTCCGAAAAAAATCCAGCGGCGCATCATTATCTTCTTCGTGTCGCAAGTGTACACAACGCAGCTGAAGCTCCCCTTAATCCCGGAGCTGGAATTTGGCGTCAGGCGCCTGCAGCCTCCTAGAATCTCACGCGGAATGAGAGCTGTAGATTTCGCGGCAGACCCAAACCAGTAGCTGGCTCGACGAAATTGTCGTTATTGACAATTGAAGCTAACCGGAGTGTCAATCTGGCCGAAGTTGGAGGTTGACAAAATATCGAGATTGCTGGGATCTCCAAGCTGTCTATGATTGAAGATGTTAAAGGCTTCGGCCCTAAACTCGACCGCAACTTTCTCGGTAACTTTTGTGCTTTTCTGAAGCGCGATGTCGGCTTCCCAAACATTGGGGGCGCGAACAATCCCGTTCCGAGCATCTCCGAAATGAGTATCCACGCCGTTTGCGTCAGTCGGGGGCTGCACGAAGGCAGCGATGTTTACCCAATTGTTCGCGTTCAGGTTTGGGGGAACAATCGGCACACCTGGGACAATGTCAGGCCGCTGGTCCGCTCTCGAATCGCCGAAGGGCACTTGAGCAGGATCCAACCCAATCGTGACAGTCCGAGGATGGCCCGTATGAAACACGCCTAAGCCAGTCAAGCTCCACCCGCCGACAACTTTGCCAATCGTACCGTCAAGCTGAAGAAAGCTCTTCCCCGGACCGAACGGAAGCTCGTAGGAGCTGGCGATGACTAGGTTATGCCGGACATCGAAGGCGCTCGGGCCGTAGTCGCAACGCAAGCAGTTCTTGTCCTCCGGTGCGTTGGCCTCGCCGCCACCGACTGAGCCATCGTTGCGTGAGTTCGACCACATATATTGCGTGTTCAGCATCCAGCCCTGGGAGAATTTCTTTTGCAACGACAATTGCAGCGCATCAAAGTGGCTGGTGCCAGCATCGCGCTTGATATCGATTTCGCCGAACTTTGGAAAAGGCCGTGTGCAATTAGGAATAAGATTCGATGGGTCGCTAGGATCAATCCGCACGCTATCGAACTGTTCGCATTGGTTGATGAAGTTCCGCGCAAACAGGCGAACGCCATGCGTGCCTAAATATCCCGCCTGGAAAGTGAACTCTTTAGGCAGAAGCTGTTGCACCGACAAGCCCCAATCTTCAACGTATAAATCACGGCGATGCCTGGCAAGGGCGCGAGGAGAAAGGAACTGGTCCGCAGCAAACGTTGTCGGATCAACTGGGTACGCCAAGCCTGGAACATCGGAACTCGTCACGTTGATTCTGGTCGTGTCACTTTCCAGTGCTGCGTTCAAGTCATCGTTCTGTCCGGCCCCGTGATAAATGCCGAACCCGGCGCGGACGACGGTTTTATCGTGAAGTGCGGTTGGCGCCCAGGAGATGCCTACGCGCGGATCAAAGTTCCTGTAGTTCGGGAAGTACGCGGGAGATCCTTTAGGACAAATATTCGGTACAGGGGTGTTCGTGCCCGGCAAAACGCCTCCTGAACAGGTCGGGTCAAAAATGGTCATTCGATCATGGGCTTCTGCGATTACGGAATAGTATTCCCAGCGGATGCCCAGGTTCAGCGTGATGTTCGGTCTGAGTTTCCATTCGTCTTGAAAGTACGGCAACACGAATGTGTGCCTCAAACCATGGCAACACCAACTCGCCCGGAAAAAAATGGAACTGACCTGGTCGTTGATGAGCCCTGCGTTAATGGACCCATCCGGGGAGGAGAAGGTGTAATTGTTGTCAGCAGTTATTCCCTGGTTCAGGCGAACGCGCCTGATTTCGATGCCCGTCTTGAAAGTATGGCGCCCATGCGTCAGCGACAGGTTGTCGATCCACCCCAAGCTGGTGCCTACTTCGTTATCCGTATTGTTATTGAAGAGCTCCGTGAATTGCCCCGAGTCAAGGGTTACATCGTAGGGGAGAATGCTCGCCTGGGGATTGTGGAAGGGAGCACGATTTACTCCGAACTTAAACTCGTTGAACAGCGTCGGCGAAAAACTGTGCGCGAGAGCTAACATGTAGTTCGCCGGATGGGTGATGACCTGTTGGGTATCGAGGAGGGCATTCGGCGCTCCCAGAGGTGCTTTACTGAAGGAAACATCCCGCTGCGCACGCGCGTAGAAAGTCGTACTCGGTGAAATCTGATGGTCCAGCCGGACCAGGAAACTGTCCTCGTTAACCACATTTGGCGCTTCGTGGAGGAATTCGTCAACACAGGGATCAGACGTCGGATCGTTGCACACGCCGAAATTTGTGTTCCCTTTCGGGTACGCTGCAATAATTGGAGCCAATTGAGGCGACTTGGCAAGCACCGCAGCGCGAAGCGGCGCGCTTGGAACAAATCCGGCCTGAGTGAAATCTTCGAGCTGCCTTAGGCCCTCATAATTGAGAAAGAAGAAGGTCTTGTTTCTCTTTATTGGTCCTCCAAGCGAAAATCCGTATTGATTCATACGGAAGGGTGGCCGCACCGGATTCCCGGAGGGATCGAAATCAATGAATGAACGCGCGTCCAGCACATTGTTGCGGAAATACTCATAAACACTGCCGTGATATTCGTTGGTTCCGCTCTTGGTTTCAATGTTGACCTGGCCACCGGCGCCGGCCCCATACTCCGCGGTGTACAAAGAAGAGCTGACGCGGTATTCGGAAACGGCATCTTCGGAGATCTGCAGGCGCGTTGTCGACTTCTGCGCTTGCTCCTGTATGCCTGTGGCGTCCACGCCATCGATCATGTAATTGTTGTCATCGCGGCCGCGTCCGGCAAAGCGGATGGTGCGTTGATCCCCGCCGCCGTCGTCAATGGCGCCAGGAGCTAGAACCAGCAGGGTCGCCCAATTCCGGCCGTTGATAGGAATCTCTCTGATTTGCTGCTCGTTAATGACCCCGGAAACTTCTGGTGACGTTTGCTCTAACGGCTGAGAAGCCTCTACGTGAACGTTCTCGCCCGGGACGCTCACTCTCAATTCGGCATTTAGTACCCGAGTCAGGCCCACTTCAAGCAAGACGTTCTGGAAGCTGACCCCCCGAACCCCTCATGCGCGATGCTCACGGCATATGTGCCGACGCCCAGACCCGGAAGGACATACACGCCCTTTGAGTTTGTCTGCGTCTCGCTCCTCAGGCCCGTGGCAATCTCTACTGCCTGAACTTGCGCCTGCTGGATCACGGCTCCAGTTGCGTCAGTAACCGTGCCGGTGAGGGCAGCGCGATCAATCTGTGCGACGCAGACGATAGCGGTAACGGCGATTATGGAGAAGAGCCAAGAAATTCGCTCCAACAAACGAGCAAGTGTTGTGGCTGAATGCCTTCCCTGCATAGATCCTCCTGGGCGGCTTGCGGTCGGAAGGTGGTGAACGGGTTTGTAGGCTTCGTTTGGGTACTGGGAAATTGGCCTGATTTTAGGCCGGGCGCATTACAGTGAAGTTAAATGCTGGTTAATAGATTGTTAATGGAGGTCACGCGGACTCAGCACTCAAGGGGCGGAAGAACAGTTCTCACACACAGGTGGTGGTTTAGTGTGAGGGTAATGATGAAAAGCCGGGACACACGAAAGATATCTTTGCGTGCTTTGCGAGACCTTTGTGAGCTTTGCGGTAAAAGCTCTTTACCGCAAAGGCCGCGGAGCATGCGCCAAGGGCGCAAAGTAGCCCACTACCCACACACACTCTCAAGACTCGAGATGCTTAGCGAGCGCTATAATCTCTGGGCATTGGTAAGTAGCGTAAATTCAGAGCCAGACTATGCACGTTCCTCAGCCCTGCTTCCGTTGACCACTTGCCAGGAACACCTTAAACTTAAGGCAGTCTGCAATTCTCACCCATCCTGCGGGAGGTTTCCCTGAGTCGCAGTTTTCGACGCGTGCTCATTGCGGCGATGTTCGCCCTGGCGGCGGACCTATGTTTAGCCCAGGACCAGGGCCAGGCGGCGCCCGATTCCGGCCAGTCACAACCGGCCACCGAACAGCCGCAGCCTCAGGATCAGTCGCCGTCAACTCCGGAGACGCAAGAGGCGCCAAAACAGCCGCAGACCGTCCCACAGCCGAAGCCCACGGCTCCTGCCGCGCCTTCAAACCAGCCAAGCGTTCAGCTAGACACCAGCGAGACACTGTTCACGGTTTTAACTGCCATGAACGTGTGCGGATACGATGACGAACTGGGGCCTTCCGATCCTCTGCGCGAGCAGATTCGCGGCGAAGTCTCGCAAGCCGTCCAGCAATCCGAACAGGCAAAAGAAACCTCTACCGCGATGTGTCTGCTGTACGATCAGCATCGCCAGCCGGATGCTTCCAAGACCCTTGCCCAGTATGTCTCGCTTGCTCTCTATCTGAATGCCCCGCCGGCTTTAACTCCGAAAGTCAAAGATGCGGACCTGCCGCCCGATGCCGCGCGGCTCACAGGAGCGCTTCCGCTGATCCAGCGTTTTTACGAAAAGGCAGCTTTGCACGAGATCTGGCAGCGCCATCGCCTGGCGTACTCCGCTCTGACTGCCCGCTACCACGAGCCGCTGCATAAGATGCTGTTCGACACTGAGGTTTATCTCAAGTTTCCATCTGCTGTTTATCTGGGACGCCAGTTCACCGTCTACATCGATGCCATGGGCGCTCCCGGCCAGACCAACGCGCGTAATTACGCCTCTGACTATTATGTTGTAGTCTCTCCAGGTAAAAACTCTTCGCTTAAAGTGGAGCAAATTCGCCATACCTATCTGCACTACCTGCTCGATCCTCTGGCGCTGAAATATCCGGCTACGATGAAGCGCCTGGAGCCGCTGCTCGCATCGGTAAAGAGCGCGCCCATGGATGAGAGCTTTAAAGGTGATGTATCTTTGCTGGTCACGGAATGTTTTATTCGGGGGATCGAAGCCCGGCTTACGGGTTCGACTAAAACTCCTGAGGCGGAGCGCCAACAGGCAGTCGAGAATTCCATGCAGCAAGGATTTATTCTGACGCGCTACTTTTATGACGCTTTGCTGCAATTCGAGAAAGATCCGGCTGGCCTGCGCAACGCGTACGGCGATTTGGTGAGCAACATTGATCTGGGCAAAGAACAGAGGCGCACGCGCCAGATTCAGTTCGCCAGCACTGCTGATCCTGAGCTTTTACACTTATCGCGTCCTGTGGGAGGCAAGCTGCTCATCGCCGCCGAACAACGGCTTTCGGCTGGTGATACAGCTAGCGCGCAAAAATTAGCCCAGCAGGCGCTACAAGAGAACATTGAGGATCAAGGCCGCGCGTTGTTTATCCTTGCGCAAGTGGCAACCATGAATCGCGATATGCAGGGCGCGCGCAGTTATTTCCAACGCGCTCTCGAGGTCGCGCAAGAGCCTAAAGTTGTGGCGTGGTCACATATTTATCTCGGAAGGATTTTCGATTTGCAGGAAGACCGCGAGGCGGCGCTGGGTCATTATCGTGCCGCGCTCAATGCTGGCGCAGCGCTGCCTGAGGCTAAGGCCGCCGCTGAGCGCGGAATTCAACAACCTTATGAACCCCCCAGCCGTCCACAATAGTGTTGGGCTGCCCAGGGATTTCTGACTACAGTCGTAACCAAGGAGACAGCATGAAGCGAGCAGCGATGCTAGTCATGATGCTGGTATTGGTCGCCTTCCTCTATGCCCAGCAGCAGACGCCGGCCACGCAGAATCAGCCGGCAGGACAACAAGGATCGGCTCCGCAGGGCACGCAACCGGCAGCGGCACAGCAAGGCGCAGCGGCCCAGCCAGCTCAGCCCCAGGGGAAACGCCCGCCGCAGGCGAAGACCCAGCCAGAGTTTGACGCCTACAAAGCGGCTATGGCCAACGCCAACGATGCCGCCGCACTAGAAAAATCGGCTGACGATTTCGCTGCCAAATTTCCGGACAGCGAACTGCGCCCCATCCTGTACCGCACGGCGATGCATAGCTACCAAACCGCCAACAACGCCGACAAAATGCTGGAAATGGGACGCAAGGTGCTGAAGTTTGATCCAGATGATCCTGAGGCGCTGGTCGGTGTGGCCCAGGTTTTGGCGGAGCGCACGCGCGACACCGATCTCGATAAGGATCAGCGTTTGGACGAAGCCACGAAGCTCGCGCAGCACTCGCTGGAAACGGTCGATACCGACATAGCAATTCCCGCCGGAACGCCGCAGGACAAGGTTGATGCCTACAAGTCTTTTCTGCGTTCGTCTGCGTACGCGATCATTGGCACGATTCAGTTTAATCGAGACAAATTTGCCGATGCGGAGAGTTCCCTGCGCAAATCCATTGACGCCGATCCCAAGAATCCAGATCCTGTCGCGATTTTCCGCTTGGCGGTTGCCCTCGACAAACAGGACAAGATTCCGGAAGCGTTGAAGTACGCTGAACAGGCAGTTTCGCTCACGAAGGAGGGCACTGCGGTCGGCACCGCTGCCCGCAACGAGCGCGATCGCCTGGTTCAGTTAAATCGTGGAGCTGCTCCAGGCGCCAAGCCTCCGGCCAGCGCGCAGAATCCAACTCCACACTAAGCCGCAGTCTTTGCTCCTGCAAACATGAAGTCAGCTGAAATTACGGCGTTGGAAGATGTTCTGGGCCATCGCTTTGCTCGGCCCGAGCTGCTGGAACAAGCGCTCACGCACAGTTCCCAGGCACGTGAGCCGGAAGCGGCTCAGGCTCCCGCCCGCGTCTCCGACAACGAGCAACTGGAATTTCTAGGGGACGCGGTGCTGGGCTTTGTGACCACCCAGGAGTTGTTCCATCGTTTTCCCCATTTCCGCGAGGGAGAACTGTCAAAACTTCGTGCACACCTGGTCAGCGAGAAACATCTAATCCTGGTAGCGCAGGCCTTGGCGCTCGGAACCTATCTGCGTCTCGGCCGTGGAGAGGAAAAGAGTGGGGGTCGTAGCAAGACCGCGCTTCTTGTTGACGCCCTCGAAGCGGTGTTGGCTGCGCTGTATCTCGACGGAGGATTAGAAACGGCTCGGCCATTTGTTTTGGCCCACATCGTCGCTCCGGAGCTCGAGCGCATTGCTTCCAACGGCAGCGTGCTCCCGGTGAACGATTACAAATCGGCGCTCCAGGAGAAACTACAAGCGACGGGGCGTCCGCAGCCGAAGTATGTGCTCGTAAAGGAGCGCGGGCCGGAGCACAGCAAAACATTTACAGTTGAGGCGCGCTTGCAATCGCCTGAATCCAAACCCGAGTTCGTGGGCCGCGCCGAAGGTTCTACGAAGAAGAACGCGGAACAGGATGCCGCCCGCCAGGTGCTCGAATATCTGGCGTTGCACCCTATGCCTGCCAATGGCGAGCCCAGGCGTGCTCGTAGCCGGTCATGAGTGTAGAAAAACATCAGCCCGATTGGACGAGTTCCCTGCAATCTTTGCTGGCGACCGTAGTGATCGCGGTATTCGTCATTACTTTCGTCGTGCAGGCGTTCCAGATCCCTTCCGAATCTATGGAGAACACCCTTCTGATCGGCGACTACCTGCTGGTCGACAAGCTGCGCTTTGGCGGCAACAGCATCTCCGATCATTTTCTTCCTTACCGCAAGGTGCATCGAGGCGACATCATCGTTTTTCGCTATCCGGTAAATCCATCGCAGCATTTCGTGAAGCGGGTCGTGGGAATTCCCGGAGACCACGTTCGCCTGATCAACCGGCAAGTGTATGTTAACGGGGCCCCGCTCCAGGAGCCATATGTCCGCTACAGTTCGCGCGTGCACGATGCCTTCCGGGATGAGTTTCCCCGCCTGAATATACCCGTGCCCGGCCTTGAAGGCGGGTGGTGGCTGCAAATGAAGAAATTGGTTGACGACGATGCGCTGATCGTTCCCGAAGGATCTTACTTTGTCATGGGAGACAATCGCGATGAGAGCCTCGACAGCCGTTATTGGGGATTCGTGCCACGCGAAAATATCATCGGACGCCCGCTGCTCATCTACTGGTCATTGCGCAGCGCCGATCCGGAATGGCCGAGTGCGCCCACCCCAAGTGATAAACTTTTTCATTTCGCCTATGCTGTGACCCACTTGTTTCAGATCACCCGCTGGGATCGCACGTTTCGAGTCGTCAACTGAACCATTAGGAAGGCTCTGGTGGCTAAGAAAGTAAGCAAGCAGGAAGAAAAGCCGCGCGAAACCACCGTGGAGTTTCTCGCTTCCCTGGCGGCGGTGCTGGTGACCGGTCTGTTCATCATCACGTTCGTGGTACAGGCTTTCGAGATTCCCTCCAGTTCAATGGAGAACACCCTCCTCATCGGCGATCACGTATTCGTGAATCGTGTACAGTTTGCCCCACGCTCCAACTGGGTTGGGCCGCTACTGCCGTATGGTCAAATTCATCATGGCGACATCGTAGTTTTCCTTTCTCCGGCGCAGCCCGGGCTGTATATCGTGAAGCGGATCATCGGAATTCCCGGTGATCGCATTCACCTGCGGGATGGCGCGGTCTATCGTAATGGCGAAAAGCTGGATGAACCGTATGTCATTCATAGCAGCGGCGAGTACAATCCTTATCGCGATAACTTTCCCGCCGTGCCGCCATCCGATTTCAACAATGTCAGCGCAGCGTGGCAGCTGACGCTGCCGCAGCACATCCAAGGGGACGATTTGGTCATTCCGCCGGACAATTACTTCGGAATGGGCGACAACCGCGACGTCAGTCTCGACAGCCGTTTCTGGGGCTTCATCCCCAAGGAAAATGTCATCGGTCGCCCCATGTTCGTGTACTGGTCATTCGAAACGCCTCCCAACCAGTATCAGCACACGGCAGTGAGCGAGCGACTGGGCTTCCTGGCGCATGTGGTCATTCACTTCTTCGACGAGACTCGCTGGCGGCGAACTTTGAGGATAGTGCGGTGAAACTTCCTCGTTCAAGACGGTGGGCACTGTTTGTAGTGTTTTTAATATTGGGGCTATTTTTCATCCGACCCGGCGTTCAAAGCCTGCGCGCGAGGATTGTGCGCTCTATCAGCCTCGCCATTGGTCGCCAAGTTGAGGTCTCGCATGTGAGCCTGCGCCTGCTGCCCCAGCCTGGATTTGATCTCGAAAATTTTGTGGTGCACGATGACCCCTCGTTTAGCGCCGAACCCCTTCTCCGCGCAGGCGACGTAGCCGCGTCGCTTCGCCTAGTTCCACTGCTGCGCGGAAAATTGGAGATCGCCCGCCTCAGCCTGTCCGAACCCAGCCTCAACCTTGTGCACAGGTCGGATGGCCGCTGGAATCTCGAAGATCTTGTCGAACGCGCGGAGAGAGTACCCATTGCTCCGACCGGCAAAGCTGGAACTGAGCTTCGTCCTGGCTTCCCGTATATCGAAGCTGACCACGGCCGAGTTAATTTCAAATTCGGCCAGGAAAAAAAGTCTTACGCACTGACTGACGCTGACTTCGCCCTTTGGCAGGATTCCGACAACGTCTGGAGCGTGCGCCTGAAAGCGCAGCCCATGCGCACCGATTTCAATCTGACCGATACCGGCGTGTTCAAACTGAGCGGATCATGGTACCGGGCTTCCAGCCTCCGCCAAACGCCGCTTCAGTTCAGCTTGCAATGGGATCACGCCCAGCTAGGGCAAGCCTCTAAGCTCGCTTACGGCAACGACAAAGGATGGCGCGGCAGTTTAGCCGTCGCGCTCGTCCTCACCGGCACGCCTGCGGCTCTAAATATCAATACCACCTTTTCCGTGCAGGACTTTCGCCGTTATGACATACCCGGTGGCAACTCTCTCCGTTTGGCGGCGCATTGCGCCGGCCGCTACAGCTCTGTCGACCAGGCAATCTCGGATCTCAACTGCCAGGCGCCAGTGGCGAGTGGGCTGGTAACTCTCCGCGGCAGCATTGCCGCTCTCACGGGCAATCGTAGCTACGACCTCGCTCTAGCCGCGCAGGACATACCTATGCAGTCGCTGCTGGCATTCGCGCGTCATGCGAAAAAAGATCTTCCCGACGATCTTGTCGCCCGCGGCATGCTGGATGGCAGCCTGTCGTTGCGCCGCCCCCCAGCATCAGATCGGCCCATTTGGACAGGTGAAGGCGAGACACTGGGATTTTCCCTTACATCTGAAGTCAGCAAGACTCGGCTTGAACTGGACCGGGTTCCCTTGTCGATTGCCTCAGAAGACAATCTGTCAACCGACCATAATTTGCGGCGCCCCGTACCGCCAACGAAAATTCCCCCCGAGCCGCGCTTGGAGATCGGCCCATTCAACGTGGCCTTGGGCAGACCGGCTCCCGCTACAGTGCGCGGCTGGATTTCGCGCTCCGGTTATGGTTTGACTCTCGCGGGAGATTCGCAGGTGCGCACCCTGTTCCAGTTAGCGCGAACACTCGGCCTGCCGACGGCGCAGCCCCGCGCCGACGGATTCGCCAAAGTCGATCTCCAGGTCGCAGGGATGTGGTCGAGCTTTGCAAGCCCAAGGTTTACCGGCAAAGCGCAGTTACATTCAGTTCGCGCTGGATTACGCGGATTAAATGAACCGCTGGAGATTACCAATGCAAATGTGGTCTTTGGGCCTGATCAGATCAACGTACAGGGCCTGACCGCATCCCTGGCCGGCAGCACATGGCGCGGATCAGTTAATTTGCCGCGGCCCTGCGCTTCAGCCGACACATGCCCCGTACAGTTTGATATTCACACAGACCTGCTTTCCGCATCTCGTCTTGCGGAATTGGTAAATCCTCAGTTGCGCCGCAAGCCCTGGTACCGCTTTCTCTACTCTTCGCCGCCTGGGGAAAACTTTTTCGCCGCTCTCCAGGCCACCGGAAAGCTCACCGCAAATACGGCGTTCATCCAGCACTTGGTTGCTGATCGTGTTTCTACCGATGTTGAACTTGACCGCGGCGTGCTGCATCTTACTGCTTTGCGTGCCGAGGTGCTCGGTGGTACACACATTGGTGATTGGAGCGGGGATTTTACCGTCGAGCCTCCCTTATATCGCGGAATAGGCACTGTGCACCGAGTTTCGCTGGCACAGCTTGCCGCTCTAATGAACGATGATTGGATCGCCGGCACAGCCAATGCGACATATCAGATAAAGGCCTCCGGCCTGAACGGTCCGGAGTTGTTTTCTTCAGCAACAGGAACAGTGGAGCTTGATGCGCACGATGGCCTGCTTCCCCATGTCGCACTTGCGGCCAATAGCGAACCCTTACACATCAATCGCTTTCAGGGCCGATTCATTCTCCGCGACAGCAGCCTGGAAATTCAGCAGGGCAAACTGGAGACTCCGGGCAGCATCTATCAAGTAAGTGGCAACGCATCTCTGAGCCGCACTCTGGACATAAACCTGATACGCGATGGCGCCCGTGGCTTCAAAATTGACGGCACATTGGCCGAGCCTCACGTCGAACCTGCCGCAGCTCCGGAGACCCAAGCCGCTCTGAAGCCATGAGGAAAGTCCCAGCGCTTTTGCTGATTTCTCTGCTGATTGTTACTTTCACCGAAATCACCGCTCCCCAAAGTAGGCCCTTGCCAAGCTCAGCTGTCGCCAGCATGGATCGCAAGTTGCAGCGCATCGAAACGAACGGCGCTTCTGCGCACCCGGATCAAACTCCGACTGAGTTCACCGAAGAAGAAGTCAATTCCTATATTGCTTCGGGAAGAGTTCAGCTGCCATCGGGCGTGCAGTCGGTCAAGTTCCAAGGAGAGCCAGGAGTGGTTATCGCGAACACCCGCGTCGATTTCGATCAGCTCAAATCGGGGAGGAACTCCTCCAATCCCCTGCTAGGTATCTTCACAGGAATTCACGATGTCGTTGTTCAGGCGCACGCAAAGGGGGGCGGAGGTCAGGGGGTCGTGAATGTCGATACAGTCTCGCTGGACGGAGTTGAGATTCCCCGCTTCGCGCTGCAATTGTTTGCAGAAAAATATCTCCGGCCTAAGTATCCGAACATTGGGCTTGATTCCCGCTTTGCCCTGCCAGTCCGGATCGATACCGCAACCGTAGGCCAGCACAAGCTGACAATCACACAGAAATAACGTGGACAGAAGTTTCGGATATTGCTCGAGGCTCATCAATTATATATAATCATATGCAATCTATTATATATAATCATATATAATATATGAGGATTCCTAAGACAGTTACGATGGATGAATCCGTCCTCGCTGCTGTTGAGCGCACAAAAGGCGAGCGTTCCACGAGCGACCGCGTTAACGAACTGCTCAAGCTCGGCTTAGAACAAGAACAGCGCGAGGCGCTTGAGCAAGAGGCGGCTCGCTTCTACGCGGTAGCCAACCAATCGGACAGGACAGAAGAACGTGCCTTTCAACAAGCTTCCGTGCGCAGAATGAGAAGAGAGTAGCCGATGAGGACAGCGCCTGGGGCATGGTTTCCGAGGCGTGGCGAAGTGTGCCGCGTTCAACTCGACAAAGACCGCCCGGCGCTGGTCATCTCGAGTGATGTACTGAATCGTCATTCCCTCGATGTGTGTATTGTCCCCATCACGTCCGTGGAACATCGCAAATTTGCGCTAAGGGTCCTGCTGGCTACTGGCGAAGGCGGACTACATCGCCCGTCATGGGCCAAATGCGATCAGGTCACCACGATCGAGCGGAGAGAGCTGAAATACCCACCGTTGGGACGTCTGTCCACCACCACACTCGCAAAGGTTGAGGCAGCGATCAAGCTTGCTCTCGATCTCATGTAGCGCGCCATTACGGCACATATCCCGCACCGCGCAACACTTTTCCCGGCAATGCTCCCGTCATCTTTGCTTCGTCGATTACTGGCACTCCATTGACCAGCACGTATTGCATTCCCTCCGACAACTGATTGGGATTTTCAAACGTCGCCAAGTCACGAACTGTTGCTGAATCGAAAATCGTTATGTCAGCCCACATGCCTGCCTTCAACACGCCGCGGTCAGCCAGACGCATCCGTTGTGCCGGCAATGCTGACATCTTCCGAATCGCATCTTCCAAGGTCAGCTTCTTTTCTTCCCGCACATATTTCAGGAGAATGCGCGGAAACGTGCCATAAGCACGCGGATGCGGATGTTCCTGCCCCAGTATCCCTTCTGTCGACGTTCCGGAAGAATCATTATCGATAGAAACCCAGGGCTGCTGCAGGGCCAGGGCGACGTCCGGCTCAGACATTCCAAAGACTGCGACGTTGGTGAACGCATTGTCTTCGATCAGCAAATCACAGAGCGCGTCAATCGGATCTTTATTCCAGAGCTTCGCCACTTCTGCCAGCGTTTTGCCCTGGAGCGGGAGTAGTTTGGGATTTTGCACAACGCCGATCAAAACCGCCTCCGGGCCGGGAATTTCCTGCCACTCGTTGTCCCAATCTTTCGACGGCGTCATCATGTCTTTGCGGATGCGGGCGCGAGTTGCCGGGTCTTTCAGCCGCTCAACCAGTTTGGCATCGCCGCCATCGTGCGCCCACGGCGGAATGAATGCGGAAAAGCTATTGAACCACGCGGGGTAAGCGTAAGTATCGGCGGTAACGTCCATGCCCTCGGCGCGCGCCGCATTGATCTTGGCGACGACTTCTGGCATGCGCCCCCAGTTCTGTTTTCCCGCGACCTTGATATGCCAGATTTCGACAGGAATATGAGCTTCGCGCCCAATCCGCAGGGCTTCATCGATGGCCGTCAATATTGAATCGCTTTCGTTGCGCATGTGCGTGGCATAGATGCCGCCAAACTTCGAGGCTTCGCTTGCCAATGCGATGATTTCTTCGGTCTTCGCATAAGGCGCAGGCGCGTACTCCAGCGCAGTCGAAACGCCGACAGCGCCATCGTGCATGGCATCGCGCACCAGTTGGTTCATTTGCTCGAGTTGCTCTGGCGTCGGTTGCTTATCATCGTCGCCCAACACCATACGGCGCACCTGGGTCGCGCCAACGTAGCTGGCCAGATTGATGCCCATCCCCTGTTTCTCCAGCCGGGCGAAGTATTGCCGCAGCGTTCGCCAGTCAGGCGTGACATGGTAATGAGCGTAGCTGGGCCGGTCATTTTGAATGATGCTGTCATTCAGCGGCGCCGCCGATCCGCCCTCACCAGTAATTTCCGTAGTGATGCCCTGGTAGATCTTCGACGGCAACCGCGGGTCCACCAGAATTGTGGTCTCGGATTGTCCCAGCATATCGATGAATCCGGGAGCCACCACCATTCCGCGAGCATCGATGGTGCGCTTCCGTGCCGCGTTGCTCAGATTGCCAATCGTTGCGATCTTTCCATTGCTGATTCCGATGTCTCCCGAATACCACGGTGACCCGGTGCCGTCGATGATGTGACCGTTTGTGATGACCAGGTCAAAGGACGGCCCCGCCTGGGAAAACACCAAGCTGCATGTCAAGAAACTGACAAGAGCAATCGCTGCGAATGAAACAGTCAAGCGTCCGTTCACTTTTCGGCCTCCCTTGGATTACTGTGCAGAAGCGGCTGAAAGCGCTCGCTCCCGCCAGCCCAGACCCGCTCCAATCAATCCCCAAATTGCCAATGCCAGCCACTGGTATTTATTGAAGTGTCCGGGAATTGCCGGCACAATCTTCATCAGAATCATGCACACGCAAACTGCCACTCCCACCGCCGCAACCAACCTTTCACGCGCTGCTGGAGCCATGCGGTAATACGCAGCACACGCTGCCAGCCACCCAGCCGCTGAAGCGACAGAACCAACTTCTGAAATTGGCACGAGGATGGCGTCGCCGATAAACATGCATGCTGCCGTTGCAATGCCGACGCAAACCACCGCAACAGAGGGGGTTTGATTTCGTGCATGCACTACCGCAACCCTGCGATCCACCAGCCCGCGACGCCCCATGGCAAAAAGCAAACGGCTCGCCGCCACCAGATTTCCGTTGAATACTTTGAACAGAGAGAGAAATGCCGCGGCCAGTATGACCCGAACAATCCAATGCGAGCCGATGGCACGTTCAAAGGCCACGGCGGTCATGAACCTCTCACCAGTCAGGTTTTTCCAAGGCGCGGCGTACGCCACTGCCGCAACTATTACTGTGTAAAACAGAATTCCGACCAGAATCGCCATCCAGATAGCCGTAAAAAAGCCTTGTCCGCGAAAATTCGGGCTGCGTTCCTCTGCCGCCTTGCCGACCGACTCATAGCCAGTCATGAAATAAGGAACAATTTGCATGACGAGCAGCACCGAGACGAAACCGCTATGCGTAAACAATGGAGGAAAATTTGCCGCCGATCCTTTGCTGGCTCCGAACGCGACAAACACAGCAAACAGCGCGAGCGTCCCAAACGTAGTCCAGTTCTGAAAGCTGGTGCTTAAGCGGATGCCGCGATAGTTCAGCACAGTCAGTAGCGCCGTCAGCCCAAGTCCAATAACCACATGCGGCAAATACACCGGCCGGCCCGCGATCCGATACAGCTCGAGCGAATCAAGTGAAGGGAAAATGTAGCCAGCAATCTTACCGATAGCCACCGCTTCATACGGGCAAACGATGAAGTAAGAAAGAACCATCATCCATCCTGTAGCGAAGCTGACATTTCGCGGGAAAACTTTGGCGGTGTATGCGACCTCGCCTGCAGCGTCGGGCATTGCCATCACGAGCTGTCCATAGACGTAGCCGATGGGAAGCAGTAACGCGCCGCCGATGGCGAAACCCAGAACCGCACCCAAAGAACCCCCGCGCAGCAGCCAGTCGTCCATGACGACTAGCCACCCCACGCCCACCATCGTGCCCCAACCGAGGGTGAAGTAATCCACCACGCGCAGCTTGCGGGCAAGCTCAGTCATGGGTTGATTTCAAGTCGATAGTCACTCATGTCACCAGCTTTGAAAGGGCATAGCTTCAGCTATGCCGAAGTATTGCGCGGGATATATCGCGTCGAGCGGCGACAGCCGCGTGGACGCCGATGTTGCTCGCAAACCCTTAGTCAAGAGGATGCGGGAAAACTCGGAAAAGCAGATTCCTCGCAATTTTGTCCCGAAGCCGAATTCTTCTGCAATCTGTTGAGTCCTGACCATTCCAGCGGCGCTCAAAACAGGCACAACAACTCAAACAGCAAATTCGCCGCCAGCAACGACGTAATCTCCCCGTTGTCATAGGGCGGTGAAACTTCTACCAGATCACATCCCACCAGCTTCAGCCCTTTGAGGCTGCGCACCAGGTCAAGAATCTGCGCGCTCGAAAGCCCTCCTACCTGCGGCGTGCCCGTCCCTGGCGCAAAGGCAGGGTCCACCACATCAATGTCCAAAGTGACGTACGTGGGACGATTGCGAAATTTCTTCAGCTGCCGCTTTACCAGATCCACACCGCTGCAATGAAATTCCTCCGACGTGATGATCTGAATTTTGTGCTCGTGAGCAAAATCGAAATCCGCATCCGAGTACACCTGGCCGCGCAGTCCGACTTGTAACGCGAGTCCCGGCTCAATCAATCCTTCTTCAACCGCATACTTCACCGGAGTACCGTGCGAATGTGGGGCTGCCAAAGTAACCACCCCAGGTGTCACCGTGCGCATCAAGCTGAATAAACGCAACTGGGCCGAAGTATTTGTGAATGGCCCGCAAGATCGGCAGCAGGATGGAGTGATCTCCACCAACGCACACTGACCGCGCGCCGGCGCGAAGAACGTCGCTTAGTTGCTCGGTGATTCGGCGGTATGTGTCTTCGATCGAAAGCGGGTTGATGGAAAGATCGCCAAAATCCGCGATCCGCCATTTCTCAAACGGATTGACCTTCAGCACCGGATTCCAGGGCCGGATCATCGCCGACTGCACGCGAATGTTGCGCGGGCATGAGCGCCACATCGAGTTCCTCGGCTCGCGGAATATGCGGTAGGCGCATGAACGTCGGCACGCCAGAAAACCGCGGATAGACCAGTGCGTCCACCGGCATGGGATGAGGCTTAGAACGCTTTCTTGTTTTCATACAGTGGCGCGGCATTATAAAGCATCAGATGTGGCGCGGACACTCTTGTCCGCGTAGAGCCAAGGGGCTACGTACGCTCATTGGCGAAAAACAGTGTCTGCCTCACCCCGCGCAGCTCAACCAGCCGAATATGCTATGTTCTAGTTCACGTTAACCAAGAGGCGAAGATGCCCCGGTACGAATATCGCATTCTGAACCCGACACCCGCGGCGGAAAAAACATTCCTGGCATGGATTGATCGCCTCGATCAGGAGTTCACAAATCGCGACCCCGAACACCGCAGCAGTATCGTCCGTGACGCTCTTCACGAACTCTACCTCGGACGCCCTTATGTAGCCCCGAATCCCGCGACTGGATTGGCCGAGCAAGCGCTGGTGCACTCCTTCGATCCGCGCAACGCCACCCTCGAACCGGAATATTACGGGGACGTAGACGCCGCAAAATATGCCGAGCGCAAGCCGCTCATCTGGTTTTGGATGATGTATGACCGCTCGCCCGTCGGATTGAATCACTGGCTGGGCTATCGTGTGCGCGCCATGCTCGCCCGCCACATCTTCAAACACTGCGGCAAAAACGTGAAGATCTTCCACGGCGTGGAAGTCTCATTCGGCTACAACCTGACAGTCGAAGACAATTGCGTCATTCACAAATACGTTTTCCTCGATGACCGTGGCGAGATCATCATTCACGAAGGCTCGTCCATTTCTGACTACGCCAACGTCTATTCCCATGCTCACGATTTGAACGATGGCATGATCGTCAGCAATCACAAGACCGAAATCGGCCCAAAGGCTCGTGTCACCTATCACGGGACCGTGCTGAGTGGAGTAAGAATAGGCGAGCACGGAATGGTAGGATCACTCGGCGTGGCCGCGAAGGATGTCCCACCGTTCAACATCGTAGCCGGTATTCCCGCCAAGACGATTAAGGTGAAATCGATTGCACCCGAGGAAGTAAAGAAGGCCGCGGAAAAAAGCTCGTGAAATGTCACCCACACTTTTGCGATTAGAAAGATTTACCGCAAAGGGCGCGGAGGTTTCGCAAAGCACGCAAAGAGACACCATAAGGCCAATCCGCTCTGAATCTGCGCCCCGCATGTTAGTATCGAACTCATCCCTGCATGACCTTGCAGCATGTTGACATTCTGTTTCAATTGATCGTCTTCCTGTTCGCCATCAGCGTGCACGAATCGGCGCACGCCTGGATGGCAAACCGCTGCGGTGACCCGACTGCGCGCATGCTCGGCCGCATTACATTAAATCCCATCAAGCACATCGATCCGTTCGGGACGATTCTGCTGCCCCTTGTTGCCCTGTTTACTGGCATTCCGGTGCTTGGGTGGGCGAAGCCCACTCCGGTTGATCCGCGCAATTTTCGCAATCCGGTGCGCGATGACATTCTTACTTCAGTTGTAGGTCCCATCAGCAACTTCCTGGTGGTTTGCATCGCGGTGTTCGGTCTCGCGGCCATCGCGTTTACTTCGCAACTTGGAAGGGCAATCGTCCACTTAATCCCGCTGGTGTACCCCAACCGATTAGAGGCGCTAGCATCTCAGACAAATTCTGTGCTCATGCCGCTGAGCCTTTTTGTGTACGACTTGATGGTGATCAATATCGTGCTCGGGGTTTTCAATCTCATCCCGGTTCCTCCGCTCGATGGAAGCCATGTTCTGCGTCATTTCTTGCCGGACCCCGTGCGCCGCGCTTATGACATGATGGGATGGATAGGACTGGTGATCCTGGTGTATTTCGGCGGCGGTCTGCTGGGAAAGCTGATTTTCCCTGTGCTCAACGCCTTCGATAAGATCCTTCTAAAGTTCTAATGCCGCCACGCTCCAATCAACGCAAGCGCGTGCTCAGTGGAATGCGCGCCACGGGCAAGCTCCACCTGGGAAATTTTGTCGGCGCTCTCGACAACTGGGTTCGCATGCAGGATCAGTACGAGTGCTTTTTCTTTATCGCCGACTGGCACGCTCTGACCACCGATTACGCCGACACGTCCGAAGTCAAGGCCAACTCGCTTGATGTCCTGCTGGACTGGCTTGCGGCTGGGCTCGATCCGGAGCGCTGCACCATGTTCATCCAGTCGCACGTGCCTCAGCACGCGGAATTGCATTTGCTCTTCTCCATGATTACGCCGCTTGGCTGGCTGGAGCGCGTTCCCACGTACAAAGAACAGCGGGACAACATCACGGAAAAAGATCTCGGCACTTACGGCTTTCTTGGATATCCGGTACTCCAGGCTGCGGATATTCTGATGTACAAGGGAGATTTCGTTCCTGTCGGCGAAGACCAGGTTCCGCACGTCGAGTTGACGCGTGAAATCGCGCGCCGCTTCAACATGTTCTATAGCGGCAAGCGTTCTTACGTGTTTCCCGAGCCCCAGCCGCTCTTGACTCCTGCCGCCAAACTCCCTGGAACCGACGGTCGCAAAATGTCGAAGTCGTACAACAACACCATTATGCTCACCGACCCCGAGCCGGTGGTCCGGCAAAAGCTCAAGACCATGGTGACCGATCCCGCTCGCGTGCGGCGGACGGACCCGGGCAATCCCGACGTGTGTCCAGTTGGCGATTTGCACAAGATCTTCAGCGATCGCCCAACCATCGCCAAAGTCGACGTTGGCTGCCGGTCGGCAGGCATCGGATGTATCGAGTGCAAGAGCTGGGCGGCTGACGCCCTGGTTAATGTTCTGAATCCCATGCAGGAGCGCAGGAAAAAATACGAGGACAATCCACGCTTGGCTTGGGATATTCTGGAGGCAGGCTCATCGCGCGCCCGCAAGATTGCCAGTGCGACTATGGATGAAGTGCGCGACGCGATGGGAATGTCTTTGGACTATCCGCCGCTGGGAAATGCGCGTGGTGCCAAGTGAGATGAGATGGCTCAGGAATTAAAAACCACATCAGAAACCTCGGTGCCGGCTCAGCCGGTCCTCGGTCAATTGCCCCAAACCGAGCAGAAGAAGCCCGAGCAAAAGAAAAAAGCAGAGAGCGATTTCCCGTTTGCGGTGACTGTCGGTGACGTTTACGAAGGCCCGCTCGACCTTTTGCTCGACCTGATTCGCAAGCAGGATATCGATATCTACGACATCCCGATTGCCCGAATCACGGCTCAGTATTTGGCATATGTCGAAAAACTTCGAGAGCTGGACGTGAACGTCGCTGCCGACTTTATTTATATGGCCGCGGTACTCATTCACGTTAAGTCGAAGATGCTGCTGCCGCGCGATCCGGATGCTCCAGCGGCCGAAGACGATCCTCGATCCGAACTGGTCAATCGCCTGCTTGAGCACGAAAAATTCAAATCGGCAGCACAAATGCTCCTGCAAAAGCAGCAGATCGAAGATGCGGTGCGCCACAATCCCGCAATTAAAGAATTCATGGATGCGGAAGGCACCGATCCCGAAATTGCGGCCGACGTCATCGATCTGGTCAAGACGTTTCAGCAGATTCTTGACCGCGCTCGCTCCAGACCGCTAATCCAGGTGGATGAAGAAGCTGTCACCGTAGGGCAGATGATCGAATACCTCCAGCGGCGGCTTGCTCTGGAAGATCGCCCTCTCCGCCTGAAGCAGATTTTGCGCAACGTGAATTCACGCCAGGCGCTGGTGTGCATGTTTCTCGCGCTGCTCGAATTGGTGCGGCTCCAGGCAATCCAATTGCGCCAGGACCGCCTCTTCGGCGAGATTCTCCTGCGCAAGCATGTAGGTTTTGAAGCCGTTATGGCCGAACAAGCTGCAGTACGCGACGATTGGAGATGATTAGTAGTGGTTAGTGATTAGTTGCTCGATGAGGGAAATTAAAATAAGGGCGGCTACTGACCACTATCCACTAACCACTATCCACTTTTTATGAGCCTCAAACCCAAACTCGAAGCCATCATCTATGCAGCGGAAACTCCGATCACTTTAGATCAAATCATTCAACTGCTGAAAGATTCGCTCGTTGCGGAGGGAGCTGCCGACGATGCGGACGTACGCACCCGAGTTCGCACCGCCTTGGACGAACTTGTCGCCAGTTACAGCGCCGCCGAGCACGGTATCGAAATTCGCCAGGTTGCCGGTGGATATCGCATGTCCACGAAGCCCGAGCAGCACGATGTAGTCCGCGCTTTCGCCAAGAGCCTCAAGCCTCCTATTCGGCTTTCTCTTCCTGCGCTTGAAACTCTCGCCGTCATCGCGTACAAGCAGCCGGTTACCGTTCCTGAGATCAGCGAAATTCGCGGCGTGGATTCGAGCGGCGTGATCGCGACTCTTCTCGAACGAAAGCTGATTACCACCGCCGGACGCAAGGCAGTTGTCGGCAGGCCAATTCTCTACAAGACCACAAAAGAATTCCTGCTGCGCTTCGGATTGAAGGATGTGGGCGAACTGCCCAGCATGGAGGAGTTCGAGAAGCTGGTGGCAGAATCGTTCCAGAGCGATCTCGTGCCCGTTGAGGAAACACCTCTGCCTGCCGAGCCAGAGACGACGACCCCGGCAGATTCTGAGCCGCAAGCTATTTCGCGCGAGCATGATCGTGAATTGGCAACAGCGGAGCGGGGCAACGCTCCCGAAGATCCCGCGGCCTAGATCGTCAGCGCGAACACCGACCCGTGCCTCTTACATCGTGGGACCGCATGCCAGCTGAACGCCTGCAAAAAATCATCGCTGCCGCGGGAATCGCATCTCGCCGCAAAGCTGAAGAATTAATCAGTCACGGTCAGGTCTCCGTAAATGGACAAATTGTTACGGAGCTCGGCAGCAAAGCCGATCCTGAGCGGGATCACATACGCGTAAACGGCAAGCTTCTGCGCGGAGCTGAGCGCCACGTCTATCTCCTCATGAACAAGCCCAAAGGATACGTCACAACCGTAAGCGATCCCGAAGGCCGGCCCACGGTGATGGATCTTCTCCGTGGCGCAAGTGCGCGAGTCTATCCTGTGGGACGCCTCGATTACGCGAGCGAAGGCCTGCTCTTGCTCACGAACGATGGCGAATTGGCGAATCGCCTGATGAAGGCTGCGTCTCACGTACCGAAGACGTACTTGGTGAAGGTAGCCGGAGCGCCCTCCGCTGACGCACTTGCCAGGCTGCGTGAAGGCCTTTACATTCCGGCAAAAACCGGCAAGCGAGTGAAAACGGCGCCCGCGAAGATTCGTGTCATCCGGGAAGCAGATAATCCGTGGTATGAAGTCACTCTAATTGAGGGCCGCAATCGGCAAATCAGGCACATGTTCGAAGAAATCGGCCATCACGTAGAGAAAATCAAGCGCGTGCGTTATGGCCCGCTTCAGTTGGATGTTCATCCCGGCGAATTCCGCCGCCTCACGCCACAGGAAGTGGCGCGATTGAAATCCGCCGCTAAACAGTAGCGCCGGCGTCCCCGCCGGCTGTCCAGGCGGGCGTCTCGCCCGCCGAACCTGCAAAAAACTACGAATTCCCCATCATCGGCAGCCGCGCCGCGCCGTACAATCCCGCATCGCTTCCCAAAAGCGCGCGCGTAATGATGGTCTTCGTCGGGCCTCCCGGCTCCACTTGCGCTGAAGCTCCATGTCCGTCTGTCAGCAAAGCTGGCGCCGTTGCTGCATACACCATCGAACGTTGCCGCAGTTCCTCAAAGATGAACGGCGAGAACGCTTCCCAGGCGCTCGAAACACCTCCGCCGACCACATACATGGGAAGGTTGAGCGCGTTCACCAAATCGGCAATGCCGATTCCCAAAGCCCGGCCCACGCGTCCAAAAATTTTCCGCGCTTCCTCCTCTCCTTGAATCGCCAGGTTGTAAACCGCTTTAGCGCTGAACTCCGAATCGGAACTGGCGGCGCGCGCCAATGCTCCGCCTCGCCCACCTGTCATCGCTTCTCGAGCCATTCTCACCACTGCGGTCGCAGAGGCGTACTGTTCAAGGCAGCCGCGATTTCCGCACGGGCATGGCACACCTTCCGCTTCCACCGTGATATGCCCAAACTCGCCTGCCATACCGGTCATGCCATGAAAAATGCGGCCAGCAAGCACAATGCCGCCGCCGACGCCGGTGCCCAGCGTGAGCATAGCCATATCTTCGACGTCCCGTGCTGCTCCCAGCCATTTTTCGCCGAGGGCAGCGGCGTTGGCATCGTTCTCCAAAATCACCCGCGTGCCTAAGCGCTCTTCGATTTCGGCACGCACGTTCGTGTTTGCCCAGCCCGGCAAATTTGGCGACTCGCGCAACATTCCGGTCTTAATGTCAATGATCCCCGGCACGCCAATGCCCATCCCTTGCAGTGCGCCGGCGTGCCCGTGCTTGGCTGCGAGCTGCTGGATGGCGCCGGTCATCTCGTGGATCACATGATCCTTGCCTCGCACCACTTTTGTGCCCAGCGTGATTTTTTCCAGCAACTGTCCGTGTTCATCCACCGCGGCGATCCGCAGATTCGTCCCGCCGAGGTCAACTCCAATGGAAAAATTGCTCATAACGGAAGGCTTGAGGGTACCATCTCGGATTTCCGATTTCCAATTGCCGATCTACGATTGAACACTTTTCGGCTACCTTCAAAAATCGGGCAATCGATACCTTGAAAATCAGAAACTCTACTTCTGGCACTTCGGGCAGTAATGGCTGCTGCGTCCGGCGATGACAACGCGTTTTATGTAAGTTTTGCACACCAGGCAGGGTTCGCCTTCGCGACCATAAACTCTGTGTTGCAATTGAAAAAATCCTTCTTCGCCATCAGCATCTACATAGTCAGAGACAGAAGAGCCGCCAAGCTCGATAGCCTCCGTGAGAACTTCACGCACGGCAAGATACAAACGCCGAAGATCTTCCCGGCTGAGCGAAGCTGCCCGCCACCGAGGCCGAATTCTTGCCCGAAACAGCGATTCGTCCGCATAGATGTTTCCCACGCCGCTCAGCAATTTTTGATTCAACAGCGCACTCTTAATCGGTGTCTTGCGCCCGCGAAACAACCCAACAAATCGTTCCAACTCGACCTGCAGCGGCTCCGATCCGGGCGCTTCGAACCCCCGTGCCACGCTCAACCGCCCGAACCGCCGAGGATCAACGAACCGCAGTTCCCTTCCTGAAGCCAACTTAACGATCGCGTGCGTGTGCTTCTCGATTTCATCCTCAGGTTTGCAAACCAGCATGCGCCCCGTCATCCCCAGATGAACAATCCACTGCCCGCCCGTTTGTATGGGGCGGGCGCCCGTCAGCTTTCTTTTGGAACCGGCCCGTCCAGGAGCGCCATCGACTTCTAGATCAAACACAATGTGTTTCCCAACCCTGCGCACCGTAGCAATCCGCCTGGCCTCCAACGTTGCCACGATCTCTTGCGGCAATGACTTCAGCGGCTCCGGCTTCGATCCCAGCCACACCGAGTCAATCACGTCTCCGGCTACACTCTTGTGCAGACCACGCGCGATAGTCTCAACTTCCGGAAGTTCAGGCACGAAACCAGTCTACAGTCGCCGATCATCTGTCGTCAGCCGCTAAAACCAGCAGCTTCCGATCAGCGCAGGAGTGGTTAAAGCCGATCGCAGTCGAGCGACTCCGCGTCGTTACAATGACAATCACTGTAGGGATGGCGGGCTAGGCTTGCGTTTCGTTGGAAACCAGGTCGAGAAATGCGCGGTGCACGCGCGTGTCGTCAGAAAGCTCTGGATGAAAAGTCGCTGCCATGATCTTCCCCTGCCGCACGACGACAGGATCCTTATCTTTGCCTTCCGTGGCTAGGACTTCGACTTCTCGACCGACGCGCTCGATCTTGGGCGCGCGAATGAAGACCATCTCTGTCGGGGAGCCAGCGAAAACACCTTCGCGGATGGAGCTGTCAACTTGGCGGCCGTAGGCGTTGCGTCTGATGACGATGTCTAGAGCGCCCAACCCTGCCTGCTGGGGATTTTCTACGTCGGTGGCCAACAGAATTGCGCCGGCGCAGGTTCCGAACGTCGGCTTCACGCGGACGAATTGTTTGAGTTTTTCGAATCCCGCTTCGCCGAGGAGCTTTAGGAAAGTACTGGATTCGCCGCCGGGGATGATCAGTCCGTCGATTTCGTCCAATTGCTCGGGCTTTTTGACGAGCACAACTTCGGCGCCCAGCTCTTCGAGCCGTTTGCGGTGTGCGTCGAAATCGCCTTGCAAGGCTAGGACACCAATTCTCATAATCGCCGTTGGTCGTTGGTCGTAGGTCGCTGACAGATCGGTTGTCACCCAATTTGATTTTAATCTATGAGAGGCAACAAATGAGGGTCAAAAGCCCCCCTACTTTCGCCAAGAAAACTAAAGAGGATGGTACCCGGCTTCGACTAGGACCCTGCCGTATCATGAATTAGCTCGGAGACGGGAGCGACCATGCGAATCCTGAACATTGTGTGCGGAGTTGCGGTCCTACTCACTACGCTGCATCTCGGACGTGGAGTGCATCACTTTTTAGGCATGGCATCCCACGAGGGCCTTCACAGCCCCGCTCTTTGGGCGGGCACAGCTACGGCCTTCGTGGTGTGGATCTTTTCGTTTGTCGGAGGTTGTTTACTTCTGAGCCGGGGCCGGTGACGAATACTGGAATCTTTCCTGCGGTGAGGTCGCTTCCCGGAATGCGAGCCTACGCACTCGCCGCCGATACCGGCTCTCCTGCCCGCTTTGCCGGAGCCAGCACGATCAGCGGTACTCCGATCACAATGAGGATAGCCACCCCCGCAAGGTGTCCGCGTTCGCTCGCATCCCGCAATGCCATGATCGCCATAACCGCGGCGTGGGCAAAGCTCGACTATGCGGCGAAGGCGATCAGGCTGCGGTGAGCCGACGGGTTCCGCACCGCTAGCAACAAAAGAGTCCCGAGGACGAAATATAGGCTGAGCATCATCGCGTCGGTGTACCCGGACTGATCCCGGTTCCATAAAATCGACGTCACTGGATAAATCCCAGCCGTAAACAGCAATCCCACCACCACCAACACAACCTTCAGCGCCCGCTCTCGCCACACGTTGCCCTCCTGCCAAATAACGAAAACCCGCAAACGACGTTTCTTCGGAAATCTTAGGGACGGCAAGAAGCCGAAGTCAGCTATCTGAAAAGGCGCGCCTCTTTTGAAAGTAGCGCCGCCGTCCCGGCGGCTGTCCGGCGGGTGTCACAGCGGCCAAGAGGAAGCGGACCATCTCTCATTTGCCTAAATCGACGCGGACGGCGCTAGGAAAGCAAGCCGCGAAAGTCGCTAAGCAGAAGCATCGTAGCTCGAAATGACTACGTCCCACCCTCCGCGCCTCGCTGGCTTTGCGAGACATGGGACTGCCGCGCAACCCTACGCCGCCGCTGCCGATACTCGCTCTCCTTTTGCCGGAGCCAGCACAATCAGAGCTATTCCGATAATAAAGAGCACAACCACGCCCACTAGTTCTCCGCGTTCGATCAGTTTTCGATATGCCTGCACGGCCATCACTCCGCCGTGAGCAAAACTCGACCATGCAGTGAAGGCGATCAGACTGCGGTGCGCCGACGGGTTCCGTGCCGCTAGCAGCAAGAAAATCCCGAGCGTGACGTAGAGGCTGAGCAGCATCGCCACCGCCGGCTCCCGCGAGAAAAACACCATCAACGGATAAACTCCCGCCGTAAACAACAATCCCACCAGCACCAATACAACCTTTAACGCCCGTTCTCGAAGCATCGTGCCCTCCTGCTAAATCACGTGACGTGGAGCCGCCATGTACGTCGGAATCTTAGGGATGCGAAGAGGTAGAAGTCAACGGAGGCAGCGGGCCGAACAGCTGCCTTCTGGCCACCGCTCGGCTTCCTGCTCGATCGCCTGACTTACCTCAGCGATCTGGGGTGTCAACTGGTCCAATAGCTGCAGCAGATCCCGTCGCCGTCGCGCCGTCCACGGCGCCAGCGCCAACCGTTCCAAGTGCTCCCGTCCTTGCCGGCTCCACAGTCGGTGCTGGCGTTGCCGTTGAGGTTGACACTCTGAAGTCCACTCGGGCCGGGTGGGGACAATGATAAAGTCTGGCAGAAACAGGGTGAATGCCGCGATGGGTCCACCCTGATGAAACCAGGCGGAAGCGGCAATAGGTGGGAGGAATTTCGGTATCGATCTACGAAGGGAAACAAACTTACGGGTGCCCGAAAACTTGTTAACTATTCACGTCGGGAACTTCTTCGTCATATTCCAATGTGGGATCTAATTCATAGTTCTTAAGCCGGAAAAGCTGAAGTGCAAGCTTTGCGACGAAGCCGCAGTTGTTGATCAAATAACGTTTCCAGAGCCGCGAAGGCTCTTGACATAAACGGTGCAGCCACTGGAGGCCTGATAGTTTAATCCAAGAGGGCGCGTCCTTGATTCTGCCGGTATGGATGTCAAAAGCCGCACCTACGCCGATCATCAGTGTCGAGTTCAGCCGATGAAGGTACTTCCACATAAAGCGCTCTTGCCGGGGGGTACTCAAGCCTACCCAGATAATGTCCGGCTTTGATAGCGAGACTTGGCGGATTAGGCTAGCCTCCTCTGCGCAGGACAAGTCGCGAAAAGGGGGAACATACGTTCCCACAACTTCAATTCCTGGGAAAGCTTGAGCCAGAACTCCGCGCAACTGCTCGGCCACGCCAGGTTTCCCTCCGTAGAGAAAATGAGTGTAGCCGCGAGCTGGTGACCGGCGGCAAACCTCCAGCATAAGATCGGGACCAAATACCCGGCGCATGTAGTAGTGACCTTGCAGCTTTCCGACCCAGACGGTGGGCATGCCATCCGGGGTCACCAGAAAAGCGCGATTCAGAATGCTGCGAAACTCTGGGCTACGCTGCGCTTCCATCACGCCGTGAACGCCAGTGACGCAAACGTATCCCTTGCGCCCTGCAATAATCGCGGCTTCGATTGTGCCAGCAGCCTGGAGAAGGTCGAGGGCGTGAACGCCAACGCCTAGAACATTGGCGCGCGCAGGACTAAACGACCGCGCTTCGAGTTTTGCCGGCAGATATTCGACTAGCTTTGCGGAGCTCACCTTCGATCCATTTGTAAGTAATTTCGAGACCTGCTTCGAGAGGAATGGACGGTTCCCAACCTAACACCTTCTTGATCCGCGTATTGTCGCTGTTTCGGCCGCGCACACCTTGAGGTTTGCTCAAGTCATGCCGCTTGACCAGCTGCTTGCCTGCTATGCTGCAAACGATATTCACCAATTGATTAATCGTGACAAGCCGGTTGGTACCGAGATTCAGGGGCTGCTCGTAATCAGATTCCATCAACCGCAGCAAGCCTTCCACACAGTCATCAATGTACATAAACGAGCGGGTCTGCTCGCCATCACCCCAAACCTCGATGGCTTCTCCATCGCCTGCAAGTGCGACCTTGCGTGAGATTGCCGCGGGCGCTTTTTCCTTGCCACCTTCGAAAACTCCGAGCGGCCCGTAAACATTATGAAAGCGCACCGTACGGGTCTCAAAGCCATAGTCGCGCCTGTAGTAGCGGCAAAGTTCCTCTGTGAACAGCTTCTCCCAGCCATAGCCGGGCTCTGGGTCTGCAGGATAGGCATCTTCTTCGCACAATGGAGTTACGTCGGCGCACCTTTGCTTGTTTTGACCATACACACACGCGGAAGACGAGAACAGAAGCCGGCCGACTCCGTTCAAGCGGCTGGCTTCCAGCATATGCGCGTTGATCAGGATGTTATTGCGGGCGATGTCAGCGTGAAAGGCGGTGATGTAACCAATGCCCCCCATATCGGCGGCCAGGTTGTAGACCTCATCGATACCGCCGCGAGTGGCCTGCAAACAGTTATCCCAGCGGCGGAGATCGAGAATTTCAAATTCATCCGCCTTGCTGGATTCATATTCCGGATACTTGATATCAACGCCGCGGACGAAACAGCCTTGAGCTTTTAGGCGGTTCACAAGGGCATGTCCGATAAAACCACCCGCACCGGTGACTAATACACGTGTGTTAAGTCTCATTGTCCCCCTTCCCGCGTAAGTACTAAGTGAAGCAAACACGGTCAATTAGTGATGGGGTTATTCTGATGAATGCCGGTAGCATGTAGCACGGGAGCCCGCTGCAGACGAGACCCTTCAAGGGCATACTGATAAATTTCCATTAGCCGTTGGTAGTTGCGGTCGGCAGTATATTTTGCCTCGAATTCATCGCGCGCGGCTCGAGACATTTGTTCCACCTGCACCGGATGAGTAAACATCCACTCGACCGCCTCGGCCAGAGCCTGGGAGTTGCCGGGAGGAAATAGCAGTCCGGTGCGGCCATGGTCAATGAGTTCTGCCATCGAGCCAAGCCGGCTTGCTATGACAGGTAGGCCCTTGGCAAATGCTTCCACGATCACGCGAGGGAAGCATTCGTAGCATTCTGACGGAAGCACGAGAAAGCTGGCGGATTGCATCAGGTTCAGTACCGTCTGCTGATTCTGGGCTCCGAGAATTTCGATATCCACATGGCTCGGTGGCTTCAGTAATTGCGGCGAGGATGGGCCATTCCCCACGATTTTCAGCTTGTACCGCCGGCCAATCTGATTCCACGCCGAAACCAACGTAGCAATGCCTTTTTCCGGCGCAATCCGGCCCACAAACAGAGCGAACCCATTTGCACGTCGGTCATTGCCTGGGTCCGGAAACACGAAATTTGGCTTTACGAAAATATGATGAGCAGGCAGCCCGCCCGAAACCAGCTTTTCGCGAGAGAAATTTGTCATCGCAATGTAGATGTCCACACTGGAGTCCCAAGTGCCCAAAGCCCGGTGTACCGATAGCATGGAAGCCAGAACAGCAGATCCTGCATGGCTCCCGCGATAACATGCGTGCATCACTGCGGGCCACGGCACAGCCTTGCCCAAGCACAGCTCACAAGGCTTCCCTTCTCGAAATAACAATGCATTCGCACAGATTAAGCGGAAGTTGTGCAGAGTCTGTACAACCGGCGTTTCTGCTTCGCGGCACGCATAATACACAGATGGTGAAAGCAGTGGGCAAAAGTTATGCACGTGCACGACGTCAGGCCGAAAGGAATTGAGTTCGTGCTTTACACGCACCTTGGCTTTGCAGGAGTAGGTGGTGTCCAGAGCAGCCTTAACGCTACCGCGAAAAC
>QIAB01000073.1:61341-84048 GCA_003225455.1 Acidobacteriota bacterium
GCAGTTCCTTCTCTTGAGCAACGACCGCATCCTCACCACCGGACTGCTGGTAATAATTGTGGAGAAGCAGGATCTTCACGGTGCCCGGTTCTCGATCAGGATGGGCTCAGGGCCAATCTGCACTGTTTTGGCGCCGGCAATATTCCGGGTCCGACCCTCCAGATCGCGCTCTTGGCTCATGTTCCAGGCGGGTAGAAGCTCAAATGGTTTGCTTGTGCCCGACATCCATATGATGTTCCCGGTGTATCCACCATCGCGCTCTAACCGGCAGTTCCAAAGACCGCTGTACCGGTCACACAGCTTCATGCGTGCCCCAACTAGCCAGTTTTCAATTTCCCCATAGGCCTTCGCGGGTGGCTTTACCGTCGCGCCATCGGCCTCCGTTAATCCCATAACGCCATTGTCCCAGGCATACCAGTAAAACCGAGAAATGCCTGACGCCCACGCGACTACATAGGCTCTGGCAACGTATGCCGAGGCTTCATCATCAGCGAGCACCGGACTTCCACTTTCGTAAGGCTTCACCTCAGATCTGTGGTTCGCAATACGCCAGCCAGTTTCTGTGTTCCAAAGTGGCAGGTTTCCCACCCCATGTTTTTCCATAATTCGGCGAACCTGTTCGATTACCGGAACCATCGCTTCCGGATCGTGGCGTACGTAAAAATGATAGCCAATAACATCTACATATTTGCCTCCACCCGCCGCAAGAAACTGGTCAAGCCAGGACGTGCCACCCTCGGCAGCCGAAGGCGAAACTACTACATTGCGCGGATCGACCTCCTTCAGAATTCTGCTTGCTTCTCGAGTTAGTGCGACCATTTCGTCCGGTGTTCCGGAAAAGAATGTTCTTACGCTGGGCTCGTTCCAAATTTCGTAATCACTAATCCGCCCTTTGTAACGCGTAGCAACCGTTCGAACGTAGGTTTGCCAGTCATCTAGGTTGGCAGGTGGAGCAGCATTGCCTGGGGAGTAGCTCGATTTTTCGTTCGGGCGAGACGACGCCCACGCTGGGGAGAGTACAAGCGGCAACAGAACTTCGACGTGGTGCTGCTCTGCCAACTGAAGATACCGATCGAGTGCCGCAAAATTCCACTGTCCCCTGGCGGGTTCCAACTGCGGCCAGTCCACGTATGCCGCGAGCAACCGCCAACTGCCAAAAGGTACAGTCGGCCAGCCAGCAGGGCGCGTATTGCCAGGACGTGGCGTGACCATACCGTGAATGTGCATTCCAAAGTAAGTGTGGGGAATGGTTGATGCAGGCGTGGGCGTTCGCACGAGCTGTGCGCAAATTGCCGGAACAATAGCAAGCATGGACGCCAAGCACAGTAAAGGAACAGCCAAAGGCCACAGACGCTGCGAGCGCGGTCGGTTCATAGAGTTCTAAGCCTTAACGGCAATAATCGATTTGGGAAGTCCGAAACATTTCTCAATCTTAAGATCCGAATGTGGAAACAGACGAGCCATGTCTTTCTTCGAAAGCAGACGAATTTCCTCTGCCAATGCTGCACATTGCTGCTTCGAGGGTCGAGTGATCAAGCCCCACACTGTGAAGTTCCGAAGAATGGAAGCTCTTATAGCTTTCGGCATCCAATGCACAAACGGAGTGAGAAAGTGCGGTTCCACAGGAAAGTCGCGGCTTGGTGTTTGCACAAAGTGTCGGGGGGCGAGCCGTTGGATCTCGGCTGCTAATCTGGCTTGACCTCCCCACGAGCCAAGATGTTCTATTAAAGAATTCGAAAAAACGATATCGAAAGCATTGTCGGCACAGTTTACGTTCCGAGCGTCCCCTATCAACCACTCTGCATAGCCCGGAACGGCAGTTCGCGGTTTATCACGATTTACAATTGTCACCTTCGCAGTCGGAAAGCCAGATTGCTCTGCCAGTTCCCAAAAAAACAACGTTCCCCCAAAGATCCACAATTCGCGTCGAGTTTGTAATGTGAAAGAGACTATAAAACAGAGTTATTCGTTTGGATCGAAAATACTCCAGCACAGGCCTTTCAATGGCATGCAGGTCCATGTCTACGAGAGTCCTCTCGCATTTTCGGGCTGCAAACAAGCGACAATCCCGGCTCGGAAATTCTGCACCATCGCCTCAATCGAGTAATTGTCTGCAGATTTCAATGCGCCCGCTCTCAAGCGCAGAAGCAACCCACGATCCTTCAGTACACGAACAACTGCATCCGCGTAAGTGGTAACATCTCTTGGCACCATAAACCCATTCACCCCCTCTTGTAGGTACTCGACCTCTGGACCGTGGATTGGAATTTGTACGGTGATCAGCGGCAGACCGGCCGCGAAAGAATCCAAGATCACAAGACCTACACGGCCCGGCAACACAAGTAGGTCAGACAGTTTGAAGAACAAGGCCTTGTCTCGTCCAAACTTCGGCCCAACGGCGTGTACCCATGGAAAGTCTTGTACCAATTGCTGAATCGCGCTCTGTTCACGGCCACCCCCAACGAGTATCAGGTGGAACTCCGGCAGCTTACTCCTGATAAGCTTGGAACAGTCTATAAGGAACGGAATGCCCTTGACTGAATCCAACATGCCGCAAAAGAGCCCGACCGAAGCATCATTGTTTATCCGCAGTTCCGTTCGAAGAAGGTCGATTTCGCAATCTTTGATCGAAAGAATGTGATTTCGGAACTCGCGCGTGTCCGTTGCATTCTGTACTACGGTAATGCGCTCTTCGGGCACACCCAACACAGCAACTTCCCTGGCCACTGCCGCTGTATAAGCAAAATAGGAATCTGCCCACTTTACAGTAATCCGTTTGTACCACTCCGAAAGTCTTGAACGATCTGCCTGTTTATTGTTCCCCAGGCCCCAAAAACCAAAGCACTTCAGGCCGGCAAAGCGCAACAGAAGTAATACATGGTTGATAACGTGTTTGTTGGCCTGTTCAACGATCACCAAGTCTGCGCGCGCGATTTCCTTTATCAACGGCTGATACAGACAGCGCTCCCGCAGCGCTGAATATGCCCGGACACGTACTGAAAAACTCTCCGGTAATTCGCCGTCATCTTTCTTGGTCCCCTCAGAAACGGCCGGTTGGCTGTAAGCCACCCGCAATTGAATGCTGTCTGTGTGGAGCTTGATAAAGAAGGGAATCCGGTACTGCTTCACCTGGCTCTGGATAATCAGCACTCGTGACATTGATGCCTGCGAATTTGTGCCGCTACTTACACAGCACCATGGCGATTTCCGAGAACATTTGCGGCCAGCACCGACACAAGAAAGAATTACCGTAACCAACACCTTTAGCGGATCGAAAACCCACTCTCTCCAGGGCGATTATTCTTAATGACCGGAACGTGAAGTAATGTAAATGACCCTCATCGTGAAGATCGGTTGGGGTTTTACGGTCGTAGCACAGCAACCCTTCATTCAAGGAAGCAGTAGAGGGAAAGTAGCCGAAGGCCAACTTAACACGACGGGTCCACTTCGCGATGTTGGGAGTATCGACAATAACGACTCCACCGGGTTTGAGCAAACGATGCAGCTTTCGCAGCGTGCTGATAGGATCGAAAAGATGTTCGATGACCGCAGTCAGCGCAATGGTGTCGAAATACTCAGAAGGAAACGGCAGGGGCTCTTCTTCGAAATTATTCTCGACAATCCGAACCTGCGGATAATCAGCGAAGAGGTTCCGCAGCTCCCGAGCCCTGACTACAGATAACTCGGTGCCAACCAACTCGCGGTAACTATCGAGCAAGGTCAGCATAGTTGATCCATTTCCCGCGCCAATTTCTAAATAGCGCTCCCCAGCGAACATAGTGCTCAAATGTACCGCCATTTGAAGCCGGTCACGCGGGTACTTGACCCGTGACACGCCGCTGACCTCGCGAAAACTAGCCGAGGCATATTTCGAGTCATAATGGTCGTGCAGGCGAGTAATTACTGGCATACAGAAACTTGTGTTCACTTCTGAGCAACAAAGCAGAACTGTCCTGTAAAAAGCAGCTTCAGAGCGTTTCTTCGTTGTGCTGGCTGTCCCAGCAATCGGAGAGCCGCTTCCAAAAGCGCATTCATCGGGGATTCGATCGTGAAAAAAGGTTCGAAAAGATGCGCGAGTTTCAGATAACTGAAGCAGCGCCGGCCGATCAACGTTAATCCGTCAATTCCGGGCCGGACGCGAATCGACTGAAAACCAGTTTCGCGCAGCAGCACGCAAAAGCCATAAGGCGTGTAATTCCAATAACTGCGCGAATGGAATGGCTCAAGGTGGGACGTAGAACCAACAAATACTCCGTCAGGCTTCAGTACCCTGCGAACTTCGGCGATCAGGGGACCGGGATACCTCACGTGTTCGAAAACCTGCCGGGAGTACACGATGTCAATCGCATTATTGGGCAAAGGAAGCCGAACTCCGTCATAGGCGCAGAAAGGAAGTGGTCTTAGAGGCCGAGAAGTTACTTCCTGTGACTCGATGATGTCTAGCCCTATCCACCGTACCTTCCGAGTGCGCGCGGCAAATACGTCGTAGCTGCTGCCATGGCCGCAGCCTAAGTCCAGAAGCGTGAGTCCAGCCCCAGATCCGTTCGCTGCGCGCTCAAATACCCTCACAGCTTCCTTCAGCGCATCGGTTTGACGAGAAGTGTCGTCCGGCAGAAACTCATACATCAGCTTGCTGTCGCCCTTAGGAGTCCAGTGCCGCAACCCGTTCTTCATGCTCCACTTTCCGTGACGCCCCTGTGGGCCATGGGCCAGCCTTTCCCAGCACCTTCATGTACAGCTCTTCGAGCTTTCCGGTTTGGATTCGGAGATTGAATTGTGCGCACACGTGCGCCCTGGCTGCCGCGCCCATTCGCGCACAAAGGGTCTCGTCATCGCACAGCCTCTGCAAGTAGTAAGCAAGCGCCTCGGCGTCACGCTCCGGTGCCAGAAAGCCGGTCTCTCCGTGCGCGATGGCTTCCCTTACTCCATCCGAGGCAAAGCTGACGACGGGAAGTCCCATGGCTTGTGCTTCCGCGAACACGTTGGGATAACCTTCGGCGTCACCTGATCGTGCGCGAACGCTGGGTGCTCCGAAGACTCGTGCACGGTTCATCCAGTGTTTGACCACCTCAGGGGTTTGAAAACCCAGAAAGCGATAGTGTTGGAGATTTTGAGCGGCCAACTCCTCCAGTTCCGAACGAAGAGGACCGTCCCCGATGATCACCAACTGGGCCTGTGGCGACGCGCATTGCACCTCGGCCATGGCTCGGATCAGGTACTCACACCCCTTCTTTTCCGCCAACCGCCCGGCGAACAAGACGATCGGCTCACGCCTAACTTGGGAATCTGGATGAAAGAGCTCGGTATTCACGCCAACGTAGTGCACTACGATATTGTCGGCAGCGAATCCTTGCCTGATCATCTCGTCACGAATGAAATTCGAGACGGCGATCAACAGGGTCGCGCCTCGCTCGAGATCCTTGCGCCGCCGGACGTACACACGATGAGAGTAGTGCTTCGAAGTCCGGGCGAACTGATCGTACACGGTCGCATCATAGCCCTGGAACGTCACTACCAGGGGAATGCGCAGGGCACGAGCCAGTGGTAAGGCCCGCAGAGCTGCAGGTCCGAAGTGCGCGTGCAGCAGCGCCGGGCGAAGCTTTCTGAGACGCCGAGCAAAAAACGGAGCCAGTCCTAGCATCTTGAACGGTAATTCGGTTAGCCGGGACAAGCTGCTCTGCCCGCGGCGCATAACAAGCACTCGTTCCGTCGAGAGGGGCAGGCCGTCACGCAGATAATGCGGGCTGATGTAGTAGGGAGAAAAACGTGTCAGGGCTTCTGCCTGCGTTCGGACAAATGTCATGGAGCGCGCCAGAAGTGGCTCGGCATAAATCAACACCACAGGTTTCGCCGAGTCCGATTCCTTAAGCATAGCTCGCCTGAGGTACGGCAAATCTTCCGCCAACACGGGCCTCGCTTTGCTTCAGACTCAGAGTAGTGGCCGCGGCTACATAAAGAATGGAGCAAATACTATTAGTGCCAAGAAAGACGCTCTCCGTGAGGTTGGCTAAGAAGAGGAACAAGAGAAACATGAGCGGCCAAGCCGCCGTTGCTTCCGAACTGCTTCTCAACATCCGCAGCGCTCTTGTGACATAGTAAACAAACACAATTAGAAAAAGCGCGGTCCCGATGAGTCCTATTTCCAGCCAAAGCTCCAGAATGCCGTTGTGCGCGTGCGGAGGTTCCCAGCGTAATATATGCCAGATCCTTTGCACAGCGCCTTCATCCGGAAGCCAAAAGGCGTCAAAGCCATAGCCCAGCCATGGACGCCGCATTGCCATTACCGTGGACAGAATCCAGAGCGGCACCCGCCCAGTCAGCAGTGGGTCCTTGCCGAGAAAAGCAGTAAACGTATCGAGATGGGTCCACACATACATGACTGAGAATGTTCCCAGCGCCAGGAGGAATCCGATTCCACCAAGCGCCCAGCGTATGCTCCTCCGCAGAGTCCATTGCAGATAAGGTAGAAGTATCAACATCACCGTAAGAACGATCCACGATGTCACGTCGCGGGAAAGCGCTACCAGAACGATCGATGCCACAAGTCCTACCCTGGCGACTGCACTGTGTTTAGATTCAACTTTCTCCCAGAAGAGGAATATCAGGGCGCCCAGTGCCATATTCCGCCCAAGATGAACCTTAATAAAAAAAATACCATACCATCCTGAACCCATCTGGTAGTTGAGACCAAATAACTCGAAAATAAAGCTAAATATGATGCAGATAAGAAAGGCCCAGGCCAGAAGGCGGAATTGTTCCTTGGGCTTGAAGCGCAGAGCGAAGTAAACTCCGAAGACGACAGTCAGCGCCAGTGCTATCGAGCGGCGCGCGGTCAACGCGGGGTCTTGGGACCACAGAACCGATGCAAAAGTGAACACGATTACAGCCATAAGGGGAGAGACAGTGAAAAGGCCTCGAATCGGACTCTCGCAGCGGCGCGAATATAACAACAATGTGACCAGATAAAGAAAGGACCAAAGACCCTGCATTTTGGGCATTGCCAAATTTGGACTTTGCGCAGCACGTGTGACCATCAGGTTCTGGAAGGCTCCGAGCGAAAGCAGCAGGACCAATAAAACGAATGCTTTCTCGCCCGTCCCGGGTTCGCTTTGAATTTGGGAATTCACCTTTTCGATCTCACAAGAACATCCTAAGAACGGTTGCCGCAGCCGCCGACGGCAATCATTGCCGCGATTGAGGTCTGACGCTCTGGGA
This sequence comes from Acidobacteriota bacterium, assembly GCA_003225455.1. Lineage (GTDB taxonomy): Bacteria > Acidobacteriota > Terriglobia > Terriglobales > Acidobacteriaceae > QIAB01. The sequence goes on from QIAB01000073.1 coordinate 68,557, forward strand.
GCGACACTCCACTACGACCACTGCAATCCCAGCGACTCAAGCCAAAATTTTGTCAGCGCACTAAAGCGAACGAAAATGGACGGTTCTGATGACATTCGTACTAGTTTCCAGCTCGTATATGTCCAGGAAGTCCTATCACCACTTCGCGCGCTGTACGCCGTCTTAACATAGCCAATGTGATCCTGTAACCGGAACCGTTCCACTCGCCCTAACCTGGCTAGCACCTGATTGGCACCTTCAACGATGAGCCGATAGCGTTCCCTGGCTAGGCTACTGTCCGTTCGTTGCTGCCGATCCGCCGTCATTCTGGCGTAGACGTTTGAACCATGCATGCGGTACAAGCAGAGCGCCTGCCGGATGGCAGCGATGTGCCCGATCAGTGGCGTGCAGTAGGCAAGGCAAGCGTCAGCGCAGATGCGGAAAGGGGCCTCCGGCATCGGGATAAGTGATGCCAGCACTGATCTGCGAAAGGCCATCGCGCTCGGCGGCGGAAACGGCCAGTATCCCCCGGAGGCCAGGACCTTCTCCGCAACATTGCCTTCAAGAAAGCTGATTGGCAGTGTCCTTCCTAGTGGTCGCAGTTTCGCATCAGTACGTTGGTACGCGTGGTACAGCATTACGGCATCGGGTGCCGCTTCGGCAGCACTGACAACGGCTTCAAGTTTCGTAGGCAGCCAGACATCATCCGAATCCAGGAAACAGACAATCTGTCCCTTGCACGCGGTGAAACCTGCATTGAACGCTGAAGCCTGGCCGCCATTTTCTTTCAACACGGCGATGACCTTGTCACCGTAGCTGGCAACGATCTCTCGCGAATCATCTGTCGAACCATCATCCACCACGATGACTTCCGTGTTTGTATAAGTTTGATTTAGGGCGCTATCAATACAATCGCGCAAAAAGCGGCCATAGTTGTAATTGTTAACTAAGACGCTGACCAGCGGCCCCGGCACGCTCATGCACCCGTTCTCGAAAGCAGGATTTGCGCATATCCGTGCAGGCTGCTTCTTTCCTCAGGAAAAAGTAGCGGGAACAGCAGCACCAGCGGCGCGAGGTAAACCGCGGGGGTGCCGAGCGCGGTAAGAATGAAGACACACGTTGCTGCGCCGCACCAGATTGCGCCGATTCTGTATGAGGGGCTGCCGATTTCGTGTTGGACAAAATAGTGGAGCACCACATAGCTTGCCAGGGCGACAACCTCCCCCCAGCCGTAGCCCAAGATGCCCATACGGGGCACAAGCAAAACTGCGCTGCCCGCAATAAGAAAAACATGGACAGCATGAAACGCGGTAACGCTCCAGTTGCGCTTCAGCAGATAGAGCACTGAGGAATGTAGGTTAAAAACGGAACTCGCAAAATAGCTGAGCGCGATGAACGGATAGACTCGGATCGCAGGCTCCCATCGCGTTCCAAAAGCATGGGCTATCGTGTATGGGGCGATAATGGCAAACCCCGCCAGTGGCAGTCCGACTGCCAAAGTTTGTAGACGCATGCCCTCGGTAATGCTTTGGCGCAGACGATCGGTGTCGTTTCCCAGCTTTGCCAGGGCAGCCATAGCGATGCGCCAGGCTGCGCTCCTCACAAACGAAAGCACCTCGCAGATTCGGATCGCCAAGCCCACATATCCGACTGCCTCAGCACCAGCAAGGCGGCCGACGAGAATCGGGTTCACCAGTGACCGGAGTTGCCACACCCAGATGGAGCTTGAATAACCAAGGCCGTAGCCGAGCATTTGGCGAACCAGCGCGCGATTCCAATGCAAGCGTGGACGCAGCCCCGCAGCCTGATAGGTAAGCACACAGAGGCAAAGGTTGGATGCTACCAAGCCGAGCACCAGTGACCAAGCCCCGCCACCGGCGAGAGCCAGGGGCACGGCCACGACATATTGAAACGTCTGACTGACGAATTCATTGATAGCCACGCGTCTAAAATCGAGCGCCCGGTCAAGCTGCACCATGGCCGGTAAATAGATCAGAGCGCATGGTACGCTAAGCGCAAGAACACCGAACATCGGCTTTACTGCCGGCATCTTCACGGCTGCGGCCAGCGCTCCACGAAAGCCGTACATGAGGCAGCCAAATACCAGGCCAATGGCGAGAAGGAGAGTGAAGCCCTGGTTTAATTCTTCTTTGCTGAGATCCTCCGGCTTGCGCAGCAGATAAACATCAATCCCCCAGGTGCCAAAACTCTGGAGATAAAGAAAAATACCCATGCAAGCGGCAAATAGCCCGTACTCATAGGGCCCGATGATCCGGGTAATGACAAAGACGGCAATTAAGCGAAGACCGATCCCGAGGATCTGGCGTCCTGCCAGAAACATGCCGCCCTTAAGCGCCTTTTCCCTGAGACTCCCTTCTCCGGCCCTCTTAGCCGCGGTCAATGTTCCCCCTCACAGCTAAACCACCCCAACCATAGACCGAATTACTGCAACTTTGGTGCAATTGAGCGCACGCTTCAGAGATATCACGAACAGGCAGCATGACATGTCTGTAAGGACGTTTCGATCGCTTCTAGTCATTGCGCTTGGCCCGAATAAAAATGTCCTGAAAGCTACCGGAGCGACTTGGCAAGCAGGCAGCTAGCTCATAGTCGAATCCACAGCGCTCTAACCGACCTAAGAAAGAGGACAGACCGGGCATCTCACCAGGAAGATGGTGGTGATATTCAATGAACATCTGGCGTATCAGGGGCATCTTCCCAGAAGCCTCCAATTCGGCAAAAGCGTCGATTTCGGAGCCCTCGATGTCGGTCTTCAGCAGGTCAATGGAATCATCGATGAAGTCAGACAGGGGCACGGCTTCTACGGAAATCTCAGTGCCACCCCCTCGAAGCGCGTTAGTGCTACTGAGCAATGAATTTGGACCTGAGTAGAAGGGGACTATTCCGCGTCGACCGCTCACCGCTTTGTTTACGATTGTCACGTCATGCAGTGTTTTGACATTCTCCTTCAGAAGGAGGAATGTCTCAGGCGATGCCTCGATGCCTAGGATTTTGGACTTAGGCCAAAGGCTCTTGAACAGCAAAATGGACATACCGATGTTGCTTCCACAATCGATTATGGTGGCGGGCGGCTGCTCACAACCTCCGTAGATTTCTTCGAAAAACAACTCAGAGAACAGAAATGTAAAACTGTGCGCATCGTTGAAATGAACCTCTGTGCCGAGCAGCGACATGCGCCGCAGCGGTCGTCTGGAAAGGGCCAGGCGGAGGCGCAGATGGAGGTAAGCAGCAGCAATTGCGACGCGCTTGGGATGCGAACCGCGGACAGCGAAGCTCAATGCGGGGGCTATAACGCCTACCATACTTGAAAATCGGGCGATAGACTTTTTAAGCAACATCCAGAATTGCCACCAATGTAGCGCCATTTATCCCTAAGTAAGACATCGGCGAATACTCCGCAAGGTCTTCACTTGGTATTTAATTGTCATGAAATCCCGCTGCATGTAATCGCTACGATTGGATTATTCCGGACCGACTGATGCCTTACCCTTGCATCCCAGCGATCGATCCGAACAACCGTCGCAGTCTATTATGGTTCTCGCGGCAAAACGGCGTATCCCAAGTACGGCGCTTTATTGTGTAGAAGACCTCTTGCAATAAAACCTTCTTCTCGTCCCGTACGTCAACGCCCTCCCACACTACCTTGCCGATAATCCAGACGCTCGAGGAGACAAATCCCAGAAACAAGCCGACCAACATTATCAGCAAGCGATGCGGTGAGGACTTCTTGTCAGGAACCAGCGCAGGATCCAGCACCTGCACAGTCGGGAGTTGCCTCGCCTCCTCAACTTTGGCGATTTCATATTCTTTGGTGAGGAATTCGTAAATTGCTTGATCGATTTTCGTGCGACGAAATAGGTCGAGGTATTTAACTCCCAGGAGCGGCAGTTGGCGGATGGATGGGTAGAGCTCCGTCTCGGCCAATGAGGAGTCTTTGGCAGGGTTCACGTCCTTGCCGCCAAATTTCTCCAATTGATGCTGGAGTTCCGCCGCATTCGCCTGTAATGACTTCACACGCACATTGTTTGCGGTATAAATTTGTTGCAGCCCCTTCAGTTCCGATTGGGTAGCGATGAGTTGTGCTTGCAAATCGGCGGCAGCCGCGACCATGGCTTTTGCTTGCTCAGGAACATCGATGGCCGCATTTTGACTGGAGAATGCCGCGAATTCTTTCGCCGACTCATCCAGATCCTGCTTTACTTCTCTTATGCGTCCTTCGATGAAGACCCGCTCGCGATGCGCCGCCGATGTGTTCACCAGGGCCAGAGCGCGGTCCAACTCTTCGACGTACATCTTGGCCATGGCTGCGGCGCGCGCCGGGCTCTTGTCGTCAACCGCGATGCTGATGATCCCGCTTTTTCGGTCACTGGTAATCTCTGTTCTGTTCTCCAGTTTCTCTCGCGCGTCTTGAATGTAACGCGCCGAATACAGGTGCATTAACTCGAACTTGTCAATGATGTGGTCTTCGACAGTTTGGCTTTGCAGTACCCCGATAAACAGGTCTCCAGAGGTGTTCAATCCCAACAACTGGCTGGCGAGTCCCATCACGGAGCTACCGGCCCCACCCGTTCCGGTTCCGCTTCCAGCTCCTTCGCTCAACGCGGGCATGGCTAAAGCCATCTGGAGATTGGATCCATAGTCTGGCGGCATGAGGCGAGTACTTGCAATGTAGTGCTTGGGAAGCAGGAAGGCGATAAGAGTAAATAAGGTGAGCGCCGCGATTGTCACCCGCATTATAAAACTGCGCCGCACCCAGGTCAGTTGCAAGACTTGAAATGCTGTAATCGAATGTGCTATTGGCCTCGGCGCACTCCCATTCGAGCCGTTCGTGCCTGGCTCAAGTGTGGGTAACGGCTCCAGCTNNCAGATTGATTCACTTAGGTACGCTCCCGCAAACTTTCTAGCTACGTCACACTCCCCGCATGGCGAAGACGAGCGTATGCAGCAGAATCGCAAGGTCCATGAAAAAGTTTCGGTTCTGGATGTAGTAAAGGTCATACTCGATGTTTTCGTGGATCCGGGAGGCCCTGTCACCGCTGAGTTGCCAGAGTCCGGTAATGCCAGGTTTGATGCGCAGCCTCTGTTTGTGTTCAGGTTTGTACTGTTCAACAATAAAGGGCATTTCCGGTCTAGGTCCCACCATTGACATACTGCCCTCGAGAACGTTTAGAAGCTGCGGCAGCTCGTCAAAGCTAGTGCGGCGCAGAAATCTTCCGATTCTTGTGATCCTGGGATCACTGGAAACATTCGGCGAGTATTGGTACATGGGCGACCCGCTGGTCATGGTACGGAATTTCCACATTTTGAAGCGCCGCCCGTTTTGGCCAACGCGAAGCTGCCGGAAGAACACAGGGCCAGTCGAATCGATTTTGATTAAAACTGCCAGCACAAGCAACAACGGGGAACAAACCATCAGCAACGAGGATGAAATCAAGAAATCGCAGAACCGCTTGGCCAATTCGTAACCCATCCAGCGCGAACTCTTGCTGAACGAAGCCAGCAGCACGCCATCAATATCTTCGTACCCAACCCAGGCATCCGAAAGTAAAGTGTGGCCCGGCACAAACGATACCCTTGCATTCGCTGCCAGGACCTCCTGCACGGTCTCAATAAATTTCGCGTGCGGGGCCGAAGGTATTGCGATTACCACTAAGTCGGCGCCATATTGCCAGACGAGTTCACGGGTAATGGGCCCTTGCACGACCGATGCCGGGCGGCGCCGTTCATAGGCCATTTCGAAGACGCTGGCGCCAACCTTGTCTGGGTTGTCGTCCACGAAAGCCAGCGGATCCAAGCCAAGTTTTGGCGAACGCCGCAGGACCGAATAAACACGGCGTCCGGTGTGGCCTGAGCCGTAGATCAGTACCTTCTCAATTCCGTATCCTTTCGAATGCAGCTTCCGGACCAGCAGGTACATGAGATTTTTTTGGACAAACAGAAGCAGCGGAACCAGACTCAAGGTGATGACCAGCAGCCATCTGGAGAACAAGAAGCTGGAAAAGAAGCTGACAGCGAACGCAACCAGAAACGCCTGCGCGGAGACGCGTACCACCTGCTCGGTCTCTCGGACTCTCAGTAGGCTGTTTCCCCGCGCGTAGGCGCCTACCCGATCAAGCATCAGGATGATGATTACCGCCAGGCCAGAGGCCACGCCCACGACCGCTTTGGCCGGGTAGTGAATGTGCTTACCGAGATCCAGTCGGTAGTAAATGAAATATCCCAGTGTTACGGCCAAAATAATCGTCGCGAAATCTGCAATAACTTCAAATGCAGCGAAATAGCGACGAAAATGGGCTGCTGCATTGTGGCGGACAGCAGGTCGTGCCAGTTGAAGATGAACGGGCGAGGGTTGGACTACTAATTCCGCCTCAGGCTTGCTGAATCCAATTAACGAACTCATAGCTGATGTGCTTCGAATCTCAAGGTGTGTTCTTGCGAGCATGCCGCGTTGGATAAAACGTCATCTGAAACGAGGCCGTGATATTTGATTTACCAGCCAGAGATAGAACCGGGAAATTCCATTGCTCATATTGCAACATCCCGGAGATAGAGACATCGGGCAGCAACATGAATTCAGTTTGCGCGCCAAAGTCATTGAGTCGGCCTCCACCAATGAATGCCCGATCCGCTTCTTGGTGGCGGTACGCGAGTTGAAGCTTGCTGCGTGGCGAGAACCAGTAGTTGGCCCAGGCTTGCCCTCCCCTTCCTTGCCGGCCAATCCAGCTTGCCAGTAGATTGTCGTCATTGGTATAGCCAGAACGATACCGGCCATTCCAGTAGAGAAATCCCCTCGTCTTTTGACCCGGCACATCGGTGTACAAACCCTCGAGCCGAAGATCGAGTTTCGGCGCCTTCGGAAGCCGAGCGAAATACATGCCCATTCGCATGGACGGACGCGTGGAACCCAGGGGCGAGGTTTCGTCCTCCACAAAAGAATCGGCGTAGATAGTCAGCCAGTCTCTCAAACCAGGCACTCGATAACTGAAGTCAAACGTCGAACGCCGATCTCCGGGATCGCGCGTACTTCCTGGAGCCACCCCATTGAACGAGGTCATGGTGCGGAGAAAGTTATGCCATGTAAACGGCAGGTCAGGCCCGCCAAATAGCACCGTGTAGCCTAATCCGAATTCCAGGTTTTCAGTCGGCTTGAATCCGATCTTGCTGCCATGAATGTAGGGCTGGGGATTTACATTCGGCCCGAATAAAGTGCCGTTTGAGAATACCCAATGTTGGCCGGATAACTGACCAAGAAAAAACTCCGAGCGCGCAGGGCCCAAGAAGCGAGAGAGTCCAGGGATCTGAACCGGCGATGTCTGATCGATGCGCAGCATCGGAATTGGTTCCGCGTTGTCGCTGAACAAAAATGGCCCGCCATTCCCGGGTCCTAGCCAGAGGCTCTGTTTGCCAAACGAGAACTGCATATTCCTGAAGGTGAGAGCCACGGACCCACTCAGAATTCGGAATCGGCCAATGCCGGCTGTGCCGTTGGATAGAGGCTGTGTGAGATCCTGAGCCGCTACTGCTTCGAGCACATTAACTGGGTCGGACTGCACGGCGGGGGAATGTTGGTACTCTCCTTGGAAGTCAAGCGACAGAGGACCGGCAACAGCATGTGCCGTGAAACCAGCCACAGAGTTGAAGCCCTCGCCATACGGGCGTCCGTAGTTATTGATGATCGTCTGGCCGAAATGATAACCGTCTCGCAGCGGTGAGCCTGAAATTCCCGTCACACGTCCATAAATGGAATCTACACTCGCGCCCAGGTTTGCTGCGCCATCCAGGCGGCGCGATTCGTCGAAGAACTCATGCGTCAATGCTTCATAAATCCTCGGTGCTTCATTGCCAGCATCCGCAACGGATTGAAGCCTGTCTCCACCTTCTTCCAGCAGGCGCGCACATTCCATGCGAGTCCAGGGACGGATCCCTGCGTAGTTGCTGTGCACATACCCGAGCGCCGCAAGTCGATCAAAGGCGGAGTAGATCCAACTGTCGATCGGTACGTAGGGCGAGCCCATGTTCTCCGGTTTCCGCGGGCCTTCCAGGACCTTCTCGCGAAGATCGCCCCAGGCTCCGCCACCGACGGACGGGTCATGGCGCGCCCGGTATATCTGCCTTCCGAAATACCAGCCCAATGCGCTCCCCACCAATGCGTCCGAAGCAAAATGTTGCTGGCTGGTGACACGCGTAAGCGTGACCGCTGAGGCTAGCCCATAAGCGAAGAATTTTGTAAGCGGGCCAGGGTATTCGTGAGCCAGAACACTGGCCACCGACCATGCGAGGACAGAGTGTTCGGAAGGGAATGAGTTTCCCCCATGAAAAAATCTTCCGGAGCCGTTGTTCTCAAACGGCCGCTCTCGTCCTGCTATTTGGCGCAATAAAAAGTTGACTCCAGTGCTGTTTATTGCTGCCTCTCCGCTGAGCAGCCCAGCCTCACCCATATGATCGTTGTGAGTGATGTGTCCCAACAGGAAGGAAGCCTAACGAATACGTCGCAAACTGGGAAATGTTCTCGCTTCGCTTCAGTTGGTTGGGCTTGTCTGGTATCTGCCGGGAGAGCCAGCTATCACTCGCGATCAGCAGCCCTGTGAAACTCATGAAGGGAACAAAAGTGCGTCCGCCACTGCGACGCAACTCTTTTCCGCTCGTCCAAAATGTCTTCTGATCTAAGGCCAAGTGCTTTATGAACGGGAAGCCGAGCGTGTTCTCCGGGTCCACGCCCGGCGGCAGCCATTCATGCTCCGGGTCGGATGCCGCGGTTGAGGCGGGCTTCCCGGCAGCGGGAGAGTCATTAACCGCCGACTGGCCCAGCTTCTCGGGCGTTTGAGCAAGCACAAACATCGGACTAAAAAAGCAAAGAACCAGTGACAACTGCCTCAGACGTAACATCGAATGCCTGGCCGTGTTAGAAATGTCTCGCTACCTGAATCGCGATGCCGACCGCATACGCCAACTGCGCTGACTGCAGCGTTGTCTTCCAGCGAGTATTCGCGCTGAATCCTCGTTCTGGAACCACAACCATATCTCCCGGCTGCATGGACGCGCTCTCCGCCCCGCCGCTAAACAGCCCTCCACGTCCGCCAACCACGGACCCGTCTGCGCGAATCACGAAAATAGCCTTCTTGTTTGCGAGGTTATTCGGGCCGCCAGCCTGATTGAGATACCACCCAGCACTTTTGCCAGGCTTGTAGGCCACAGCGGTAGGATTGTAGACAGACCCGTCAACCATCACCGAGCTCGGCTTCTTGGGAATGAAAACCACATCCTTTGCCCGGACCTGGATGTCTGCGGGAGTGTTTGCCCATCTCTTCATGTCGGAAGAGATGTGAACCACCAGTCGTCCTGCGGGCGGTGTACTTTGCAATCTCTCCAGCATCGTCTGCCACTGCAGCAGCACAGCTTCTTTTGCGACCTTCTGATCTTCATCGTTAGTGGGGATCAGCTTGAGACCAGCCCCTTGCGTTTGGACCTGGGTTATCAAATCCGCGCGATTCTTGGCCTCCAATTCTCTAACCTGCTCCCGCTGGAAGATGGTGCCGTGAACATAAGCGTCAGAGCGGAACCCACCGGCACGAGCAATGACAGAACTGAGGCGCTCACCTTCGCGGATGCCGTATACGCCCGGATGTACGACCTCACCCTTTACTTCGATCGTGGCTCCTACGTCCTGCCATCCAGCGAGTTCACCAATGGTCAAGACATCGCCATCGCGCAGGCGAACGTCGGTATCTGCTTCACCAGCTAACGCTTTGGCAATGTCAACGGTCTGGTGCTCGCCCTGCACTTTCTTTCCGTCTTCTACTGTGTAGCGCATAAGGTCTGCCGATTGGGTGTAGGCACCGCGCTTGAGCCCGCCAGCCACTCGCACCAAATCGGCGGCGCTCATGTCGCGACCGAGGGGATATTTGCCCGGCCGCGCCACTTCGCCGGCAATGATCACAGTTGCCGGATCCACTTTTTGCAGAGTGCGTTGGATGAACACACGGTCCTTAGGCTCGAGCAAAACGTTGTCTTTTTCATCTCCCTTGAGGGCGTTGGCCAGATTAACGCTAATAACTTTTAGACCGCCGTCCTGGGTTTTGCGGAACACCTGCGCGTCGCTCAGCAAAGCATCAGGAGTGGCCCCGCCGGCAAGATACACCGCGTCGCGAACGTACGTAGCTCCATTTGTGACGTGGTCCCCAGGATCTCGAACTTCGCCCGTGACAGAAACCATCGGGGGATCTTCGAAATCGTAACGTCCGAAAACTCGGACCGTGTCAAAGGGCTTAAGCACGAGATCCTGCTCTTTTCCGGCAAGAGCGTCGGAAAGATTAAAGGCCAGAACCGCAGGCGTATAGTCCGGCGGGTTGAGGCGGATGATTTCTGCGTGCCGGCCATAGGGCTCCGGAAGAAGGTCTTTGTACGAATGAATCAAGTCGGTCAGCTTCATCCCTTCTCGATAGGCGTACTTTCCGGGGCGAAACACATGACCGTCCAGATAGACCGCCTTTTCCGCGAAGGACATGATTGGCGAGATCTTGACGCTGTCGCCGTCTTGAATCTGAAAATCTTGCAGGGCTTGGTTTACTGACTCTTTATTGTTATTCTCCGGCACATCGAGAGCCAGCATGGTCCGACTCTCGTGTGCTTGCAGGCGTTCTACATCGATGTGACGCAAGGTGCCCGATGGCAGCACGCCGCCCGCAAGCTCCAGCACCTCTGCCAGGCTCTTTTCTCCTCTGAGTTCATAAATGGCGGGCCTCTGCACCATGCCTTCAATGGTGGCCTGCGGACCGAGCGGCGGGATCAGAACGGTGTCGCCAGGTTGTAGTCGCTGCAGGTCGGAACGAATTCCGTGTAGCAAGAGGTCATAGGTATCGACTTCCTGCACAAGCTGCTTGCCCCGGTAGTGGCGAATCACGCGCAGTGAGCCCTGGGAGGTGGACCCGCCCGCGGCATACAGGGCGTTCAGTGGAGTCGACAGTGAGCTGATATCGTATGCTCCCGGTCGCTGGACATCGCCCACAACATACACACGGACGGTGCGCACGCGAGACAGAGAAACGTCAGCTTCAACGTCACGAAACTGAGTGCGGAGAACGCTCTGCACCAGATGCTGGACATCTCCTAAGTTGCGACCTGCGACCTGCACAGAACCGGCCTCTGGTAGCGCCACGCGTCCTTCCCGGTCTACCACGCGCCGCAGTCGCTGGGAAACGGCCCCCCACAGTTCAATGCTTAATCCATCACCTGGGCCGACTACGTAATCCGGTCCAGCAGGCAGGTCCATCGGTAGGTCATCAGCATTCCCTGTCCCGTTGCGAAAAACTGCCTCTCCAAATCGCTCCAGCAAAGGCGAACGGCGCGAATATTGCGTATACAGATCGTACAGCGATGGGACGTCAGCATAAGGATTCGGACGATGGTGCAGCATCGGACGCGCCGGCATCGATAAAGATGGCGATTGGGAAGACTGCAAAGGAAACTTGTTATTCAATTTGGCTTGCTGAGTGGGGGGCAACTCATCATCGTTGTTATTTTGCCCTTGTAACAAATTGAGTAGAGAACTAGGTGTCTGACCAAGCATGGAAGAATTCGAATTCAAGCCCGCTGCCGCGCCGGAGATCCCATTGCCGGCACCAAGGCCGCCTAATCCGCTTCGGCTTTGACCCGTTCCCAGCAAAGACCGATCGACAGAGCTGGCGTTGAGCAATGCGGGTAATTGATCCGGCTGGATTTTCGCCAGCAGACTGCCAGTGCTCTGCAAATCTCCTGAATCAGCGAATGGCGCTTGCATTTGCGTACGTTGCAGTTGACGCCGCGGATCTGTCGTCGAAGGCTTGGGCGTATCCTGTCCCTCTCGCGAGTCAGAGTTGGGGGCCTGTGGGAGCGAGAATTGCCCTTGGTTGGGGTTTACCTGGGTGTCGTGTGTGGACCAGTAATCTTCCTCTTGGGAATGCGAGCTTTTTGATTGCCGATCCTGAATTTGCCCGCCTTGAATGGCCCTAATATCAGGAGCTTGCATTGCGGCAGACAGCACGTCGGGTGCGGAACTCTGATATACGCCATTACGTTCCAGTTCTTCACGGCTGGGTTTCGCCCGAACGTAAGAACGATCCTCGATTTCGAGTGTGATCAAGACTCGAATATTCTGATCCTCGCGCACTAGTCGATACAGCGCTTCATCGGTGAGATCGTCGGGGTCCAGTAAACGACCCTGCTCATAGGCTTTGCGCACAAGCAATCGCTTGACCTGCAGAAACAACCCTGTTTCCTGTTGCAGGAGAGAAATGATTTTCTCGGAAGAAAGAGATACGATCTGTTCAGCCTCCAACTCGGCCCGCGAACTCGCCACGTCCACCGCAGGAGTGCGGCCATTGAATCCGCGATCCTGAGCAAATACAGGCACCGCAGATCCGATCATGAGGTATAGAAATACAGTCTGCAGCCTTAGCTTTCGAGCGAATACTCTATTCATAACTCCTCATGGTCGAGCGGTAGTATCGAGATCGGAAACACGGGGTGCCAGGTCTCTGCAGCTAGTTGCATTGATTCAAAGCCTTTCTAAATCAGCTTCACCGACTTCGACCGCGACAGAACGCTGGATCAAATCAATCGAGAGTACGACGCGGTAACCATCCTTCCTGCGCACGAGCACTCCTCCCGTGCCACTCAGGGGCCCATGCTTTACTCGAACGCGTTTTCCGATCTTTAGATAGGGATGGGGTTCCACGCACGCGCCAAGCGATACGCCCTGGCGTAGCGACTGCATTTCACTGTCTTCGATCGTGGCAGGGCGCCCACTGCAACTCACAAAATACGCAACGCTCGGAATCTGCAGGACCCGAAGACGGTCTTCAGATGTGATATGGACGAAGACGTATCCGGGAAACAGAGGCAGCGTCAGCTCTTTGCGTCTGTCTTTCCAGCGGCTGACACTGCGGTAAAGAGGGAGAAAACAGTCAATACACTTTTCTTGCAGCTGTCGGCTTACGCTTTTCTCGTGACGAGCACAAGTGTAGGCCGCATACCATTGCATTTTGGCCGGATCACCCGGCATGCGATCTAATATCGGAGGCTCCGGAATTGTGGGTGTGTAACTCATCTTTTCCTTTACGTACCTACAGCTTCGCCCCCTCACTTACAGGCCTTCGTGAGCTAACCTATTGATTCAAAGCAACAAACTTAAGCTTGCGGCTCAGTTAGGCCGCGGAACCCATTTCGTATCCTGCTCCAGCGAGCTAAGCGCTTTGCGACCACGCAAGACGGTCAAGATTCCTTCTTCGGAGTTCTCAATTCGATTGGAATGAATGTCGAGAGTCGCCCAGTAAAAGATGCTGCTATTGCGTTCCGCTGCGAGCGCCAAAATGCGGACTTGGGGGAACCGTTCCAAGAGTGCGTCACAAATATGTGGGCGCTCCTCGGATGGATCCAGCGCTACAATGAGGAAGTCGGGCTTGGCCCGTTCAACAGATTCAAGGATTGCGGCCTCCTCCTCAAGCACTCCAACGACTTCAATGTCCGGCTGATCGGAAATCGTGGCAAGGACCAGTTCCCTCATCAACCGGGGCCGATTTGCAACCAGGACTTTGATTGTTTGCACGCCCCCACCTTGGCGCCTAGTATCGGTTGGACAAGCGCAATCGGGGAAGGTTCAATTAAGTATCAGGGGCTTAGCACAGGAGAGTACTTTTTAAGTACCAATCGGCTTCAGATGGGAAGTACCTGCTCGTACGAAGTAAGTACCAAAAAAGTACTTCCCTAAGACGGGCAAAAAACGTAGGGCTACGCGGGCAGGAAGCTGTTACCGCGGCACATCTCGACGGCGGCCAGCCGATCACTAGCGCCAAGCTTATGAAGAAGCCGGTGAACATGGTTCTTCACCGTTTGCTCGGAAAGGCCAAAGGAGACCGCGATTTCCTTATTCGTAAAGCCGCGACTGATCATTGCCACTAGCTGTTGCTCCCGCCGGGTCAACCCAAAATGTTGCTTACTCTGGAAAGTGGGAAAAGCCGGGTGCTGCAGAGCCACACAGTCAAATAAGGTTTGACAAAGTTCGGCCGGACAGATCGCCTGGTTGTTCGCAACAGAACGTACAGCAGCAGCCATCTCTACGGCACTTGCATCTTTAAGCATATAGCCTGCAATGCCTTCGCGAACTGCCTGGAGAAAGAACTCCTTGTCAGGATTCATTCCGATCATCACGATTTTTAGCCCAGGAATCGCGTTGCGCAGGACCGTAACCAACGGCGCTTCGCCCCGCACGGCGGGGTAAGGATCGAGGAGCAACACTTGAGGAGAGACCGCCGCAATCTGCTCCAAAACTGCTACGGAATAAGGCGCCGCTCCGACTACAGTGATATCGCTCTTCTTGTTAAGAATTCTTGCGAGTGCTTCACGCAGCAGACGGTTCTCGGCCAGCAGGAAAACCGGAATCTTTTCCACAACCGTTGTCATTTGAAGACCACAGCCTCGTTTCTGAGGGGCCGTTGTTGAGCCATTAGTTTCTGAGCCAAAGCATACTGGGTGCGAAGCATGCTGTTATTTACTCTCTTTGTTCAGGACTCACCCCGAGTGTATTGTCGTTCCGCGCGAAGCGAGGAATCTGATTTGGATCAGGCCGAGAGAGCAGCAGATTGCTCGCACCAAAAGCCGGCGCTCGGAATGACAAATTTGACGATAGGCGCCTCGAGATTTACATGACCGGGTCACTATAGTCTTCGATTCTCAATAGAGCCAGCTTTAGTTTCGAAAAATAGACATGTCGAGGCGTGCCCAGGGCCATGAAAGCAGTCGAACTACGGCAGGCCTTTATGTTTTGGAAATGCAGGAGGAAGTTCGCCGCACGCAGTGGCGCTGTGCAGCAGATCATTGATGCCCCAGGAGAGCGCAAAAAGCCTGGTGAGCGCGGCAGGATTCGAACCTGCGACCCATGCCTTAAAAGGGCATTGCTCTACCAACTGAGCTACGCGCCCAACTCTTTGCCCGATCTTCTAGCAGTTTACCATTCCAACGCTGAGTCTGGGATCAGGAAGGTGGTCGCCGCAGAATGGACGGCAGCGCAATTCTGAGCGCAAAAAAGCATTGCAATCAGAGAACCCAGGCTGTCAATCTGTAAATGGCTTTGGCGGAGGCAAGGTATTCAGAAACGGCGACTTCCGGGCCCAAATTCAGGAGGACAGCGGCTGTGAAAGGCGACCCCAAGATCATTGCGGTATTTAACGAGGTGCTCAAGGCCGAGCTGACGGCCATCAACCAATATTTCTTACACTCCGAGATGTGCGCGAACTGGGGCTATTACCGGCTCGCGGGCGTTATTCGAAAAGAGTCCATTGAGGAGATGACCCATGCAGAAAAGTGCATGGAACGCATTCTCTACCTGGAAGGCACTCCGAATATGAGCGACTATTTCAAGATCAATATTGGCGGCAACGTCCTCGATCAGCTTAACAATGACTTGCAGCTCGAGTATGACGCTGTTAAACGCCTCAACAAGGGCATAACCCTCTGCGG
>QIAB01000074.1:0-6341 GCA_003225455.1 Acidobacteriota bacterium
TGAACGGTTTCTTTTCCGAGGTAGTGGTCGATACGATAGATCTGTTTCTCGCTCGCTACGCGCAGAAGTTGCTGATTGAGCAATTTGGCGGATTCCAGGTCATGCCCGAACGGTTTCTCAACGATGACGCGCCGCCAGTGGTTATCCCCTTCCGCCATCAGCCCCGCCGCGGATAACTGCTCAACAATCGGTCCAAAGAAATTGGGGGCTGTCGCGAGATAGAAAAAATAATTGCCGTGCGTGGAGTGTTCTTTGTCAATCCTTTCCAGAGTGCTCTTTAATTGCAAGTAGATGTTCTTATCATCGAACTCGCCGGTGACGTAATACATGTGGCGGATGAACCACTCGATCAGATCGGGGTCACCGTCGTTCCCCGTATATTGCCGGACATCCTCAACGACTTTCTTGCGGAACTCTTCTTCGGACAGACGGCTATGCGCTATTCCAAGGACAGCGAATTCGCGCGAGAGTAACTGATTTCGCGCAAGATTGTATAGCGCAGGAACCAGCTTGCGGCGGGTTAAATCTCCGGCAGCCCCGAAGATCACCATGATGCAGGGATCACCCGGCCGCCCCACTCGGGCTTGCGTCGCAATCGGCATTGTCGCTGTGTCGAGCATTCCAATCACCTCATAACCATGCGCGCATTACGCCGTTTTCTTGCTGGCCGCGGGTTCCACGTGTCCGCCAAATTTTTGCCGCATGGCTGAGAGCATTCTTTCCGCAAACGTGTGTTCCTGGCGCGAACGAAAGCGGGTGAAGAGCGCGGCCGAGAGGACATCGACGGGCACGGCTTCATCAATCGCTGCTTGAATCGTCCATCGCCCTTCGCCAGAATCCTGCACGTACCCAGTGTATTCGGAGAGGGTGGGATTTTCTGCCAATGCAATGGCTGTCAAATCCAGGAGCCAAGAGCTTACTACGCTGCCGCGGCGCCAGACTTCGGCTATGTCAGCGAGATTCAGATCGTATCGAAGGTCTTCCGGTAGCTCCTTGCTGCTCGCGTTGCGAAAAATGTCAAAACCCTCCGCGTATGCCTGCATCATGCCGTATTCGATTCCGTTGTGCACCATTTTCACAAAATGACCGGCGCCGGAAGGGCCGCAATAAATATAGCCATCTTCCGCCGTTCCGGGGAGCTTCTCACGACCAGGTGTGCGGGGGATATCGCCGCGGCCCGGGGCAAGAGTCTTGAAAATCGGATCGAGTTGCCGAACGATTTCTTTGAGGCCGCCAATCATCATGCAGTAACCGCGTTCCAAGCCCCAAACGCCGCCGCTGGTGCCAACATCCACGTAGTGAATGCCTTTTTCTTTGAGCTGCTTCGAGCGGCGGACGTCATCTTTAAAGCAGGAATTGCCGCCGTCAATGATAATGTCGCCCGATTGCATCCGCTGGGCGAGCGCTCCGACAGTTTGCTCTGTCGGACCTCCCGCGGGAACCATGAGCCAAGCAATGCGCGGTTTGCCTAACTTCGAAATGAAATCATCGAGGGAGGACGATGCGATTGCGCCTTCCCCGGCGATGTGTTTGACATTGTCAAGGCTTAGGTCTGAGACCACCAACTCGTGGCCGCCGCGCATCAGGCGGCGCGTCATGTTGGCGCCCATTCTGCCGAGACCTACCATCCCGAGTCGCATGCAGTTCTCCTTCAGACTTAATCTAACCAGCGAGGACACAGAGGAACACAGACGAGATTTCAGCTTAAGGCTTTGCGAAACGCTGCTTGCAGCACAACCAGCCCGGTCTGCAAGTCTTTGCCGAGATGAACCCGTAATGCGCGACGGCCACGCTCGGCCAGGACCTGGAAATCGCCGCGAGCCTGCGCAGCCTTGACCACTCCGAATGTGTACTTCTGCCCCGGAACTGTGATGTCAGCCGCGTCATCGCAAGTTATTTGCAGGAACACCCCACTGTTCGGCCCTCCTTTATAGGCTTGTCCTGTGGAATGCAGGAAACGCGGACCGAAGCCCACGCAGGTGGCATTGTGCTTCTTGTCTCGGAGCAGGAAGCGCATCTCCTGCATTCGCGACACATGATCGGAGTTCATCTCGATGTACGCCAGCAGGGCAAAGTAGTCGCCGGGCTTTACGCGATCCAGATGCGCCCGCAGATAGTCAGCCAGTGATTTTCCGTTCCCGACAGCTTTCGCCAGCGCCTCAGAATTTTTCGGGTCAGTAAACAGCTTGACCCCACCTTCTTCGAAAATCGGCTTCTCCTCGGGAAGCGAGCCTTTCTTCTCATACTCAGCAGTTAGAGTACGCGTGGCAACTTTGCTGGCTTCGACGTCGGGTTGATTGAAGGCATTAATACCGATAATCGAACCTGCAACTGCTGTGGCGATCTCCCAGCGGAAGAATTCCTGGCCGAGATCGTAGGTATCTGCGACTGAAATCCGGACTACCGGTTGTCCAGCTTCTTCGAGCACAGCGATTTTGGCGTCCTGTGCCGAATCTGGCGCCGACTCGAGGCGGACGTAGGCAAAAATACGGTCGTCCCCGTAGAACTCCGGCGGCCCAAGCTCTTCGCGATCGACAGGGATAATTCCTTTACCTTCTTTGCCCGTAGATTCGGCCAGCAATTGCTCAAGCCACGCGCCGAGTTCGGAGATGGCAGGAGAGGTGACAACTGTAACTTTGTCCCGGCCGTTCTTGGCCACAGTTCCAAGAATTATTCCAAGCACCACCCCAGGGTTTTCTTCGACTGGAACACAGGAAGCACAGGCTTCAACCATTTCTTCTGTGAGATCGAGGAACCTAATGGTATCGAGTCCCATGAGCGCGGCAGGCACCATGCCGAAATTGGAGAGCGCGGAGTAGCGTCCCCCGATGCTGGGGAGACCGTGGAAAATTTGACGGAACCGGCCGTCCGAAGCGACTTGCTCCATCTTCGAGCCGGGATCAGTGATGGCGATGAAACGGCTGCCCGCTTTCTCCGCGCCTACGGCCTGCTTCACGCGCTCAAAGAAATATTGTTTGAAGATGTTGGGCTCGAGAGTCGAACCGGATTTGCTGGAGACGATGAAAAGAGTCTTAGCGAGATCGAGCTTGCCTTCGCATGCCTTGATTTGCGCAGGGTCGGTGGAATCGAGAATGTGCAGACGCGGGAAGCCGTCAATTTTGCCAAAGGTCATGGCCAGAACTTCAGGAGCAAGGCTCGACCCTCCCATACCCAACAGGAGAATGCCGCTGAAGTCTTCTTTCTGTATTTCTTCGGCCACACGCTGTAGATCAGTGCTGTGAGCGATCTCGTCTTCGGTGATGCCCAGCCAGCCCAGCCAGTTTGATTCGTCGGTACCGGTCCATAGCGATGCGTCACGTTGCCAGAGGCGGCGAACTTTCCCCGCCGCCCGCCAGTCGTCGATATTGGCTTTTACGGCTGCCGCGAGCTTGTCAGGCAGCTTGTACGATTGGCGATTTACTTTCGCACTGGTTTCCGATCGCGCGCTTTTTTCTACGGCCTCGAGCAGCTTGTCAAAAGCCTCGGCGAACAGGCGCACGCCGTCTTCAGTGAGCTTGGTGGTGATTTCATCGATCGAAATGCCGACACTGGCGAGCGTCGCCATCACTTTTTTAGCGCCGTCGATGTCTTCGGTCAGACTTTGGCGGGCGTGGCCGTGATCGCGGAATGCATCGAGGGTGGCGGGCGGCACGGTGTTTACAGTATCCGGACCGATCATTTCTTCCACGTACATTACATCGCTGTAGCTGGGATTCTTGGTGCTCGTGCTCGCCCACAGCACACGTTGGGTTTGCGCGCCCTTGGCAGCAAGCTTCTTCCATCTGTCAGTGCCAAAGATCTTTAGATAGCTTTGATAAGCCAGCTTTCCGTTTGCGATAGCAACTTTTCCGAGAAGACTTCGCAGCTTTGCCTGTTCGCGTTCGTCTTTTGTCGTTTTCAGTTTCGCCGCAACTTGCGCGTCTGCGGAATTGTCAATCCGGCTGATGAAGAAGCTTGCCACGCTGGCCATTCTGCTCACGTCGCCGCCTTTTGCAGCGAGCTGCTCAAGTCCGGCAATGTAGGCTTCAGCGACATCCTCGTAAACTTTTTGTGAGAAAAGCAGCGTGACATTGATGTTGATGCCCTCGCTGATGAGTTGCTGGAAAGCTGGAATGCCTTCAGCCGTGCCGGGAACTTTAATCATTACATTCTCCCGACCGACCGCTTTCCACAGAGCACGGGCTTCCTGAAGCGTGCCCTGCGTGTCCCGGGCCAGGTAAGGTGAGACTTCCAGGCTCACATAGCCGTCACGCCGCCTGGTGCTTTCATAGACCGCGCGCAGAATGTCGGCGGCATCTTGGATGTCGCGAATGGCAAGAATCTCGTAGCGCGCTTTCGCGTCGAGGTCAGTTCGCGACCTGAGGGAATTGAGCAGATCGGCATAATCCGTGCTGCCGGAAATCGCCTTCTCGAAAATTGACGGATTCGAGGTCATGCCGCGCAGTCCGTCTTCGTCAATCAAACGCTGGAGTTCGCCGCTGGTGATGAGGCTGCGGCGAATGTAGTCCAGCCAAATTGATTGCCCGAACCTCTGCAGATCGAGGAGAGGATTGGTCGCTTTCGCGCTTTCGAGAACTCCAGTGGGATTCATATGTGCCTCTCTTCGTGCACCTTCGTCTTCTTGGTTGTTAAGAAAGCCCGAGCCATCAAAGGCACGAAGTACACGACTAAAACGATTACTTTGTTTCCCTGATCGCCGCCCGTGCGGCTTCGACGACTTTATCCGGGCTGAAGCCGAACTTCTTTAACACATCCTTCAGCGGCGCCGACGATCCAAACGTGTGCATGCCGATCACTTTGCCCTGCGGGCCGACGTATTGCGACCATCCAAATGTGGAAGCCTGTTCCACTGCCACTCGCGCTTTTACATCCGCTGGGAATATCTGCTGCTTGTATTCTTCGCTTTGCTTTTCGAAAATGGCCCAGGAAGGCATGCTGACCACGCGTGCCTTGATTCCTTCTGATTTCAACTGCTCGTAAGCTGCGATGCAAAGCTGCACTTCGCTGCCGGTGGACATCAATATCACCTGCGGCTTGCTGTCGGGCGCGTCAGCGAGAACGTAAGCGCCTTTGGGTACACCCGCCGCGGAAGCGTATTTTGTGCGGTCGAACGTTGGGACTGCTTGACGTGTAAGCACCAGCGCAGCCGGCTCGTGTTTCAACTGCATGATGACCTTCCATGCTTCGACAACCTCGTTGGCATCGGCAGGACGCAATAGTACCAGTCCCGGAACTGCGCGCAATGAGGGCAGCTGTTCAATCGGCTGATGCGTGGGGCCGTCTTCTCCGAGGCCGATCGAATCATGCGTGTAAATAAAAATAGTAGGAATCTCCATGAGCGCAGCCAGCCGGACTGCAGGCTTCATGTAATCGCTGAAATTGAAGAATGTGCCTCCGAACCCACGTACCTTCGAGACTGCCATGCCATTTAGCGCCGCGGCCATCCCGTGTTCACGAACACCGAAATGCAGATTGCGTCCGCCGTAGCTTCCAGCCTGAAAATCACCCGCACCTTCAAACTGCAGTCGCGTCCTGTCCGAAGTCGCAAGGTCAGCCGAGCCGCCGACGAGCCAGGGCACATTCTGGGCAAGAACATTCAGAACTTTGCCAGAGCTGTCGCGCGTAGCCGTGCCCTTTGCGTCCGGCGGAAATGTTGGTAGGTTTTTGTCCCATCCGTTTGGAAGCTCGCGGTGCTGCATCTTATTTATTTGATCCGCCAGTTCGGGAAATTTCTGCGAATAGGAATCGAACAACTTTTTCCAATCATCGCGAAGCTTGCGCCCACGTTTTCCGATTCTTTCCTGAAAGTGCTCGCGGACCCCCTCTGGCACCAGGAACTTCGCATCTTCGGGCCAGCCGTAAAATTTCTTCACCAGCCGGATCTCATCTTCGCCGAGCGGTTCGCCATGAGCTGCGTTCGTATCTTGCTTGTGCGGAGAACCGTAGCCGATGTGGCTGTTCACGATGATCAGCGTGGGACGATCTTTGGTGTCAAGGAAATTACTGCAAGCATCCGAAAACGCGTTGAGGTCGTTAGCGTCGTTTACGTGGGTAACGTTCCAGCCGTGTCCGTGAAAGCGCTCGCCAACATCTTCCGTGAACGAAACGTCAGCCGGACCGTCGAGCGTTACGCGATTATTGTCATATATCCAACACAGGTTCGGGAGTTTCAAATGCCCGGCCAGCGACGCTGCTTCGGCGCCCACGCCTTCCATCATGTCGCCGTCGCCGCACATGGCATAGATGTTGTAGTTGAAAATCTCAAAACCAGGACGGTTGTAGTGCGCAGCAAGCCAGTTCGCAGCGATCGCCATGCCCACACTGTTTCCGATTCCTTGCCC
>QIAB01000074.1:6435-24822 GCA_003225455.1 Acidobacteriota bacterium
ATTCGCCGAGCCGCTCGTATTCCGGATTAATTCCTCGAACTCCCGCGAGATACAACGTGGCGTACAGCAGCATCGATGCATGGCCATTGGAAAGGACGAAACGATCGCGGTTGGGCCACACGGGATCCGCAGGGTAGTAGCGCAAAAAATTCTGCCACAAACAATACGTGACCGGCGCCAGCGCCATGGGAGCGCCCGGATGTCCGGAGTTAGCCTGCTGCACGGCATCCATTGCCAGAGTGCGGATGGTGTTGATGCACAACGTCTCCAGTTGCTTGCTGGTCAACGTCTGTTCGCTCGTCACCATGAGGGAGTCCTTTCGAGACGAAACGGATTTGAGTGGCGGGAACCTAGTCCGCCAGAACCTTGGGGACTACATGCAGTTTATCAATTTATTGGAAGCCCTGCTGCTTGCGCCAAAGCCACCTATCTTAATGGATGACGCAGAAGGCGCGAGGATGCGCTGGAAGAAAATAATTGAGATCAGCATTTCAATTTGGCGAGATAAGCGTGTTCGCTACGATAGCCTTTGGTTGTGCCTTCCACAAATCTCAAAAACTGGCGAAGGCTCTCACGCTGGTTAGGTTCGAGATCAGCGAATTTGATGCGTATACCAAATGATGGAGTGCTGCGCGTGACCACTCCGTTCAGGATGATGCCTTTGATCCAAAGTTTTCCATTGGCCAGCCACAATCCGACTTCCACGCTCGCACGGGCTGGCACCGGAGTTGCAGTTTCCACAAAGCAACCGCCCATGCCGGTATTGGCCAGGTTGCCCCAGATAGGGTTGGCAGTGCCTTCCACACGCAACTCAACCGCAACGAAACATTTCAAGCGAGGATAGCGGCGACGGTCCTCCCAGGAAGGAGCAGGTGTAAAGATGTCTGGCTCAAACGGTGGCGACGCCGCGGGATCAGTTGCAACCGGAGTGGCTGGTTCTGGAACAGCGTTCACCTCGCTTCTGGCTGGTGCGGCTTCTGTTTTTGCCACGCCATCGTTGCTCGCTTTGTCGCCCTGCTTGATCCGGCGCATGGCGGCGAGCAGCTCCTGGTCGCGTTTTTCGGGCGGAGCTTCACGGTACGTCTGGAGGAGTTCACCCAGATGTGTTATCAGCTCGGGATCAGTAAGAAGTTGGGTCCAATCGGCGCCGATTGCGGTTTTGGAGCTACTCATAGGATAGACACACCCTCCCGCGCACTTTGGTGCCCCCTTGAAATAAGAGTGAAGCAGGATCTTTCCGAGAACAAGATGACTATAGTTACTGTTGTAAGTAACCACCGAAACGCGAAAACTTCAGACCGATGCACCCGGGCGGAGTCAGAATGTGCGTCAATGTCTCCAAAGCGGTGAAAAGATTTAGGTACTGGCTTCCCGCGTCACGCTACAACATTGATTTGAATGCCACTGGTTTGAGGGGGAGTTCCACCGTTACTTAAGTTGAGAACGATTTCAGCCAATGAAGCTCCGTTCCCGCCGCTGTTGGCAAAGTTAAAAGCGATTTCTGGGCTGGAGCCACCGAGATTGAGAACGATTTCCGGGTTGGAAGAGCTCGTGCCATTCGCAGCAGCGGCGGTGTTGATGTCAATCGTAAGTTCCGGGCTGGACCCGCCGGAATTCTGGCTCGCTAGATTCAAGACAATTTCGGGAGCGGAAGCAGGCGAACCACCGCTCTCATCGATGTTGATAACTATCTCCGGCGTGGACGCAGCGGGCGTGGCTGTACTTGCATTATTCGCCGGAGGGGGCGCAGGGGCCGGCGCTGGTGCCGAAGCGGTATCGCTGCCCGCGCCGGCGGCAGCCGTCGCCGTGTTGCTGGCCTGGGCCTGAATCAGATCACGGATGAGCTCTTCGACATGAGGCTGAACTTCGGAGGGCCTTCTGCCTCCAAAGTTAATTTTCTGAATATCCTGCTGCAAGGTTGCATAGGCCTTCTGCGCGGCTGCCCCATCTCCGGTCTGGAGCGCTTGGCCCACGGCGAGGAAGTCCTTCTCCAACCTCGGGCTCTTGAAGGGCTTGTAACTATCGGTATTTTCGCCCAGAGCCGTGAGGGTGTCATAAACCTGCTGCGCTTTGGTTGCTGGCGATTCCGGCTACAGACATGATCGTCTCCTGGAGATTTTTTATTGGCAGAAGCGTGGATGACCCACGATCCACGATTTGACTAATCGGCAAGGAAGTTTGCAGCTTTAGCTATTAGGGAGGAAATTTTTTTGTGTCGGAAAGACGGAGGGTTGCCTCACAGTGTCTGCCAGTGCGTATCACACGTGATTGCAAACCGATGATTAGCGCGTAACTAATGCTCGATTGTGATTGGCATCACGAAAACCCGTGATTCCGCGCACCGCCGCTTCCGCCCGGCCGCGACAGAATGCAGAACGCGACGAACGCCCGGCAGCGGCATTTGGGCGAAACAGTAAAGGGCGGCGACAGTTTATGAAGGATGATTCCGCAATGCGGCAGGAACATGAATACCGCGTGACGGCGTGGTGGAGTTCCGGACGAAGCGGGTTGGCAAAATCCGATTCGGCGCTCAATGCAATCCACTTCACGGCGCCCCCGGAGTTTGGAGGACTCGAGGGCAGATGGACACCGGAAGAATTGCTTCTCTCGGCCCTGTCTGGCTGCTATACGACAACCTTCCGGGTGATCGCAGGCTATGCGAAGTTCCTTTTCGCTGATTTGGAAGTCGCGGTTAAGGGCGTAATTCACAAGCTCGACTCCGGATACGGCTTCCGAGAAGTCACGATTCAGCCTAAACTGACGATTCTGAGAGAAGACGATCGGAAACGTGCCCTCGATTTGTTGAATCACGCCAAGCAGCTGTGCCTGGTTGCGCGGGCGCTGGCGGTGAAGCAGAAGTTTGAACCCAAAATAGAGATTGGGCAGGTTTCTAGCGCGACTAACGGCCGGTAGGATTATTCATTTATGAGCGGCACGGCCAAGATCGATCTTTCGCGCTATGCTTCGCAGTGGCGAATGAGAAACGGCTTAGATGTGATCGTGCGGCCGATTTGTCCGGAAGACGAGCCGCTGATGGTGAAGTTTCACCAAACGCTTTCGGATCGCACGGTATATTTTCGCTACTTCTCCTCGTTGAGCTTACGTTCGCGAGTGGCTCACGAGCGGCTGGCGCGCATTTGCTTCGTTGATCAGGAGCGGGAATTTGTCTTAGTGGCCGAGCATCAGGATGCACAATCGGGGGATCGCAAGATTCTGGCGGTAGGACGCTTGAATAAGCTGGAAAATGGGCAGGAAGCTGAAATCGCAATTCTGGTAGCTGACGAGGTTCAGAAGCGGGGATTAGGCCGGGAAATCCTTCGTCGCCTTATCCAGATTGCGCGCGATGAACGACTGGTGAGAGTTTACGGTGAGTTGATCCGGGATAACTTCGCCATCCAGAAACTTCTACGGGAATTCGGATTCCGGTGTCGCCTGCTTAAAGATCCAGGATTTATTCGAGCGACGTTAGATTTGTTCCAGAATCGGTTCTAATTACTGTCCGTTGGCTGATCGCGAGACAAGCTTGGCCGAGGGCAGATTCGCGGTGCTCCATCCTCCCCCGAGCGCTTTAATCAGTGACACGCTGGCCGTCATGCGGCGTCGCAGGATGTCTACCGCGGCTCGCTCATCGCTTAGGGCGATGCTTTGTGCGGTAATGACTTCCAGATAGCTCACTACACCACCTTTGTAGCGATTCGTCGAAAGTTCCAGCGAATGTTCGGAGGCAGCGACCGCGGCTTGCTGTGTCTTCGATTCTTCTTCCAGAATACGCAGTGCAGCGAGGTTATCTTCAACTTCCTGAAACGCAGTGAGCACCGATTGGCGATAATTCGCAGCGGCTTGATCGAAGGCTGCCCGCGCCTGTTCCGAGATTGCGCGGCGCCGTCCAACATCGAATGCAGTTACTACTGCTGAAGCCCCACCGGTCAGGAATCCGCTTGGTCCCTGAATGAGAGTGCTAATCGCGGTGCTTTCAAAACCGCCGGAACCAGTGAGAGCGATTGCCGGGAAATAAGCGGCGCGGGCTACGCCAACCTGAGCATTGGCAGAGGCGACACGGCGCTCGGCAGCAGCAATATCAGGACGCCGCTCCAGCAAATCTGATGGAAGTCCCGGTGGAATGGCCGGAGGCGCGGTGTTCCACGGAGAAGCTGGAATGCTGAAAATGGATGGCGGCTGCCCGGTTAAAACTGCGATCGCGTGTTCGTCTTGCGCTCGTTGCACTTGTACGTCGATGGTTTGAGAGCGGGTGGTTTCGAGCTGAGTCTCCGCTTGGGCGACATCCACTGCGGAGGACACGCCGCCTTTATAGCGGCTCTTCGTCAAGTCCAGGGCCTTCTCGAACGCGGCGACGGTTGAGTTCAGCAGTTGTTCTTCGGCATCGAGGGTGCGAAGTTGGAAATAATCGATTGCCAATTCGGCGTGAAGCGACAGGTTAACGGACTCAAGATCTGCCGCACTGGCCTGTGCATTCGATCGCGCGGACTCTACGGTGCGCCGCACTCGCCCGAAGACGTCGGGCTCGTACGACACATCAAAGGGAATCTGAAAGTCCGAAGCATTGGTTGAAATCTGAGCTGTGGACCTGATCAGCGGACGGTTTTTTGAAACATGCTCACGCAGACCTGAAGCTCCGGCGGTAACGGTTGGGTAGTAAGCTGCCCGATTGAAGCGCACTAGCGCTCGTGCCTGCGCATATTGCGACTGAGCAGCCTTCAAATTTTGATCGGAAACATTTATCTGTTCTTCCAGACCGTTGAGTTGCGAATCCTGAAAAATTTCCCACCATTTTCCGCGCGCGATCTGATCGTTGGGTTGTGCGGCCTTCCAATTTGGAGGAACTTCTTTGTACTCGGGCGCAGTCGGCGTCGTGGGTTTCGCGTAACGCGGGCCAACGGCGCAACCGGTGAGCAGAAGCGAAGCAAGGAACGGGGCAGCCGTCCAACTCCGACCGATCACTGCGCCGCTCCTCCGCCTTGTGCCGGAGATGCGGGTTGAGCAATGCGCACAGCCTGGCCGGATACGACGGAATCAGGCGGATTTATGATCACGGATTCGTTGCCGCTCAAGCCCCCGACCACCTCGATCTCGCTGCCGAAATCATGGCCAACCTGGATTTGCCTGAGTTCGACTTTGTTGCCTTGGCCCACGACCGCCAACCTGAGCCCTTCGGACCGAAACAGCATCGTGTTGACCGGAAGTACAAAGGAGGACGCCGCCACAGGCAGCTTCATGTGGACTTCTGCGTAAGCGCCGGTCAGAAGTTGCCCGGTCGGATTATTCACGGAAATTTCGACGAGTAGAGTGCGGGAGCTTGGATCGATCGCGCTAGCCGTGCGGACAAGTTTCCCTTCGAAACGACGATCAGGAAATTCAGCCAATGTCAGATTTGCCGTCATACCCGGCTTGGCTAGTTGCGAATAAGCTTCGGGCACATTGACGTAAACGCGAAGATGATCAGGCTGCGCGATGTGGAACAGTTCAGTGCGCGTGCCACCGCTGGCACCGGAGTCGATCAGCGCCCCGATATCCGTGTTGCGAGCCGTAATCACACCATCAAACGGCGCGTAAATCTTCTCAAATGATTGCAGCTCTTCCAGACGCTTAACGTTTGCCTGCGCCGATTGCACAGCCGCCTGCTTGGCCTGGAAGTCGCCTTCAGCATTGTCGGCCTCCTGCTTGGAAACCGAGTCGGTCTTGAGCAGGCCGGTATAACGCTCGGCTGTAATGCGCGACAAATTTAGATTGGCCTGAGCAGTAGAGAGATCAGCTCGAGCTTGCCGGAGTTGCTGATTCACTTCCGGCGTATCAATCTCAGCCAATAGTTGCCCGGCCTTTACGCGTGCGCCCATGTCTACGTACCAGCGCTTCAGATAACCATTCGTGCGAGCGTAGATAGGGGCATCGGCGAAAGCCTGAACGTTGGCAGGAAGGATGAGTTCCTGGGCAGGAGCGGAGCGCTTAGGCTGAACTACGGAGACCGAGGGAACTGCCATCTCCGCCGTTTCTTTCTTGAGATCCTTGTCGGCCTGAATGCGGGGCATGATGCCGAAGATCACCAATAGCACAGCGGCGAGCGCGGCCAGAGCAACAACCCACCAGCGCGAACGCTTCTCTCGCGCCGGCTCGGGGAATTGGAAGTCTTTAAACTCCCTTTCTAGCCTCGGGTCATCAACTTTCATTGAGTGCTCCGAAAATCTAAAGCTATCATAATGAACCTATTTACCTCTGTGATTCAATCTCTTCCGGTTGACGTCGTCCGTGCACCACGCTGAAAAATACCGGGACGAAGAAGAGAGTCGCCACGGTAGCAAACAGTAGTCCGCCAATCACCGCGCGTCCCAGAGGAGCATTCTGTTCGCCGCCTTCACCTAGACCGACCGCCATGGGCATCATGCCAATGATCATGGCGAGAGCGGTCATCAGCACCGGCCGAAAGCGGGTAAAACCGGCTTGCAGCGCGGCGAAGACGGCATCCTTTCCCTCAGACATTTGTTCTTTGGCGAAGCTGACGATCAGAATGCTGTTCGCTGTCGCCACCCCCATGCACATGATCGATCCTGTCAAAGACGGGACGCTGATTCGGGTATGCGTGATGAACAGGAACCATACGATTCCCGCCAGTGCCGCGGGTAGCGCTGAAATAATAATGAATGGATCAAGCCAGGACTGAAAGTTCACCACGATCAGCAGGTATACGAGCAAAATCGCGAAGGCCAGGCCGGACAACAATCCTGAATACGAACTTTTCATGGTTTCGACCTGACCGCGGAGAATTAACTCCGAGCCGCGTGGCAGTTCTTTTCTGGAGTTGTCGATTATCTTGCTGATATCATCGGCTACTCCGCCTAGGTCCCGTCGCGCGAACGATCCGTAGATATCCACGACCGGCTGAATATCGTAGTGTGAAACGACCGACATTCCTGAGCCGCGGTGAATGGACGCGAGACTGGCGAGAATTTCCGGACGAGCGCCGTTCCCAGTGCTCGTAACCGGAATATTTTCCAAGCCTTGCAGCGAATCAATTCGGTACTGTGGAGTTTGTGTAGCAATGGAATAAGTTACGCCATTTTTGGGGTTGAGCCAGAAATTGGGCGCAGTTTGGAAACTTCCGCTGAGCGAAATCAGCAGATTTTGTGCGACGTCGCGCTGGGTGAAGCCCGCAAGTTGCGCTTTGGTGCGGTCCACATCGATGTGCAGATAGGGCTGATCAAAGGGTTGCTGGATGCGCAAGTCAACCGCGCCAGGCACCGTGCGGATTTCCTGCAGCAGCTTATCGGCAAATCGGCGGTTGTGCTCGAGGTCGTAGCCGACGACCTGAACGTCGATTGGCGAAGGCAGGCCGAAGTTGAGGATTTGGCTAACGATATCGGCTGGCAAGAATGAGAAATCGACGCCGGGAAATGCCTGCCGCAGCTTCAGCCGGAGGCCATGTACGTAATCATCAGTCGGTCGGTGCTTTGGGGTTAGCGTTACCAGGATGTCGGCATCCGCTGGCCCGGTCGGTGCGGAATTGCTGTAGGAAAGATTGATGCTGCTGTAAGGCAGGCCGATATTGTCGATTACGCTTGCGATCTGATCGGGCGGAATTTGCTGGCGGAGGAAATTCTCGATGCGGTCAGCTAGATTCGCGGTCTCCTCAATGCGAGTCCCAGCGCGGGCGCGGATGTGAAGTTTGAATTGGCCCGCGTCAACCTTGGGGAAGAAATCGCGGCCTAGCCAGGGCACGAGCAACACAAAAGATCCGATGCAGGCAATGAAAAACGCCCACAAGAAGACGCGTCGGTGGTGCAGGCAGCGTTCCAACAATTCGTGATAGCGATCACGAAATTTCTCGAATCCTTGTTCGAATCGAATCTGCATTCGCACAAACGGATTGCGGCTAGGCGGGGGGAGCTGCCCCGCTTCATGCTCATGTCCACGCAAGAGGTACTTGGCCATGGTCGGAACCAGCGTTCGCGAAAGCAGATAGGACGCGAGCATGGCGAACACCACCGCTTCAGCCAGCGGAACAAACAGATATCGCGCCACACCGGTCAGGAAGAACATCGGCACGAAAACGATGCAGATGGCCAGCGTCGAGACAAACGCCGGAACAGCAATCTGCTGTGCGCCATCCAAAATCGCATGCTGAATTTCTTTACCTTGAGCGATGTTTCGGTTGATATTTTCTATTTCTACTGTCGCGTCATCGACCAGAATTCCGACCGCGAGCGCCAGGCCGCCTAGCGTCATGATGTTGATGGTTTCGCCCAGCGCGCTTAGAACGATGATCGAAGTCAAAATGGAAAGCGGGATCGATACAGCAATAATGACAGTGCTGCGCCAACTTCCCAGGAAGACCAGAATCATGAGGCCTGTGAGGCAGGCTGCGATCACCGCTTCGCGCACTACGCCGTCAATTGAAGCGCGCACAAATAGCGATTGGTCCGCCAGCGGTTCTACCTTCAGTTCGGGCGGCAGTCCGGCCATGATGCGCGGCAGCAGCGACTTGATTCCGGATATGATATCCAGCGTTGAAGCATTGCCATTCTTCTGAATGGTCAGCAGGGAAGCGCGGTGGCCATTTACGCGCACAATGTTCGTTTGTGGCGGGAAACCATCGCGAACATAGGCCACGTCGCGGATGTAGATCGTGGTGTTGCCGACCCTCTTGATTGGGAGATCGTTCAGTTCAGCGACCGTCTGTGGGCTGCCGTTCAAATCAACGTTGTATTCGAAGCCGCCTATCTTCGACGTTCCCGCAGGCAGAATCAGATTCTGCACGTTAATAGCGTTGACCACGTCCAGCGGAGACAACCCTTTCGATTGCAGCGCATTTGTATCCAGATCGACCTGGACTTGGCGTTGTTTTCCGCCATAGGGCCAGGGAATCGCGCAGCCGGGAATCGTAACCAGACGCGTGCGGATGAAGTTCACGCCATAATCGAAGAGTTGCTGCTCTGAAAGTTTTTGTCCTGAAAGCGCAAGCTGAAGAATGGGAACGGTCGACGCGTTATAAGTAATGACCAATGGCGGCTGCGTGCCCGCAGGCAAGAAGCGCAATTGCGTCTGCGAAATGGCCGTGATCTGGGCGATCGCCCTTTCGATATTTGCGCCTGGTTGAAAAAAAACTTTAATGACGCCTATGCCGTTGAGCGATTGTGACTCGCTGTGCTGAATGTTATCGACGGTTGTAGTCAGGCCTCGCTCAGTTTGAGAGACGATGCGGTTGGCCATTTCTTCGGCGTTCAATCCGCTGTAGTTCCACAGAATGCTCACAACTGGGATATTGATGTTTGGGAAAATATCGGTTGGGGTGCGAAAAATAACAATCGGCCCCAAGATCAGCAAAAGCAGAGCAACTACGACGAATGTATAAGGCCGTCGCAGAGCAAGGGCGACAATCCACATAATGACCTCGGAGCTGGCAGACCCGGATGGCTGCCTTTCGCCTAAAAGTCAACTCGAACCAGTTCGAATTAGCAAGCTATTGAAGGCCAGTTACTTACTGCTTCGAATTTGGATGATGAGAAGCGTTGATCGGCTCCGAAATTTCCGTCATGCATCCGAGTTGAGCCGGCCTGGACGGCAGCATTCAACTCAGCATCCATCATCCCAGTTACTTACATAATAAGTTTAAAGGAAAGTATTCACGCGTGTGGGTAATAATCAGAAAAGATTAAAACTTTTAACTAGCTTGCTCGAACTACTCGAGCGCCATTACTCAAATTTGGTCAGAAGGGTCCGCCATGCAGTGTCTCACGCCGAGACAGCGATTCTCCTGAATTTGTTTTTATGTTTAAATTTCTGCACCCAATCGTTAGCGTCGGCATCTACACCACAAACCTGATCCGCTAGGAGAACGAAAAGACATGCCTGCTCTTCAGGAACATCTTGGTTCGCATGACGCGCCGCCGTCGTTTCGACTTGACGTTCAACTCCACGACCTGCTGAAAAAGTCTCCCGCACCCCGGCCAATTCTAGTGCCCGGGCGCCAGCCTGAGGCATTTCCTGAGCCGGTCTTTCCACAGCATCCTGAGTTGATGGCGCAGGACGACAACTATGAAGCAAACTTGGCAGAGGCCCGCGCCGGAAAGCGCCGCTGGACTGCGCCCCTTGTCTACCGTGCCATGAACGGCTGGCTGTTCCCCTATTGGAAATCGCGCCTGCTGCCTGGACAGTTTCACCCGATCATTGCGTATCTGTTTACCGAATGGAAATGCAACCTCGATTGCCACTACTGCTGGGCTTTCGATAACACGGTCAAGGGCATGACCGAAGATGTTGCCAAGCGCTCTATCGACTGGCTGCATTCGACCACGTGCCGCGTGCTGGCATTTATGGGCGGGGAGCCGCTGCTGCGTCCGCAGCTCGTACACAAAGCCAGTTATTACGCCGCCAAGAAGGGTTTTTGGATTTACATGCCGACCAATGCCAGGTTGCTGCGGCCTGACGTGATCGACCGGCTGGCCGATGCAGGTGTTGCGATTTTTAACTTCGCCGTCGATGTCGTGGACGAAAAGCCCGGCCTTCCCAAGGCGCTGACTCCGGTGCGCAAGTATTTCGACTACTTAATTCGCAAGCAGTACAAGTACGGATATGCAGTCTTCTTCAACATCAACATTTGCCGCAACAATCATGAAGATGTGAAGCAGTTAACCGAAATCGCGCGCGAGCACGGAATCGCCACCGATTACCACATCAACGAGTCGCCGATGATCGAGCAGGAGCATTTCAAACACTATGAGGCCAATGACACTTTCATCCATCAGCAAGATTGGCCGAAAGTGGATGAATTGATCGATTGGCTCATCGAGAAAAATCAAGCTGGTTACAAGATGGTGAACTCGGTGAAGCGGCTCCAGGACATGAAAGATTTCCTGCGCGGAAAAGTTGAACCTTGGAATTGCAGAGCTGGCCAGAACTCATTGATTATTCGAGTAGATGGAACTCTGGCGCCATGCTTCCCCATGTACTCGGCTACCCACGACTGGGGTACGATTGAAAACCACAAACTCGAGGTTCCGCAACTTAACGAAATGAAGAAGTCTTGCCAGACCCATTGCTTCTCGACCTTGAATCATAACCTGGGTTTCTGCTACAACGATGCGAGGGTCATCAAGTGGGTTTTGCAGCAGGCTGCCCATGGATTCCAAGGTGTGACGGGCAGCTTTGCTTAATTCGTAGCGCCGTCGTCCTCGACTAGTGCTGCGATTGTAGTTCGCTCTTACCGGCGCGTGGAAGTTCGTCTTTGACGTAACTCTCCCCGGTGCACAACCGCTACACTCCTTGCCAAGCTCGAAGGAGTTTTCGGATGCGTCGTGATGTCTCGCCAAGCTTACGCGGCTTGAGCGCCAGCTCAGGTTCTCAGCGAAGACTCCGTCCCCCCAATGCTCATTCCCGTCTAGTCCTGCATTTCATCCAGCAAACGTTCACAAAATCTTATGCCGGAGGAAGATAATGGCGACGAATCTTGTTCAAATCGAAAAAGAAGACGAAATCAAGCAGCGCCTGGAAGCAGAGCGCGCCAGGCTGCGCCAGATTGCCGGACTTGACCAGCCGAAGCACTTTCATCGACCGATAGAGCGGGCATTCACCGCCGACGAGCGCAGCAAAGTGACGATCCTCTTCGGCGGCTTCACTTGGAAGCACGAAGACCTGATTCGTGCCGTCTTCCAGGGTTGCGGTTATCGCTGCGAGAAGCTGCCGGTACCAAACGTTGCTGCCTTCCAGACTGGCAAAGAGTACGGCAATAATGGCCAGTGCAACCCGACGTACTTCACCGTAGGAAATTTGGTGCAGTATCTCCAATTTCTGGAGAAAGAGGGCATTCCGCGCCAGCAGATTCTCGACAACTACGTTTTCTTCACTGCGGGGTCATGCGGACCGTGCCGCTTCGGTATGTACGAAGCGGAGTATCGCTTCGCGCTGCAGAATGCCGGATTCGACGGCTTCCGCGTGCTGCTTTTCAAAGATAGCGATGGGATCAAGGCCGCATCGGGCGAACCGGGATTGAAGTTCACCATCGATTTCGGCTTCGGCATGCTGAACGCGATGCATCTGGGCGACGTCATCAATGATCTCATCTACCAGATTCGCCCCTTCGAGATAAACAAAGGCGAGACTGATCGCGTTTTCCGCGAGATGGTGGATGGACTGTGCGACGACCTGCGCAATCGGAAATCGTTTGAGATTGAGGAGCGGGCTCCGGAATGGGCAAAGCCCAAGTTCAAGAACAACAAAGTCCTACGCAACATGGCCAACGTGTTCGGTAAATGGCACGAGCACATGTGGGGCAAGGATTACCTGAAAGCCCTCCATACTGCGCGCGAGCGGATGAACTCAATCGAAGTTGACCGCACCAAAGTGAGGCCGGTGGTAAAGATCACGGGCGAGTTTTGGGCCCAGATCACCGAGGGCGACGGGAACTTCCATATGTTCGAATTCCTCGAGCGCGAGGGTGCGCAAGTAGTGGTTGAGCCAATTGCTACCTGGGTTGCGTATCTCATGTACCAGGCAAAGGCGCACGCTATCGCCAAATGGCCGGTGAATCAGCCCTACCGCAATGCCGAATGGTATGAGTTCAAGAAGCAATTCGCCAACTACATTGGCCTGCGTAAGAAGCTATGGGGTATCGGCTTTGGACAGATCATGTGGAATTTCTTCTACCACCGCGTGATTAAGCATCTGGGTGGCATCACGCATCAGTTGGTGCCGCAGCAGGAACTAGCTGAAATGGCGCATCCTTTCTACAACCAGTTCGCTCGCGGCGGCGAAGGCCACCTCGAGGTGGGCAAGAATGTCTACTACACCGTTCATAAGCTCTGCCACATGGTGCTGGCGCTGAAGCCGTTCGGCTGCATGCCGTCGTCGCAATCCGATGGAGTCCAGTCGGCGGTTATCAACAAGTTCAAAGACATGATCTTCCTGCCGATCGAAACTTCCGGCGAAGGCGAGGTCAATGCTCACAGTCGCGTGCAGATGGCGCTCGGCGAGGCCAAGGTGAAAGCCAAGGCGGAGTTTGAAGAATGCCTGAAGTCGACCGGCAAAACCATGCAGCAGATTCGCGAATATATCGATGAACATCCTGAGCTGAAGCGGCCGTTCTATCACGTGCCGCACCTCAAGGGTGTGGCAGGAACCGCGGCGCAGTTCATCCTGCACGTGAGCGATCGCATCGATAAAGACACCCGATTCTGGAAGCGGGCGCGCGTGCCCGTAGCTGTTCCAGCGACGGCAAGCGGCGACTGAGAGGTTTAAGAGGGTCATTCAATCAAGCGCAACGGCGTCGCCTGGGAGGCGCCCTTTCAAAGAGGAAATCTTAAAAAAGAGGACAGAATGCACGAACATCAGGCGCACGGTCACGATCAGCAAAACAAATTCATGGTTGGACTCGATGTTGGTTCGACCACAGTTAAGGCCGTGGTTGTCAATGCGGCCACCGATGAAATCCTGTGGCAGGACTATCAGCGGCATGAAACCAAGCAGCCGGAGAAGACGCTGGAGTTCCTCAAGCGGATGGAGAAGGACGCCGGCATTAGCCGCCACAATACTCGCATGTTCCTGACCGGTTCCGGTGGCGGTGGCATTGCCGAGCAGATCGGCGCCAAGTTTGTGCAGGAAGTGACGGCAGTTTCCCTCGCCGTTGAGAAGCTGCATCCCGAAGTGTATTCAGTTGTGGAGTTGGGCGGCCAAGACGCGAAAATCATCGTCTTCAAAGATGACGACGAGTCGGGTCGGAAAAAGAAAATTCCGTCGATGAATGACAAGTGTGCCGGCGGTACGGGCGCGGTGATCGACAAGATCAATGCCAAGCTGAAAATTCCTGTCGAAGAGTTGGCCGAGCAGGGATACCACGGCATTAAGCTGCACAAAGTAGCAGGGAAGTGCGGGGTTTTTGCTGAGACTGACATCAATAGTCTGCAGAAGGTCGGCACGCATCCCGATGAGCTGATGGCTTCCTTGTTCGAGGCGATCATTCTGCAAAACCTGAGCGTGCTCACTCGTGGGCACACATTGCGCCCGCACGTGCTCCTGCTCGGCGGTCCGAACACTTTCATCCGCGGCATGCGCGAAGCGTGGCAGGCGAATATTCCTCGCATGTGGCAGGAGCGCAAAGTTGAAATTCCTGCAGGAGCAAAGCCGGAAGATCTGATCAAGGTTCCGCAAAACGCTCAGTACTTTGCCGCGCTGGGTTCCATCGAATTTGGCAAAGCCGAAGACGATTGTGTCGGGTGCTATGCCGGATATGAAAAGCTCATTCACTACATCGACTACGGGAGACAGGAAGAGAAGGCCAAGTCCGGCGGCAAGGGTTTGGTTGCGGCCCCGTCGGAGCTTGAAGAGTTCAGGGAGAAATATCGCCGCAAGAAATTTACGCCTGCAACTTTCCAGAAGAATTCAACTGTGGCTGGCTTTGTCGGAATCGATGGCGGTTCAACTTCCACGAAAGCTGTTCTGCTCAATGAGAATGGCGACATCCTCTGCAAGACCTATCAGCTTTCAAACGGCAATCCCATTCAGGACACGATCGAGATGTTCGAAAACCTGCGCAAGCAGGTGGAAGCGCAGAACGCGCGTCTTGAAGTTCTGGGAGTGGGCACCACTGGATACGCGAAGGACATTTTGAAGGATGTCTTGAAGGCCGATGTGGCGCTGGTCGAAACTGTTGCGCACACCGAATCAGCGCTGAAATTCTACGACGATCCGCACGTGATCGTAGATGTCGGTGGCCAGGACATTAAGCTCATCGTCCTGCACAACGGACGAGTCAAAGACTTTAAGCTCAACACGCAATGCTCGGCCGGAAACGGTTATTTCTTACAATCCACGGCGGAAGGCTTTGGGCTTAGCGTCGAGCAATATGCTGACCTGGCATTTTCCGCTCAAGCCATGCCGGTGTTCGGCTACGGCTGCGCGGTATTCATGCAGTCAGATATCGTGAACTTCCAGCGCCAGGGATGGAGAGCCGAGGAAATTCTCGCTGGATTGGCGGCGGTATTGCCTAAGAATGTG
The DNA here is from genome assembly GCA_003225455.1 of Acidobacteriota bacterium. Lineage (GTDB taxonomy): Bacteria > Acidobacteriota > Terriglobia > Terriglobales > Acidobacteriaceae > QIAB01. The sequence goes on from QIAB01000074.1 coordinate 21,433, forward strand.
TTTCTGTATGTGGCCAGCATCCCCAATCTTGCGGCGCTCGGGTCACGATTCGTGTTGCAGGGCGGCACGCAGAACAATCTCGCCGTCGTCAAAGCCGAAGTGGATTTCATTAACAACAGCTTCCGCGCAGCCGGCAAACGGCCAGAAGTCATTGTTCATGAACACTGCGGCGAGTCGGGAGCTATTGGTGCGGCGCAGGAATCGCTACGCTTATGGCAGAACGGTTTGCAGACTACCTTCGTTGGCCTCGACGCAGTCAGAAAGATCGAATACCGCACCACCCGCAACGAGCAGACGCGCTGCAATTTCTGCAAGAACAATTGTCTGCGCACCTTCATTGATATCCGCACCGAGAAACCGGCAGAGCCGCAGAACTTTGTGCCGATCGCGAAAGTCACGAAAGTTCCCTTGATGCAGGGCGAGCAGCGGCTGATTATCGCCACCTGCGAGAAGGGCACTGTCGAAGACGTGAACGAGATGAAAGAGATCAAGAAGGGTCTCGATCAGCTCAAAGACAAGCACCCGAACTTCGTCGATATGGCCTCAAAAGAGGTCTTCCGGCCGACAAGTCCAAAGAGTGTCGCCGACCCGCTGCCAACGCGTGCGTGGACGAGGACTGCCAAGGATCGCATTGCGCTGATGCAGAACCGCAAGAATGTTCGCGTTGGCATCCCGCGCGTGCTGAATATTTACACCTACGCGCCACTGTTCAACGGATATCTTGAGAGCGTGGGAGTGCAACCGGAGAACATCGTTTACTCCGATTACACCAGTTCCGAGTTGTACCGCGCCGGCGCCAGCCGCGGCGCGATCGATCCCTGCTTCCCGGCAAAGATCGGGATTTCGCACGTCTACAATCTCGTTCAGGAGAAGCACCGCAAAAAGCCGCTGAACGTCATCTTTTTCCCGATGTACGACGTGCTGCATTCGCCGCTGGTGAAGTTGGTGGGAGCGAATGCCTGCCCGACAGTCACCGCCACGCCCGAAACTGTGAAGGCGGCGTTCACCAAGGAGAACGATGTTTTTGCCGAGCACAACGTGAAGTATCTCGATCCCATCCTGAACTTTGCCGAGAAGAAGCTCTTCGCCTACCAAATGCTGCAAGCCTGGCAGCCGATCTTGGGACTCTCGGAAGAGGAGAACGATCGTGCGGTGGAAGTCGGATACCAATGCTTGAAAGATTACGAAACCAGCATTCGTAAGCGCGCCCGGCAGGTGCTCGATCAGCTTGAGCGTGAAGACCGCATCGGTATCGTGATGCTGGGCCGGCCGTATCATCACGATCCCGGCTTGAATCACGAGATCATGGACGAGTTCCAGAAGCTTGGCTATCCGATCTTCTCGCAAAATACGTTGCCGCTCGATGAAGATGTGTTGGAGCGGCTGTTTGGCGAAGAAGTGCGCGCCGGAGCCATCAGTAGTCCACTGGATATCAGCGATGCCTGGAAGAATTCCTATTCGTGCAGCACCAACCATAAGATTTGGGCGGCGAAGTTTACAGCGCGCCATCCCAATCTTGTGGCGCTCGAAATTTCCAGCTTCAAGTGCGGCCACGACGCGCCCATTTACGGAGTGGTCGAGGGGATCATCGAGAAATCCGGCACGCCGTATTTCTGCTTCAAGGATCTCGACGAGAACAAGCCAACCGGATCAATCAGGATTCGCGTAGAGACGATCGATTATTTCCTGCGGCGTTATCGCGAGGAGATCATCAAGAAGCGCAAAGCCGAGCAGGATATCGAGGCGCAATTGGCCGCGCTGGAAGCTGAACTGCGAGGACAGTTTGTAGAAGAACCGGAAGCAGTGGCCGGGGATTAGAGGCGCTTTGTCTTTGGACAAGCCCGCGGCTCACGCCGTGGGCTTTTATTTGTGCCGCGGAAATACATGGATCCTTCCCTGTTCGTTGCACTCAAGGTCAGGATGACATCGATCAAGGATTTGCTAATAGAAGAAGCCGGCCAAAAATGGCCGGCCTAGACTGTTCGGCAATCGTTTAGTTGTTTGGGCCCTGACTCGAATCCAGCGTCGGACGTCCCGAGTTTGGCCCCTTATTTGTTGCTACGACTGTGAGCGGCGACTGCAGGGTGAAGTTTAGAACGGTCTCGGATGCCAGTTTGATTTGCTGGCCCTTCGTCGCGGCTTGTACCCCGCCACCAAGTCCGCCACCAGCGGCTGCACCGATCGCAGCGCCCTTGCCGCCTCCGGCTAAGGCGCCAATAATCGCACCAATGCCAGCTCCGGCTCCGACCTTCTCAGCCGTGTTCTTGCCCCGCGAACTTCCCTGGCGGCGGTACTGGTCAGTCTGAATGTTGTAGTACTTGTCGCCGACCTTCACCCGGTCAAGCTGTAGGGCAAGCAACGACTGCCCCGCGAACTTTCCGGCGCTCTTGACGTCCACGATGTGGCCCTCGACGTCATATCCAGCAGGAACCGCCACGTCACCCTCGACTGCCAGCGGCGAATCCAGCGTGGCATGGAACGTCTGGCCGGACTGGCTCCTTTCAGAATCAATCGTGTCGACAAGGCGAACTGCCATGGTCGTGCCAGAAGGGATCGTTACCTTCACCGGCGCAGGTGGACCCGACGGAGGCGGAGGCGTGAGATTGATAGGCGCAGACGGAGCGGACGAAGCCATCGTCGTCGAGGTGACGTCGTTCATGCTGTCGCTCGGAGGAGGTGTTCTCCGCGGGCGCGCGACGTGCCTTGGCCGCGGCGACGGCTTGGGTGCCGGCGCAGGCGTTTCCTGAGCCGTCTCGGCTGGAACCGACGCGTCGGGAACCTTTATGTTGTTGATAATCTGATGTACGCCAGGCTCACTCGAAGCATATCGAGCGGCTGCCTCGCGTTGCGCATCGTTGTCGACGGAACCGGATAGCGTAACCGTGCCGTTCGAAGATTGCACGCCGATCTGCTTGCCTTGCAGTCCGGAATCGCTGTTAAGTTTGTTTTGAATATCGCTGCTGACCTGTGCGTCATTGGGCGCCTTGTTGCAGCCGATTGCCAACGCAATCGCTGTGAGAAGCACCACGACGTAGAGAGAAGCTCTCGCCTTCATAAGAATCACTCCTGGTGGTATAAACCCGATTCTAATGGTTTTGATGCAGGATAGTTGTTCTTTTCAGAGCAAAATTGAAGCGACGTAACTCCTTGAATATCAGTCCGGTCTTGGCATGGGCGAGAGCGCTTCCACTGCCAGCTCAGTTTTGCCGCAGAAACTTGTAATCGAGGATCGAAGCTGCCAGCCCGACGGATTCAGCCCCATTTTGACCGTCCTTTGAGCGGATTACCCGTCCCTGACACAGAACTGTGCTGTTCTTTTGCCCAGAGATCTCCTCTGGCATCTCAAAGACCATCTCGACCAGCGTGTTATCGGGCAGCCGTTGAGGGCCC
>QIAB01000074.1:24845-61269 GCA_003225455.1 Acidobacteriota bacterium
GCTCAAATTCTCGATAACGCCTTCGTACCAGCTTCCCAGGTTCTTAACCCGGTAGCGAACCGGCGTTTGCAGTTTTAGTCGGCGGGCCCGCGGTACCCAAGTCGGCTTCTTGCTATGTCCGCGGGAACGGCGGGTGGTGGCCGCCTCTGGAACAGTTTGCATCCGCTCAGTGCGGCGCATGGTGGACCAGTCGTATTTGTACTCGGCGGCGCAAACCAGGCAGACCTGGTAATAGTGACCATCGGCAGCCCGGCGGGGCCAGGAAAACTCGTGGGAGCAGCGGCCAAGCATAAGCACATCCATTAACTTCTGTGGCATGGTCGTTTCTCGGACGGGGGTACTGGACCAGACTCATAATCCACCGGATGCCTAAATCTTGCTAGGTTACCTTAGTGTAATTGCGGAAGAGCTTTGTTTTCAGTGAGGAAGCCGTTGAGATGGGCACGCCAAGCTCTCAACCGGCTGTCGAATTCTTTTCAGCATTACTGCGGGGAACACAGTACGGTTTTTAGCTGGAACGATGTCATTAATCGTGTCAAAGTCCGGATCTGCCGAGGCATCGGGCAAGAACGCCGATTTTCGAAGCTGAAGCAGGCTGGGCAGGTGCTCACCGGCAATCTTCTGAAAACAAGCCAAATCCAGCTCTTGACATTATATTCCAATTTGCAATATAAATATTGCGATTTGAGTTATGACGGTCGCGGAGAAAATCCGTTACTTACGCGAGGTGGAAGGCTCGCTGCGCGGCATGGGCCGGTCCTTGACCCAGCTTGAGTTGGTGCGTGGCATCCGCAAGGAGCTCGGCAAAACCATCAGCCAGTCGTATATTTCGCAGATCGAAAGCGGCGCTCGCCCGCACATGACGCAATCGACGCGCATGCTCCTCGCCAGATTTTTTAAAGTGCACCCCGGATTTTTGGTCGACGACCCTGAGGGCTATCACACCGAGCTGACTTCGGATTTGCGCACCACAGAAGGGAAGTTGGACGTGTGGCTGTTGCAAGCGTCCGAGCGGTTTGCGGGCGACACAGAAGTGAGTGCGGTGCTGATCAAGGCCGCGCGCCAGAAAGATACGCGGCGATGTTTCCTGCTGCTGGGCGCGATCCTCGATGCACCAGGGCTCGCGGATCGATTGCTCGAGGCGCTCAAGCCTGACGCGGCAGCGTCGGCGAGAGCGCGTGCGGAGCATGGGAGGCCGGTATGACATGGGCGGATTTCTATCTCCTCTGTTTTGCCGTGGGATTTGTTTTTAGCCTGCTCTCGTTCTTGATGGGCAGTTTCCATCTGCCGCATCTTCCGCATGGCGCCGGCGGAGGCCACAGTGGGCACGGCGGCGGAGTTGCGCATCACGGGGGCGCCGGAAAAGCCGGTATTAAGGGTGGTCATGCCTCACCTTTCAATCTGTTCACACTGGCCGCGTTCCTCGCATGGTTTGGCGGCACCGGATATCTGCTTACTCGCTATTTCACAATCTGGTTTGTATTTGGCCTCGGCATTGCGTCGCTCAGCGGATTAACGGGAGGAGCAATCATTTATCTCTTTCTCTCTCGCGTGCTCATGTCAGAGGGAGAAGAAATGGATCCTGCCGACTACGAGATGACAGGAGTCCTCGGAAGAATCTCAATTCCGATTCGCGAGGGAGGTACGGGAGAAATTATCTACTCGCAAGCTGGTACGCGTCGCACCTGCGGCGCTCGGGCTGAAGATGGCGGCGTCATCGCCAAGGGAACTGAGGTGGTAGTGACGCGCTACGACAAAGGAATTGCGTACGTTCGTCTGTGGACCGAGGTGGCTGGCGACGACGGGAGTGGTGCTCCCATCGGCGACCAAACGGCATCCAGGCCGGCTGAAAAGGCGGGTGCGTGATGGATCGCAAATTGTGGCACCGGGCATCATTCTTATGTGGTTACTGATTTCCGGGTTGTGATAGGAGGCGATATGTTCGGCATACCAATTGAATATTTGATCATCGCGGGACTTGCTGTTCTCGCGGTTTTGCTCCTGATGAGCGTGCTGGCGCGGCTTTACCGAAAAGCAGGCCCTCACGAAGCTCTCGTGGTGTACGGGTTCCGAGGCAAGCGCGTGATCACCGGCCACGGAACGATTGTGTTCCCAATGGTCGAAAACTGCCACGATTTGTCTTTGGAGCTAATGTCATTCGACGTTGCCCCGCAGCAGGACCTCTATACGAAGCAAGGTGTGGCGGTCACGGTCGAAGCAGTCGCGCAGATCAAAGTGAAGTCCGACACCGAATCCGTCTGGACGGCTGCGGAGCAGTTCCTGACCAAGTCTGACCAGGAGCGAGAGGGACTCATCAAGCTGGTGATGGAGGGGCACCTGCGCGGCATTATCGGCCAGCTCACAGTCGAAGAGATCGTCAAACAGCCGGAGATGGTGGGCGATCGCATGCGGTCCACGTGTGCCGACGACATGAACAAGATGGGGCTTGAAGTCATCTCGTTCACTATCAAAGAAGTACGGGACAAGAACGAATACATCATCAACATGGGCCGGCCGGATGTCGCCCGCATCAAGCGCGACGCCGATGTAGCTGCCGCCGAAGCTGATCGTGATACCGCGATCAAGCGTGCGCTAGCACAGCGGGAGTCCGCAGTCGCGAAAGCGCAGGCCGATCAAGATCGTGTGCTCGCGGAGACGCTCTCTTTAGCCAAACAGGCTGAGGCGCAACGGGATCTTGAAGTGAAGCGGGCGCAGTTTCTGGAAGTCACTAAACGTCAGCAGGCGCAAGCCGATAAAGCTTATGACATCCAGACCAACATCATGCAGCAGCAGGTGGTCGCCGAGCAGGTGAAAGTGCAGCAGGTCGAGAAGGAGCAGCAGGTCAAGGTACAGGAAGCAGAGATTGCGCGGCGCGAGAAAGAGCTGATCGCGACTGTGCTGAAGCAGGCGGAGATCGAGCGCCAACGGATCGAGACTCTGGCGGCAGCTGAGAAGCAGCGCCTGATGGCCGAAGCTGAAGGTCACGCCTCAGCGATCCGGCAACAAGGCGAGGCCGAAGCAGAAATCATTTTCAAGAAAGGCGAAGCCGAAGCCAAGGCAATGAACGTGAAAGCCGAGGCGTACCAGGAGTACAACCAGGCGGCAGTCATTGACAAGCTGTTCACCAACATGCCGGAGGTGGTTAAAGCTCTGGCGAGCCCGCTGGCCAACGTGGACAAGATCACCATCGTTTCTACCGGCAACGGCGATGCCTCCGGCATGAACAAGATCACTGGGGACATCACCAAGATGGCGGCGCAAGTGCCAGCCCTGTTCGAAACGCTCTCCGGGATGAGCATGGGCGAACTGTTTGCCAAAGTGCGGACCATTGGCGACAAAGGACCGAAACCACCGGATTCTTTGCCTCCGTCGAGCAAGGGCGCGGGAGCAGGGAAGTAGGTATCCGTGGGGCGGGCGCCCTCGCCCGCCCTGAAGCGATGTAGGCGCGGGCGTCTCGCCCGTGCAGCGGACAGATCTTTGCTATCTGTTATTCCAAGCGGACTCCAGTCCGGGAGGAATGCAGTAAACCGCCGAGCTTCGCTCGGCCGGACAGCCGAGGGCGGCTGTCCCTACGTGTTCATTGTTAGGAGATACGAAAGGAGTCACCCCATGGCATTACTTGAGCGAGTATCAACATTAGTCCGAGCCAATCTTAATGACCTGATCGACCGCGCTGAGCATCCTGAAAAGATGATCAAGCAGGTCATCCTCGACATGCAGAACCAGCTATTGCAGGTGAAGACACAGGTGGCAATTGCCATCGCCGATCAACATCTGCTCGAAAAAAAGCAGAAGGAAGACGAAGACAAAGTTGCGGAATGGATGCGCAAAGCGGAGCTGGCCGTGGACAAAAAACAAGACGATCTGGCGCGCGCCGCCCTGGAGCGCGTGGAAAGCTACCGCGACCTGAGCGAGGGCTTCGCCCAGCAAGTGAAAGATCAAAAAGCTCAGGTGGAAAATCTGAAAACCGCGTTGCGGCAACTCGAGCAGAAGCTTACCGAAGCACAGGCCAAAGCCGATCTGCTGATTACGCAGCATCGCCGGGCCCGCGCTGTGGGCAAAGCGGCGGACGCCCATTTGACGCACGGCAACGGCGGCCACGCTGCCGCCTTCGATCGGATGAAACGCAAGGTGGCCCACGCGGAAGCGCATAGCCAGGCGAAATCGCAAATCGCCGCAGAAGATATCGAGCATCGCTTGTCCGCTCTGGAAAAAGAAGATCGCATCGAGCAGGCGCTGAGCGAATTGAAGGCGAAGAGGGGTGCGTAAAGGCGAAAGTGACCGAAAGAGCGAATAAGGCGCGGTTAATCGGAATGCTCGTCGGCATTGCTGTACTCATTGTGGCCCTGCTGTTGAAGGGCCTCAGATAAAGGGCCCACGTAGAGCGAAACGTACGGCATTGCTGGATAGGCCTATGGAAGAAGTATTCCAACTGGATCGCCCTTGAAACCTTGGTTCTGTTCGAGATTACCGGTGGCATGACTCGCTCAGGCCCGGCTCACAACGAAGGTGGAAGACGTATCGCCCGATTACGTATCCCAATGCGGAGCCGACCAGAATATCGGACGTGAAGTGGTCCCGGCCAAGCAAGCGTCCCGTGGAAACCGCGCCTGCTGCCCCATACGCGAGGATCTTCACCCAAGGCCGCGGATATTCCCGCGCTACCACACTGGCCATCGCCCACATGAACATGGCATGGCCGCCGGGGAATGAAGTGTTGAAAGCATGGTGCTTCAGGAAATCGCCATTGCCGGTTCCTTCGCCGGGGCGCTGCCGGCCCGCGATGAGTTGCATGGGAGCATATATCAGGAACGTGTTGGCGAGCGTTTCGAGTTCCAGTTGCCCGGTCTCTTTGGCGCGTGCGTTGCCAGTTTTTATGCCGTAGGCCCAAATTCCGACAAGGGCGCCGCTCATGCTGCCGAGGCTCACATTGGAAATATTGCCGTACAAATTCACATTGCCACCGGGAAGCGCCTCCTGAGTTCGCTTATCGGTTGCCAGCAAGGCTGCCGTGCCCGCCAAGAAGAGCGCGTCCCACTTGAGGTTCGAAACTTTAAACGGAGCGGCATACAGCTTCTTCTGGTCCTGCAAGCCTCGCTTTATGCTTCGCATGATCAGCCCATTCGGCTTACGCTCGGCTGGGTTTTGCGCGTCAGTGGAACCACCGGGATTCTGGTTCTCGGCATCCGTCCGAAAAGCGCTCAATCCAGCCTGACCCTCTAGAAACACAGAGCTGGTGGTTCCTGCGGGAAGCAGCGTTGGAGCTGAGGAGACGGTTTGGCAGGGTGCGCTAATGCAAACGGCAACAGCAAAGCACTCAGCGAACATGATGTTGCGAAAAATGTTTTGCAAGCCTGATTTCCTTAATGTGACGGTGTAACGAATGCGGCAACATTAGGATGCAGATTTCTGCCACAGGGAAGTCAATTCTGCGAAAGAAGATATTGAAAAATCGGCGAAAAGCGCGTTTCTTTTATGCGCTCGCCTTATCTGCCAACGGCAAGCTCTCGTCGCCGTTTTTGCCTGAATCCAGCTCCAGTTGCTCCTGGCCGCTGAGAGCAGTAACGCGTCCACGGTAGGTCTTCAGATGTGTTGAGGCTTTGTCAAATGCCTCCTGCGCTTTGTTCAAACTCTTGCCAACGTTCTCAAACTGATTCTGGAAGAAGTCGAATGACTTTTGTGCCTTCGCCAGCTCCAGTCGGCTCTTCTCGAATCTGACTGCGACCTCATACCACTTGTGCACAAGCGCGATGGTCTGCAAGGTCATCAATAACGTGTTGGGAGAAACTGGAAATACGTGCTGCGCGTTCAGCCAATCCGCAAGCTCGCGGTTGCGCACGGCTTCCATGTAGAGGGTTTCGCTAGGCAGATACATGAGAGCTATATCGGTAGTTCCGTGCTCCGGCTGAATGTAGGCCTTGATGCGTTTCGCTTCCGCCTTCATCACCCGCACAAATTCGTGGCGTGCTGCTTCGATTTCGGCTTCGTCGCTGCTTTCGAACAACGCCAACACTTGCTCGCGGGGAAACTTGGCATCGATCGGCAGACGGCGATCGGGGAATTGAATTACCGCATCGGCGCGGCCGCCGTCGGGCAGCGTGGATTGTATTTCGAACATATGCGCGGGAAGAAAATCCGCCAGCAATCGCTCAAGGCTCGCCTCGCCGAATTGCCCGCGAAGATGCGGCAGCTTCAGCATGTTGTTCAGATCATTAATGGACTGACCTAGAGTTCCGACCTCACGCAAGTGTTCTTCCGCGGCTTTCAGATGCTGCTGCACACGCTCGAACTGCGCGAATCCCTCCTTAATGTTCTGATCCAGTTTTTGCTGTACCTCGCCGGAGATGGCTAGCAGCTTGGCATCGACGCGATCGCGGATGGCATCCAAGCTCTGCGCCGTCTTGAGGTTTAGATTTTCGATCTCGGCTTTGAGCTGGGAGGTGGTGAGAGCCAGGGAGTTGGTCAGTTCGGCTCGGGCTTCGCGCAGGTCGTGAGTTTGTTCGCGCCGCCCACCAGCCAGTTGAGCCTCCACGGAGTTGATCTCTTTAAATCCTTGCCCTAATCTATCGGTTACTTCCTGCCGAAGATCCCCTTTGGTGCTTTCCAGCCGCATGGCCATATCGGCAGTAGCGGCACTGAACTTGTGGGAGAGGCACTCGCGCAGAGCTACTGACTCTTTCGCAAGTGCTTGCAGATCAGCCGTTTGAGAGGAGGATGTAATGCGGCGGATAAATACGAGAAGGAGTACCAGAAGTATCAGGTTCAAAACGACGACTATGCCCAGCAGTAACGTCCCCATCGTAAGGTGCTCGGCATGATTCTAGAAGCTAGGCTTGTGGAAACAAAGCGGAATTGTTGCTTTGTTCGGTGCTGCCTCTGGAAGGCGCTCTGGAAGCGCGTTTTCGAGGATAGCGTCGCTGCAAAACTTATGCCCTTCGTCCTGCTAGCTTCTCTGGCTGTTCTCTTTTTGCCCTGGCCGCCGTCCGTTTTCGCCGCTGCGCCTGTGTCATCTCCCTTGACCTACGATTCCGCGGCCGAACAGAAACTTCTTGATCTGGCCAATCAGGCGCGAGTTCAAGCGGGATTGGCGCCGCTGCATCCAGACGATGGATTGACCGAAGCGGCACGGGAGCACGCCGCTGCAATTGCTGAACGGCAGCAGCTTTCACACCAGCTTCCCGGGGAAGCTCCTCTGGCGCAGCGTCTGGCTACCAGCACCAATCTGCATCTGGAGCGTGGCGGGGAGAATGTCGCAACCGCCGCTACCGTGGATCAGATCTATGCCAGTCTGATGCGCTCGGCGCCGCATCGGGAAAATCTCTTGAACCCTTCATTCAATGTGGCTGGCTTTGGCGTCGTGCGAAATGGTTACTTGCTCTTTGTTACGCAGGATTTCGGAGAGGGAAGAGAGACGTATTCAGCGCAGACTTCCGAGGACCTGGTTGCAGCCAGCGTGACGCAGAAGCGTCAGCAGCAGAGACGTTCAAGTTTGCTACGACTGAACAGCAGCGCCGCACAAGCAGCAGCTTGCTCGATGGCACGAGCAAACTCACTCATCACGCCGATGTCACGGGACATGGCGCAGAGTCGCTATCTTCTCCGCTACACGAGTAACCAGCCGCAGAATTTGCCGTCAAGTGCGCCTCGAGCCATAGGCGATCGCAACATCAGCGCATTCGCGGTTGGAAGCTGCTATGCGAAGACCACGAGCTACCCCAACGGCGTCTATTGGGTGGCGCTAATGTTCTATTAAGATCGATGTAGGCGCGCGTCCTCGTGCGTGCCGCAGCATCCGCCGCAACCCCAGCGACTGTGCTAACCTGCTTGCGGCGCCCCTTCCTCCTTCGAATCGATGGAATCCTCTCCACAAATCCGAGTCGGCACGGCTGGCTGGTCATACAAAGACTGGGAGGGCATTTTCTATCCTGCCGGGATGCAGCATCGCAAACAGCATCCACTTGATCTGTTGGCGCAATGCTTCGACGTCGTGGAGATTAATACTTCTTTTTACGGACATATCAAGCCGCACATCGCCAAACTTTGGGTACACCGCGCCACAGCGGTGAATCCGAAATTCATGTTCACCGCCAAGCTGCATCGCTCGTTCACGCACAATCCGCTAGCGGTCATGGAGCCTACGTCTGCCGCGAGCATTCGGCCGAATGACGAGGATGAGCGACTTGCTCGAGAAGGGCTGGAGGCATTAGCCGGCGAAGGGAAACTCGGCGCTCTGCTTATCCAGTTTCCGGTTTCGTTCAAGAACACTTCGTTGAACCGCGAGTACGTAGAGCAATTGGCGCGGCAGTTCATCGAATACCCCCGGGTTGTAGAGGTGCGGCACGATAGCTGGAATAATCCCGAGACCATCGATTACTTCACGCAACGAAACGTTGCCTTCTGCAACATCGATCAGCCACTCATCGGTCGCTCGATGGGAGCGACTGAGCACGTGACTTCGCCGCTCGGCTATGTGCGGCTACACGGACGCAATTACGATCAATGGTTCGAGGCGGAAAAGCCTCATGATCGCTACAACTATCTGTACAGCGAGGCGGAGTTGAGCGGCTGGAAGGAGAAGATCGAACACATCGCGCACAAAGCTGAGGTCACGTACGTTGTCGCCAACAACCATTTCGAGGCGAAAAGCGGCGTAAATGCGCTGCAAATCAAATACATGCTCACGGGAACCCGCGTGCAGGCCCCGGAGCCGCTCCTGACGCACTATCCGGACCTGAAGAAGATTGCGGATCCAATGTTCGAATCAACGTCAAGCTCTGATCTGCCGCTGCTTGCGTGAATGCACGAGCGAGGACGCTCGCGCCTACATCGCACGGGCGGGGACGCCTGCATCTACATCGGCGTAGTGAGACTCGACATAGTTTTCCAGAATCCTGATGAACTCCGCCACAATTCGATCGCCCCTGAGAGTTGTGAACAGACGGCCATCAACATAGACGGGAGCTTTGGGTTCTTCAAATGTTCCCGGCAGCGAAATTCCCAAATTGGCATGTTTCGATTCGCCCGGGCCATTTACGACGCATCCCATCACGGCAACCTTCATCTCTTCTACGCCGCTATATCGGCTCTTCCAAACCGGCATCTGCTCGCGCAGATAAGACTGAATCTGCTGGGCCATTTCCTGGAAGAAGGTGCTGGTGGTGCGTCCGCAACCTGGGCAAGCGGTGACCTGCGGGGTGAAGCTGCGGATGCCGAGCGATTGCAGAATTTGCTGCGCAACGCGAACCTCTTCGGTGCGGTCGCCGCCCGGAGCTGGCGTCAGCGAAACGCGAATCGTATCGCCGATTCCTTCCTGCAGCAGCACGCCCAGGGCCGCGCTGGAGGCCACGATTCCTTTTGCGCCCATGCCTGCTTCAGTCAATCCGAGATGCAGTGGGTAAGAACAGCGTGCCGCGAGCGAGCGGTAAACATCAATCAAGTCCTGCACGCCGCTGACCTTGGCGCTCAAAATGATCTGATCAGGCCGCAAGCCGTATTTCTCGGCCAGTGCTGCTGAATTCAATGCGCTGACGACCATCGCTTCCATCGTGACTTCGCGGGCATCTTTCGGATCCGGCAACTTCGAGTTCTCATCCATCATGCGAGTCAGCAGAGCCTGATCCAGCGATCCCCAATTCACCCCAATCCGCACGGGCTTTTGATTCTCGACCGCAACTTCAACCATCGTGCGAAAATTGGAGTCGTCCTTTCTTCCAACGCTTACATTGCCAGGATTAATACGATATTTAGCGAGCGCCCGCGCGCACTCGGGATATTTCTTGAGCAGAATGTGTCCGTTGTAATGGAAGTCGCCAATGATGGGCACGCGCATACCATGTTGTTCGAGTTCGTCGACGATAGGCGCCACGGCTGCTGCGGCTTCTTCGTTATTCACGGTGACGCGCACCAACTCAGATCCTGCCCGCGCCAGAGCGGCCACCTGCTCCACGGTCGAGGCGACATCGGCAGTGTCAGTGTTCGTCATCGATTGCACCACAACCGGTGCATCGGACCCGACTCGTACTCCTCCGATCGAAGCTGTAACGGTCTTTCTGCGATGAATATTAGCCATGTAGAATCTTTAGTTTAGCATGTATCCTGAGCCGCGCCGTCAGTCATGGTGCCAGAATTAGTTTCTGGCTGACCCTAAAAACAAGCAAGGGATGTAGATTCGCAGCTCTCCAGCGCCCTGAGAGACGGTTGATCGCATCGGAGATGGCTGCCTCAGCGTCCTGCATTTTCGTGTTTGGTTTAAAACAAGGATTCAGCGGTGATGCAATTTGTTTTTTCAAACGACCACCGTAACTTCTCGTCATCTGTTCCTCGTTTGCGCTTTTCCCCCTTTAGCACGTAAAATTGTGCTGCACATATCTACGTGCGACATATGAAGGCGAACATTACATTGAAATTAGATGCTGAGCTCTTGCGCGAAGTTCGGGTGCTTGCGGCTGAGCGGGGAACCTCGGTAAGCCGATTACTCGCCGATCGTTTGGAAGATATCGTTCGCGGACGAAAGGCCTATGATCGAGCGCGTAAACGCGCGCTGGCCAGGCTGCACCGCGGCTTCGATTTGAACTGGAGACCTCCGCGTTCGCGAGACGAGTTGCATGAGCGATAAACGGTTCGTAGATACCAACATTCTTGTTTACGCTCACGATCGGTCTGCCGGAGTAAAGCACAAGCGTGCCCAGAGCTTGATCGAGCAACTCTGGAACTCTGGCCAGGGAGTGTTGAGCACACAGGTACTACAGGAACTCTGCGTAAACCTACGCCGTAAAATCCAGCCGGCGTTGGTGGCTGATGAGGTACGTAGGTTGATTCAGGATTATTTGAGCTGGGAAATTGTGGTGAACACAACCGATTCAGTGATTGAAGCCTTGGAAATTGAGCAACGCCACAAGATCTCTTTCTGGGACGCACTCATAGTGCAGTCAGCGCTAACTTCCGGCGCCACAGTTCTGTACAGCGAAGATCTAGCAGCAGGGCAAAGGTATGGAACAATTCGCGTCATCAACCCGCTTGCTGGCGTGAATGCCTAATTGTCCACGAGGCCGAGCTATGGCAGTCTCTGCATCACTCCCGGTAACGTCTTCGCGAGATCGTTGTAGATCACCATTACCGCGAACAAGACGAGAAAGACAAACGCCGCCTGATAGATTCTCTCTTTGATCTGCAGGCTGATGTCGCGTCGAATAATACTTTCGACAAACAGTAGAAGAATCACGCCACCATCGAGTATGGGAATGGGCAGCAGATTGAAAATACCCAAATTGAGGCTGATCGCCGAGGTCAGAGCCAACAACGGGATCCAGCCTTTCTCTTGCGCAGCTTCCCCGGCTTGCTGGGCGATTCCGATTGGGCCGGAGATGGTGCGCATCGATATCTTGCGTTCGACTAGTTTTTCGACGAGCTGCAGAATCAGCACCGACCCTTTTTTGTTTTCCTCGAGCGAACGGTTGAAAGCATCGGAAAACGACAACTTGCTGACCTTCGTCTCCGGCGCGTTCTGGAATCCAATGCGGTAGCGCTTCTCAGTCGGGCTGTCAGGTCCCGCGTTCGCCAGCACAGGTTGAACCGTGAAGTCGAGCGTCTTGCCATCGCGCCGAACCGTGAGCTGCACGGGCTTGTCTTTGCTCTCCTGCAGGCGCTCAATCATGGTGTCGATGGACGGCAGCGGTTTGCCATCCATTGCGACTACTTTGTCGCCTTCTTTAATACCGGCTTTCGCCGCCGGCATCTTCGGTTCAAGATTGCCGACTATCACCGATTCGTCTGCATACCATCCCGCAGATCCCACTTGGTTGCTAGTTACCGCGACCGGCACGATTTGTTTCTCAATATCTTTTCCATCACGCAGCACGGTGATATCCAGCGGCTGGTTGGGGCTGAGCATCACCTTGAGATAAACCTGCTCCCATGTGGGATTCTCAACTCCGTCAATCCGGATAATGCGATCTCGCGGACGCAATCCAGCTTTAGCCGCAGGAGAATCCTGCTTGACCCACGAGATCACAGCGGGCTTGTCCAAAAATACGGGAGTTTCGTAGTGCACCATGTACACGACTGTGAGCAGCCCAATGGCGAGCAAAATGTTCATCGCCGGACCTGCAATCGCGATGATGAAGCGATGCCAGCGCGGATGCGACAGGAACTCGCGCGAGTCGCCGGTGCGCTCATCCATCGGATTCTCACCGCTCATCTTTACGTAGCCGCCGAGCGGGATTGCAGCTATGCGATAGTCGGTTTCGCCATGGCGAAAACCCAATAGTCGTCTGCCAAATCCGATGGAGAAAACTTCCACCCGCACGCCCAAAAGCTTAGCGGCAGCATAGTGGCCAAATTCGTGAATCAGAATCATGAAACCCAGAATCACGGCCACGGAAATCACAGCAGTAAGGAATCCCGACATAAATAATTGTTATCCCTTCTTAACTGGCCGAAGCCGGCCCAACCGCAGCGGACCCGGCCAACTGAACCACTTTTTCGCGGGCACGCCGGCGCGCTGTGGAATCCGCTTCCAGCACCTTCTTAATAGATTCCAATTTCCCGCTCTCCGTTTCACTGAGAACGGCTTCGATTATGTGGGGGATATCGTCAAAACCGATCGAGTTGTCCAGAAACGCTGCCACTGCCACTTCATCGGCCGCATTGAGTGCGACCGTTTTAGCGCCCCCGGCCTCGGCGGCTTCATAGGCCAGGCGCAAACAAGAGAATTTTTCCATGTCCGGAGGCAGGAATTCGAGATGCCGTAAGTTCATGACCGGGAAGTGCATATCGGAGGCAATCCGCTCCGGATAGGTGAGCGCATACAGAATCGGCAGGCGCATATCGGTCACGGAAAATTGAGCAAGTATGCTGCCATCCACAAATTCCACCATGGAATGAATCGTAGACTGTGGATGAACCATGACCTGAATTTTGCCCGGTGGCAAGTTAAACAAACGGCACGCCTCAATGACTTCGAACCCTTTGTTCATCAGGGTGGCCGAGTCGATCGTGATCCGCTGCCCCATCTTCCACGTGGGATGCCTTAGTGCCTGGGTGACGGTAATTGAGCCGAACTGAGACTTCGGTGTGTTGAGGAACGGACCTCCCGAGGCGGTCAGCCAGATGCGCTCGACTTCTTCGATTCTGCCGCCGCGCAGGCACTGGTGAACTGCATTGTGTTCACTGTCGATCGGGAGCAGTTGCTTGCCTTGGCGGCGCGCTTCGGCGGTGATCAACTCTCCGGCCGCGACCAGGCATTCCTTATTGGCAAGGGCCAGCGACTCCTACAATCGCGCTGACCACAAAATCTGCTTCGGGATGGGTGGCCACGCGAACTGCGCCGGAAGGACCTTGCGCGACCTCAACTTCTGTCAGCCCTGCGGCTTTGAGTTCTCGACGAAGTTTTTCCGCATCTGCTTCGGAACTGACTGAGATTACCCGCGGCTTCCATCGTTTCGCTTGATCCAGAGCGGCTTCAATATTTTTGCCGACAGCAAGGGAAACCATCTCGAAGCGGTCAGGATACGATTCGACCACGCTCAAAGTGCTGCGGCCGATCGAGCCAGTCGATCCTAAAATTGCGATTCGCTTCATCAGCGGGAAGGCGCCGTTAACGCGGCTCAGGGGAGATCAGGCTACTGCATCACGCGCCAGCTTGCATAGTACCACAGCACCGGCGCGGCAAAGAGCAGGGCATCAATTCTGTCAAGCATGCCTCCGTGGCCGGGCAGAAGTGTCCCTGAATCCTTCGCTCCAGCACCGCGCTTGATCAGCGATTCCACCAGATCACCGAGCTGCGCGGCGATGTTGATCGCCGCCGAAAGCAGCAAAATCGGCCACAGCGGCTGCTTTTCGAGCGCGAACAGCCCATCTCTCCTCTCAATTAGATGCGCATTTAGAAGTGCAGAGCTGATGGACAGAGCGTACTTGTAAAGCAAAATTCCCACAATCGAACTCGCCGTGAGCGAAGCCAATGCGCCTTCCCAGGTTTTCTTGGGACTAATGCGCGGCGACATAAGATTGCGGCCCACCGAACGGCCAACGAAATACGCGAAAATGTCTCCCGCCCAAACCACCAGCAAAACATAGAGCACCCAGTAGGCTCCCGCCCACTGCTGGCGGGTTTGCACCAGCATCGCCATGGGCAGAGCGATATATGCGAATGCGAAAGTTGAAGCCAATGCCGAAGGAAATGCACTCTTTAAATCAGAACGCCGCATACCAATCGCAGCGAAGAAGAACGGGGAGAGCGCCGCGGCAAAACCTGCGGTGTAGACGAAGATCGCGGTCGAAAGTAGAGGCTTCCCGCCGCCTGCATTCAACGCAAGCAGCAAAAAAAGCGCAGCCACAAAAATGTACGTTGGCCACTGAATCGCAATGATGCCGTAGGCTTCGGCCAGTTTGAGCAGCTCCTGCACCGCCAGCAGCGCCACCAGCGCTGCCACAGCGGCCACCGCCGGAACTGGCGCCCGCAGCACGAGTAGCAGAACAATAGGAATTAAGATGACTGCGGTCAGGACTCGCTTGAGAAGGTTCAAGAGACCTTGGAATCCTTCGTGTCCCTTCGTGGTTAACTTGAATTGTCAACGACTAAGGACACGAAGGAACAGTCAGGGCAAACGAATTAACTTCGAGCCGTCTTCGCCGCGCTTTCTGCCAGCCCCCCATACCGCCGCTCGCGCTTCTGGTAATCCGAGATTGCTTCCAGTAGATGCGCACCGCGAAACTCGGGCCATAGCGTCGGCGTAACATGAATCTCCGCGTACGCAAGTTGCCACAGCAGAAAATTGCTCAGCCGCATCTCACCGCTGGTGCGAATCACCAGATCAGGATCAGGCAAATGCCGCGTATACAAATGACGGGAGACCGAATCTTCATCAATGCTCAGATGATCCAGCCCGCCATTGCGCGCGGCGGCATCGACCATCGCGCGAAACGCATCAACTAACTCCGTACGCGCGCTGTAATTCAATGCCAGCGTCAGAACCATGCCAGTGTTGCGCGCTGTGGCCTCGCGCGCCCATTGCATTTTTTCCTGCACTGCCGGCGGCAGCTCATGCTGGCGGCCGATGTACTCCAAGCGAATATTGTTCTTATTCAGGGTCGGCAGTTCCTGCTTCAGATACCGGCACAACAGCCCCATGAGGAAATCCACTTCGCTTTTGGGACGCTTCTTCCAGTTCTCTTCTGAGAACGCGTACAAGGTAAGCGCGGGGATGCCGATGCGCGCCGCGGTCTCTACGGTCGAACGCACGGACGCGACTCCGGCGCGATGGCCAGCCACGCGTGGCAAATGCCGCCGGCGCGCCCATCGTCCATTGCCGTCCATAATGATTGCGATGTGCTTTGGGAGCCGCGCCGGATCAAGACGCCCGTAAGCTTCCGCTTCTTTGCGATCCAGCCCGGCAGGAATCGTCGCCTGCAAGTAGCCCTTCCGTTTGTTGAAGCTAACACACAGAGCAGGGGAGCGCAATGACACCGGTGGGGAGGGTGCCCTCGCCCCCGAATTGTCGATGTAGGCGCGAGCGTCCTCGCTCGTGCGGGCTGAAGTCTTTCGCAATAGCCCGAATAGTTGAATCCCTTGACCAACTTGGCTATAGTTCCCGGAACCTAGTGTCGTGTCCCAAGTCTTCGCGCCATAGGTTAGAAACGATTTGAAAGGGCGCGCCTTCAGGCGCGCCGTAAGTTCCGCCAACAGGAATGACGGCTTTCGCCGCTGAGGTGAACTCGCGGCAGGTCACAATTGGCCTTGGAATTTATACCGCGAAATTGCGCGACGCCACACTAGGCTGACGCCAAAGCTGCGAGGAAACTCAGTGCCGCTATCATTGACCGCATGCGCAGTTGGGAGCGTTACTATTATCCGTTGCAGCGGGCGCATCGTCACCGGCGCCGAAGCCGACGGCTTACGCAGGCACGTCAGCACGCTCTTGCCGGATTGCCGGGATATCGTTCTGCACCTGGGCAGCGTGGCATTCATCGACAGCACTGGCATGGGAACGCTCGCCCGTCTGCTGACCAGTGCACGCCGGTGTGGTGGTGACGTGAAGCTGTGCAATGTTACCGGCGAGATCCTGAAGGTTTTGCACATAACCAGATTGAATACTTTATTCCAAATTCATGAATCCGAAGAAGCCGCAGTTTCTTCGTTCTCGCAAGGCATGCCAGGGAGGCGCGTAGCTCGCGTGTGAGATTCCCCCCGGGACGATTGTGGGTGCCCATGTCTGGCCGGTTTTGCCAGACGTGGGCCTCAAACTAGATTCTCGGCAGCGCCGAGCATCGCCGAAATCGAATTATTCATCAGGGCAAGGACATCTCCCGACCTAGTGAGTCGCGGTATCTTTCAGCCTTTACATCTCCCGCCACTTCCCGTTATCCTGCCCTCCCATGAACCGTCGAACCTTTCTCCAAAGCGCCGCTGCCGGGGCTGCATCGCTTGCTTTTTCCCACAACTCACTCGCTGAAACCTCCAGCCCCGACCTCACCACCATCCAGAAAGAAATCGAGAAGCGACATGGCGAATCGGTGCAGCGCTTGCAGCAGTGGATTCGCCAGCCCTCGATTGCCGCCGAGAAGCGCGGCATGGACGAAGGCTGCGACCTTACCATGCGCATGCTGCGCGATGCCGGATTCGGCGAGGTCACGAAAATTCCCACCGACGGCCAGCCCGGCATTTTTGCCATGCTCGATGCCGGCGCGTCGCGCAGCATCGGCATGTACTTCATGTATGACGTGAAGCAGGCCGATCCGGCGGAGTGGTCGTCGCCGCCATTTGAGGCGGCGCTGGTTGATAAGCCCGGCCTCGGCAAATGCGTCGTGGGCCGAGGCGCCGTGAATCAGAAAGGTCCGGAAGCGGCATTTTTAGCGGCGCTGCACGCTATTCGTGGGGCAGGCCGCAAGTTGCCTGTCAATTTGGTGTTGGTCGCGGAAGGCGAAGAAGAAATTGGATCTCCGCATTTTCCCCAGATTGTGCGCCGCTCCGAAGTGCTAGCAGCGCTGCGAAAATGCAACGGAATTTACATGCCCTCGGCCGAGCAGGATCTCGACGGCAAAGTGACGATGACACTCGGCGCCAAAGGCGTGATCGAGTGCGAACTGGTTTCGAGCGGCGAAAAGTGGGGACGCGGTCCGCGCAAAGACGTTCACTCCAGTACCAAAGCCATGCTTGACAGCCCGGCGTGGCACTTAGTCGAAGCTCTTGTGACCCTCGTCTCGCCCGATGGCAATACGCCCGCGATCGAAGGCTTCGCCGACAAAGCACGTCCGTTGTCAGCCGAAGAGAAGAAGATGATTGCTGAGGCCGCGCGCCGCCTTGATGAGAACGTCGCCAAGAAACAGCTCAGCGCCGATCATTGGGTTCACGACGTGAATTACGAGCAAGCTCTGGACCTCTTGCAATCGCGGCCAACCGTGAACATTGAAGGCCTGGTCGGTGGCTACACCGGACCAGGCGGCAAGACAATTCTCCCACATCGCGCTGTCGCAAAGCTCGATCTGCGGCTGGTGCCCGATATGAAGGCTGACGAAGCTCTCGCCGCGTTGAAAGCACATCTTGCGAAGCACGGCTTTGGCGATATCGAAGTGAACATGACGGGCGGCTACGATCCGAACAGCACGTCGGCCGACGCGCCGCTCATCCGCGCACAAATTGCTGTGTACCATCAGAAAGGAATTGACCCCATCATTCTTCCACGCAGCGCGGGATCGTGGCCTGGATACGTCTTTACCGGGGATCCATTGCATCTTGCTGCCGGGCACTTCGGTATGGGCCACGGCAGCGGCGCGCATGCTCCGGATGAGTATTACGTGATCGAATCCATGAATCCGAATGTGCAGGGAATTGATGGCGCAGTGCGCTCCCACGTCGAATATCTGTATGAACTGGCTGCTGTCAAATAGAATCAAGTAGCAACCGAACTCATTCCCAATGCCTCGGATAAGGCGCCCATCCATGTACAGGGCTTGGTGGCCATGGACTCGGATCTGACGGCGGGCTGGGAGTGGACGCAATGCGCGCCTGATCCACGTTCACTGTTGCTTCCGACTCCGCCACCGCCCGCCGCGCCAGCCGCATCTTCGCCTCTGATGACAGCATTTGATCGAAGGTCAAGCGGAGTACACCCTCCGCATAAAAGTACGTGTCCCATTTCTTGAGGCGCAGCTCTCTCGCGTTTATGTCGGCTGAATTTTCATCCGTGCCCAGTATCAGTGTGAAGCGCGCGTAAATCGGCTGGGGCAATCTGAATTCCGCTGCGATGGCGCGGGCTGTGGACATATAAATGCGATTGGCTTCGGTTTCCGGCCACTTCTGATGTTTGGGATTGCGGACCTCAAATAAAGTCTGGGACGCGCAGAGTTGCGTCAGGATTAAGAGCACAACCACGGTCTGCACGAGAGTCATGTGAGGAAAGCAAGATTGCTGGCGGGACGCATCGCAAGTTGCAGGTTGGCTAGTCCACCGGCTTGTCGAGTCTGATTGCCGCCGATCAGGCATCGCCGCCTCCTGCGATTGGACGCGCAGAGTGCCAACATGTGAGCAAACCTCATGGCCTTAGTTCTTGGGGGTTGAACCGAACATTCAGGGAATCGATAGCGCAGCCCTCGTGCAGCATAATTATTTGTTACCAGCAAGCCACACAATATCCCTCGCCGCTGGTTAAAAGCGCGGGATCTCGGGATGACACCAGTCGAGGCAGGCAGAGCCTTCCGCAGGCAGGGCTCGCGCCAAGCACACTCAGTTACTCTGGACTTCCTCCGGTACCACTTTCAACTCCAACTTCTCCGTCCATCTCAGCACAATCAGCGCGCTACTCACGCCCACGCGCGCATCGGTGAGCAGGCGATGCAGATCGTCAACTCCAGCGACCGGCTTACCATCGAACGAAATGATTACGTCGCCTTCGCGTAACCCCGCGCGCTGCGCGGGGCTGTCGGGCGTCACTGCGGCTACGATCACGCCGCTCTTTTGCTGCAGGTCATAGAAACGCACCAGGCGGCGGTGCAGCGGAGCGGTTTGCGCTTCGACTCCGATGTACGCGCGGCGAATGCGCCCATCTTGCAGCAGGCGTCCCGCAACGAACTTTGCCGTGTTGATCCCAATCGCAAAGCACAATCCCTGCGCGCCCATGATGGTCGCAGTGTTTACGCCAACTACGTGCCCATCAGACGTGACAAGCGGCCCACCGGAGTTGCCCGGATTCAACGAAGCATCGGTCTGGATAACGTCGTCAATCAGTCTTCCGGAGTACGAACGTAGTGATCTTCCCAGCGCGCTTACAACACCGGCCGTGACAGTGTACTGAAAGCCGTAGGGGTTTCCGATGGCAATCGCCAATTGCCCAACCCGCAGCTTCTGCGAATCGCCCAGGGGAGCGGCGACCAGCGCTGGCGCATCGATTCGAATCACGGCTAGATCGGTGGCTGGGTCGTCGCCGATGGTGTGTGCCGGGAAGCGGCCGCCATCGGAAAAGGAAACCTGAATCCGCCTGGCGTCATGCACCACGTGGCTGTTGGTAAGAATCAATCCGTCGGGAGTGAATACAAAGCCCGAGCCCCCGCCCTGGCGCTCACGCGGCTAGCCTGCGCGGCTTCTGCCAGCTTGGGCGACATCAATCTTGACAACTGACGGACTGATTTTTTCCGACGCGCTGATTACGGCAGCCGAGTAGGCATCGAGCAAGGTCGAATCGCCCACCCCACCTGGATCGGGTGCTTGGCAGGGAAAACAACTGCACTGTCCTGACTCATAAAAGCTAGATGAACTCAGAAGCCGTGCGGATTCAGGCGCGATCACTTGCCTGAAGTCTTCGGACGCAGACGCGTTGCTTCGGACGGAACGATGCACGCTTGAGAGGAATTGGCCAGCACCGCTTCAAGTGCCTTGCCGAGCACAGCGAGTTGATCCGCGCTCACCTTCTGCTGCAGTTGCTCGAACAACTGCCGTTCTTCCTTGCGGATGTGCGCGGAGAGCGTATCGGCAAAAATCTTTAAATCCGATGGAGCCAGCTGACGTTTTGCAGCAGAAGCAACAAAATCTCGCAAGCGTTTGTGCTCCGCCAAAAGTTCCTCGACTAACGCCCGCAGCTCAGAAAGGCGGGCGGCAGCAGGGAAGAGTTCAAGCTCCTCGGCTTCGAAGTGAGCTGCAACCTCCTGCTCGAAAATCTGCTGAATCTCCGCTTGCCAGGCATCGGCATCGACCTCGCCGGATTGAATCGCGCGATCCAATCGCACGCACAGTACCAGCGCGTGCTGATGCTGACGCGAAAGCGGAATCAGATTCTTGTCACGGAGCATTGAGAAAGTCTAGCTCAGGATCATCATGGCAGCGCGAGATCCTGAGGAGACTTGAGTATACCGGCAGTCGCGTCATCGCTCTCGAAATCCGCCGAACGCAACGTGAGCCAGTCTGTGCGCACACGGTCCCACTCCTGCACCAGCAGTCCGTAGGCTTCGAAGAACTCGCGAATGCGAAGACGATCCCAGCCCACGATATCTTCAAGAATGGGCGCCAGCACGGCCAAAGCATTGGTGCTCAGCACGGTTCGCTTGGCCACGTGGGCTACATGCTTGGCCTCGGAGACGGCGATCGTAAAGCCGTCCCGCACGTTCACGTGCAGCATTACGTGAACATCGGAGCTGCCGTCGCCGGTGTAAACAATTTGATCGGGCCCAACCTGCAGTTTGGCTTGCAAGCGGTCCAGTACGGCAACCTTACCGTAGCCGGCCGTGGCACGAATCACGCTGTCGATCCCGCCCTCCGTGTTGTAACGGAATTCTGTTCCGTAAATATGATCGGCGGGGAGCATTCCCTCCAGCGCTGACTGAATAACTTCCACCGGGGCCGCAGACAAAACATAGAAGTCGAACTGATAGCCTTCGATCCCGCCCTCAAGAATCTTGGAGAGAAGTTCGATATTTTCCTTCAACCGGATAATTTTCCCGACCTCATAGAGATGTTCGCGGCGCACGCGGCTGCGAAACTCAGGATCATGCAGAAGCAGGTAGGCAAGTTCCGCTCCCTGCTGCACCAAATTGAGCCTTGCCATCCCCTTCGCTTTGCGCTCGAATTCAGCCGTGGGAATCCCAACCAGCTCACTCAATACATATCCGGAATCATTAAACGTGAGCGTCTGATCGAAATCGCTCGCAAAAATGTAGCGTTTCAAAACTTTATCAGTCATATCCAGATTAGATTCACTAGAGTGGCCGAAAGCAAACAAAAAACATTTATAGCGTGGATCACAACTTCAGCTTGTTCCGCGCGATGTCGCCTTGCGCTTTACTAAATAGTTGGCAGCGTTGAGAATATGAGTATGACCTCGTAAGCTGCGGCCTTCCTATTCGGCTGCATTCGATTGTTAATTTCTTGTTAAGGAGCGTTCATGGCAGCGACTGGAGAACTCATTCGTCTTATCAATTATGTCGATGACATTACCACCACCCTACGTCGCATCAGCGCTACCATTCCCATGATGGACGCTGACGAGCGCAAGAAGCTCGCCGAACACATGCGTAGCGCCACCTCCAATTTCACCGCCGTTCTGAGTCAACTGGAAAAGGGAGTTCAGTAGTGGCCGAAGTGAAAACGGTCGCCGTAATTGGCGCCGGAACCATGGGGCGTGGCATCGCTTATGTGGCCGCACTCGGCGGGTACCGCACGGTTCTTGAAGATCTTCTTCCCAATGCGCTGCGCAAGGCGGAGAGCGAGATTCGCTCTCAGCTCGATAAAGCGGTCGAACTTGGTAAGGTTTCCGTGGGCGTAGCGGACGCGACTTTCTCCCGGATCGAATATGCAGCCTCGGTCGAAGAAGCCGCGCGCGAAGCTGATCTTGTGATCGAGGCCGTTCCCGAGGAGATGGAATCGAAGATCGAGATTTTCACTCTGCTCGATAAAATCTGCCGTCCGGGCACAATCCTCGCGTCCAACACATCTTCCCTCAGCATCACGGAGATCGCCAGCGTTACGTATCGCGCGGAGAAATGCTTGGGCATGCACTTTTTCAATCCCGTCCACAAAATGAAGTTGCTTGAAATCGTTCGCGCGCTCGAGACGGACGACGACACGCTGGCGACCGCTGTCGAAGTCGGTAGGCGCATGGGGAAAGAAGTCGTTGCAATTAAGGAATCTCCCGGTTTCATCACCAGCCGCATTAATGCGATGATCGGAAACGAAGCATTCTACATGCTGCAGGAAGGGATTGCTTCTGCGGGAGATATCGATAAAGCTTTAAAGTTAGGCTTGAACCACCCCATGGGGCCGTTTGAGCTCGTCGATCTGGTCGGCCTTGATACGCGCTTGCACATCCTCGATTATCTGCACAAGACGTTTGGAGAGAAATATCGTCCTGCACCGCTTTTGGTGCAGTACGTTAAGGCTGGGCGCCTCGGGCGCAAATCTCGACGCGGCGTCTACGAATATCCGGAACAGGATGCCATAGAGGCTTGAGGTTCGTTGGCTGATCGACCCCCAGTTCCAAACTACTTCAGCGGTTGAAGCGAGACGGGCGCCGACGCCCGCCTAACAGCCCGCGCGTCCGCCGGCGCTACCGGACATCACTTGTTTATATCTTCCTTCGCTTCCAACCGCCTGACCAATGTGTCCAGGAATGGCTTAGTTTGCGCCGGAGCGCCGCCAGCCGAGAGCTTCATTTCTTTCACGGCGTTGTCGAAGTCTCCTTTGGCGCATGCTATGCGCGCAGATTCGTTGTGAATAATCCAGTGGTCGGGATTTTTCTTGATGTTCATCTGGAAGATTTCGAATGCCTGCGCCTGTTGTCCTTGAGTCTGAAGCTGACGCCCGTAGCCATGGAGCTGAATTGCGTTTGCCATGCTGATAGCTTTGTTCCGCGTGGCTGAGGCATCGTCCTTCCGTCCCAGCGCTTCGAGAGCTTGCGATTTGGTAATGAGATTGTCGAACCGTTCTTCGTTCTGAATTGACTGGTCTTCGTACTTCAGGGCATCTTCCATATTTAGTTTGTTGGTGACCAGATAGGTCGCAGCGTCATCCCATCCAAACCAGGTGTACTGCGCCAAGCCGCGAAGCTGGTTATGCAGGCTGGCTTGCACGATCTCATTCGTATTCACGCCGACTTTGAATGGAACGGCTACCTTCTCCCATCGCAGCGTAACAATCGTGGAATCCGGCTTGACATCATCAAAATCGTAGGCGAGGGCTTCGTGGAGCTCAGTGGGCTGGGGCTTTACTGTCACGCGCAGAGCATCTTCTTTCTCATCGTAAGTAAAGCTCCCCCAGGAAGTGGAATTTTTGGAGAAGATGACCGTCCAATCTTTCTCGCCTGGGATCATGTGCAGACCATAGGTTCCCTTGGGCAGCGGCTTGCCCTCGACGGTAACCGGATCGGTGAATGTGATCGTTGTATTCTCGTTGGCCCCGGCACGCCACACTTGTCCATACGGGACTATGCTGCCCCAGATTTTTCTGCTATTCACCAAGGGGCGATGGTAGTTGACTGTGATATCGGTTATGCCAATTCGCTGAGTCACAACCGCGTGCTGGCTTTGCCGCGGCAAATCGAGAATGGTCGATTGTGCATGAGCAAGCTGGGTGAGCACGGCGACGGTTTGGAATAACAACAGAACACGTCTGAAGTGTTTGTGCACGGAAGCAGACCTCCCATTTCGAAATGTTTATCGATCCCCTGAGATTAGGTCACACAAAACGAGCGTTTAGACGAATGCTGAAGCCGCCGGTTAGCACGGAGGAGCGGAAGACTGGACGAAGGGATGATGAGATTAGATCCGGCACTTGCTGAAACTCAGCCCGCTAAGCCCCACAACTTTGGCTGGATCGATGCCCTTGCTGCAAACCAGCACGTGGAAGGCCTCGCCCATTCCCGCTGGAGTCACCAGATGCTTGAGCTGCAGCGCAACTTTGGCCGTCTCCTGCAGCAATCTGCAGTCTTCGAAAGCGTCTGCGAACTGATTTTGCTCGCCGATTCCCATCAGAAATTGTGATTGCGTGAGCAGCGGCTGCACTTGCATGCCATCTTGTTCCGCAGCCGCCGTCAGCGCAGTAAAGTTCACGTGAGCGGTGATGTCCTGATCGCCGGGAGCTTCGTAAGGGCTGGCGCTCACCGAGTGTTGGCGGAACGCCATCAAGGTCCCGCGATGCCGTCCCGCGAGCGTCTCCTCGCGCGTGTAGCCATAATCGACGACGATGATGATCCCCTGCGTTAGCGCGGTCCCCATCTTTGCCATATAGCGTTGCGCCAGTAAGGGCACTTCGACCCGTTCTCCATCTTCAGGTTGGACACTATAGCGATCAAGGAATTCCATCTCATCAGAGGATGCTGGCGCCCAGGTTTCGACGAAGCGGCCATCTTTTATTCCGATGCGCAGTTCACCGCGCGGGCTGAGAACCTCGACCGGGAGGGCATCGAAGAATTCGTTGGCAAAAATGATCACGGGTATCTCACGGGCGAGAGCCCTCTCCCGTGAGAAGATTCCCGGACCGTCGCCCGAGGGAACGACTGAAGTCACGTCCTTTTCCGTTGCTGCTGGCAAGTTCGCTAAGGGCATGGCTTCGGCCATGCCGTAAGGCCCGCGAGAAATATGGTGCTTCAACCCCTCAGGAGATAACGACGTCTTCCCCGCTATGAAGTGCCGCTCCAAATTCGCCTGCAATCGCCGCTGCAACGCCGTGGATTTTTCCAGCAATGAATAGTGCAGCGCGCGAAAGAACCCCGGAAACTTCTTCTCTGACCAATCCAGCAAATCGCGTGCGAACAGTCCCCGTCCCGGGCCAAGCTCTAAAATTTCAATTTGCCCCGGAGAACCGAGCACTCGCCATATCTCTTCGAACTGACGTGCAAGCAGCCTCCCAAAAACGGCGTGAACGTCACTTGAGGTATAAAAATCCCCCGCCTTGCCGAACCGCTCCACGTCGCGCGAGTAATACCCCAGATCGGGGTCGTAGAGACACATCTCCATATATTGCGAGAACGGAATCGGCCCGCGCTCGTGGATTTCCTGCTGAATTCTCTCGCGCAGGGTCACAACCCCTTCCGCTGGCGATCCGCCCGGTCTTGCGGCGTGCGAATGAACATTTCGATCAGATAATCGTGCAGCGCGTCGTAAAGCTGGCGCTGGAAGGTCCACTCGAATTGAGGATGATCCAAATCGCGGGGATGAAGCTCAAAATAATATGTATGCACCGGTATTGCGGAATCCTTGAATTGAATGATGACTTCCACTCCATCGCCTTTAGCCCGCGCCGAGAAGTCCAGCAGAGGATGCTCATAGAGCTGCAACTGCGCTAGCACCCGGTCCAGCCGAGCCTGCGTGTTCTGATTCACGAACAAGATTGTATTTGAAGTTGACAGAGGGGGGCAGTAGTCGTCCTACAGCCGCATCAACTGGGGGGTCGCGTGAATCCGGCGAACACAAAGCCGCTCGTGGCCCTAAGCTACTCGTACCTTAGCGCTTCTATCGGGTCCAATCGCGCGGCCTTGATGGCGGGCAGCATCCCGCTGACAATGCCGACAAAGCTCAGAATCGCTGTCGACCAAAGGAGCGTCGCCGTGTCGATCTTTAAATGAATATCGCCTTCGCTGGCGTTCTCCTGGAAAGCGCTCCATAACGTCAGCGAAGGCACCGCCCACGACACGAGATATGCGAACGCTACTCCGAGTAAGCCGCCCAGTGCCGTAATTGCCAGGGCTTCGGCAAGAAACTGGAACAGAATGTGCCAGCGATGAGCGCCTAGCGCTTTCTCCAAGCCAATCTCGCGCGTGCGCTGCGTAACTGAGACCAGCATGATGTTCATCAATCCCACTCCCCCGATGCCCAGCGTCAACAGGCCGATGAATCCCAGAAGAATCTTGATTCCCATCGTGATCACTCGCAGGTCGAGCAAATCCGCGAACACGTCAAAGACAAAAACCGCTCGTTTATCTTTGGGATCGAAGCTGTGGTGGAAAGCCATCGAGTTTCGCAGCGCCTTCACTACTTTTTCGTGGTCGCCTTCGTACTCCATCACAATCGCAGACAAGTAATAGGTGTCCCTCAGATCGCTCATCGCGCTGAACGGAACGTAGACATGGGCATTCAGATTATCGTCGCCGCTGTTGATGACGCGCTTGAGTACCCCGATAATCTGATAAGAGATCCCATCCAGCCTGATCTTCTCCCCAAATGCATTCTGGCCGGAAAACAATTTCTTTTTCACATCCGCGCCAATTAAAGCCACACGCGTGTGGGTGTAATTATCCGCCTCGCTGAAGGGTGTTCCTTCTTCAAAGTCCATCCGTCGCATCTTCGGATAATTGGCGTACACCCCGCTCACGCCATAACTCGAGCTGCGCGTGCCATATGCCACAGTGCATTGCTTAAGGACTTCGGGCGACAGCCGCTTGAGCAATGGAACCTCAGCGCGGACGTAATCGAGATCATTGACGGTCAACTTAATCTCGTTGCCCGCCTTGGTCCCTCCCGCCTGCAGTGAGGTGCGCCCTGGAAAGACAAAAACAAGGTTCGTTCCGAATGAGCGGAAGGCAGCCCATACGCCGCTTTCAAAACCAGCGCCGTAAGCGAGCAGCAGCACTACGGTCGCGATGCCCCACGCCATGCCCAACATGGTCAGAATGCTGCGGCGCTTATTGTGGCGGAGAGCGCCGTAGGCTTGAATTGCCAGGTCACGTAGCACCGGTTACTCCTGCCTCAAGGCCTCGACCGGGGCGAGCAGAGCCGCCTGCCGAGCTGGATAAACGCCCGCTCCAATACCGGCGAGTGCCAGCGACAGGATCGCGGTCACCGCCGAAATCGGAACAATGCGGGGCGTATCGAATCCCTCGGGCGCCGGTAGATGCGCCATAAGCGCGACGAATCCCGCGGTTATCGCCAGTCCAATTCCGCCGCTGAGTAGAGTCAGAAAGGCGCCTTCGACAAAAAACTGAGTGAGTATATTCCGGTGCGTCGCTCCTAAAGCTTTACGTAATCCGATCTCTCTAGTGCGCTCTGCGACTGAAACCAGCATGATGTTCACAATCCCAATCGCGCCAAGCGCCAGCGTTACCAGGCCCACCACACCGAGGAAATAGTCCATCGCGTCAAAAATCTGCCCCACTTTCTGGGAATTTTCGACGGTATCCCAATCTTCAAACACGTCGTCCAGCTTAGGATTGAAGCCATGCAGGCGGCCGATGATTTGGTGGACTTCTTCTTTTGATCGCAAGTGATCGGCTTTGTTCAGCGGACGATAATTAATGAATGAGATCGCATTTTCAGTATTCTTTTCCTTCAAGCGAAACAGATTGCGCATCGTCTCGACCGGAACAAAGATGCGGGCACTAGTGCCGTTGTTCCCTTCCTGCCCCACCTTGGCTAGGACTCCGATTACATCAAAGCGGATGCCATTCAATAGCAGCCTCGCGCCCACCGCGGGCCGGCCAGGAAAAACGTTCTTCAGCAACTCCCAGCCCACCACGGCAACGCGACGGCGTTCGTTGTTATCTTGATCGTTGAACCAACGCCCGCTTCCGATCGGGATGGTGCGAATCTCGTTGTACTCCGGCGCCACTCCAAAAACCTGGCCGCTTGTAGATCCGTAATCGCTGACAGCGCGAATGTCTTCGCGATTAATTACTGGTGAAACCGCACGCAATGTCCGCGCTTGATCGCGAATGGCGATGTAATCATCGTATGTAAAGTGATAGGTTTGCCCCGATTGCAAGCTTCCCTCGACCGCGGGAATGCGGCCCGGAAACACAAACATAATGTCTTGACCTAGTGTGGCCAGTTGGCGTGCCTGGCCGCTGCGGAAGCCTTCTCCCA
Organism: Acidobacteriota bacterium; assembly: GCA_003225455.1. Taxonomy (GTDB): domain Bacteria; phylum Acidobacteriota; class Terriglobia; order Terriglobales; family Acidobacteriaceae; genus QIAB01. The sequence continues at coordinate 52,620 of QIAB01000074.1, forward strand.
AACCAACCAGCAGAAGAAGCGAGCCAACCCCCCAGGCAATGCCAAACATGGTGAGGAACGAGCGCAGCTTGTGCGCCCACAGTGTGGCCAGAGATTGACGAATAATATCGAAAAGCACTCGCATGTCAGTTTACCCCTGCTGCCGGGGAGACAGCAGGGGAACGGAGTTAACCAGAGCGGGTGGTCTCAGACCCGCTGTAACACCTGGTATTTAGTACGTCCGCGCGCCGCCGCGGGTTCCAGGATTCTTCTCCCCTTCGATTAGACCAGGCTGAGCGGGAAAGGATAGTTCTCGCACAGATAGCCAATGCGCGCCCCTGAAGCACTCCCGGCAGTTGGACCACCTTCTGGTGCTGAAGAGTGCCGGGAAGGGAATCAAATCACAATTTCCTCATGGGAATCGGCGAGCGGAATCAGTTCGCAGACGCCTTCGAAGATTCTCATCTTCCGGAGGAGCAGTGCCAAAGTGGCGCTGCAACTCAATCAATGGTCACTCGCGGGCGGGAATGGGGGAGACTTCCACGTGTTGCTTGCGATCAAAGGCGTGGATCAAAATGGCGTCGCTAGTCTGAGCAACCCTGAATTTCTCGAAACAGAACAGAACTGTATCCGTGTTCACCTATGGGAACTGCCATGAAAGAAACCTGTCGATGCTATAGAAATTGTTCATCGCTTCGATCAGATTCGACAATGCCGGTGCCGGTATCTAATTAAGCGTTTGGGAGCGAAAATGAAAACCGGCCGCCCGCCTTCATGGCAAATCCTGCTGGCGTTCGCGACTATTTATTTTGTCTGGGGATCAACCTTCCTCGCGATCCGCGTCGGCGTGCGCGAATTGCCGCCCTTGCTATTCGCCGCCATGCGGTTCTTTGCGGCCGGGGTGATCCTCTATGTCTGGATGCGTCTCAAAGGCTCCCCGCCGCTCGCGCGGCGGGAATGGCTCGGGGCTTCGGTCCTAGGCGCGCTGATTTTCGTGGTCGATTACGGCTGCCTGTTTTGGGCCGAGCAGCGTGTGCCTTCCGGCATCGCCGCCGTGATACTCGCGACCATTCCTGTATTCATCACGCTTTCGGAAATCATTTTTCTTCGCACCCAGAGACTCACCGCTCGCCTTGCGCTCGCGCTGCTTGTGGGTATCGGTGGCGTAGCGGTGCTGATGAGCCATTCAGAATCTCTCGGTGAAGCCCCGGTGAATCGAGCCGGAGCAGCTGCATTGCTGATCGCAGCCGTGACCTGGTCGATTGCGACGATTCTTACCAAACGCATGCCACTGCCCGCTTCTAAGCCCATGAGCGCCGCTGCGCAGATGCTGAGCGGGGGAATTCTACTTTTCGTCGCAGCCTGGATCTTCGGAGAAATGAGAGGCGTCCACATCGCATCAATGTCCGCGGGCGCCTGGTTCTCGCTCATCTACCTGATCTTTGCCGGATCCATCGCCGGGTTTACCGCCTATATTTGGCTGCTACATTACGAGTCACCAACTAAAGTCGGAACCTACGCGTATGTGAACCCTGTCGTCGCGGTTGCCCTCGGGCATTTTCTCGGAGGTGAGAGCGTTGGCGCTCGCACGCTGCTGGGAACTTTACTGGTGCTGGTGAGTGTAATCGCGATTACTACAATGCCCGCGAGACGCACGCTGGAACCTGAATCGAGACAAGTCGAAGCAGAGGAATTGGCTACGGTCCCGTCATCTTCTCCGGCTTCATCAACTGATCGAATTCCTCGCCCGTGAGATACCCGAGCTTCAACGCCGCCTCGCGCAGGCTGGTGTGCTCCACATGCGCGATGTGGGCGATTTTAGCGGCTTTGTCGTAGCCGACTTTCGGGGTGAGAGCAGTCACCAGCATCAGCGAGTTCTTCACGTACCAATCAACCTTGGCCTTATCGACCTCAATGCCCTTGATCATGTACTCAACGTAGCCGTGGCAGGCATCGGCGATCAGCGTGACCGAATGCAGGAAGTTGTAAATCATCACCGGCTTGAAGACGTTGAGTTCGAAATTGCCTTGCGAGCCGGCGAATCCGACGGCAGCGGTAGCGCCATGAACCTGCACGCAGACCATGGTCATGGCCTCGCACTGCGTGGGATTCACTTTGCCCGGCATAATCGAAGAGCCCGGTTCGTTCTCTGGAATTGAGAGTTCACCTAGCCCGCAGCGCGGGCCGGAAGCCAGCCAGCGGATATCGTTCGAAATCTTCATCAGTGAGGCGGCCAAGGTTTCCAGTGCGCCCTGGGCGAATACAATTTCATCATGAGCGGAGAGGGCGGCAAATTTGTTGCCATGCGATCGGAATGGAAGCCCCGTGAGTTCGGCAATTTTCTTCGCAGCGCGCTCAGCGAACTCAGGATGCGCGTTCAAGCCTGTACCCACTGCGGTTCCGCCAATGGCGAGGTCATAGAGACCACCGAGCGCCTGTTCCAGGCGCTTGATGTCGCGCTCCAGCAGGCTGGCCCAGCCGCCAAATTCCTGCCCAAACGTCAGGGGCACAGCATCTTGTAAGTGCGTGCGGCCAATCTTTACGACATCTTTGAATTGTTTCGCTTTGTCTGAGATGGCATCGTGAACACTGTTGATCGCAGGAATCAGCGCGTTCTTTACCCGATCGGCTGCGGCGATGTGCATCGCCGCAGGAAACGTATCGTTCGACGACTGCGACATGTTGACGTCATCATTGGGATGGATCGGTTTCTTGGATCCCATCTCGCCGCCCGCAAGCTCAATAGCGCGGTTGGAGATAACCTCGTTGACGTTCATGTTGGTTTGCGTGCCGCTGCCGGTCTGCCAAATGCGAAGAGGGAACTGGTCGTTGAGCTTACCCGAGATGACTTCATCGGCAGCCTGAACGATCAATTTGGCCTTCTCAGCAGAAAGTTTGCCCAGGTCCTGATTGACGAGCGCACAGGCTTTCTTGAGGATCCCAAAAGCGCGGATCAGCTCCGGCGGCATCACGTCACGGCCGATGTCGAAGTGCAGGAGCGACCGCTGGGTCTGCGCGCCCCAATAGACGTTGCCTGGGACCTCAATTTTCCCCATGCTGTCGGATTCAATGCGAGTGCGAGCGGGTTTTTCCGCAGGAGCAGCCATAGATCTGTTGATCGTGCGTCAGTAAGGGTAACCAGAAATTATAGCGCCCGGGTATCCAAATTCGGGCACGCGACATCCGGCAAGGCATGATGGCTAATTACCTACTGTTGAAACTCAATGACGGACTCACTTTATCCCAATCACCACGTTGAAGAACGTCGGCGGAAGCGGATGCAATTCGCTGCTGCGAAATCCGGAGTTGCTCAGCATACGCTGCAGTTCTTTGAATGTGTATGCGTCTCCCGCTGGTGTTCCCGCCAGCATGATTAAGCTGAAGCTTGCGGCCAATGGCGGTGAGACGCGATCGTCATTGGGCACGAATTCTACAATTACGGCGCGGCCGTCGGGTTTCAATGAAGTTTGCACCTTCCTCAATAGAGCTTCACAAGTAGGCTGGTCGAAGTGGTGGAGAAAGTTCACTACGAGCGCCAGGTCGTAGCCGTCTCCATACTCCACGTCAAAAGCGCTGCCTGGGATGGTGTGGTATCGGTCAGTCACTCCAGCGCCAGCGGCGTTTTCTTTGGCGACCCGTAACACGTTGGCCCAGTCAACAGCCCAGACCTCGGCATTTCGATTGTGGCGGGCTAGAGTCACCTCGTAGAGTCCGTGGCCCGCTGCCAAACTCAACACTTTCCATTTGGCTCCCTCACTGGCTTTGAGCAATTTGGCAAGCATCTCGGCTGGCATCGCCATGAGCGGCGACATGCCGCGAGCGAACTCCACCCACATGGGATGCTCCGGCGTCAGGCCATGCTGGTCGAGAGCAGTTCCGCCTTTGCGCACGGCCTCAGTGAGCTGTTTGTGTCCTTCAATAACGGATGGCAGCAGTAAGAATTGCAGCCCCCCGCCGATATACGCTTTGGAGTGCTTATCCAGAAACATCGCCGAATCAGGCGTCAGAGCGTAGCGATTAGCCTGCTTGGTCAGCAAGCCATGGACCACGAGAAAGTCACATAAAATGCGCGTGCCTCGCGGGGAAGCTTTGCAGCGCGCTCCAATATCCTCGGCGGTCTGCTTCCCCTCTGCGATGGCCGTGAATAATTCGAGCTCAATGGCAGCCTTGAGCGCTTCTGTTCTCTGAAAAGCGTTAGCAGTCTCAAAAAATAATTGCGGTGACGGTGGTGCGCCGATGGTGGGTGCGGACAAGGGAAGCCTCCAATTGGTTTTTTCGAACCACTGATTTTTGCATGGGTTGTCGTAATCCGGCAAGCAGAGGACAAGGCCCTTCGCCTACTCGATACAGGTCAGTTTGTCCGCTGAATCGTGCTCGCAGTGGGCGATTTATCCCATGCTAGAATTAGAAATTTTTAGCAGTTAAGTTTTGCTTTCCAGAAGGATCAGGCTGATTGCCAACGCAACAAATACCCGACACGCTCCCACGCGCGCAGACTTCGGCCCGTCCTGATACGCGCGCCGATGTTATCGTGATTGGCGCTGGCCCGACCGGTCTCGCCTGCGCAATCGAAGCGCAACGCGCGGGATTCAAAACAATCGCGATTGATAAGGGCTGTGTCGTCAATTCTATTTATAACTATCCGGCGAATATGTCGTTCTTCACAACGCCGGAGTTGCTGGAGATTGGCGACATCCCCTTCAGCACTTCACGCCAGAAACCAACCCGCGAGGAAGCGCTTGAGTATTACCGTAAAGTTGCCGAGCACTATAACCTCGACATTCGGCAGTATCAGTGGGTGAAGACGGTGATGGGACGTGACGGCGAGTTCAACATTACGGCGACGGATCGTCTTGGCCGTATTTACGACTACCAGGCGCGCAAGCTGATCGTCTCGACTGGTTATTACGATATGGCCAATGAGATGGGCATTCCTGGCGAGGACTTGCCCAAGGTATTTCATTATTACCGCGAACCGCATCCGTACTTTGATACCGACGTTTTGGTGATTGGCGGAAAGAACTCCGCCGCGATTTCAGCCCTCGATTTGTGGAGGCACGGCGCGCGGGTCACGCTGGTTTACCGTGGTCCGAGAATGCACAGCCATGTAAAGTACTGGATTCTTCCTGACATTGAAAACCGCATCAAGAATGGAGAAATCGTCGCGTATTTCAACAGTTCGGCACGCGAGATTGAGCCTGATTACGCGCTTGTCGAAACCCCCGATGGTGCGCTGCGCCTGAAAAATGATTTCGTTTTCGCCATGACTGGCTACCATCCCGATTATGATTTTTTGCGTTCGATGGGAATTGAACTGTCAGCCGATCAATGCCGGCCAGTGTGCGACCCCGAGACCTTGGAAAGCAATGTGCCCGGAATATACGTCGCGGGAGTGATCGTCGCCGGCTCGCGCACCAACGAAATTTTCATTGAGAACGGACGCTTCCACGGCCGGCAGATCGCAGCACACCTGCGGCAACAGTTGGGATCGAGCGCAACAATGTAGGCGCGAGCGTCCTCGCTCGTGCGGCTGGTCAGCGGTCATCGTCCCAACCGGCCGTTGCTTTGGGTGACAAGTTCGGTGTTCCATCCGGAAAGACCGTTGCGATGTACCCCAGCCGCTGTTGCCACACGATTCGCTTCATATCGTTCGTGAGGGTTCCCATAAAAACTCTCCGCCCGGAATTTCCGCTTTTGCGTCGAGCATGGAGCCTGTCGCGCAATGGCCATTCATTTCAGCAAATACTCTCTCACGAACATCACCGTGGCGTAAAACTGATAGTCCTGATTTTTCTTCTTACGGAAGCCGTGTCCCTCATCCTTAGCTTCGAGCCACCATACCGGCGTGCCGTTCTGGCGAACGATTGAGACCATCTGGTCGGATTCGCTGGCGGGCACGCGCGGATCATTCTTGCCGGCGATTACGAACAGCGGCTTGGTGATGTTCTTGGCTTTGTTGAAGGGCGCGATTTGCTCAAGAAACGCGCGCACCTTGGGATCACGCTCATCGCCGTATTCAACTCTGCGTAAATCCTGGCGATATCCCGATGTGTGCTCGAGAAATGTAACCAGGTTTGATGGTCCGACGACATCCACTGAGCAGCAGATACGGTTGTTGTAATTGGTCGCGACGGCGAGGGTCATGAAGCCTCCGTAACTGCCGCCGGTTACCAGCACGCGACTTGCGTCCAGATCAGGCTGGGTTTGAATCCAGTCGAACAAAGAATCGATGTCTTTATATGAGCCTTCGCGAAGAAGGCCATTGTCAAGGGTGAGGAAAGTTTTGCCATAACCTGACGATCCGCGCACGTTGGGAAGGATCAGCGCGATTCCGAGTTCGTTCAAGTAGTAATTATTGCGCCCCAAGAATCCGGGACGATATTGGGCCTCCGGCCCGCCGTGGATATTAATAAATGACTGGCCGTTTGCCGCTGAACTTCGCCGGAGGCCGGTACAGGAAGCCGCTGATCTCGCGGCCATCCCAGGTTTTCCAGTGAATCAGTTGCGGCTCGGAGAAATTCGCAGTGTTCAAGCCGCCGGTTTCGCTGTAGGTCCAGCGATCAACTTTACCGGTTTGCGCATCGAGCGAATAGACGTCTGAAGTGGAGCGAGCGGAAGTGATATTGAATCCCAAGTCGCGATCGTTTTTGTGCCAGCGAACGCCGGAAACAATTCGCTTCGGCAGATCGGGTACAGCTTTTTCTTTCCCGGTTTTCGTGTCGAGCAGGTGGAGCACGCCGAAACCATCTTCGTTAGTGACAAACGCGATGGTGCTGCCGTCATGCGAAAGATCGAACTCATCGACATCCCAGGAAAGGTGGCTGCTCAGGTAAGTATGCTGCTTGCTGGCGAGATCGATGTAGGCCAGCCGCTGAAACTCAGAATCTTTATTGGTCGTAACGTAGATGCCCTTGCCATCTTTGCTGAACTGGCCGACGCCGTAAGAAATCTTCGCATCCGTTTTCGGAGTGATTAGGGTCTTCTCTCCAGTGCCGGCATCTGCGATCCAGAGATAGCTTTCGTTGGCGGAGACTTCCTCTCTTAAGAGAATTTTGCGATTATCTGGAGACCAATCGAGCGGCTCCCAGCCTCCGCCCTGAAGTTGCTCCAGCATGTGATCGGACTTCGGATTCGCTGGCTCAACGGTGTAAACATCAACGTCGTTTCCATTCCGGCGGGTTGATCCGTAGGCCAGCTTTCGCCCGTCGTACGACCAGACCGGCGCGACATTGCGCGATTTGCCATCGGTAAGCAGCGTTACCTCGCCGCTTTCATTGTCGAACCGATAGAGCTGAAAGAATTCACCTCCGCCGATGTCTTTCGAAAACACGAAAGCGTTTCCGGAAGCAGGCGAGTAAAGCGCGCCACTGATTGAATCGGGATAAAACGTCAGCTGTGTGCGTGCTCCGCCCGGCATCTTCACCAGATGGACTTGGGAGGTTTCGGCGAAGCGTGTGGAGATCAGCATCTCCCGCTTGACCGGATCCCAACTGTCCAGACTGGCCCCGCGAAAATTCGTATAGCGATCCACGGTCTCGGCGAGGGAAGCGGGGATCTTAGGAATGCCTTCGACTACCAGATTTTCATTAGAGGGTGTTTCAAAAATACCTCCGAAGCGTGATCCAGAAGCAAGCAAGATAGAAGAACGCGTAGTAGATGGAGAGTAGATGTTCATGACGGACCAGCAATCTGCGAAACTGCCCGAGCCAGGCGTTGGTTCGTTCTACGATCCAGCGGCGCTTGTAGCGGCGGAGTTTGCGTCCATCTTCATACCGTCGTTTCTTGTTGTTCTTGCGATACGGGGCAATCAGTTCGATGCCCCGCTTTCTGAGCCGCCGACGCAACGGATCGGAATCGTACCCGGCATCGGCGATTATGCGCTCCGGTTTCTGTCGCGGGCGGCCGCGCGACTGCGGGACCGAGACTTCGGCCAGCGTGGTTTCCGCAAGCGTAATTTCTGCCGGAGAGGCACTTTCCAGCTGAACTCCCAGCGGAATGCCTTCACCGTCTGCCAGTACCATCCACTTCGTTCCCTTGCCGCGCTTGGTTTTCCCGACCGCAAGGCCCCCTTTTTGGCGGGTGCGAAACTGCCGTCTAAGAAACTCTCATCCCAGCGCAGCAGGCCGTTTTCATCCAGCGCCCCCAACAGGGTGCGCCAGGCTTCCAGCCAAATCCCTTGCTCTTGCCAGCGTTGCAGCCGCCGCCAGCAGGTCGAGGGCGAGGGAAACTCGTCCGGAAGAAATCGCCACGCCGCTCCCGTCTGCAGAATCCAGAGAATGCCCTCCAGACAGGCGCGGTTGGCTGCCGGTGGCCGACCGCGTTTATCGGCTCGCCGCTTCGGCCGGGGAAACAAGGGCGCAATTAACTCCCACTGTTCATCGGTCAACAGCCTCTGCCGCTTCTTCATGGCAGAAGCTCAACCCATAACCTATCTCACACGTAAGTACCTGATGTGAGGCTGAATCTATTTTTGAAACACGCTCTAAGGGAAACTATGATTAAGACAGTGGCCCGTCCTGTCGCATCAGAACCACTTGGTCAATTGTCGAAGGAAAGGCGACACCACAGAGGGCACAGTGGTACACAGAGGAACGCCACAGAGCAGTGTTTACGGCATGAAAGCCTCTGTGTCTTTTCGCCTGTGACACTCTGTGTCCCCTGTGGTTGACGT
>QIAB01000156.1 GCA_003225455.1 Acidobacteriota bacterium
CGCGACCGCTCGATTTATTCCCCAAAGCTGGACTCACTTTTCCTAACGCCGTCGTTGTGGGATTGAGTTGCGAACGCAGAAAGCCTACGAAGGAGAAGTTGGAATCCTCATTTCAATTTCAAGCCCCGAAGGACTCAGATTTGATGCCACGATGGATCCTTTATGCAGGCGAACAGCCTCGTAAGCGATCGCAAGACCTAGCCCATTGCCCTTCGTATGCGAAGGTCCGCCCGGATCAGGCGTGGACTTCACACGGAAGAAAGGTTGGAATATCGGCACCAGGAATTCTTGGGGTACGCCCGGACCACAGTCACGGACGCAAAGACAAACTTGAGGCAGCAAACTGCTCTGGTCCTTTCTTAAGAGCACATCTACGGCCGTGCCGGGCCGAGTATGACGAATTGCGTTGCGGATGATGTTTTCGCATGCGCTTCGCAAAGCAAGCTGGTCTGCCTTTTCGATGAAAAAATCCTCTGATGCTTCAAGGCGCACGGATTTCCCGGACCCCTGGGCTTCGAAATTACCATCGGCCACGATTTCCTGGATCAACTGAGTAAGATTAACGTTTTCTCTTTCACTCGAGGATATCCCCGCCTCCAGACGAGACAGTGTCAGCAACTGCCGTCAATCCTCTCTACGTCGTGTTCCATCCGCTCGATCAATTCTTCCGACTCTCGCGATGATTCGCGGCGCAGGAGCGCGAGTGACATGTTGAGTCGAGCCAGTGGAGAACGGAGTTCATGTGAGACAGTATTCAGCAAATTCTTCTGAGAATGCACAAGCAAACCGATGCGCTCCACCATGGAATCAAAATCGAGAGCTAGGGCCGCCAACTCGTCGTGGCGTTTCGAAATCTCCACCGGGGCCCTCACGTTCAGATCACCTTTCGCCACACTTCTTGCGGCGGACTGAATCCCATGAATTGGACCAGCGATGTGATGCGCCAGCCAAAGGCTCAGAAGGGTTACTATGAGCAAACCTGCGCCGACGAACAGGATCTCGCTACCCGTGGTCTGCAGAAAGCTCAGAAGCTCGATAGGCTGGTGAAGTAGCACAACATAAGGATGTCCCGAAGAAGACGTAAATCGATAAGCAGCACTCTGTGAGTGCAAGCCATAGCGGGTGACAATCCGGCCGTCGCTGCGACTGCTCTTCACTATCGGAAGACTGTCGGTTGGAATCGGTCTGGATAATACGTCATTGCCGGATCCGTCGATCAGATAAAACACGCGGCGAGTAGTGCCCTTCAGAGTTCGTTCAAATTGGGCGAATGCTTGTGGACCTCCGGACTCGTATGCTTGTGCTGCCTCGTTCGCCATCGCTGGAGCGAACGCTGCGCTGACAGCGGTGGCCGGAACCACTCGCGTGCCGATCATGCGGCTGCCGAGAAAGATGGCAAAGAGCACGACTGCCGTCACCCAAAACCAAAGAAATACTTTGACGAATAGCAGACGACTCTTCAAACCAACAATTTTGGACTGGAGAATCAACGCCTAATTTCTCCTGGATTTGCTGTTCCGCCGCCCCTCTCCTCAACATATACGACAAATTGATCTCGCGTGGGTATCCCAATCTCCACGTCTATACAAATCCCAACAGAGAGCAGACATTTTCTGACCGCGCTGACCTATTCGTCCGCATACCTTTGCTTGGAGACGAGGGATACTATGAAACGCACCGAAGTGTGGATTTTACTTTCCTTTTCAGTCATCGGACTCGCGGGCATTTCCGTGCGCGCACAAGACACAAAACCCGAAAAGGAAACTGTAGTTGTAGAGTCCGGCAATGATTTGCGTGCCGCGCTCGAAAAAGGAGTGAGGCTCAAAGCTCCAGGGCAACCCATAACCGCGAAACTGCTAGAACCGGTCTACGCCGGAGAAACTCTCGCAATCCCGGCCGGTTCGACGATCAAGGGGCATGTTTCTGCAATTAGTAAGGCTCCGAATGGCAAGCGTGCGCTAAGGCTCCTAGATGGCGACCTTACCCCGCCTAAGATGGCGCACGTGACCTTCGATCAACTGGTGCTTTCTGATGGAACGACGGTGCCCATTCACAGTGATTCCGCTGTCGGAATTGGACGTGTCGCGAATTCGAAATATCTTCCCAAGTCGCAGCGTCCTGGAATGCGGCAAAAATTCAAGGACGCTATGGCTCCGCTGCGAGAACCGAATAAGTTGCAGCGATTGGGCCAGGTCGTCATAACGAGCCTACCGTACCACCCGGAATATATCGGTCAGGGAACCGTCTTTGACACCGCGCTGCTCGAACCCGTGACGGTGCTCGTACCAGTTCAGCCTAATGCCACGTCTCTGCAAGCGAGCGACTATCTCCACCTTCACCTCTTGACGCCGGTTAACTCAAGTACGTCCCCGGCGGGCACGCAAATCGAGGCGCTTGTATCGCAGCCGTACTACCAGGCGGGTCATCAACTGCTCTATCCCGCCGGGACCAAAATCATCGGGACCGTCGAGAAATCCTCCTCCGCAGGGTGGATGAAGAGAAACGGAAGCATCGTGTTTGCATTCCGCTCAGTCCAGATGCCGGACGGTACGACGCGAGATATCCATTCGACTGTTGCGGGCATTCAAGCCGAGCATTCGGAAGGTTTGAATGTCGGTCAGGAGGGCGAACTTCACGCGACGACTTCCAATTTCGCGCGGGTTCTCGCTCCAGTTTCACTTATCGGTCCATCGAGAGCAGTTGCGGACTCGACCCGGCAGAAGACAGCATGGTCTCGGTCCGGTGAAGGGCGGAAAGGCTTCGGCTTGCTAGGGGCCGGTGCAGCGCAGGCATCTGTAGGCACAGCAATTGGATTTGGATACTTTGGTGCCGCAAAGAGGCTTTGCGATGCATTCATCACGAAGGGTTCGAACGTCGAATTGCCGGTACATACTCCGATTCTCGTGCGCTTGGATCCCGATAATCCCTCGGTAGCGGGGCGAAAACTTCCTGCGCAAGGCACGACACCTCTGAAATTGAACGACTGAATGGCAGGCTAGGCTCAGAGGCCGCAGGGCCTAATCCTTATCTAGATACTCCTCTGGAACATCATCCTCTGGGAGTTCATGGGTGCGCACTTCTCGCTCGTCTGCGTTGTCGGCTTCCTCTACACCTGCCACAGCACCGGCCTCAAAGAGGTTACCTTCTTCGACCAGTTCGTCAACGCTTTCCGAGTCCGCTTGCTCCGCTCGCGACAAACCTTGCAAATCTCCGGATTGACGTCCAGATGGCGCTTCTTAGCCTGGATTTCTCGCTGGATGTCCCTTTCGGTGGTTATAGATGCTCTTCTCTTACGGTTGCCACTCGCTTTTAAAGCCGTCTTCTTCTGAGCTGTCCGTTTCTTTGCCAACCTTTTCGGAGTTTTCGTCTCGACTAACCGTTTGCTCCGCGCCGTCTTCTTCGTTGACGTAGCGGCTGGGCGTTTTGACTTCCTATACTTGCTCTTCTTTTTGTTGGAGGGCATGAGCGGCAGTTTATCACCAACGAGCTTTGGGCTGTGAGCCGCCCCTATTCGACCGAAATCAGGTGTCGCACCTTTGCGCGCCATCGCTCCAACAGCCTGATTCGTTTTGAGCGTTAGGTTCGCCCTAACGCTGCTGCGATCGGTTGCGATGGATCTTTCAGTCTTCCAGCAGATACCATCTGCCTGGTCTCGATCCACTTCGGAGCCGCATCTCGTTCTTCATCCGGACGATTCATAGTGAACGCGGCAACAACCACGCTCTTATGCAGCCACCACACACTGAAACTTTTGTCTGAGAAATCGCCTCGATAAACGATCTGGTCAGCGCCTGACGAATCACCCCAATATTCGTAAGAGAGGTCGAAGACGTCAGAAAAGAAATACGGCACATGCCTGAAGGGACTTCGTTCGCCCATGAGTGCTCGGGCACAATATTGACCTTGCGAAACCGCATTGTCCCAGTGCTCGACCCGTCTGCGTTTTCCGAACAGCACATCCTGGTAATTAGCAACATCGCCGGCTGCTAAAACATCTGGCTGACTGCTCTCAAGGTATTCGTTCACCATTACGCCGTCCCCGACCTCAAGTCCACTGTTAGTGAGCATTTCGATTGCGGGCTGTACCCCGATACCGGCGACTACCATGTCGCATGAAACGGTCTGGCCGTTCGCCAGGACCACTGAGCTCACGGCATTGTCACCTCGCAACTCCGTTACTGTGGTGTTCTTAACAAAGCGCACGCCATGCGCCGCGTAATAGCCTTCGAAGAAACTCGACATCTCCGGCGAAAAGAGCCGCGGCGAGATGCGGTCGGCGCTCAGAACCATGGTGACGTCAATTTCTTTCTGGGTCAGCACCGCAGCTACTTCCATGCCAATAAAGCCGCCTCCAATGACCACTGCATGCTTTGCCTCTTCCAGCGAGTTCCGAATCGCCGTGGAGTCGTCCAATGTACGGAGGTAATACAAGTTTGTAAGATCCGCGCCAGGGATGTTCAACCTTCGCGGGCGGGCGCCCGTGGCGATAATCAGCTTGTCAAAACTGTACTCGCCGCCCGACTTCAGAGTCAGCCGCTTGCGTTTGGAATCCACAGCTGATATTTCGCACTCGAGCTTTAACTCGATTCCGTGCTTCCTATAAAAATCTTCAGGATTGATCCGGATAGCCTCTTCGCTATCCTTGCCGGCCAAGAACCCTTTCGATAGCGGGGGGCGCTCATAGGGGACGGAATTGTCCGCCGAGAGAATTGTTAACTCGCCGGGCTTCAATCCGAGTTTGACGAGTAGCTTGGCCGCGTATCCGGCGACCATCCCACCGCCGAGAATAACGAACTTTGATCCGTCCATGTCTCCTCCGCTCACGTGTCGGGAGAGCTAACCATTCCTCCTGCTAGTGACGGCCACTTCTACTTACGCCGAGTTTCCTTAAGAAAGATGCCCTCTTGCAGTTCGGTGAATGCCTGCCGTAGCTGCTCCTGCGTATTCATCACGATCGGACCGTACCAGGCAACGGGCTCTTCGAGCGGCTTTCCTGAGACGAGCAGGAATCGTATTCCGTCATCCCGGGCCTGCACTGTAACTTCATCGCCGCGATCAAACAGTATGAGTGAGCGGTTGTCCGCTTCTACTGGAGGAGCCGTGTCCAGCCACTTGATGGCTTCTGTCGGCACTGCGAGTGGACCCGAGGCATTGCAGAATTTTCCGCTGCCTGCAAAAACATAAGCGAACGCGTGACGTGTAGTCTCTACCGGAAGAGACTTTCGTTTGCCGGGGGAAACCGACACATCAAGATAAATCGGGTCAGCCGCGACACCTTCTACCGGCCCGCTTTTCCCCCAGAAATTCCCGCTGACCACTCGCACATGAGTGCCGTCATCATCCGTGATTTCCGGTATCTCCGCGGCCTTCACCTCCTGATAGCGTGGACTGGTCATTTTTAGCGACGAGGGAAGATTGCCCCACAACTGAAATCCATGCATGCGCCCTGCATTGTCACCCTTAGGCATCTCCTGGTGAATGATTCCGCTGCCCGCCGTCATCCATTGCACGTCGCCGGCGCCGATGATTCCGCTATTGCCGATGCTGTCGCCATGCGCAACCGTTCCGGCCAATACGTAAGTAATCGTCTCAATTCCCCGGTGCGGGTGCCACGGAAAGCCAGCCAGGTAGTCCTCTGGAACGTCGTTGCGGAAATCATCCAGTAGCAGAAATGGATCAAAGTCCTTGGTGTTTCCAAAACCAAATGCGCGGCGCAGATGCACGCCCGCACCTTCAAGCGTTGGCTTCGATTTGATAAGCCGCTTAACAGGTCGAATCGACATATTGAACTCCTGTAACCGTGCAAGTCCACGGATATTGAAATTGGGTTTATTTATTCCGCAGCCTTCGCTGCCAACGTTTCGACTACGGCGATGTTTTGCAGCAGCTCCGGCGGCTCGGGACTGTTGTATGAGACCCAGACCTTCCCCTGAGCGTCTTCCCAGACCAAAATTTTAAGAGGAAGGTCGATGGCGATGCTGGGCGCCGCTTGCATCAGTGGAGTGCCAGCTTTCGGATTGCCGAAGATGAGCAGCTTGGTGGGAGGCATTTTCATCCCGGCCTTCTCCGCTTCCCCACTATGATCAACCAGGGCAAACAGCGTGACCGCCTTAGCCTGCAGGATCGCTTTGAGCTTCTCGACCGTTTGGTCCACCGACTGATTGCTGGGATTGTCGATGATTCTTCTATCCGGCTGCGCGGTCATAGATACCTCCTCATTGTCGTGTGATGTGAACTCGCGGAGCCGCGGACCGAAATCAGATAGATCGCCACTACGGCTTGACCAATCACATCGAATCGAAGAAAACACTTCAGGACGACTCATTGCAAGGGCTTGCCGTGGCCGAAAGCGCGGGAAGCTTCTGCGGACTGCCGTGCTTCGCGATGCAACAAGCGTTAGCGACGCTTGCGCATGGGGCGTGCCTGGGGGCCACCGCTCACGTCCGGAACGTCTTCGCCGAGGGCAGTGGCTAGATCGATTTGATGGTCCTGCTCCTGTACCAGGATCTGGCGAATCTGTTCCGCCATCGCGAACTCTCCAAGCGCTTCGCATTGTCGGATGCGATCCCGGTAATTGCGAATGGTTTCGTTCTCTTGATCGAGATCGTACCGGAGCATGTCTTCCGCATCCTCCGATGTTCGCACCGGCTTGGGAGTAACGGCGGGCATTTTCCCAAGATAGTCGATCTGCCGCGAGATGATCAGCGCATGATCCAGCTCCTGCTTAGCGTGGATTTCAAGCTGGGCGGCAATATCCATGTATTGAGCGCCGCTCAGGACCTGTGAATAAACCACGCGCGGGCAAGATCTTCGTTTAAGAGCTCCGCGAGTTGGTCACGAGTGACTCCATTTTCAGTGGCGGCGGATTTTGGCTCAGCCATTTCGGTGGCTCCTTTGAATTTGAAGAGTGATTACAGCTTACTGATGATCGTTTGTTGTCTAGCGATGCTGCGCCCTGGGATCTTGCGCTGGATCCACGTAGTCGGTCGAAGATGGCCCGATGCCCGTAATCTGGACTTCTACTGCTTCATCGCCAGTCTCCGCGAAGTGATTCCTGCCCGGCGGTTCGGTATAAAAGCTGCCTGGAGGAAGAGCTTTTAGCTTTTCCTCGTCGAATTTGTCGCCATATCCGATGTGCCATGTTCCGGAGATCACGGTGGCTACTCGATCGTCCTGATGAGAATGTGCTGCGATCTGAGTGTGCGCAGGCACGCGCAGCATGATGGTGTACACGCCAGCTTGATTGGGATCGCCTTTCAGCATCACGGTTTGAATTCCGCCGACGCCCGAACTGCCTGTGCCCGGATTGCCCTGCAGCGGGAACACGTACTCGGATGGCGTGACACGCTTTTCGTCGGGATCCGGAGCGGCAGCGCTCTTCGACGCAGCGGGGGACTGGGGAGAATCAAGAAAGTTTCGAATCAGGTTGACGGTATAAACGGGACTTTCTTCCATCAGCCAATGTCCCGAGCCTCGGACGACCGCCTCTTGAACATTGTTGGCGACGTGACGCATGATCACCGCCTGCAATGGGCCGAATGATTTCTCTCCCCCAACAGCCAGCACCGGCATGGTCAACTTCACCCGCTCAAAGATTTTGTTGTCGGCCGCATCTTGAGAAAAGGCCGTGAACTGCGCGAATCCAGCCCGCATGCCTCCGGGTTGCGCGTAGGTCGCAGTGAAGAAGTTTCGCGTGGCGTCGTCAGGTTTTGACGGATCGCCAGTGAAGTCATTCCATATGCGATCAAAATAGATGCGCTCTCTGCCGGCGACAAGTCTCTCAGCATCGGGGCCATGAAAATTGAAATGCCAAACTCCCGGATTCTGCAGAATCTGCGCCCAGGGCTCAATCCCTGGAATGGGTGCGTCCATCACGACTAAGCGCTCGACTTTGTCCGGGTACATCGCCGCGTAGGCATAAGCGACCATGTTGCCGATATCGTGCGCAACCACAAACGTACGATCGTATCCGAGCGCAGTGACAACGGCGCGAATGTCTTTGGCTTCGGTTTTCTTGTCGTATCCACCAGCTGGTTTTGAGGCGCGTCCGATTCCACGAAGGTCCGGCACGACGACCGTATGATCTTTCATCAGATCAGCGGCAAGTGGAGCCCACGAATCGCTGTTCTCCGCATATCCATGAAGCAGGAGCGCGACTGGCCCTTTGCCTCCCCATCGCACAAAGATGTCCGCGCCTTCAGGGCTGTGAATTGTCTTCGACTGAAAACTTGTTGGCAGTGAGGGTTGGGCATGAACGAGAGCGGCTGCGACGAACAGGAGCAGAATGATGAGAGATCGGCGAAGCATAATCCTCCGTAAGTATCGGCAGATATGAGCCGATCACTCCAGATGCTCGACCATCATACGCCTCGTGTAAGCAGGAGAAGCGTCGGCGCAGATTTTCCAACTCATTGTTCGGGAACAATGGTGCAGAATCGTCCTCTTTGAAACTCGCTTGAAATTCCGCTCACCTGCCACCAGTTTCAGCACTTTCTGTTCCGTGCCAGGATGTGATGGGTTACTCGGCTGCTGCTCATTTTTCGTCAGCAGTGCTGGGTAACTTGTAGGTACATAACCTTCCGTAATCTGCCGCTGTGCTCGAACAAAACAGCATACTCGACATGCACCGGATGACTGCCTTCCCCCAATTACGCCCCACCTATCGCGCCTCACGACTGCGGGTCACCGATTTCACTCCCGTCGTTCTTCGTTTCCAAAACGGTGGCTGCACAACGGGCAATATAGAGGTGATTTCGCTCACCGGTGGCTTGCTCTGCTTGTCAAAACCAATCGATCGGGGTTCATGCGTCAAACTGATGTTCCTGAGCCAAAACGGACCGGTGCTGGGTACAGCAGAACTGTTGAGCCCGGTTTCCCGGACTCGGCAGCCATTCCAGTTCCTCGCCCTGAGCTACAGCGACCAGCGCAGATTGCAGGCGGCCACCGAAGGGCCCTCGAAAACGAGCACACCGCCGCAAGCAATGGAGAGCAGTCCGCCGCAAGCAATGGAGAGCAGTCAGATCGCCGATCACGAACAAGAGTGGATTGAGAAATATAGGGCCGCGGTAAGTCACCGCAAGGAGCCCCGACGGCTCCTCAAACTCGTCCTCGGAGCAGGAACGCTTGCCACACTTTCTTTAGGCTATGCCATATATCTCTTCAGTCTTCATCTGAAATGAGGAACCGGGAGATTGTGAATTTGTTCCGCGGTGATGCCGCGAGCACGCAAATGTTCGTAAGTACGACGAAAAGAAAAGCCGCGTCGAGAGACTGTTCGTGTTTTGCCGGATCACCTTCCAGTACAGCGGCTTTGTGGGCGTGTAATTGAAGGCGGGACGGAAAGGGGGAGGGCAATGGCAGAAGCATGTACGCTAACGTCTCGCCCCGCAGAACCTTGGCCGTCCACGCCAACTCCTGAGAGTCCCCCTCGAGTGGCGCGGGTTGCGTGGTCCCGTTAAATTTCGAGGAACCGCTTCCTCACAGCAGAACAACCAGGTACAAAGTAATCGGGTGAACCCCCGATCTCAAGGTTACTCTCTGGCTCGCTAAAATCCCTTTATCTTGGGTTGAAAGCAGATGCCCCGCTGTACGTCAGCCCCGGTTTCCTATCGCTTTCCTCGCAAACTGCCTGCTTTAAGCTTTCAATTCGCGCGATCTTAAGCTATTCTTCTTGCCCCATTTCGCTTTCCCCCGTCCCCCATTCGGCGAATCGCACCCATGAACTCCGATAGCAAGGCAGAGTCGAAAGCGCAACGGACAACGAAGGAATGGTTCTGGCGTGCGGTCCTCGTCGGCGTTATCTGCGATTTTCTCTATTTGGGTTGGCTACTTTTGGGGTCGCTGCGGGCGCAATAAGGATTGCGCGAGGCCCTGGTTGAACGAGCTTCAGACGGGCCGGACATGAGAACCCTTCGAAGATGCATCGCACAAACACGCCTCTTAGCGTCGGCCTCTGGAACGGGTGGAGGTAGCGAGGTGCTAATAAGGCAGCGGATCATTTCTGAATGTTCTATAGCCGCACGGAGTAAGCCGAATCACCCCGCTTACCTGTTCCTCAACTTGTCCTTTGTTCCTCAAATCAGCAACCACTCCCCGCACGAGAGCAGAATCAAGGCTTTGCCTGGACAGGGTCAAAAACTGGCTTGGATCATCTCGATAGCGTTGGGCTAAGGCGAGCAGAAGTCCGTCTCGAATCAATTCTTCTCGTTGCATTACCGCACCATTGGTGAATTAACTCAGGGTATGCGCCCTGTATGTGAGATGGAATGGCCTGAACGTGCGGGGTAGGTGGCAATGATGGGCTAAGGCTTGCCGAGGCGAAGTGGCGCGAATCGAGGACGGAGAGACTCAGTGCAAAAACTCCGTCCTCGTTTTTAGTATGGATCGCGTTTAGTATGGATCGCGTTTGTATACGCTTCGAAACGTTCGCAACAGAACAAAAGAGGTCAGGCTCAGTAGCGCTATCTGAAGGACCCTACCCTTTCTTAGCCGTATTCTAAGTCTTCTAAAATCAGGCTATTGGCGGATTGCTGCCAGTTCTCTCTGGACAACCGCGCTAGAGAGGCAGCACGTTGCCTGCCCGCGCCATCTCAGTAAAGGCAGAAAAGGTCGTGATCCTGATGAGGAGGGAAGAATGAAGATCAACAAGTTCCTGCTGTGGGTAGTTCTCGCCAGCATGAGCGCCGCGCTCGGATTTGGCAAAGAAAAAGGCAATGTAAGAGAAATCACAGGTTGCTTATCGAAAGGTGACAGTGCCCAGGAGTTTCTGCTGAGTGGAAATGATGGCAGCACTTGGGAAGTGCGGAGCAGCAAAGTGGCTTTAGCTGAGCACGTCGGTCACACGATCACCGCAACCGGGGCTGTCTCTCATGCGAAGATGCATAACATGAAGGAAGACACCAAGGAAATGGCGCACGACACCGGTATGAAGAAGGGCGATACCGAACACGGACACATGACGGTTACCGCAGTCAAAATGGTCAGCGATTCGTGTCAGAAGTAGCTGGATCAGTGTCGTTTTCCAGCAAAGTCGACCGAAGTGGCAGATAGGAACGGCGGATAACTCAGGTTCGCGTTCTTTCCTACGAAATCGCAGAATGCGAACCTGAAAGCCCGTTGGATAGCAAGGCTACAAGGTGATTGGAACGTAGCCTCTCTTGCTTCTTCCCTTCAATCAAGCTTTCTTGCTCTGCGGGAAACAAGCAAGGCCGAGCTATTTAGCCCGTGCCTGCTGTCTTACCTTCGCCCATCTCGCTTTAGCTGCTGCTCGAATCCGCGCTAGACCCGCTGGAGAGATGCGATGCTTGCCAGCTTTGATTGGGACAACCTTCTGGCCTCTTGCTTTCGCCCATCGTGCTCTCTGTGCAGCGGAAATTCGAGCACGAGCAGCGGCACTCATCGTCCGGCGTCCGCGTGCTGCCCCTCCTGTGCCGTCCATTCCGCTCAGTGCCCGAATTGCGGTATCCAGTCCGTTCAACTGCCGCGCTACCTTGTCCCTCTCAGCCTTTAACAGCGTGACTATATCCATGAGTCCCCCTCGGCTGGGAATTGTAGCAGGAATATAGAGGTAAGTTGCTCCGCTCTGGCTAACTTTTCGGATTAGCCTGAGATCGGCGGAGAGGCGACTATCGCGATTGCTCTCCTCAATTATTGCGCTTGAACTATTGTTTCGCGCCGGACTGGATAATTCTCTTGCTACGGTTGGTCTTGAAGTATCGAAAGAAGTGGGGACGTCCCCAGCTCTTCCAATACGGGGCATCGTAGGAATCGACACCCGGTCCCGAACGCAGCTCACTGTAGAATGTTCGCTGCACCGGGCTGATCACGATTCCCACATGGCCGGGCCAGACCACCAAGTCACCGGATTCAGGATGTTTCACTCGCCGAAACTCACTGACACCACCGTAGAGCTGAGCGGAATCCGCATAAGCATACGGGAACCCGGCCCGCTGGTAAATTGCGTGAGCTAAATGAGAGCAATCGGTCTTGGAATGCGCGCGTGGGTGCGAGTCCAGGGCTGCGCCGAGAATGGCCAGACCGTCACCCGAACTCAGTAGCCCAGTACTGCCGGAGACTTCTTGCGAGTCCGCGGATTTGAGTACCGCCTGCTGATCTGCATTCACCCTCCGGTATCTCTCTTGCGAAAAGGAGACGTACGGAATGACCGCACACAGCAAGATGGCCATTGGTATTCCCTTTAGGCTCGATCGCAACATGGCTCATTGTTTTTAGCGCAGCCCAGAACGCCGGGAAAGTTACCGCAGGACGAGAAAGACTCCGCGACCCTCAAGTTTGAGATACACCCTTAGGGTGCTTTTGGTTACCCTGATTACCTTTGATTAAGCCCTGTCAGGGCAGCGCCCTTGTATTTCTGAAGCTCTTGCCTGTTCGCCGCAGACTCGGGGCCGCAGTGAGCGCAACTTTGGGACTTGGCAAGGGAGGGGCAACTTTTCAGTGATACCATCGGATGCCGATTATGATCCGCTACCGTTTCGCCATTGTGTTTTTGTTTCTCTTCGCGGCTATCCCGGTCCGCGCACAGACCTCAAAACCAGTTCATGCGATTGTCCTGCATGCCAAGCATTTGCTCGATATTGAGAATGGCCGAGTAGTGAGTCCAGCAGAAGTCTTGGTCGAAGGCGAGCGCATCGCCGAGGTTGGCACGACGGTAAAACATCCAGCTGGAGCGGAGATCATCGACATAGGCGATCGCACGTTACTGCCCGGATTGATTGATGCGCATGTGCATCTTTTTCTTCATCCCGGAGCGGAAGACCTGCAAACAGTCCAAGAGTCGGTGCCGCAGCGAACCATCATGGCCACGCTCGCTGCCCGCGACGACCTGATGGCAGGTTTCACAGCTGAGCGCGATATGGGAACGGAAGGCGCCGGCCCGGCCGACACTGCAGTGCGCGACGCCATTGACCGTGGGCAAATTCCTGGGCCGCGCCTGCGAATCAGCGGCAATGCCATCAACATTCTCGGCGGACACGAGGACGCCATCGGATACAACCCGGAGCAGCACATCCTACCCAATGCAACTTACGCGAACAACGCAGATCAGCTAGTCGAAGTAATGCGCGAACAGCTCAAGCAGGGAGCCGATTTCATCAAGATTTATGAGACCAGCGCGGATTCGGTCCGCGATGGGCGTCTTCTCACTCCTTATCAGTACACCGAAGCCGAGCTCGGCGCTGCGGTTCGCGAGGCTGCTCGCGTAGGCAAGCGTGTTGCTGTGCATGCGACCGGCGAGCCGGGCGCTTTGTATGCTGCGCAGGCAGGAGTCGCATCCGTTGACCACGCGTTTCAGCTCGGCGACGAAACCATGCGGGTGATGCGAGAAAAATGCCAACGTTTACGATTCAGGAATATTTCGCCGCGCACGCTGCAACTCCGCAGGCCGGTCATCGCGAGCAGGAGATCTTCGATTTGCACGCCCGTGAGTTTCGCAAGCAGCTCGCAGCGGGTGTGCCGATGGCATTGGGCTCCGACGTAGGTCCATTTCCTCACGGCACCCAAGCGCGGGAGTTTGTGCTGATGGTGAAATTCGGCATGAGCCCGCTGGCCGCGTTGCAGGCCGA
>QIAB01000157.1:0-547 GCA_003225455.1 Acidobacteriota bacterium
TGGTATTGAAGCCGAGCGAGATTGCGCCATTGTCCGCTTATCTTTTTGCGCAGATTCTGGATGAGGCGGGCGTTCCGGCTGGAGTTTTCAATCTGGTGAATGGTGACGGGGCGACGGTTGGCGCGGCGATTTCTTCACATCGCGATGTAGATATGGTGTCCTTCACTGGTTCCACGAGAGCGGGGATCGCCGTGGCCTCGGCAGCCGCTCCTACCGTTAAGCGTGTTGCACAGGAGCTCGGGGGCAAGTCGGCAAATGTCATCCTCGAGGATGCGGATCTCGAGAATGCAGTCAAAGACGGTGCGCAGGCATGTTTTCGCAACACGGGTCAGTCCTGCAATGCACCGACTCGCATGCTGGTCCCGCGATCCAAAATGTCTGAGGCGGCTAAGGCGGCGAAATCCGTCGTGGAGGCTACCAAGGTCGGGGATCCATTCGCCGAAGCCACCAGTCTCGGCCCGCTCGCAAGCAAGGCCCAGTTCGATAAAGTCCAGCACATGATCAGCCAAGGTATCGAAGAGGGCGCGAAGCTAGTAGCCGGTGGGCC
>QIAB01000157.1:585-7460 GCA_003225455.1 Acidobacteriota bacterium
CGGTGTTCTCAGATGTTCGCAACGATATGACGATCGCGCGCGAAGAAATTTTCGGGCCGGTTCTTTGCATTATTCCTTACCACGACGAGGACGATGCGATCCGGATTGCAAACGACACGCCCTACGGGTTATCGGGATACGTGACCTCAGGAGACATGGATCGCGCCCGCCGGGTTGCCAAGCGAATTCGCTCCGGGAACGTACACATCAACAATGCACGCGTTGATTTCGGTGGTTGCTTCGGAGGCTACAAACAATCTGGCAATGGCCGCGAATGGGGCGAGGCTGGCCTCGAAGAATTCCTCGAACTGAAGGCTGTGTTTGGTTACGCCCCTAGTGCGAAGTGATCCGGTTCCCCCTTACTTACGTCAGACGCAACATAATTACCCAGGAGATTGGCAAGGATGAAAGCTGAGGCGAACTACCAAACTGAAGAAGTGACTGACGCGATGGCATCCTCTGTTGCAGGCGCCGGGGATGACACCACAGTTCAGCTCACGCGGATTTGGCAAGAGCTTCTCGGGGTCGAGCCCATTGGAGCCAACCAGAATTACTTCGATCTGGGCGGGGATTCAATTCTAGCGGTTCAACTGTTTGCTCATATTCAAAAGGTATTCCAGATCAAACTGCCCGTGGCCACACTCTTCGAGGCGCCGACGATCGAGGAGCTTGCGCGGATCCTGCGCCGCGACACCGCGCCTACCTCTGGCTGGTCACCTCTGGTCGCGATCCAGCCAACTGGCTCGCGTCTTCCTTTTTTCTGTGTTCATGGAGCCGGAGGAAACGTCTTGATTTATCGCGATCTTTCCCGCCATCTGGGTTCTGACCAGCCATTCTATGGCCTGCAGTCTCAGGGATTGGATGGAAACCGCCCGCCGCTATCTAAAATCGAGGACATGGCGGCGCTCTACGTCAAAGAAATACAGAGAGTGCGGCCGCATGGACCGTATTTCCTCGGCGGCTATTGCGGAGGTGGAACCATTGCCTTCGAAGTGGCGCAGCAGCTCCAGTCACAGGGAGAACAAATTGCGCTCTTAGCATTGTTCGATACGTCAAACTGGTCCACGATTCATCCTCCTTCTCTCGTGGGCCGGAGTTACTACGCTTGCCAGAAGTTTGTGTTCCATGCGGCCAATTTCCTCAGCCTTGATTCCGATGGCAGGGCCAAGTTCTTTTGGGAAAAGGTGGAGGCGCTGCGGAACCGGTTTCCGGTCTGGCGAGGCATGTTGCTCGCGAGGATGGGCAATGGCTCACGAACAGCCGTTTCAGAATCCCGGGTGTTGGGGCAGATCTGGCGGGCGAATGACAGCGCGTGCTGGGATTACGTTCCGAAGCCCTACCCCGGCGTGGTGACCGATTTTCGCCCCCTGAAGCAATATCGGATGTTTAATAAGTCAAACGCTAAATGGGATCAATTGGCGCAGGCGGAGAATGTGGTTGTTCTGCCGGTTTACCCTGCTGGCATGCTGGTTGAGCCATTCGTCAAGCACTTGGCGATCGCGCTGAGGAAATCGATCGACGGTGCAATTTGTGGATGCGCAGCCAACTAATCAAACTGTTTGTAGTTGAGAGCGGAGCAAAATAATTGAAAAACTTCCGGAGAATGGCATGTCCAAATCGATCGTAACCGCCCCCCCATCAACCCTTGACCTCGACCAGCCTGGGTCAATCCCGCCCGCTTGGGTCTTAAGCGGCAACCCGGAAACAAGGAGCAAGATATTGGGGAGAACCCACGACTGGACCTCGAATATTGTGGTCTGGGAATGCGGTGCCGGGAGCTACACGTGGCATTACAAGCAGGACGAAGTAATTATTGTGATCTCGGGTGAGGGCTTCATGACCAATGGAGACGGCAAGGAGCGCCGCTTCGGCCCAGGCGATGTCGGGTTTTTTCCTGCAGGGACTAGTTGCACATGGCGCCACCCGGATCATTTTAGAAAGGTCGCTGTCCTCAAGGAATCCATATGGCGTCCGCTAGGTTTTGGATTGAAAGCATGGAACAAGCTTCTCCGGATGGTCGGCCTGACCGGCAAATCTCCTTTGTGACGCTAACGGGCATGCAAAGTGAGAATACTCTCCCTGAATGCCTTTAGTGGCAACGGAACATGAAGAAGACAATTCAGAAACTCCGCCCTGGCGATTTTGTGGAAGTGAAGGCTCCAGAGGAAATCCTCCAGACTCTGGACGCTGAGGGGACACTGGATCAGTTGCCATTTATGCCGGAAATGGTCGAGTTCTGTGGGCGAAGATTTCAGGTCTCCAAGCGAGTAGTAAAAACCTGCTACTACACGAAAGCAGGTTCGTCAGGCATGCGGAAATTCAGAACCGATGATGTCGTCCTCGTGGATGGCCTACGCTGTTCCGGTGCCGAGCATGGCGGCTGTCAGAAAGGCTGCATGATTTTCTGGCGCGAAGCCTGGCTGCGAAAAGTCGAGGATGCTGAAACTGCGCATTTCCAAAACGGTGAAGGATCGGCCACCTTCTCTCACGCGCAATCGGACGGGTGCGAGCGACTGTTGGCTCGCCTTAAGACTTTGAGTGGCCCAAAGACTTACTTTTGTCAGGCAAGCGAATTGTTGAAAGCGACCAACCAGTTGTCACGCTGGGAACGATTCGCGAAGTGCTTTACCGAAGTGCAGGCGGGCAATTGCAGCGCCCTGGAAATGGCGCAGCGAATTGGGATATGGCTGTTCTGGCGAATCCGCCGGGTGCTTTTGGGTGCATACGCGCGTGGCACTAACAAATCAACGCCGGTGGAAGGCTTGAACCTGCAGCCCGGGGAATTGGTCGAAGTGAAGCCGATGGAACGCATCACCGAAACGTTGAATGAGAGTGCGCATAACCGCGGACTGTACTTTACGCCGGCCATGCGCCAATTGTGCGGTGAGAAATATCGGGTGGAGAGGAAGATCGACAAAATAATTGTGGATGGCACGGGAGAGATGCGGAAACTCCGCAACACCGTGTTTTTGGAAGGCTCGCTTTGTGGATGCGCCTGTGTCGCCTTTGGCGGGTGTCCGCGCGGCGAATTCGCCTATTGGCGGGAGATTTGGCTGCGCCGGTCTGGGGAAGTTACTACGGCAGAGCCAATAGATCACTCGTGCGTGCCTATCGAGCACACAACAGCCTGCATGGAGAGACAGTAAACATGTGCGGAATTGTTGCCATGTTTTCGCAGCATGGCTCGATTAGTGCCGAGTTGCTGCAGAAAGCGACACGGAGTCTGCGTCATCGGGGCCCCGATGGGCAGCGCTACTGGATCGCACCCGACTATCGAGTCGGTCTCGGGCACGCACGCTTGAGCATTATCGACCTTACGACTGGAGATCAACCAATCGCCAACGAAGACGAAACGCTTCGGATCATCGTCAATGGCGAATTCTACGGTTATGAGGCGATTCAAAAGGAACTCGAACAAGCCGGGCATCGGCTTCGGACCCGTTCGGACAGCGAGATTGCGCTTCATCTCTATGAGGATCTCGGCGCTCACTGCTTGCACCGGCTGAGGGGCGAATTCGCAATAGTGCTCTGGGATAGCGTAAACCGCACAATGTTCGCCGCGCGTGATCGGTTTGGTATTAAGCCGCTCTTCTATGCGCTTCATGAAGGAACACTCTATTTAGCTTCCGAGGTGAAGGCGCTGTTTGCCGCAGGAGTGCCGGCTCGTTGGGATGCTGAGTCGGTTTATCAGTCGGGCGGAATTGGCGGGCATCAGATGCGCACACTGTTCGACGGGATTTATCAGGTCCCGCCCGGACACTACATGATTGCGAGCGACAAGCACGTTCAATTGAGCCAGTACTGGGATTTCAATTATCCAAAGACGAACGATGTTCGCCCGCAACGGTCCGATGCCGAATATGCCGAAGAGTTCCGCCACGCATTTGAGGAAGCGGTCCGCATCCGGCTACGCGCCGATGTTCCGGTCGGTTGTTATCTCAGCGGTGGAATCGATTCCTGCGCAGTTCTGGGCCTTGCGGCACGGCACCATCAGGGCCCTGTCCGCGCGTTTACGTTGACATTCGACCGTCCGGAATACAACGAAGCTGAAATTGCCAAGGAAATGGCGGCGAAGGCGCAAGCTGAATTCTTTCCTATTCCCATTCAGCAGGACGATCTGGCAGATGCTTTCACAGACGCGATATTGCAGTCGGAGACGCTGTGCGTGAATGCGCACGGTGTGGCCAAATACCTGCTGAGCCGGGCGGTACGTAAAGCTGGTTACAAAGTTGTCCTGACCGGTGAAGGGTCTGATGAGATTCTGGGCGGCTATCTGCATTTCCGTCGTGACATGGTTGTGAATAATGGGAATGGGACAAAGCCGAATGTTGCGGCGACCGTTCGGCAGAGCGTCGCATTGTCGCGCAATGGAAACGGCCGAGAGCTGGACGGAGTAAGGCGACTTCTAGGTTTTGTTCCGGGCTGGATGGAAACTTCGTTTGCTCTATCCGCGAAGATGCACGCGGTGCTTTCCGGGGAATTCCTGGAGAGCTACGCGGGGCACGACGGATTCCGCAGCTTCTTCAATGACATTGACGTCGCCGGCCAACTCGCCGGACGCGAACCGCTGAATCAGTCACTGTATCTCTGGGCGAAAACCAGGTTGCCTAACTATCTTCTGGTGCTCCTGGGGGATCGCATGGAGATGGGACATTCCGTCGAGGGCCGGGTACCCTTCCTGGATCATCATGTGGTCGAAGTCATGCGCTCTCAGCCGGTGACACAAAAGATCAGGGCGACGACGCAAAAATATGTTCTGAGAGAATCGGCGCGCGATGTCATTACTGAGACCGCATATCGCAGACCGAAACATCCGTTTCTCAGCCCGCCGGCAACACTGAATCCGCAAGGGCGGTTGAGCGTTCTGATGCAGGATATGCTTCGCGGTCCCGTGCTCGCCTCAATGCCGTTTTTCGACCAGAAAAAGATTGTGAGTATGCTGGATAGCCTGCACACTACAGACGAAAATTCGCGTGTGGCCAATGACCAGGTTCTGATGATGGTGCTGAGCGCGTGCGTCTTGCAAGATGGGTTTCGGCTCTCGACATAATCTCGTCATTTCCCCCGACCAACGAAAATGCAGCAAAAGATTCCTCAACTTGATGGCATTCGGGGCGTGGCAATCCTGGTTGTGATACTTCACAACAGCGGGAGATTCCCGCGTTTATTCGCGAATGGGTGGATGGGGGTTGATCTATTTTTCGTTTTATCCGGATTCCTGATCACGGGAATCCTGCTCGACACCAAGGAATCGGAGAGCTATTTCAAGAACTTCTACGCTCGGCGATGCCTGAGGATCTGGCCGCTCTATTATTCCTTGCTGCTTTTCATGTTTGTGCTGGTTCCGCTCCTGCGCCCATCCGAGGCCCACATTGTCTTTGAGAAGTCCTCGCCGTGGTGGGCTTATCCGTTGTTTCTGCAGAATTTTCTGATTCCGATTTCAACCAATGCAGCGGGGCCGCTTGCCATCACCTGGTCGCTGGCCATCGAGGAACAGTTTTATCTGGTTTGGGCCGTGGTTGTTCGATTCTGCTCTTACGCTCAGGTACGGCGGATTGCCATCGCAGTAATTTGCCTTTCTCCGGCGCTGCGCTTTTATTTGGCATTGCATCAGGTTCATCTCTATACAAACGTATTCTCCCGGCTGGACGGCCTGATGGCGGGATCCCTCCTCGCTCTTGTAGTCCGTTCGGAGAAGTTTCTCCCCTCCAGATTCGTAAGACTCGCCTGGATCTCCCTTTTCATTGCGGCGCCACTGGCGTTTGTGACCGCCGGCCTCGATGCAAGTTGGATCGTTTTCTCTTTTACCGCTCTGGCTTCGGCGGCGTTCGTGTACCTCGCACTTTTCTCCACACAAAGATGGCTGCGGCTGGCGCTGACCAACCGATTTTTGGTTTACACGGGAACGATCAGCTATGGGCTGTATTTGCTTCACAAAATCCCGTTTGATGTCGCGCAATCGTTACATTTGGAGCGGCATCCTTTGCTGACGCTGCCGATTACTATTGCCGGCGGCTACGCCCTTGCGGCTTTATCCTGGAACTTTCTCGAGAAGCCGTTCCTGAGGTTGAAACGATTCTTCGGACCGAGGCCCTCCCGCTTGCAGCCCTCTGATAGCGAATTTGTGCTGCTCGCTGAGCCCAGGACGTGATATGATTCCTTTCCCCCCAAGAATGCTGGCCTGTCCGGCTGGCTGCTAATAGAACCAAACTTCAGGAACTAAATCCACAGGGTGATTCTCCTAAAGCGATGCTAAATACAAATATTGCAATCATTGGGGCCGGTCCATACGGACTTTCAATCGCTGCACATTTACGTCATCGTGGTATCCCATTCCGTATTTTTGGCCGTCCCATGGACAGTTGGCTGGCGCACATGCCGAAAGGCATGATGCTCAAGTCGGATGGCTTTGCTTCGAACATTTACGATCCGGATGCTGACTTCACTCTTAAGCAATTCTGCGCTGAGCGCCGGATCCAATACTCCGATCTGGGAATTCCAGTGGGGCTTGAGACCTTCAGCGGCTATGGGCTTGCCTTCCAGGAGCGAATGGTGCCCGAACTCGAAGACAATCTGGTTGTGAGGCTAGATCGTACGTCGGAAGGATTTGTTCTCCGGCTTGATAACGGCGACAGCGTTACGGCGCGGCGCGTGGTGCTTGCGGTCGGGATCACCCACTTCGAATACGTACCTGCGGAGTTAGCGCACCTGCCATCGGAATTCCTGTCGCACAGCTTCCGGAATCGCGATCTTGAACGGTTCAGAGGCCGCAGCGTGGCTGTGATCGGTGGCGGCGCTTCGGCGATCGACCTGGCGGCATTGCTTCACGAAACAGGCGCCGATGTGCAGTTGATCAGCCGTCAAGAATTAAGGTT
>QIAB01000158.1 GCA_003225455.1 Acidobacteriota bacterium
TCGATTTCGGGTGAGTCGCTGGCTTCCCTCCTCGCCAGCCAGATTTTGATTGCGCTCTCGCCAAATACCGGCCCCGATTTCAGCTCGGCCAGGGGTACCGGGAAATCTGAGAACCGCTTTCGCCAGTTGGCAACGGCAGAAGCACTGACATTTGCCAGCTCCGCGATTTCGTAAACTCCTATTAGTGAGTTTTCTGCCAATTTGATAGACCTCACCGAAATCTTTAATAATGCTAACAACAGTACGTTATTACAATAAACAAACCCCTGTCAACAACAATTTCACCATGGCGTGAATTATCCATACTTCGCTCGGCTCATTAAGCTCAAAACCTGAGATTTCGATCTGGCCATGCCCTCCCAGACCGTCGCGGTCGCCATATCCGGTGGACCGGAGTCCTCTACCGTCTAAGGGGTAGAATCTCACCCGCTTCACCATGAACTCTGTAACAAACTCCGGCTGCGCTAGCATAGAAAATGGGAGGCACCATCCCCAAATGTTCACCTCGCGGCCGATCGGATTTGTGAGTAGTCCGTACAAGGACGCAAGCCAAGTTCCCAAAGGTCTCGGCGCTAAACACGAGGCCGATGGCGTGCTAAAGATCCTGCCTGAGTTTGAGCCGGGGCTTGCTGACATTGAGGGCTTTTCGCATCTCATCGTCCTCTGGGAGTTCGATCGCTCGCGCGGATTCGAATTGCTCGGTACACCGCCCTCCGACAATCGGCCGCATGGTGTCTTTGCGACGCGATCTCCGCGACGCCCGAATCCGATTGGCCTGACAACCGTCGAGCTGCTTCGCCGCGAAGGCATCGAGCTGCATGTTCGCGGCGTCGATTTGCTGGATGGGACACCTATTCTCGATATCAAGCCCTACCTGTCTAGCATTCCGGATGAAAGGCTGCGCCGTGGTTGGCTCGCCGAAGCCGAGGCACGACAGAGGTGATGAGGCTGCAGTGGGACGCCATATGGAAAGCGACAGACGCTCTTACCAAAGCCGCGGAATTACCTCAGAATCCTGACCTTCGATTTACCGAATCGTCCGCATCGTTCCCATGAGCCGGCGCCAGCGTGCTCAATTGCAAATATTTCCTCATGCAACGCATGCATGGCGTGTAGCCTTCGCGAATTGCCTCGCCTGCCGCAATTGTGCGCTGGTGTGCTTTATCGTGAATGAACGGGCAGCCGGCCGCATGAAACGTCTTGCCGTCATCCGCAACCACAACCATCATGTCGGCGGGCACTGCGACAAGCGCGGGTTTCGCGTGTTCAGAACGGAGCGGAGTGTTAAATGCCGAGGAACGTCCGGCCACGCCACCAATGACGATCAGGGCCGCGGCGGCAACAGCCACCATCCAGCCCCAGGCGTTGCCCCGAGGAGCGGGCATCTCCTGCTCTAATCTGCGCCGCAACCGTCCGCTGAAACCGGCGGGGACTTCCAGCAGACGCTCGTCGCCATAAAGCTGGATCACGTTGCGCGTTCCATCCAACACTGCAGTGCAATGCTTGCACTGGCGGAAATGTTCCTCCATGGCCGCCCGCAAGTCCGGGTCTACCTCTTGTTCAATATAGTTGGAAATCTCGCGCCACACTTCTTCGCAGGTGACTACCATGGCTTGTTCCCCTTTACAAAACTCAATCGGCTGCTCCAGCTTCCGCCCAGGCCAGGCGCAAGCAGGTCCCGCAACATGAGGCGGGCACGCAACAAGCGCGTTTTTACGCTGGCCGTAGTGATTCCCAGAGCTTTCGCAGTCTCGTCAATACTTAGGTGCTGCACATCGCGCAGCACGAAAACTTCGCGGTATTTCTCTCCCAGAGATGCCAGCGCTGCCAGGAGCCTTTCCCGAATTTCGTTTCTTTCGGCAGTTTCAGAAGGAATCTCGCGCCAATCGGCGAAATCGCGCGGTGTGTAGTTGCCCTCTTCGCTGGTGCGATCGTCGATAGGTTCGATTAAGTCAGCACGGACTCTCCTGAGCCGCATGCGAGCTTCGTTCACCACAATCTGAATCAGCCATGTGCTGAAGCGCGCCTCGGCGCGAAACTGCCGGATATGTTTGAAGGCTTTCAGCAGCGCTTCCTGCGCGGCATCTTCGGCATCGGCTTCGTTGCGCAGAATCGCAAATGCGGTGGAATACACCCGCCGCTCATAAGGGCGAACCAGTTCGTAGAACAGTTCGCGCTCGCCATCCTGAACCCGGCGGATCAACTGCACTTCCGGGGAACCTTCACCTGGATTCTGCAACGATGGATTAACCATTGCCTCTGACAACATCATCAAACGGTTCCTTTGTATACCTTCGTGCCCTGGGTGGTTAACACTCCGCCGAAACAAAAAGAGATCAAAGATATTCCGGATCCTTTTTCCACCCCGTCACCATGGAAACGAAGTTGTTCCATCCATGCAGCACGACCATGACAAGATGGCCGAATAAAAAGGCCAGAATTGCCCACATCACCGCGAAGTGCCACAAACGCGCCCAATGAAACCCGCCCATCAACCATGCCAGCCAGGAGAACTGAACTGGTTTCCAGATCGCTACTCCCGTGATCACGGACAAGATTCCCAAAAGAATGGCCGAGGTGTAAGCCAGCTTCTGCAGCGGGTTGTAGGCTTCTCGTACATACGGCTCAGGACCAAAGAAAAAATAATGATGGACCATAGGCCACACCCCGCGAATGTCGCGCGGCGTGAATAGAACCTGTCTGTAATTGCGCGAGAAAATCTCGTAGCCGATATACAGAAGCCCCGTTCCGATGTAAATCCACATAAAAGTCAGGTGCCATTGCAACCCGCCGCCCAGCCATCCTCCAAGAGCGTATGCCTTGGGCCAGTGCAATAAATCTTTTTGTGGGATTTTTGCGCCAAAGCTGGGGAATGCCCGAAAAATCTGCAGCCCGCTGAATACCAGTATCAGCAGCGCCACTGCATTTACCCAATGACAAAGGCGCACGATAAACGGATGCTCGTATACCGCCTCGCTGATAGCGCCGGTCTTTACGTTCGTGATTGCGGCAATTTGACTTGACATCTAAATTGTTTCCCTCCGTGTCCTCTGTGTCCTCCGTGGTCAAAAAATGCTCCAGCCTGGGCTACATACCGTAAAACTTCGAGTAACCCTGATCCTCCCAGTATCCGGCCCTCTGCAAGACATGAGTCACCTTCAAATCAGTCAGATACTTTGCCTGCTTGTAGCCGATCTTGGTGGGAATTTGCAGACGCAGCGGCGCTCCGTGCTCGCGCGTAAGCGGCTGATCGTACATTTCGTAGCACAACAGAGTTTGAGGATGTCTGGCCGTCGCCATGTCCAGCGATTCGTAATAATCGTCCGCACACTCAACTTCAACAAAACGCGCCGTCGGGTCGGCGCCGATCATCTTCAGAAAGTCCACCAGCCGTGCGCCGCCAAAGCGCCCGATAACATCCCATCCCTCGATGCAGACGTGCCGCGTGTTTTGCCTGAACCTGGGCAGCGCCTGGATTTGCGCCAGCGTGTAATCCCCTGGCTTCTGCACCGAGCCGCTAACGGTGAGGGTCCATTTTTCGAGATCAATTCCGGGATCGTCGACGTCGTAGTCGTTAATGGGAAATTTGGCAAAGGGCGTAACCTCAGAATCGGCAAACGCATGCGCCAAGTGGCCAGAACGGAAGAGCCGGGCAGAAGCCCAATCGCTGAAACCGAGGCCTGCCTTAAGCAGCGGCTTCTGGAGCTTGGGGATAGCGAAGGCTCCGAGCGCTAACACCGGGCTCAGCTTCAGCAGTTCACGGCGATTTAACCGTTTAAACTGCCGGCTATCGGTTCGGAAAGTCATTCGGTCCCTGGTGAGTCAAGGATGAGATTCATGGGCCAGGCAAAAAGTGACGGTGAAACCGCAGAGGGCGCGGAGGGCTAGAGGGTCCTTCAGAGGCCGCATTGTACTCCGTGATCTTTACTGTTTAGCGCTTTCTGGTGCCCGGGACCGGAATCGAACCGGTACGTCCCTTTCGGGACCCGGGATTTTAAGTCCCGTGCGTCTGCCAGTTTCGCCACCCGGGCGTATTGATTCGCAAGCATTTACTGTATCACCCCTTCTGCTGCTGGTTCGACTGTAGCGAGAACTGTAGCGACTCGCGCGCTTTTTTCCGTGTCTTGCTTCTCCTGGCCTGGCGAACCGCGAACTCTAGGGCGACAAAAGCATTCTCCATCGTTTCGGGTGTCGGGTGAACATACCGCTGTGAGCCGTGATCGAGGAATGCCCCATGATTTGCATGATGGTGAAGGCATCGGCGGTTGGCCAACGCATTTTGGGGATTGCTCCGCGCCAGCAGCCTCGCGCCAGGTCTTGCAAGGTCCGAATTGGGCTTCGGTACCTCGCGCGATGGACTCAAAAAACTGGGAAAAGCCTTCTGGAAAAACTAGCTCCCGTGCCCAGATGGGGATCATCGTCCCGGGCCCAGATTTCCCGCAACGCTTGTTGGGGAAGCTAAAGTCACCTGGGGATTGGTGACCTCGGTAAATTATCGTTCCTTGCCGTTAACACTCTTGTGCCATTTACCCAACGAGCTAACGTACCTATAGTTCCCTAAGCATTCGCGATTTGATGACCTCCTCCCTATTTACCTATATGTGGCTATCAACTATCTGGGTGGCTGTCTCCATCGTGCTCACGTCTGGCGCACACCCAACGACGGGGACCGTCGCGCTGTGCCTTTGGATGCTGCATCGCAGATGGGAAAAGAAGGAGTTAAAGACCCGCCTGGAAAAACTAGCTCCGCGCGCGGAGTGAAATAGCAAGTGATCTTCCCGAGCCGTGTTCGGTTATGGATTATTTCCGAACCATCGTTTGCCGCTCTTTCGAATCAGCTGTAATTTTTGCCTCCTTGATTGCAAGCAGGCGAAGCGTAGTTGCCGCCGCCGTGTATCTCACTACGTCCTTCTCATCCATGATGTAAAGCTCCGCCGTGCCAAGGGCAGAAGGATCGCCACGCTTGGCAAGCGCTTCCAAAGTTGCTGCCCGGACAACCCAGCTTTTGTCGCCAGCTTGATCGGCCAGCACCTTCGTTATGCCTGGGTCCGGGTCTTCGGCCAGCACACGAGCAGACGCGGCGCGCACCGGGGACGAATCATCCTTCCTTACTTCCTTTATTGCCTTCCAGCCCATACCCGCGAACGGAATGAACCCGATCCCTTCTTCAAATCCAAGTTGCGCCATCTTCTTAGGATCACCTAGGGTGGACATCTGATGAGATCAAACCTTTTCCACCTTTTCGCTGCCGGGTAAGCACCTCGTAGAAGACCTCGTACGATGACTGGCTTACAGGAATATGCAATCTGGCACAAAGGCCAGTGGGTCGGATTTTAAGTCCCGCGCGTCTGCCAGTTTCGCTACCCGGGCAAGGGTAAAAACTTTCACTATCATGGCATAAAACTTCCGCGGGCGCTTTTGCCGCGCTTCGGGATGGGATTGACGTATAAGCATTAGAAGCATTTGGCTCCCTGTGGTCCACAACATAGGCTGCCAGCCCGCTTTGGGGGCCGTATGCAAAAAATTTGGACGCACAGTTGCACATCAGAGTAGAATCCTCCCCTCGGCGGGTGAGTCATGGCGAACCTCTCTGTTTGCTCCTCCGGCACGAAGCATCCCAAAATCAACTTCCCCTCATGCGCGCGCATTGCGAGATGGAGCTCTACCGCACTTCTTGTGGGCACGGTCTGGACCGGCAGTTCGCGAGCGCAGCAAACACCCGAAGTAACCGGGCAGCAACCTAGCACAGTTTCAGTTGAGGCCGCCCCAGCGGAAAACAACTCCGGCGCCAAACCCGGGACTTATGACCGGAAATACGATATCGACCGCATCGGCGAGCGCGGCGTGGGCAAGGGCATCAATTTTTACTCACTCGAAAAAGAGCAGAGACTGGGCGATACGCTGGCCAAGCGCATTGACCGGCATACCAAATTCGTTCCCGATCTGAGCGTCAGCGATTACGTAAACCGCCTCGGCCAGAAACTCGCCCGCAACTCCGACGCGCAAGTGCCCGTCACCATCAAGGTCATCGATTCGGAGGACACCCAAGTTTTCGCCCTTCCCGGCGGCTACTTGTACGTGGATAGCGGACTGATCCTGGCAGTTGACAGCGAAGCCGAACTCGCCGGCATGATGGCGCATGAGATCGCGCATGTTGCCGCCCGCCACGCCACCCGCTCCGCCACTCGCATGTACGCCTGGGACGCGATCTCGATCCCGTTTACTTACTTTGGTGGGCCGATCGGTATCGGGGTACAACAAATCGCAGGGCTGGGAGTTCCACTCACTTTTAAGAAATTCAGCCGCAACGCCGAAATTGAGGCTGACTTGCTTGGCATCGAATACCAGTACGCCGCCGGTTATGACCCCGAAGCTTACGTCCAGGCTCTTGAAAAATTGCAAAAAAGAGAAAGCTTCATGCATAAGCGGATGGCCAAGCTGCCGGGCTACAGGGTGATGGATAAATTGCCCATGCATCAACTGCTGGCAAAGATTTTCGCCGGCTATCCCAAGACGCAGGAGCGCATCAGCAGGGTGCAAAACGAAATTGCGACTCTGCTCCCGGCTAAATCTGAGTACATTGAAGACACGAGCGAGTTCGATGAAGTGAAAGCCAAGCTCGCCTGGGCGCAGCGTCCCGTGCTGCGCCGTCACGCGCCAGGAGAAGGAAACNNNNGCCGCACCAGGACACAGCAAGAGAACGCGGAGTAATATCCCAAAAACACGAAGAGGCGGGTATGCTCACCCGCCTCTCTTTATCTGCCCGGGAATTTGATGGCTGTCTACATCGCTCCCGCACGACTCAGCACAACCGGCAGAGTCTTAACAATGGTTTTGATATCGAGCCACAGGCTTGCCTTGCTCAAGTATTCCATATCCAAGCGAACTCGTTCTTCGTAAGCCAAGCCGGAGCGCCCATTCGCCTGCCACAGTCCGGTAACGCCAGGTTTCATGCGCAGCAGCGCCGGGGCATAGCGGCCGTATTTCTTTACTTCGGGTTGCACAATCGGCCGTGGGCCCACCCAACTGATCTCGCCTTTGATGACGTTGAAAATCTGCGGCAGCTCATCGAGGCTCAAGCGGCGCAGAAATCTACCCAGGCGCGTGATGCGAGGATCATTTTTCAATTTGTAGTTTTCTGCAAACTCGTGGCGTACTTCCGGGTCGCTGTCGAGCAGCTGCGAGAGAATCACGTCGGCGCCATCGATCATGGTGCAGAATTTGAACATCCAGAACATTCTTCCGTTGCGGCCTAGCCTGCGATGCTGAAAACAAATTGGACCACGCGATTCCAGCAGAATGGCGGCGGGAATCAGCAGAAAGAGGGGAAGCGCGAATGGGAGCACCACGGCTGTGAACACGAGATCGAATATCCGCTTGCCACGCGAGTGGAGCCACGCCGACTCGGCGATCTGCAATCGCGGCGGATGAATCTCGATCAATTCCGGAAATACAACCGCAGGATTTGGTTCCGGGACTAATGTCGGTCTCAAGAAAGGCGAATCGCTCATTCACTGCTCCTTGGGAGTTCTAGAAAGATGGATAAAAAATTGGGTGGGAATTCGCTGGGGGCGCGTGCACTCGGAGAAACTGCAGAACGCAGGGGAATAATCGCGGAGCCTGCAGAAACTATGTGATCTGAACATAGCTCCTCTGCGTTCTCCGCGCACCGGTGATGAAACGCTGTGGCTGCGTCAGACTACGGATCCAACTTCGAGGGTGAAGCCGGCGCGTTGCGCGTCTCCGTAGAACATGCGGACGGTTTCAAGAGAATATTGGTTGAGGTCTTTGCCGAGCAGGGTGAGTTTTTTCAGGATGTCATTGGTAACGGTGATAACGTGACAGCCAATCTCCTCGGCATGATAGATGTTAAGCAGTTCACGGGGGCTGGCCCAGATCAGTTGCGCCAGCGGAGAAGATTCTAACAGCCGGACGGAGGCGGCCATCATCGGGATCGGGTCACGCCCGGTATCAGCAATCCGCCCGGCAAACACAGAAATGAAGCTTGGACTGTCCAGGCAGTCAGCGATTTGCTGCACTTGCTCAAACGTCAGGATGGCAGTCACGTTTACTTGTACTCCCGCGCGGCTCAGACGTTTGATCACGGAAGCCGAGGACTGCCCGTGAGTATCGGTCACGGGAATTTTCACGTAGACGTTCTCACCCCATGAGGCAAGCTCGCGCGCTTGCCGCTCCATTTCGTCGAAATCATCGGCAAGTACCTCGAACGAAACCGGACGGTCAGGAATCGCGCTCAGAACTTTGCGGGCAAATGCCGGGTAGTCATTGACACCCGCTTTGCGCATCAGCGTTGGGTTGGTGGTGAATCCTTTGATCAGAGGGTTGGCATACATCTCCTGCATGCCGTCGTAATCAGCGCCATCGGCGAAGATTTTGATTTTCAAGTCGTGAATCGATTTCATTTGGCCAGAGCTCCTTCGTGGAATTGGGAACCCAAAATCCAGTCCGCAGCTTCTTTCAACGAGTGGACGCGCGCGTCGGGCGAGGCCGAGAGATCGCGGCTGTGCTGATGGCCATTTGTGACCATCACTGCGCGGCATCCCGCATTGCGCGCGGCAGCAATATCCTTCCAGCGGTCGCCTACGAGAAAGCTTTGCGCCAGATCGATGCCCCAATCCTGGGCGGCTTGCAGCAACAGGCCCGGCTTGGGTTTACGACACTCACACTGGTCGGCATCGTCGTGGAAGCAGACGCGAATATCGTCGAGAGGCAGCGCCTTGCGGATGGCGTCGCCGATTTCTTCAACAACGTGGCGATTGAGAGTGCCGCGCGCCACATCCGGCTGATTGGTTACCACGATGAGCAGAAAGCCCGCTTTACCGAGGGATTCGCAAGCGTCGCGTACTCTGGGTAGCAACTCGAGCTCAGCGAGGTTCGATGGAGGCACCAGTTCGCCGTTACGCTCCAGCGCCCGATTGAGCACTCCATCGCGGTCGAGAAAAACCGCTTTTTTCATCTCAAGGGATGGATTCCCACTTGGTCTGATAGTTCTTGACTGCGGGGTGCGAGACCAGCAAATGCCAGACGATTGCCTGGCAGGACTCAGTGTGCGGCGTGACCATGTTGGGATTGACGGTTGGCACAATCACGCAGGCGTCCGCAACTTTAGCCGTGTAGCCACCATTGCGGCCGACGATTCCGGCAAGAAAGTTCCGATCAACACTCAGGTGGCGCTGGACCCAGCCAGGAGGAGAGCAGGGGGAAATGAAATGGCGCAGTGTTATCGATGCGCAGCATGGTGATGGGCGCGGCGTTATCGCTGAATAACAGCGGCCCAGCTTCGCCCGGCCCGAGCCAAGAGGCTTCGCCCGAAAGAAAATTGGATGTTGTGAACGGTGATTCCCAAAGATGCGTTCACTATTTCAAACCGGCTCAGGCTCCCGGCCGCATTCGGGAAGGGGATCGTTCCGTCTTCTTTGGCTGTGGCTGCGAGCACGCTTGCGGGATCCGAAGGCAAAGCCGGAGCATGTTGGTATTCACCTTGAATAAATATGGAAAGAGGCCCGGCCACAGCGTGTACTGTCATTCCGGCCAACGCATTGAAGCCTTCTGCATAGGGCCGGCCATAATCGTTCACGATAGTCTGGGCTAAATGATAGCCATCGCGCAGCGGTGGCCCGGAAATTCCCATGATCCGCGTGTAAAGAGAATCCACGCTGGCAGCTAGATTCTTCCCGCCGTCGAGCCGGGCGGCTTCTGCGGCAAACTCGCTTACGAGGGATTCGTATAAGTGGGTTGTATCGCCGAGGACGCTTTCGTCGTAGCGCAAATGCTCTCCCGCTTCCTCAATCAGCCGCGCGCACTCCGTGCGGGTCCAGGGACGCAAGCCGAGATATCCGGTCTCCATGCCGCCGAGCGTTGCCATGCGCTCGAGAGCCGGATAAATCCAGCTATCGAGGGGAACGTAAGGAGATCCCATGTTGGCCGGATTACGCGTGCTTTCCGTGCGTTGCTGAAACAGCGGTCCCCAGGGCCCGCCGCCGAGTTCTGGGTTGTGATGAGCGCCGTAGACTTGCCGTCCGAAATACCAGCCCAGCGCGCTGCCCACGAAAGCATCGGAAGAGAAATGCTGTTTCCAGTAACGCGAGTCACGGTTACCGCTGAAGCCAGCCCGTACGCCAGAAATTTTGTCAGCGGTCCAGGATACTCATGTGCCAGTACGCTGGCCACGGACCAGGCAGCGCTGGCGTGCTCGGAGGGAAAGGAATTGCCGCTGGAAAAGAATTTCCCCGTGTCGCGGCTGAATGGCCGACCCCGCCCGGCAATGGCCCGGACCATAAACGTTTCCGCGGTGCTGTTGGCAAGCGCTTCGCCGGCCAGCAGTCCGGTTTCGCTGAGATGCTCATTGCGCCGCAGGTTCCCCCAGAGAAACGATCCCCCCGCAGCGCCCAACAGGGAGTAGGTTGAATACTTCGAAAGGCGGTTGCTGCGTTGCAATTGGGTGGGCTTGTTGGGAACCTGTTGGCTGAGCCAGCTGTCCCCGGCAATCAACAAACCGGTAAGGGCGGCAAAGCCGGCGAAGCTGGGAGCACCTCTGCGGCCCAGGTCTTTTGGGCTTGACCAAAATGTTTGCTGATCGGCGGCGAGATGCTTTATCAGCGGCCAGCCCAACCGGTTCTCGGGATCCGCGCCCAGGGGAAGCTGCTGTCGTTTGGTGTCTGATCCAGAGCTGTTCTCAATTTCTCCGGCGCTGCTGTGGTTGGAGCCGGCGAAAATTGATTCCCGCTGGCGACCGGCAGATTGTCTTGACTGAACAACAAGGCGTGGACCAGAAGCAGCAGAACCAATACAGCGCAACGTATGACGGGCAGCATCGCGAACTACGCTAGAAGCTGCGTCCCACCTGAATGGCGATGCCCAGCGACGAAGCCAATTGTGCCGCTTGCAGCGTGTTCTTCCACTTCGCGCTGCCTCCATAGGCTCGCTCTGGGACGAACACCACGTCGCCCGGCTGCAACGCAGCCCCCCGCAGCCCGCCGCTAAACCATCCGCCGCTTGAGTCGCTTACCACCGAGCCATCGGCACGAATGACAAACCCGGCTTTCTTGTTGGCCATGTTGGTGATGCCGCCCGACTGCGTCAATTACCAGACAGCGCTCTTTCCGGGACGGAAGCTAACAGCCGTTGGGTTGTAGACGGCGCCGTCTACCATGACAAAGTTGGGTTTCTTGGGGATGTAGATCACATCTCCGGCTCGCACTTGAATATCGGAGGAAGAATTCGCCCATCGGCGCACGTCGTTGGAGATATGAATGACCAGGCGACCCGCTGGCGGAATGCTCTGCAGGCGGTCGATGGTGGCTTGCCACTGCGTAAGCGCGGCTCCTTTGGCGATTTTCTGATCCGGCTCGATGTCGGTGACCAGCTTTAATTCGTTTTTGTCATCCTGCACGCGCCGGATTAAGTCGGCATGATTTCTCTCTTCCAGCTCGCGCACCTGGGTTCGCTCGAAAATCGCGCCGTAGGCGTAAGCGTCGGCGCGTAGACCTCCGGCTCGCGCCAGAATCGAACTCAGGCGCTCGCCTTCGCGTATGCCGTAAGCGCCAGGATGCGCAACCTCGCCCTTCACGGTAATCGTTGCGCCGACATCGTTCCAGCCCGCCAGCTCGCCGATGGTCAACACGTCACCGTCGCGCAGGCGCGTATCCGCGTCGGCTGTGCCGGACAATGCCGCCGCGATGGGAACGCGCATGCGCTCTCCCAAAACTCTGTTGCCGCCTTCGACCAGATAGCGGGTCAGATCGGCGCTTTCGCCGTAGGCGCCGCGGTTCAGCCCCCCTGCCAGGCGAACCAGATCAGCCGCGCC
Organism: Acidobacteriota bacterium; assembly: GCA_003225455.1. Taxonomy (GTDB): domain Bacteria; phylum Acidobacteriota; class Terriglobia; order Terriglobales; family Acidobacteriaceae; genus QIAB01. The sequence goes on from QIAB01000158.1 coordinate 11,828, forward strand.
CATGCCATCTCCCAGCGGGTATTTCCCCGGACGAGCAACCTGCCCCTGCACGGTCACCGTGGGCGGATCGGCTTTGTTCTGGCTCCGCTGAATGAACACCCGATCTTTCGGCTGGAGCAGAATGTTATCGGCGCCATCGTCCGCCAGAGCCTTTGCAAGATTCACGCTGATGACTTTCAGCTTGTTGTCGCTGGTCTTGCGAAATACTTGGGCATCGCTGGTTTCTGCATCCGGGCCGATGCCGCCAGCGAGATAGACGGCATCGCGGAGCCGGGTAACCCCGTTGGTGATGTGGTCGCCCGGATCCCGCACTTCGCCGGCGACGGTTATCACCGGCGGATCTTCAAAATCATAGCGGCTGAAAATGCGGATAGTATCGAACGGCCTGAGCACCAAGCTCTGGTCACGTCCGCCCATTGCCTCGGACAAATTGAAGGCCAGCACCTGCGGCGTGTAATCGGGCGGCGCCAGGCGGATTATCTCAGCATGGCGTTCGCAAGGTTCGGGCAAGAGATCGCTGTAGGAATGAATGACGTCACCGATTTTCATTCCCTCGCGATAAGGATACTTGCCGGGGTGAAACACGTGACCGTCGAGATAAACCGTCTGGTCTGCGTAGGGCAGGATGGGAACGATGCGGATGGTGTCCCCATCCTGCACTTGAAAATCATCGAGGGCACGATTGGCGGCCGGCGCGTCGTTTCCCTCGGGCAAATCAAGCCGCAGCATGGTGCGTTTCTCATGAGCGACCACGCGCTCGACATCTACATGGCGCAGCGTCCCGGAAACGAGCACACCGCCGGCAAGCTCCAACACTTCGCTGAGATTGCTTTCGCCTCCGAGTTCGTAAATCGCTGGGCGGCGAATCATGCCTTGCACCGTGATCTCGGGCCCGACTGGGGGAACGAGAATCGTGTCGCCAGATTCCAGCCGCGCCAGCTCGCTGTGAATGCCGTGCAGGAGTAGATCGTAAGCGTCAACTTCTTCAATGAGCTGCTTGCCACGGTAGTGCCGAAGATGGCGCAGCGAACCCCGCGCCGTCGATCCACCCGCCGCATAAAGCGCGTTGAGGGGAGTAGAGAGCGAACTGACATCATAGGCGCCGGGACTTGCGACATCGCCCACGACATAAACCCGCACGCTGCGAATGCGCGCCAAAGAGACGTCTGCCTCGATTTCCCGGAACTGCGTTCGCAGCGCTGCTTGCAGCAGTCGCTGCGCCTTTTGCAGGCTGTGTCCGGAAACCTGCACGCCACCGATTTCCGGCAGCGCCACCCGGCCTTCGCGATCAACTACGCGTTGCAGGCGCTGCGTGACTCCGCCCCAGAGTTCGATATTCAATCCGTCGCCCGGCCCGAGGACGTAATCTGGGCCTGCAGGCAAGTCCATCGGCAAAGTATCGAAGTTCCCCGTGCCGTTGCGAAAAACCTCTAGGCCGAACTGTTCTAGCGCCGGCGAGCGTCGCGAAACCTGGGAATACAAGTCGTATAGCGACGGAATGTTCGCATAAGGATTCGGGCGATGGCGAATTTGCGGCCGGTCGAGATTAAGCTCGCTGGGCGCGGGAATTGCTCGCTTTGGCAGTCCCAAAGTCGCTTGCTCCAGAGGTTCACTCCGGCGCACGGGGGGGCAATCTCCAACGGAGGCGCCTGCATCTGCGGGCGCATGGTGCCGCGT
>QIAB01000119.1:0-245 GCA_003225455.1 Acidobacteriota bacterium
GTCATCGGTCGGAAGTCATCGGCACCAAAAAAGAGTTTCCGACCAAACGCCTTGCACAACGACAACTCGACGCCAGAGTATCGGTCGTCAATAGCCCCACATACAGGGCACGTCCTACCGCTACGTTTCGAGAATTAGCGGAACGCTGGCAAACGAAGGTGCTGCCCAACCATGCGGAAGCATCTCAGCGAAGTGAAAAGTCTGACATCCGCGCTCTGATTGCAGTCATCGGCGATGTTGCGGTT
>QIAB01000119.1:285-7050 GCA_003225455.1 Acidobacteriota bacterium
TGGTTGCGAGTTGGAAGGGCAGACGCTCCGCAAAGACAATCCGCAATCGCATTACGACCTTCAGGTTGATTTGGGACAAGGCCAAAACTTGGAACTACGCTGCTCACACTCCGTATGAGGGGCTTGATTTGCCTGCGTACATCCGGGGAGAGCAACCAAACTTCAGCCGCGAAGATGTGATGCGAATCATTGCCGTATCGAAGCCGCCTTACAATATAGTTTGGAGCTTGGCGGCAGAGTGCGGCATTCGGAGGGGCGAGATCGCGGGGCTAAATGTGGGCGACATTTCCTTGACGGCTCTCGCCGTTATTGTGAAACGTTCTGTTACGAAGAAGCGGCAACTGAAATCGCCTAAGAACGGCAAGGCGCGCGTGTTTGCCATCTCGCCGCAACTTGCCAGCATGTTGCGTCCTTTGATCGAGCATCGAAATCCTGATGAGCCGCTGTTTTTGTCTGCAAAGGGCAAGCGACTTGAGCCGGACAACTTCGTCAAACGGCATCTGACGCCAGTGGTCAAAAAGTTGGGACTGGTTGGTGGGTGTCACGGGTTCCGGCACGGCAACGCCAGTATGCTCGATCATCTGCGTGCTCCCATGAAAGTGCGGCAAGATCGTTTGGGGCACGCTGATTCAAAGACGACGATGCTCTACACGCACGCGATTTCAGCAGACGAACGAAACGTAGCGGATCAGTTGGGGGCACTTCTGCATCAAGGATTCCTTGCCCAAGATTTGCCCAAAATGATAACGGCTCAGGAGTCGATTTCCTAAGCCGTTGCAGCACTAGAAGTTTTGGTTGCGGGGGGTGGATTTGAACCACCGACCTTTGGGTTATGAGCCCAACGAGCTACCAGACTGCTCCACCCCGCGAATTGATAATAACAATCACACTATTTGCCGTCAAACTTGTGCCCTGCCGGGCCCTCCGTTGTTGAAAATCATCGAGGAGTAAATTGGTTCAAATCGTAGATTCCGAGCTGCCTCTCGATCTCAGCAACATGCGGCACCATTCCTTCAAAGCCCTCTTTGCCGAAGAGGTCATGCTCCCGTTTTTCGAAATCTTCGCCCATTGCGTCATACTCGTTTTTCGACACGATCTCGTGCACTGCAGGAAACAGCACCGTGTCTTCGCGCGCTTCGTGAGGCGCATACATTCGCACAAACCCGTGCAGTGAATCCCTGAGCTTTCGTTTGTCATCTGCGCTCTTGAGACCTGCACTTGTGACAGCCAGAATCGATTCGGTCACCCGCCGTCCTGCCTGGTGCTGCTGCTGAAGCACGTCCACCAGTTCAACCAGCTTGCCGCTTTTACGAAAGCGCGGAAACAAGTGGTCCTCTTCGAGTTTCTCGTGGTACTGCTCGACGAAGGAGCGAATGATCTTTGCGGAGTTGGTGATTGTATCTGGCGGGAAATCCTTGTTCGTATCGATGCGTCCGCTCACCTCATCGTAAATCAGCAGAATGCGTTTCAAGAGGCCGTGTTCACGCATGAGGTCTTCAGTTGGAGTGACCTCCTCCTCCCCGCCGTTCCTTTCAGTTTGCTTATCGGCGATGAGCAAGGCCGGGGTCGCAAGCCCGAGACCGACGGCTGGAACAGTCCGCAGCACAAGACGCCTGGAAGAATCGAAATGCTTATTCACGATTTTCTCCTGCGATTCGCGGCTGGTGCCGCACGAGCCTACTTGGTGCAAGAGGCAGATGTTTGGTTCCTTGATGGCGTGATGAATTTTGAATCCGGCGGTCAGCCCCGTGGCCAGAAGCCATCGCGGAGAACATCACAGCTATGAATTAGGTTGTCACTGCTTCAGTTTGTGGCGCTCGCAAGCGGCGACGATCTTGGTTGGATCGATCGCTTCTTTATCGAGCTGTTCCTCCAGAATCTTTCCATCCTTGCCGATGAGAAAATTTATGCGGCGCGCGGCTTTGTATTCGTCCACATAAACACCATATTGACGGGTCACTTCCCCGCCCCAGTCACTTACCAGGGGGAACTTTACTCCAATCTGGTCAGCGAAGGCTTTGTTGGCGAAGGGGCTGTCCATGCTCACACCCAAGACCTGGGTGTCGGCGGCTTCCAGCTTTTGCAGATTCTGCTGGAAGTTCTTCATTTGCTCGCTTCAACCGCCCGTAAACGCAAAAATATAGAACGCCAAAACGACATTTTTCTTGCCACGGTATTGGCTGAGAGTGACATCCTTCAAATCGCTCCCATCAAAATACTGAAGCTTGAAATCGGGAGCGGTGTCGCCGACTTTGAGTTTCGGTGGCACGGGTTTGTCTTCCTTGGCCGACGAAGTCGGAGAAACTACGGCCGCAACTAACAACCATGCCGCGAGGGCGGCGAACAAACGTTTTCGCATTTGAGTCATCCCCGAGAGAAGCAGTTGCCAAAAGCCTAATCTGTCGGCACTCTAGACGCAATGCGAAAATCATAGCAGTCTTTTTCATAAAGAAGCAGCGTGAGGGCTTTCGTAACATGTAACACTTGTCTGTAAAAGCGAACTGTAAGACCACACTCTGATGAACCTGCGAGTACGAATTTTCCGATGAACTCGCAACAGTCGCGGCCCGCGATGAATTTGAAAACAATGAATTTGAAAACCTTAAACGACATCTTCTTCGCAGTGGTCGACCGGCATGAACCGCGAGTGATGTTGCGAAAACGCGCAAGTCATTGGTCATCCCTTTCTTCGACTGATTTGTACACCCATGCGGTTGGGGTAAGCCGGGCCTTGCTGCGATGGGGATTGAAGCGAGGGGATCGGGCAGCGATCCTCAGCGAAAATCGTCCGGAGTGGATGATCGTAGATTTTGCTTGCTTGCTCGTGGGCGCAATCACCGTGCCGATCTATACCACCGTGACCGAACAGCAAACCGCACACGTCCTGTGTGACTCTGGGGCACGCGTGATCTTTGCTTCGTCAAAGGAGTTGGTCCAGCGCGTGCTTGCGATTCAGCGGCAAACTCCTTTAGAGAAGGTCGTCGGCATGGATTTCGCAGAGCCTGACAAGGTAGTGCGTATGTCCGAGCTGGTCTCCAGAGGCCCTGATCAGCGTAACGAGCAATTTGATGCCGCAGCGCGCGAGATTCGGCCCGATGACATCGCGACAATTATTTATACATCGGGAACGACCGGAACTCCCAAAGGAGTCGTGCTGACGCATGACAACATGGCGTCGAACATTGCGGCATGGCTCTCGCGGTTTGATTTCCATCCCGGGCAGCTCAGTATTTCGTTCTTGCCCCTGTCCCATGTCACGGCAAGGAACGTTGATCTTGGTCTGCTGTATGCCGGGGTCAGTATCGCCTACCTGCCGAATCCGAATCAGCTTCCGCAGGCGCTCCTCGAATTGAAGCCAACCATTATGGTTGCGGTGCCGCGGGTCTACGAGAAAATTCACGCGCAGGTTGACCAAAAGGCAAGCGCAATCCCAAAGAAATGGATCTATCACTGGGCGCTTTCTGTAGGGCGCAGCCATCGGCCAGAGATCGTAACTGGTAAGACGCCACTCTCCAGCGCCTGGCGACTCGCCGAGCGCCTGGTGTACTCGAAGATTCGCGCCGGCATCGGCGGGAAAGTCGAAACTTTTATCTCTGGGGGCGCGCCCCTGGGACGCGAACTGGCCGAGTGGTACGCCGACGTCGGCATTCGCATCCACGAAGGCTACGGACTGACTGAAACATCACCGGTCATCGCCGTAAACACACCCACAGCGCACAAGCTGGGCACAGTGGGAAGGCCGCTGGAAAATGTACAAGTCCAAATCGCCGAAGATGGCGAAATTCTGGTGCGCGGGCCTTCGGTCTTCAAGGGTTATTGGAACAAGCCGGACGAAACGCAGAAGGCATTTGTGGATGGCTGGTTCAAAACCGGCGATATCGGCAATCTGGACAAAGATGGCTTTCTCTCGGTCACAGATCGAAAGAAAGATCTGATAAAAACCTCGGGCGGAAAGTTTATTGCTCCCCAGCCGATTGAGAATTCTCTGAAACACAATGCGCTGATTGCCGAAGCGGTGGTGCTTGGTGACCAGCACAAATTCCCGGCGGTATTGATTTCGCCACATTTTGCGGCGCTGGAGGACTGGGCGCGAAATAATAACGTTGCTTTCTCCTCACGCCAGCAATTGGTGGCGCATGCAAAAGTGCGCGTGCTGTATGAAGGCATTGTGGAAGAAGTGAATCAAAATCTCGCACGCTTTGAGAAGCTGAAGCGCGTCCTCGTGGTGCCCGACGAGTTCACGGCGCTGAATGGAACGCTGACCGCAAGCATGAAAGTCCGACGTCGGGCCGTGGAGGAACGCTATCGCGAGCAGATCGAAGCCATGTACGCGCAAGCGGAGGCCTCTGGTCCTGGCCCGCAGCCTAGTTGACTCTCAGGGTATGCCACGTTTTTAAAGCGACTGTGAGCGAAAGTCGTGAGAAGGATGAGGTGTTGACCGGGAGAAGTTCCTGGTGAGCGCGGCAGGATTCGAACCTGCGACCTATGCCGACCGAAAGCCTGTCCCAGCCCAAATGTCTGGCAAACCGGGTTTCCAGAGCGGCTGCGTGTACTGTCAGGCTGCTGAAAAAGCGTGATTAGCGTGTTGGGCGTGACGTACAATTAATAAGTTACACGCGCTCAATACGTCGTAACACAACCTCCGCCACCATATATTTTCAACAGGTTGCGGGCATCGACAGTACACCACCGTGTACTGTCGTACATTCGAAAACCTCGAAATTCCGCAAATCCTTGCGGCATGCAAGCTCGCCCACTACGACAGCGGGGCAGGGTGGCCCGCGACGATTCGAAAGCGCCGAGTTGGATACAATTGCTTTGAGCCTAAAGAATGAAATTGACCCACATTCTTATCTTGACCCTACTTGCGGGCGCGGCCTCTGGACAGGTTCAACTTTATCCAGCAGCCAATCATGACTTAGGCGAAACGGCTGCCCACTTCAAAGAGACGGAGCCGAGCGTGCAGCATTGCGCGCCTCTGCCCACGGAAAAAGAGAAAAAGAAGCAAGCCAAAGAGGAGGCGAAGCGCAAGAAACTACTCGGGGATGAATATGATTCCTTGAGCGCCATTAAGAGCCGTTGGGAATTGCTGCCGCAGGCAGAGAAGTGCGCCGCTAGCCAAGCAGTTTTGACCTCTGGCACGGGAGAGGTTCGTCTTACTTTTTTCCATACCTACGTCTTCGACAATTCGAGGCTCGTAGAGATTCGATTTACCGACATCGCAGCGCTCACTAGACGCTACGGCAAACCCGTGAATACCATAAGTCAAAACCTGCAGAATCCCTTCGCCGGAATGTTCGTACAGCGCAGTGCCATATGGGACTTGCCGCAAGGTGCGCAGGCGGTGGCCGCTGAGTCCTTTCGGTGGGACGATTGCTTCGGCAGTTGCCCGGAGACAAGCACCAATGTCGTGATTCGCACCGCCGAGCGAGTCGGAGAGCAGCAGAATACGGATGTAAAGTTTTGAACCGGGATGGCCATCATCGCCTCGAACCCGTCCTCCGAGCGGTTGATGATTTCAACGCCCTCCTGCCTGGTGCGGCCGTCTTTGGAGGAGATGCCGGCAGGAGCTAAGATGCCTTTCTCTGCGAATACCGGGCCGTTTTCAGCGCACTCTGCGGCTAAAGACTCCTAAACACTAGTCTCGCGGAGGAGAGCGCACAGACTTCGCGGAGAAGGCCACAAGCCACCTAAAACTGAAGCTTGGGCTGATAAAATCGCATCTAGAAACGCATGCTGCCCAAGAGTCTCCGCCCGCTGCTTCCCTATTTCAAGAAATACTGGCGCAGTTACGTGGTGGGAAGCATCTGCGTTCTCCTGACGAACGGAATCTGGATTCTGTTCCCGCAGGTCATTCGCCTGGCAGTGAATGATCTGAAGCAAGCGACTGCAGTGCGCGGACCTCTGCACCATGCGCTAAGCTACTATGCCCTGCTACTCCTTGCCGTCGCGGTGACGAAAGGAATTTTTCAATATCTGACGCGCTGGATCGTAATTGGCGTGTCACGTGAGATTGAGTTCGATCTGCGTAACGATCTTTTCCGGCATCTTGAAACCCTTTCCTACTCTTACTACCAGCGCACGCGAACCGGCGACATCATGGCGCGCGCTACGAATGATCTGAATGCGGTGCGCATGCTGCTCGGCCCGGCGATCATGTACTCGGCGAACACGATTGTCTTTACCGCTGGGGCACTGGCTTTCATGCTCCACATCAGTCCGAAGCTGACGTTTTATGCCTTCTTACCTCTGCCAGTGGTCAGCATTGCGGTGCAGTATTTTGGGACGCAAATCCACGAGCGGTTTGAGCGAATCCAGGCGATGTTTTCCGATATTTCCGCGCGAGTGCAGGAGAACTTTTCCGGAGCACGGCTGATTCGCGCCTACGTGCAGGAAGAGCCGGAGATCACCGCCTTTGAAGGTGCTAATAAAGAATACATTGCACGCAGCCTCAGGCTGGTGCGGCTGATGGGAATGCTTTGGCCGACACTCGAGACCATGCTGGGCTTTGCTGTTGTTTTGGTGCTGTGGCTGGGAGCGCGCGAAGTGCTCTATGGCCACATGGAATTGGGCGGCTATGTCGCATTTCTCACGTACATGGTCCAGCTTACGTGGCCGGTAATTGCGTTGGGATGGGTGGTTAATCTCTTCCAGCGTGGAACGGCTTCCATGGCGCGGATCAACGAAATTTTGGTTGAGAAGCCGGAGATTGCCGACGAGCCTCTCGCGGACAGAAGTGCCGGCACTAGAGACTTGACGGGAGAA
>QIAB01000120.1 GCA_003225455.1 Acidobacteriota bacterium
TATCGCGCCCGGGTGCAAAATCGCGCTGTTCATGGCCATGTTTGCGCTGGTCGATCCGGGAGACGAGGTGCTCTATCCTGATCCCGGTTTTCCCGGCTACGAATCGATGACGCTCGGGCTGGGCGGAGTGCCGATGCCGTTTGTGCTTTCCGAGCGCAATCGTCTTCAGCCCGATCCTGACGAGATCGCAGCCAAGATCACGCCGCGAACAAAGATTCTGATCACCAACTCGCCCGCAAATCCCACCGGGACGGTTTACGGTGATGTGATTCAGCGCCGCATGGCAGAGCTTGCGGTCGAGCACGATCTGCTGGTGCTTTCTGATGAAATATACGCGCGCATCATTTATGGAGGCGGTTACGTCTCGATGATGAGCTACCCAGGCATGGAGGAGCGAACGTTGATCATCGATGGTTTCTCGAAAAGTTTCGCCATGACAGGATGGCGCTTGGGATACACCGTAGCCCCTGTGCGCATTGTGCCTGCGCTTGATCTAATGGCTGTGAACAGCTATACGTGCGTCGCTGAATTCACCCAATATGGAGCCATCGAGGCTCTGAAAGACTCTGAAGGCGCGACGCCGCGCATGGTCGCCGAATTTGCGCGCCGTCGTGAGCAGTTTGTGGGCGATCTGAACCGCGTTCCCGGATTCCGCTGCCTAGAGCCCGAGGGTGCGTTCTACGCCTGGGTGAATGTTTCAGATAGCGGTATGAGCGCCGAAGAAATTTGCCGCATCATGCTCGAAGAAGGTGGCGTGGCGGCAATTCCAGGAGCGGCGTTTGGTCCTGCGGGAAAAGATTTTGTACGATTTTCGTTTGCATCGTCGCTCGCAACACTCAAAGAAGCTGTTGAACGAATTCAAAGGGTCTCGACGGCTTGGCAGGGAGCATCGGTTGCCAGATAGCCAAGACTGAGAACTGATAACCGAGAACTATCTCTTTCGAAATTTCACACAGTCGGAGAATCGATGAGCCTACGCTTCCTGGTTGGGTGGCACCTGCTGGTCATATTCGTAGTTTCGCTCAATGCATTCAGTCAGGCTCGCCCTCTGCCTGGCCCCGATGTCCAACAGCTCTACAATCGTCTTCTTCCACAAATCGAAAAGATTCCAGCTTTCGATCATCACGCGCATCCGGGATTCTTTGACGATCCGGATGTGGATGCCATGGCGGCACCTCCGGGCAGCGCTGCGCTGAGAGAGCGGGACACGAATCCTGAGTTGGTTGCCGCGGCCAAAGCGCTGTTTGGCTATCCATATAATGACCTCTCTGCTGAGCATGCGAAATGGCTGGTTCAGAAAAAGGCTGAGCTGAAGAAGTCCCGCGGCAATCAATATTTTTCTGACATCCTGGATAAGCTCAACATCGAGCGGGGCGTTGCGAACCGGGCGATGATGGCGGATTACCTCGACCCGAAGCGGTTTCCGTGGGTGTTCTTTGCGGATTCGTTCATGTGGCCGTTCAACAATCAGCGTGAAACCGCGCGCAACCCTGACGAGCAAGTCTATATTCCATTGCAGGAAAAGATGCTGCATCGCTGGATGCAGCAGGAGAATGTCAGCAGGCTGCCGACCAAATTTGATGACTACCTCGCGTTCGTAAGCCGCACGCTGGAGGACAATAAGAAAAAGGGCGCAATCGCCATGAAGTTTGAAGTCGCGTACTTCCGTCCGACAAAATTCAGTGACCCGAGCCGCGAGGAAGCCGAAGACATTTACCAGCGGTTTGTGCAGGGCGGCGTCCCTAGCGAACGGGAGTACCGGACTTTTCAGGACTATATTTTTCGGTACTTAGTCCGCGAAGGCGGACGCCTTCATCTTCCGGTACACGTTCATTCGGCGGTTGGCATCGGCGATTATTTCAATCTGTCGGAAAGCAATATCCTGAATTTGGAGAACATTCTGCGCGATCCACGGTATTCGAACACGATTTTCGTGATGATTCACGGCGGTTACCCCTATGATCGCCAGGCGATCTGGCTGGCCGCTGTTAAGAACGTATACTTGGATACCTCCGAGACAGAAATTCTGCTCTATCCATCGGAGTTCAAGCATTTGCTCAAGCAGTGGCTGGAAACCTTCCCGGATAAAATTACATTCGGTACAGATGCATTTCCTTACAATGAAACGCTGGGGGCAGAAGAGAGCTACTGGCTTGGAGCGCAGTCGTCACGTACTGCGCTGGCTGCGGCCTTAGCTGAAATGATTTCCGAAGGGGAAGTCAGCGAGGCGCAAGCTCTGCAACTCGCGCACGGCTACTTGCACGATAACGCACTCGCGATCTATGAAGGGAAGGGACACTAAATGGCGAAACCTGGAAAAGTTCGCCGGCGTGTGGTACGGCGATCCGCAAAGCATCCTTTGAAAGAACACCTCCATCGAGTCGGTGGGAAGAAGAGAGCCAGCGCCAGGAAAGCCGAATTGAAGCACCTTCTCTGGTCAGGAGTTGAGCTTGAGAATTTGAACCCGCTCCTGCAGCGTCAACTTGTTGTTGGACAAAACGTCATGCTGGCTCGCGTGCTGCTGAAAAAAGGCTGCATCGTTCCGCTGCACAGCCATCATAACGAGCAGATCACGTACATTCTGGAAGGTGCCCTCAAATTCTGGATCGACGGAAAAGAAATCGTAGTAAATGCAGGCGAAGTCTTGACCATTCCTCCGCACATGCCGCACAAAGCTGAAGCTCTCGCGGACACTGTGGATCTCGATGTGTTCAATCCACCCCGGGAAGACTGGATCAGTAAGACCGACAAATACCTTCGCGGCAGCAAATAATCCGTCCTTCCTTTATTCTTGTAGAAAATGCAACAACACATCGGCACAAAGCTTGAGCAGGACGCCGCAAAACTTCGCTGCATCGGATGTGGAGCCTTGTGCCAAAGTGCGGGCCAGGATTTTCGTTGCCCTAACTGTCGAGATCTGTTTGAAGTAATTTATCCGCCGTGGACGTCCTCTAAGGCAAAAAGCGCACTCGATCCCAACCACTCTGAGAAACGAATGGTGTCAGCGTCGCAGGTCACGCGTTCCCGCTGACCGAAGCGGAGTCTGGCGTTTTCGCGAATTGCTTCCCAGCCTGGGCGACCTTAACTCTGTGATCACCTTGTCAGAGGGCAACACCCCCATCTACGAGCTTCCCAAGTGCGCTCGCATCACAGGGATGGAGCAGCTCTACGCCAAGCATCAGGGCATGAATCCTACGGGATCGTTCAAAGACACGGGTATGACCGTGGCCGCGTCCTTTGCGCGGCAGGAAGGGTTTCGTTGGGTCGCTTGCGCCTCCACCGGGAATACTTCAGCGTCGATGGCCGCCTACGCGGCACGCGGTGGAATGCGCAGTCTGGTGCTCATTCCCGAAGGGCAAGTTTCCTGGGGCAAATTGTCGCAGGCGCTCGACTACGGCGCGGTCACATGCCAACTGAAAACTGACTTCGATGGCTGCATGCGCGTGCTGAATGAAGTGGTGCAGCGCATGCCAGTGTGCTTGCTCAATTCGGTAAACCCTTACCGGCTCGAAGGCCAGAAGACTGCTGCGATTGAGTTGCTTGAGCAGTTCAACTGGCTGGCGCCAGAGCACATCATTGTTCCCGGCGGCAACCTGGGGAATTCTTCGGCACTCGGAAAAGCATGTTTAGAAATGAAAGAACTCGGCTTGATTTCAAGACTTCCGCAAATTTCCATTATTCAGGCTGAAGGTGCGAATCCGCTGGTGCGCGCCGTGCGCGAGAACGGTGGCAAGAAACTTTCGCCGATGCGGGCAGATACTATGGCGACCGCCATTCGCATCGGCAATCCTGCATCCTGGAAAAAGGCTGTGCGCGTCCTTGAAGCCACCGGAGGCACAGTCGAACAGGTAAGCGAGATCGAGATCGCGCTGGCAAAAGCGGAAATCGGCGCTGACGGGATCGGCTGTGAGCCGGCATCGGCGGTTACGCTCGCCGGATTGAAAAAGCTAGTGAAGCAAGGTTTCGTCAAGCGCAATCAGCACGTCGTGCTCATCCTCACCGGGCACATGCTGAAGGATCCGGATTTCACCATCAAGTTTCATCGTGGAGATTTGTTCCAGGGTGAAGAAGATGAATTGGCGACTCTGAAAAACCAGCAGCGCGCGCCTATAGTGCTTGACGCAAACATTGACGCGGTACTAAAGGTGCTCGAGCAGGCGTAGAAGCAATTGGCTGTGGAAAGAAAGAGTGAGGGAGTGGCTATGCTCGATGGGGTAGGCTGGATCGCGACCGTGGTGTTTACGATTTCTTATTTTTCGAAAGATCCGGCGAAATTGCGCTGGATCCAGTCCGTCGCGGCTCTCTTCTGGATCACTTACGGAGTTTTGATCCACTCCAGGCCGGTCATTGTAGCTAACGTTATTGTTGCAGGAGCTGCTGTTTACTCCTCGTTCCGGCTGTTGAAGGAGAGGAGGACCGCAGCGAGACAGTAGCTTTCTTCAGCGGAACGGCCGCTCCACGTCATGATGGCAAAATCAAACCGTTCGTCGCATCGCGGTACGCCTTTGAAGCTGTCGCTGCCCGCCACTTCGGCTAATCTCGGGCCAGCGTTCGATGCTGCTGCTCTTGCCTTGGGATTATTTCTCAGAGTTCGGGCGCGTACCTCAGAGAAATTCTCCATCACAGCTCGTGGCCGCGACGCGGGCATCTGCGGACAGATAGAGAATCACCTGATTCTCACGACGTATTCGGAAATCTTGGAACGAGAATCGAAGCGCATTCAACCGCTGGCGCTGCACATAGAAAACGAGATTCCCATTGGCAAGGGGTGCGGCTCCTCGGCCGCCGCGCGCCTCGCCGGAATTGCGCTTGCGGTTCACTTTGGGCGGTTGCGTTGGGACGATGCTCGAATCGTGGGTGAAGCTTCGCGGCGCGAGCACCATCCGGATAATGCAGCTGCGTGTTGGTATGGAGGCCTGGCGATCGCGCGCATGTCGGGCGAAGCTGAAACCCAAGTGGCCTCGATCGTACCGAAAGGGAAGTGGCCCTTGCTGCTGGCCGTTCCTGATGAGGCGCTTTCGACCGAGCAGTCGCGCCGCGTTTTCCCGGAACAGTATTCCCGCGCAGATGCCGTCGTCAATATTCAAAACTCGATGCTGCTGTTGGCTGCTTTCGTTCAAGGCCGCCGCGATCTCTTGGCGTCGTCACTCGAAGACCGCATTCATCAGCCATATCGCGGTCCGTTGTGCCCGCTGCTGCCCGCGCTGCAGGAGTTGACAGGGCAGGCGGGAATTCTCGGTTCGGCTCTAAGTGGAGCGGGGCCGTCGGTGCTCATGTTTCTCGACAGCAATAGCACTACCAACCGTCTGAATGCGAAGATCCGTGCTCATCTCTGTGCTCAAGGCTTAAGAGCGGATCTGCTTCCGGCCGAGATCACGCACAAGGGAGCACGCCAAATCCGAGGCTGGAACACCAAACAAAGAGCGGCCGTCGCGGCTCCCTATCGTTGATCGCTTATTGCCGGCTCGCCGGTGGGATGATTGCGTTCATCCGCAAATATTCGACCATCTGCCCATAGTGATCGAACGGATGCCAGGCAAGTACTAAAGCAAGGCCAAGACGAGTCACCGACCGCTGCTCTCCAAATGGATCTTTTACCGGAGCGACAAGATTTTTCTCGTCAATGCTCGCTACCGCTTTGTGCGCGTAGGCGAAAGAACCTTTCAGGAACTTGAGAATATCAGCCTTGCTCGTCAGCGAATCAGGCCCGTTCTCGCTTCCGACTTCGACCGGCGGTTTTTCTCCCAAAATGCCCGCGGCGACCATGTAGTTCGTCGCAGCCACATGTTTTACTTGCTGCGCGAAGGTTCGCACGCTCTTGAACTCGCCATTGGTCGGCGCGAATGAGTACTTGTCTTCAGGCATTGCATCCGCAGCAGGCACAAAATCATGCTCCACATTGCTGACTGAGCGATCCAGCACCTGAGTTACGGTTTGCGGTGTTTCGGTTTTGGCGGCTTGTCCCCAAGCTGCAACCCAACATGACAGCAGAAATAAAGCGACGGATAGCTTTTTCATACTCTTGATGAATCCTCCCAATGGTTTTGAAATCAGCACCCCGAAGCTAATCGCGCACAATTGACGGCGTGAATTTTAATTCATGCGACGTGAGCCGATGGCGCGGAACGGTAGCAAGCCCCGCTGCTAGCGCAAGTGCCGAAAACAACAATGCCTGCGGAACACCAAACCGTGTTGCCAGCGCGCCCCAAGCCGTTGCGCCCAGCGCCATACCGCCTTGCAGCACAAGCAAGTAAATGGATAAAGCCCGCGCCCGCAAAAATGATGGGGACATGGTTTGCGCAGCAACGTTGAGGCAGGCGAGAATAGCGATCCATGCAGTCCCGCTGGCAAACAAGATCAAGCTCAGCCCTCCAAAGGATTGTGTGCGTCCAGCAGCAAAGATCATTGCGGCAAAGAGCAGGATAGCGAAGACGACAACTCCGTCTACAGATAGGCGGCTTCGTATACGAGGCAACACCGCCGCTCCGGCGAGCAGCAACCCATAGCCCGTCGCTCCGTGGGGCCGCGCAATGATCGGAAGCAGCGCCGGCAGTGAACTTGCCGCTAAGCTGAATGCCCCTGTCCGAATGAGGACTGACCGCACTACCGCCGCCCCCCGCACGTAGCGCAGGCCAGCCAGCAGAGCGTCACTAACTCTCCCGGTCTCCACATGTTCAAAATGCGGGCGTTTCCAGCCATACAAGAAAAAAATCACCCCAAAGAATGACGCGGCGTTGAGCAGGAACGCCCAGCCTGAACCGGCGGCGGCAATCACTATCCCGCCGAGCGCGGGACCTACTGCACGCGCAACATTAAATCCCACCGAGTTCAGCGCGACTGCGGGAGCATGATTTTCCGCGCAAACAATCTCGGGGGTAATTGCCTGCCAGGCAGGATCGTTCGTCACCGCGCCCAGACCAAGTAGAAAAGTGAATGCCAGCAGAGTCCACGGCGTAACTACGTTCAATAGAGTCAGAATTCCGAGCACGGCGGAAGCCGCAACCATCCAGCTTTGCGTGATCAACAGAAGGCGTCGGCGGTCAACCAGATCAGCCAGCGCTCCGGCAGGCAGCATGACCAGGAAAACGGGCAACGTGGTCGCGGCAGTTACCAGACTCACCATCAACGGCGACAGCGTTAACTGCGTCATTAGCCATCCGGCGCCCACGTTCTGCATCCATGTGCCGGTGTAGGAAATGACTGCGGCGATCCACAGCGATCGAAACAATGGCTCCCGCATCGGCGCCCAAGCTGATGCGACAGGCGTGCGAGGCAAGCTACCCATCGTTTTGACTTCCGCGGCCATGCTAATTCGTCGGAACCTCACGAATCGCCATCGGCAAGCTCTCGCCGAATGGCCAATCTCGATTTCGCCACGCGCGGATAAAGTAGATCAGGAGACCCGCGATGAGGATAACGGCGGCATACCGGATTTCCTTTAGAAAGTTCTTGCGCGAAATGAGAATGAATACGAATCCAAAACTCGCAATCAGCGCAGGCAGGGGATAGAACCACATGCGGAACGGCCTCGGAAGCTCGGGCTGTCGAATCCGCAGCACGATAACCCCAACGGCCTGCACCAGAAATTGCAGCAGAATACGGATTACAACCAGCGCGGAAATTACATCAGCCAGCGAGAAAAAGCAGAACAGCAGGGCAACGCCTCCCAAGGCGAGCAGCGAAATATACGGAAAGCGATGCTCTGGATGCACCCGCCCAAAAGCTCGAAAGTAATTGCCATCCAGGGCAGCCGCGTACGGAACGCGAGAATAGCCAAGCATCAGCGAAAAAACAGAGGCGAAAGCAGTCCACATCACGAGTGCAGTTACCAAGTTAGCTGCCCAAGGACCATAAATCCGCTGCATGAAGATCGAAACCACGAATAGTCCGCTGTTCGACTGTGCTGGCCGAACAATCTCCCACCACGGCACCACCGCCAGGATGCTGACGTTCATCACCACGTATAGACATGCCACCAGCAAAATGGATAGCAGCAACGCGCGAGGGATTGTCTTGCTCGGTTCTTTGACTTCATCTCCCAAAAAACTGATGTTGTAATAACCCCAATAATCATAGGTGGCGATAAGCATTGCCGATCCCAGGCCGAGAAAAAACTCGTGCGATAACGCGAACGCGCCAGGCGGGAAGCTGAACACACGGGCGGCATTGAAGTGAGTTAATCCGGCAAGAATGATCCAGCCAATGGTTCCGAGCACACCGGCCAGCAGCAGCTTGGACATCCATCCGATGTGCGTGATCTTGCGATAAAGAAGAAGCGTTGCGATCAGGACCACGCCAACCGCCACGAAAGTAGCTCCGGAAACCAGCCAGCGTAATTGCAAAGTTCCAAGCAGCGGAAGCGCGAGGCTCCAATCATGAGATGCGTATTGATTTTGAAGCCCCGGCCAAAAGTACGAGGCGTACCCAGCGAGCCCAATTGATCCTGAGGCAATCGACAGTGGCGCACTGAATGAAAGTTGCCAGATAAAAAGAAACGAAATCAGGCGGCCCAGGCGCTTCGAGCCGTAAATTTCACGCAGGTAACGATACGATCCGCCGGATCCCGGCAGCGCCGCTCCTAATTCCGCCCACACCAGCCCGTCGCACATTGCAAATATTGAGCCGAGAATCCAGCCCAGCATGGCCTGCGGGCCACCCATCGCGCTCACAATCAGCGGAATCGTGATAAACGGTCCCACGCCGATCATGTCAATCATGTTCAGCGCAGTCGCGCTGCCTACGCCGATTCCGCGGATGAGTTGTGGTGGGCTGACTTCGGCGGATTGGGATGGGTTACGCTGCATAAGACTTCCGTGATCCGAAACCACACAGGCGCAGAGAATCAAAGAGGAAGGAACGCTAATGTCCGGGACCATGCCCCGCGGCCAGCAAATTGACATACAGCCGAATTGCTCCGGGTACTCCCGCAGGCAACTGCCTGAAGAAGGCGTACGCGGCATAGATGTACAGACCCTTCCCGTACTGCGCCTTCAGCAATCCGCCCTTTTGCGCCTGCTCGCCCGGATCGTGGCTTGACAGCAGCGGCTTGAAATTGCTGTCCCATTGATTCATGAAATATAAACCGCGTTCCTGTACCCAGCCGTCGAAGTCTCGCTGTGCGATCTGATTGGGATAACGAAAAACCGGGTCATCCGGCGCAAGAATCTCAACCGGCGCCTCTTCGACTGAGACACGTGCGCGGCTTAGCTGTGCCGGAAATGGCGTGAAATGCCCGCTATTAAAATCACTGACTCCGGTGTCGTACTGCACAATCAAAGTTCCGCCCGCGGAGACATAATCCAGTAGCTTCTTGTTGTTGGCCGCAACATCCTTTTGCGTATCGTAGGCGCGAATGCCAAGCACGATCGTTCCATAGCGGCTCAGGTCTTCTCCTGCCAACTTTTCTGCAGGAATCATGTCAACGTCGAGCCCGATCTGCTTCAACACGGTCGGAATGTCGTCGCCCGCCCCCATGATGTACCCGATTTTCAGATCCTTTGGAGTTTTCACATCTACAATGCTGACGCGCTGAATCGCAGGTTGATAGTAATAAGTGCTTGGCAGATCTTCACGGGTGACCAAACTGTAACCCTCGCTGTAAGTCGTGCCCCCAGCGGTCAGCGTGGCGTGAATCTGAACTTCCCCTTCTTTCAGGCTGGACGGAAAAATCTTGAACTCAAAATCCTGCCTATCGCCGCGTTTAGAAAATTGCACCGGAAACTCGCTCGGTTGCACCCGCCATCCGTCAGGCACTCCAAGTCGCAGCTTGCCAGATGGCCCCGCCGTCAAATTGCAGCTCACTCCGACCTTCGCCGTCGTGGCAGAACCGTTATCAACCCGGATAATTTGCTCCCCCGGCTCCAGCATAATGGAGTAGGTCGGGGTCACATTCACGGGCCTGCTTTGCTGCTGTCCCTTTTCGTCTGTGAAGGGCGCAACAACGGGCATGGAAATCTCAGGGAACGTTGCAAACGTTCGAACCGCAGAATTGCCATGTGTGGGCGAAGTAAGATCGGGAACATCGTAATGCGCAACCACACGAAAGGGAGGCGGTGGGAACGGCAGGGTTGCGTATTGAGGCTCGTCCACCTGGTAGACGGTGTCACGCTCAGGATCGCTGCGGTGCAGGGCTGGGCGAGTGACTGGAAAGCTCGAGGGAAGTTGCACTTGAAAATTGGTTTCGTAGTCGTTGCCTGGCTGTAGCACCCGGCCTGGCTCTTGCACAGCAGCAGGAACGATCCCATCAAGAATCATGTCTTTGATCCACAGCGGATGTCTTGAGCCGTTATGAAACTTCGCGTGGACCGCAAACTTCTGCCCAGGTGAAATTGCCAGAGAGTTCTGCTGATTCGGAATGCCATCGGGAATTACTGCCGTCGGCTCCAGAGAAGTATTTAGCGCCAGATTCAGAGCGGCCTGAATTTGGTCTTCTTTTTCTTGCAGACGCGAGAGCAAATCTTTGCGGGCAGAAGTGCTCAGATCACTGCTCTGCCCGATCAAACGGCTGATAGATTCCAGAGCCGTCAACAAGGGCCGTACAGCGCCGTTCTGATCCGCATCCGCTTGTGACGCTGCTTGCTTCAGGTGATTCTCAACGTCAACCAGAGCTGGCCGCAACTGGGGGACTTTCTTTTCTTCATCGCCCAGCCGCGAAGCCAGTCCCGGCAAGCTGGTGTCAATTCCGTCAAAGAACTCTTTCTCATGTCCATCTTTGTCAGTGGCTGGCTGCAGCACCGAATCCACAAGCTTGTAATAAGTAAAACGGTCGCCCGGCTCGACCGACCATCCTCCAGCGCCTTGCGAAAGCTGATGCCGCAATCCTTCCATGGCGAATTGCACGTAAGACACGCCCAGTGCCGGATTTACCGCGCCAGTATTAAGCTTCACAGTGTAGTTTTCCCCTGGGCACGTCATCGCCCCGAACCCGCACACGTTTCCGATGTACAGCTTCTTTGGCTGCCAGGCCGCAAGTCCTGCCGCAATTTGCTCGGGAAAGCGCTTGGAATCAGCGGCGGCCCGAAACGCTTCCTTTGTCAGGATAGCCGACGCCTGGTGATGTCCATGGCCATCACGCTCAGTGCCCGAAAAACGCGCAATCAGCACATCCGGGTGGAACGTGCGTATGACGCGCACAATGTCGCCAAGAGCAATGTCATGGCCATGCCACTTTTCGAATGTCTCTTCGGGGTTCTTTGAGTATCCAAAATCCGCCACATGGCTGAAACGCTCTTCGACTCCGTAATATCGGTCAGAAGCGGTTAGCTCGAGTGTACGCAGAACACCGAGCTCGTCGAATAGATTGCTGCCGAGCTTGTTTTGTCCGCCTTCGCCGTGTGTCAACGTCATCAGCAACACAGCATCGCCGTGACCGCGTGCTTCCAAAGTGAGCATCCCGCCATCTTCGTCGTCGGGATGTGCCACCACCTGCATCAGCCGCGCCGTGGTTTGCAGCCGAAGCAACTCTTGCTTTAGCCCGAGGACGCCTGCATCCTGAGGCAAGGACGGATAAGGATTCTGCGAAGGCGCGGGAACTGGGCTCCATCCCGAGCAAAAAAACAACGCGAGACAAACTATCAGCGCAACCGAAGCTAAACCTTCTGTGCAACGCGGTTTCTTCATAGTTATAGGATTGTGCTTCGCGAGGATGTGAGCCAAGGTTTTTCCTGAAGGCTGATCTTACAGAATAGCCAAAGAGAACACAGAGGAACACAGAGCATGTGTTCCTTTATGTACTCTCTTCGACTTCATGGGCAGCAAAAAGTTAGCTGCTAGCCATGCTATCCGAATTAATGGTTTTGTGCAGCGGGAGGCGCTTGAATTGCGTCCTGACACTGATGCGCTGCCGTGAGTACCTCATCAAATTTCGGATCGCTGTGTAGGCTTCTCACCAACGGATCAGAGAGCAGATTGGAATATGAGCAGTAGTTCTGTTCGATAGCAACCTTCAGCATGTGAAAAGCTGCAACCTTTTTTCCGCAGTATGCAAAGATTGCCCCTTGGTGATATCCAACCTCGGGGTCGGCTTCGGCCGGTGGATTGGTCTCCGCCTCGTGCGCCAGCCGGTCCAGTTCGGAGGATGGCCCGTTGAGACATGCATCGAGAAGATCGCGGTGATATCTGGGATTGGAAGACATCTTCTTTACTGCCGCGCGCGCTTCTGCAACTCTACCTTCCCGCAGCAGCAGGTGAGGCAGAGTGTAATTCGCCCATTCCGAGCCAGCATCGGCGGTCTTGCCGAGATCCATCAACGCCCAGGCACACGAGCGGAACAGGTAGTTGGTAGGATCCAACGCCAGCGCAGTGTCGCACTCACGGGTCGACTGCTCAAGCATCCCCGCGTAGCGAAGAACATATGACAAAGCGAAGTGAGCTTGCGCACTTTCCGGGCGACGCTTCACCAAGGCCTGGGCTGCCTCATACGCCTTGCCAAGCTCGCCGCGTTCCACGCGGTTGCTGATTAGCTGACTGGCCGCGATCATCAGATTCGGGTCGAGCGCCACTGCCCGTTCCGAAGCCTTGATGGATCGCTG
Source organism: Acidobacteriota bacterium (assembly GCA_003225455.1). GTDB lineage: Bacteria > Acidobacteriota > Terriglobia > Terriglobales > Acidobacteriaceae > QIAB01. The sequence continues at coordinate 12,531 of QIAB01000120.1, forward strand.
GAACATCTCCTCACCACCATTGGAGTAGTCCGCGTCATAGTAATAACGCAAACCGAGCTCCTCCCACGCAGGGGCATAGCTCGGGTCGGTTGCCACCACATGTTCCAGCACGGCAATCCCATCTTTATTAGGCGCGGTGTCGTGAGGCAGGGCGAGGGTGTGCAGGTATAGATCGTAGGCCTCCTGGCTCTTCGGGCGGGTACCGGCTTCGAGAAAGCCGCCGGCCGCCCCTAAAGCCGGCAGCAAGCCTTGCCGCACCTCCTTGCCGAGATTGTCCTGCAATGAGATCAGGTCCTGGCTGGAAGCGCTGATATTGGCTTGCCAAAAAAGCCGGTCACTGGCTACTTCCACTGCCTCCAGCGTGATGCGCAGACGGTCTCCCTCCTTCAGAAAGTGCCCGGTCAGGACGTGGGCGACGTGTAGCTGGCGGCCCACCTGCTGCGGATCCACGTCCGCGCCTGCATATTTTCGTGTAATGGAAGAGGGACGAACGTCCAGTGTCCGGGTGTGCGTGAGGACATTGGAAATTTCATCGGCAAGCGCAAAGCGGAGAAAGTCAACGCTGAAATCTCCATTGATATTTTGCAATGGAAGCACAGCGATAGTGTTTTGGGGAGCGCCACCCGCGCCTCCCATGCGATGCTTGAACCACCATGCTCCCACGGCCGACAGTACGGTGATCAGCAGGGCAGTGACGGCCAGCAGCAGATACTTCTGTGGTTTGCTGGAGGTCTGAAACGTATCCGTCACGATGCGGTATGGCAACGCTTCGCGCCGCCCAGTCTTGGTGAGGCCGGACTCTGTCTCCTTCTTTAGATGTTGCAGGTCAATCTTCATGGCTTCCGCGTTTTGGTAGCGTTTGCCACGATCTTTTTCCATCGCTCTCCCGATGATGCCTTCCAAATCGCTGGGCAGGGCGGGATTCACTTTGAGTGGGGAGACAGGTTTCTGATTGAGGATGGCATCCAGCGTAGTAATCACGTTGTTTCCGGTGAAGGGTTTCTTCCCGGTCGCCATTTCGTAGAGCACGACCCCGAAGGAAAACAGGTCGCTACGCGCGTCGAGCGGCTCGCTGCGGGCTTGCTCCGGCGACATGTAAACCGCCGTGCCCGGAATCACGCCCACAGCCGTGAGGGAATCTTCGACGGGAGTCTCCTCACTGGTTGCCAGCTGATCATCGCGGATCAGCTTAGCCAGGCCGAAATCGAGCACCTTGGTCTGCCCGTTCTTGGTGAGAAAGATGTTTGCTGGTTTGATATCGCGATGAATGATCCCCTTGGCATGGGAAGCGCGCAAAGCGTCCGCCACGTGCACTGCTATCTCCAGCAGCTGATCCAGTTCCATCGCCTTGCCGTGGATCCGCTGTTTCAGGCTCTCGCCCTCCAGCTTCTCCATCACGATGAACGGACACCCATTGTGATCTTCAACTTCGTGAATCGTGCAGATGGACGGGTGATTTAGCTGGGATGCAGCGCGAGCTTCGCGCTCGAAGCGATCAAGCGCCTTCTTGTCAACGGCTAAATTTTCAGGGATGAACTTCAGCGCCACGTGCCGGCCGAGACGAACGTCCTCGGCCTCGTATACCACGCCCATGCCTCCGCCGCCGAGCTTTCCCACAATGCGGTAGTGGGAAATCGTCTGCCCGATCATCGAAGCGCCGGTCGTAGTGGAACTCGCGGCTGTTTCGCGGTTCATGGGGAAACCAAGCCCCCGCAGGCGGTTATCTTAGGACGAGGTGCAGGCTAGGTCAACTGTCGTGCCTCCCATCCAAAACTGAGAGCTGAGAACCAGCAACTGAGAACTGGTCTTGATTTAGTAAAATCCGGCTGAAGACCCAACCCACTCCATGTTTTTATTATGATCCACTCCCATCATAACCCCGCGTCCCATGCGGATGATGGTCATTACCGGAGGCAGCGTGTCCACCCAAATGTACATAATTCGCACTTCAGCCTTCGTACCGCCGAAGGGAGTTACAATTACCGGCTCGAAGTGCAGCTTCTCCTGAAGGATGTATTGTGATCGCTTCTCCACCGGAACGGCATCAAGGTCTTCTTTCTTCGGATTGATGTTCACTCCTAACCCCGCAAACGAGAACAGGGGCTTGAGAATGTAATCATCCAAATTGTTGGGCACGCGCTCAATTCGATCCAGAAACCAGCTCTTGGGGACGCATTCGTGCTGAAGATAAGGCAAGGAAAACTTGCTCATGCGGAAGTACCAGTTGGGATGTCCAGCCCACTCGACGTCAAGGTCATCGGTGAAGCGAAAGCCTAACTTGAGATTTTTTCTGACCAGTTCATCCACAATGGCACGGTTGTAAACGCGTCGAATTGGAACTTCGCGACCGCGACTCTGATACGAGAGCTGGTTACCGCTTTGTTTGATGTCAGTAATGGAGACAGTCTTGATCCCGAATAGTGTTTCAGTAAGCAGAATATCCGGCAGCGTCTTCTGATGTTGCGGATCAATTTCCATCAGCACGACATTTTCTGATTCGTGATCACCGACAATCGCGCATCGCACGAGATCCGTATAGGACTTCCAACCCAAGCCGCTCATCAGGTATCGCAAATTGTCATCCAGCCCGAAAATCTCCATGTATGACTGCGCCAGCATCGGTTGGTACACATAAAGGGATGGGAAGCCCTGCAATTCGACCAGCTTGGGCTGAAGCTTGCCTGCCGCGTCACGCACCAGCCCAAAATCAACCTGGACGAACATGGGATGCGAAGTCTCATTGGGCACATTAAATTCAGGCGGGATCGCTGCAGTGGAAGCTTGACGATACCTGGGAGTCTCGAGCTGATGAATCAATTCAATCCCGTACAGCGCCATTTGGTCGAGCAAGGGTTTCGGGAAGAAGCATGGCGTTTCGCAGACGCGGAATTGCACGGGAGTTCCGCAGCGCTCTGCCATCACTCTCAACAGCCGCTGATATTTTGCTGGCGTGAAGTTTGCGTTGAAGTGCTGCCGAAGGGAGGCAATCATCGTAGTGCCGGCATCCTGCCGGCTGTGGCGTTGCAGTCCACGCCCGCGTTAGGGTTCTATCAGGAACTTGCCATTTTTCATGATCTGCTCATCATCTACCCAAATGTCGAACTTCCGCCCGACCACATCGATGTGGGTAGACGAATACCATTGCGCTCCAGTGTGCGCGCCATAGGGGTTGCCGAAAGCAATGTGGACGCCTGGGTACTTCTCATCCTGCAAAATCTGCCCGATCACATCTTGCAAGTCGATGTTGGTACCGATAGCAAATTCGCCCACGCGATCACTGTTTTCGTCTGTGTGTGTGTAACGCCAGAAATCGTCTTCCAATTCCCGATTGATCGAATGTGCCTCGGTCAGGCGATTCCCCTCGATGTGAATTGTCAGCGGATTCGCCGCAAGATTGCCGAATTTTGCGCAAAGCCAATCACCCACCACGCCATCAATGACGAAAGTCCCATTCACTTCACCGGGAGTGGTGAAAACCTCTCCACCTGGCAGATTCCCCCATTTTTCCGGACTGATAATCCCGCTGGTTTTGAGCCATTTATATTCGGGATTGAGATGTGCAATCAAATCCGTGCCCGCCGCGGTTTTCGCGCGAATACGTGAAGCTCGCCGCACCATGGCAACTACTTTCTGGCTGATCAGGTCCACTTTCAGAAAATCCGCCCGCATCCCCTCCCGCATGATCTGCCGATTGATATTGACCATGTGAGCATGTCGAATGCGGCGCCTATTCACGATATCGGTCATCTGCATGCGCGAGCGCAGTTCGTTGGCTTGCGCCTGCACGGCGAAAATCGAAACCTGGCCGGTCTCAAGATCGTCAGCGATTTCCCGGGGCAGCTCGGTCAGAGGGCGCGGGGCCAGATCCTCAAGCACCCAGGCGCGATAGGGAGAGCCAACGCGCTCTAGTTCACGCACGACGCTTGCGGCAATCTCTTTGGTCGCTTCATCGGTAATTACCGTGACCTTCTCGTTGGGCTGAATTCGCAGGCACACGTCCACTGCATTGCGCGCTCCGGGAGCGAGTTCGGGATCGAAAGAAAATGTACTGAGCTGTTGGTTGGCTTGAGCGGCGGGAAGGTTCATTACCCTACTTTCCTGGCGGAGGCCACGGATTCCGTGAGGCCGGCCTCCGTCTCTTCGATCATGTATTCGACAACTTTCTTCAGGTCTCCAGTTTCCTGGAACACTCTCAACTGGCGATCGGCGCCACTGCCCGTTTCAAGGATTTGCCGGATGTAATTCAATTCCTCACGCGAGTCCAGCTCATCCAGCACATCCTCGATAAAATCCAGATATTCGTGAATCAAATCGCGGACCGGCACTTCTTTTTGTTTGCCGAAGTCGATCAGCTTGCCATCGAGCCCATAGCGCGCAGCGCGCCACTTGTTCTCCATAATCAGCGCGCGCCGGTACAGCCGGAAGCCCTGGTTCGCGGCGTAAAGCTTGTACAGCTTGGCAATGGTCGCCTGGATGAGGGCCGCCAGGGCGATGGTTTCATCCACCCGCATCGGAATGTCGCATACGCGAAATTCCAGGGTATTGAAGAAAGGATGTGGACGGATATCCCACCAAATCTTCTTCGCATTATCAATGCAGTTGGTCTTGATGAGCAGCTTGATGAAACTTTCGTACTCGCCCCAACTTGGAAAATAATCCGGGATGTTGGTGCGCGGAAACTTATCAAACACCTTGCAGCGATAAGACTTCAATCCGGTGTTCATCCCCAGCCAAAACGGCGAGTTAGTTGAGAGCGCCAGAATGTGCGGCAGGAAATAGCGCGCATGATTCATGAGGTGGATCGCGGTCTCCCGATCTTCGACGCCGATATGTACATGCAACCCAAAAATCAAATTCGCCCGCGCCACAAGCTGCATGTCTTCGACGATATTCTTGTACCGTTCGTCCGGGGTGATCTCCTGCATGCGCCAGTCGGCAAAGGGATGCGTCGCCGCTGAGCACAACCGCAAGCCGTTTTCCTTGGCGAGTGCGATCATGTCGCGGCGAAGCTTCTTGACCTCCTGCTTCGCATCCTTGATGTTGTTACAAACCGCAGTACCGACCTCGACCACGGAGGCATGCATCTCCGCCTTTATCTTCTCCTGGAGGATGAGCTTGCCCTTCTCAATAATTTCGGCATGAATATGCGAGCGCAGATCAAACGTAGCGGGATCGACTGTCTGGTATTCCTCTTCGATCCCGATGGTGAAGGTGGGCAACATACGTACTGCTAAGTCGCCTTAGTATAGCAATGCAGCAATGGGATTGACGATGGAGCGACGCGGGTCGATAGTGTCCCTAATTTGATAAACCACAAAGGCCACGAAGGTACACGAAGGGCAAATTTCAAAGACTCCTTCGTGCATCCGCGTTTCCTTCGTGGCGAATTACGGGGTAGCTAGCGTCGCTTCGGCACGCGGACCACAAACGAGCCCGGTCAATCTCTGGCTTTTTTCTTTCTGGGGGTTTTGATCGCGGGAATCGTGATTGGCTCTCCCGCCAAGAACGCCGCCCAACGCAACTCCTTTGCCGGATTCTGATCGCTCAGAGCCTTCTGTACGGCCAGCTCCGCGACCGCATTCACCACCCATTCAAAGTTCTCCACACCGACGGAGTTCACGTCCGCATCGGGCGCAGGATTCATGAAATCGATGGCATAAGGAACGCCACCTTCGACCGCAAATTCCACGGTATTGAAGTCATAGCCCAAAGCCTGGCACAACGCCTGAGCATCGCGCACGATCCGCTCATGCAGGTTCGCGGAAGACGGCGGCGGATTCCCCTTCACATACCTCTCATGGTGCGGCGCCTTCGGGTCGTAGCGCATGGCATGCACTTTCTCCTGACCTACCACATAGCACCTGTAGTACTCCTCAAA
>QIAB01000075.1:0-540 GCA_003225455.1 Acidobacteriota bacterium
CCAGCCACTGGCGCATATTTCTTCTGCTGGAAGGCCGTTCCCGAACGGGAAACCTCGCCTGCCCACCGGCTGCGTGCTTCTGTCTCGCGATTTTCGGAGACCAGCACGCCAGCCATTTGTAACGCTGCGCGCCACTGTGCCGGCAGATCGGGCGAAAGGCTCCCCGGTTTCGCACGGGAAAAAACATCCGCAAGCTCTCGTCCTAACCAGAAGGGCAGTACAGTTCCTCTGCCCGGATCTCTTACCCACACCAACGTCCCGGTTAAGTCAAAATTGGAGAAGAGCCAGGCAGTATCCGAAAATAGATCGGGTAATTCTCCATCCCGGGTGAAAACACATTCTGGATTCACAAGCAGGCGGGCGTTTACAGACTCCGCCCAGGCTTGCGAAGTGAGATATCGCCCCGCAACCAGGTGATCTGGCTGTTCGTCTAGCTGACAACGGAACAACTGGGGGAGCTCTGTTTCCTTCGGGACGGAAACAGAATCCCCCAGCAGCTTCTCCATGAACGCCAGCCAGGGCCGGTTGTTCAGCGATGAA
>QIAB01000075.1:596-9430 GCA_003225455.1 Acidobacteriota bacterium
TGGGGAAAACAACCAGTTGATTCTGGCGCGGTACGATGTTGCGGTAATTCTCGGTTGGTACATATCCATCTTGCCATCTGGAATCGTAAATTCGCAGTTCTCCGCCACGGAATTTCTTTGGCTCGCGATGGAAGAAGTACACGAATGTGATTTCTCGCGACGCGACTTCTTCGTGCGCATTGTCGTTGTGCCAGCGAAAGAAATCGCCATCGTTGCTGGCCGTGATCTGCGTTTCCAGTCGGGAAATCGGGAACAACTCGTATCCGAGCCTTGGGAGAATGCGCGGGAGACAAGCCTTCACCGTTGCCGCCAGCGCCGCTCCATGGGTTCCAATATCCAGCAGGACGCGCGATCGCCGATGTTCGAAGTCAATCGCTCCCCCGTTCACGCCGGGTGAGACAACTTCACTGAGGTGAAATTCAGATTCACGCCGCAACGTGTCCTGAATCAGATTTTCAAGTTCCTGTGGCGGCAGAAACTCTTCCAGGATCACGCACTGCGCGGGCAGAATCTCTCCGTGTTCCGCGACCGAAACACTATCTGAGTCTGTGGCGCTCGCAGTTGCGGTCGCGCGGCTGGCGCCAGGCGACGGTGGGCCGGGACTAGGCGGGCGTGGGGCAAACGATTGTGCCGACGTGTCCACCAGATCGCGGCTGGCGCCAGGAGATGGCGGACCGGGACTGGGCGGACGCGGGGCAAACGATCGTGCCGTCGTGTCCACCAGATCGCGGCTAGCGCCAGGAGAGGGTGGACCGGGACTAGGCGGACGCGGGGCAAACGACCGTGCCGGCATGTCCGCCAGATCGCGGCTAGCACCAGGCGACGGTGGACCGGGACTAGGCGGACGCGGGGCAAACGATCGTGCCGGCATGTCCGCCAGATCGCGGCTAGCACCAGGCGACGGTGGACCGGGACTAGGCGGACGCGGGGCAAACGATCGTGCCGGCGTGTCCGCCAGATCGCGGCTGATGCCAGGAGATGGCGGGCCGGGACTAGGCGGACGCGGGGCAAACGATTGTGCCGACGTGTCCGCCAGATCGCGGCTGACGCCAGGCGAGGGTGGACCAGGACTAGGCGGACGCGGGGCAAACGATTGTGCCGACGTCTCCGCCAGATCGCAGCTGACGCCAGGCGATGGCGGACCTGGGCTTGGTGGACGCGGGGCAAATCCAGTTGAGTTAGAGGTTGACCGCAGTCGCTCTGCCGCAAGCCGCTGCAGGATGCTAGTTCCAAGAGCCTCATGCATCCGCTCGGCAACTGTTTCTCCTACAGCTCGTGCGATCGATTTGGTAACGGCACTGTCTTCATTGGTATGGAGAGTATGTTGCAGCAAGTTAGACAGCAGTTCGCGTTCTTGCAGGCTGAGTAGGCGAGGGTCAGAAATCAATAGATCTGAAAAGTGATCGAGCAGTTCTCTGTCAGTCATGAGAGTGTCCTCCGGTAAGAACACACGGGCCCATGCACCAGACAGTCTGGAGTAAAGCGAAAGGGGAACTTGAGACTACCAAAAAGAACTGCGGGAGCCAAGCACTAAATAAAATGTAAAAAGATGAAGGCGAAGAGCCCGGATTTTCAGGAGTTACGGCTGTCCTGCCATTGCCCCGACCAGCGATTCGAAGATCCTGAAGCCTTCCGTGCAACCCAGTTCCTGCTCGCCGGAGCGCTCGGGATGGGGCATCATGCCCAGGACATTGCGCCCCGGATTGCAGATGCCGGCGATATCGTCCAGCGAACCATTGGGATTGGCTTCGGCGGTGATGACCACTTCAGGAGTGCAATAGCGAAAGACAATTCTCTTGTCTTGATGCAATTCGGCCAGGGTCTGTTCATCGCAGAAATAGTTGCCCGACATGTGCCCGATAGGAATCGTCAGAACTTCTCCCTCGCCGCAACTCGACGTGAACGCAGTGTCTGCATTCTCCACGCGCACCTGAACCGGCTTGCAAACATACTTCAAACCCACGTTGCGAATGAGCGCTCCCGGAAGCAGTCCCGACTCGCACAGAATTTGGAAGCCGTTGCAAATACCCAGCACCAGCCCACCGCCCGAGGCGAACTTGCGAACCGACTCCATCACCGGGGAAAACTTGGCGATGGCTCCGGTGCGTAGATAATCGCCATAGGCAAAGCCGCCGGGCACGATGATGGCATCACAGTTTTCAAGGTCGTGCGATTCATGCCAGAGAAACGTAACCGGCTGTTTGGCCACGTGCTGGATTGTCCAGTACGCGTCGTGATCGCAGTTCGAACCAGGGAAAATGATGACGCCGAATTTCATGCCAGTACCAAAGCCTCCGAGAGACTGATTACGTAGGATTATGGGGAACTAATCGCAGTTTAGCATGATTTCTTTGCCGGACTCGGAGTCCGAAGACTTATGAATCTCGGAGAACACGCCCGCTTAACCAGTCGTGCGCTGAGGAATTGGCTCGTGGCTCAGATTCAGGATTCCGCGGTTGTCGGAGTGCTTTGGTTTGTGGGCCTTTCGATAATCAAAGTTCCCTGGGCTCCGCTTTGGGCAATCCTTGCCGCATTTTTGCAATTCGTTCCCCACCTCGGACCGCCGCTGGGCCTGATCGGACCAGTTCTCGCGGCAGCACTTCACTGGAGAGACTGGCTGCATCCGACATTCGTTCTCATTCTCTACGCTGCCGTTGTTGTCTTGGACGGCTTCCTGCTTCAGCCTTACATCATGCGAAGAACCGCCAAGGTACCGATTTGGGCTTCAATCCTGGCGCCGATTGCCCTCGGCTTTCTGATTCCGTTCTGGGGCGTGCTGCTGGCGCCACCGCTGCTCGCAATCGTGTTTGCCTATCGTGCCTATCTAGCAGGTTCCGGTCATGACGGCTAGAGGCCCGGTCCCTCCGGATACGCGGGCAAATCCGGCGGAGGTGGCGGCAGTTTCTTTGGATTCTCCTGGATGGCTTTCATGACCAACTCGATTGCCTTGTCCAGTTGCGTATCTTTGCCGCTCACTACCTGCTCCGGCCTGTTCTCAACCACGATGTCAGGCTGCACGCCCCGGTTTTCGATCACCCACTTGCTGTCGAGTCCATAGCGCGCAAATTCTGGCCGTGTGATGAAACCGCCATCGATGAGTGGAATGTTGCCGCGAATGCCACGAACGCCGCCCCAGGTGCGCTCTCCAATGAGCGGACCCAGTTTGTAGTATTTGAAGAAATAACTGAACAGATCGCCATCAGAAGCCGCGTAATGATTGGTGATGCACACCATCGAACCGTTAAACACGATGGCAGGCACAGTACCCGGCTCCCAGTTGCGCGCTCTGTCCATGCCGGCGAGAATGCGCCGCAGCCGTTCGAAAATGAGCTGATCTACAAAGCCGCCGCCGTTGTAGCGGACGTCAATGATCAACCCCTCTTTGCGAATCTGCGGGAAAAACTGCTTAACGAAAGCGTTAAGGCCACTGTCGCCCATATCCGGCAAATAGATGTATCCCACGCGTCCGTTCGTCGCGGCGTCAACCTTCTTGCGGTTGCCCTCCACCCAATTCAGTTCACGGATATCGGCTTCATCCGGGATCGGCTTCACTTGCACTGTATGCGATCCATCCTCAGAGGGCTTGGAATTCAGCGTCAGCGTGACCGTCTCGTTTGCGGTATTCACAAATAGTTCATATGGATCTTCCGGAACTCGCAATGGCCGCCCATTCACCGCGATCAGGTAATCGCCTTCTTTCACATTCACTCCCGGCTCCGTCAGCGGCGATCGCAGCGTCGGATGCCAATTTTCTCCCGAATAAATGTTCTTGAACCGATACATTCCGCTGCCTGGATCGGCCTCGAAGTCTGCCGCCAGCAGGCCCACGTTCACAGGATGGAGATCGGGATAATCTCCGCCGCCGACATACGTGTGCGAATTAGACAGTTCGCCGATCATCTCGCCCAGAATATAGGTCAGCGTGTATCGGTCGGAAACGTAGGGAAGCAGTTGCGAGTACTTCTCCCGAAGCTTGTTCCAATCGACGCCATTCATGGATGGCTCAAAAAAGTAGTCGCGCTCCTGCCGCCAAACTTCATTGAAGATCTGTTTCCACTCCTGTGGAGGATCAACCTCTGCCCTCATTCCGGTAAGCGCCAGCGCGCCGTCGCCAACTTTCTTAGGCTTGTCCTCCGGCTTGGCATCGATGATGCCATAGCTGTGTGCAGCACCACCTTCTCCGGCGGCGGCACCGCCGGGAGGTCCAGATTCATAGAGCAGCTTGGTACCGTCGAACGAGAGTGCGAAGCGCTCGACCTCGTCGATTAAGACTTTGTTTTTTCGTTCTTTGAGATCGTAAGCGTGAACCGCAGACGACTCGCCTGGAATCGGTCCCGACAGACCCTGAGCTGGAGCGGTTGAGAAGTAAATAAATCCCTTCGCCGCAGCGAAAGACCGAATCACCGCAGGCTCCCCGGGCAGGGCTACGACGCGATCCTGAATGCCATCAAGATCAATACGAAACTCGGGAGGCTTTTCCTTCTCCTTCGATTCTTTGGCGGCTGCTTTATTTTTGTCCTTGGATTCCTTACTTTCCTTGCCCTTGCTCTCCTCGGTTGAAGTGGAACTCTCGTCTTTTTTTTCTTCCTTCTTGCCCGCCTCATCGCTCTGCGGCTTGAAGGGCGATGCCTCGTCTTTTTTCAACGTCACGATATAGACGCGCGTAGTCTTCGGATTCGCGAACTCGAAATCTACATTTCCCAGTACCTCGTTAAAGTCACGGTCAGAGAGGAAGTAAAGATACTTGCCGTCCGGATCAAAAATTGGGAGAAAGCTGTTGTACATGGCCGGCGTGACCGGGGTGATCTTGCGATCCGCCAGCGAATAAAGATTTACAAATGCATAGAGATTTTCACCTGGTTTGTCGTAGGCGAGCCATTTGCTGTCGGGAGACCATGAATAATTTGTAATCTCGCCGTACTTGGCGCGATCCACTTCCACAGGTTTCTTCTCGGTTGTGTCTACATACCAGAGGCGCAGAGTCTGGTCGGCCCACGCAAGTTTCTTACTGTCGTACGACCACACTGGCTGAAACATAAATCCCTTATGGCCGCTGGTGATCTGCTGCTCTTTGCCGAGGCCCTCCTGAGGAGCGATGTAGAGTTCGTCTTCCCCGGAGCGATCGGAAACATACGCGATCCACTTGCTATCGGGAGACCACGCGACCAGTTTCTCGCGAATTCCCGGCGTTCGCGTCAGAGTGCGAATGCTGCCATCCTTCGCCGGAACCGTATACACGTCACCGCGCGCCGAAAACACCGCGCGCTTTCCATCCGGTGAGATGTCGAAATCACTGATGTTCTTGCTCACGCTGGTCCAGTGCTTCATGCTCTGGTCGCGCTCGCCGGGGACAGAAATGCTCAGCTTCTTTGCTTGTTTAGATTGGAAATCGAAAGTGTAAAGATAGCCGGCATTCTCAAAGACTATTGAATCCGGTCCGAGGCTGGGCCACATTACGTCAAAATCATCGAAATGCGTGAACTGTTCGATCTGTTTGCTGCCCAGGTCATAGGTGTACAGGTTGAAATGATGCTCCGGTCCACGATCAGAACTGAAGTAAATCGCATTGCCATGCCACATGGGAAACGTGTCGGTCCAGTCCGTGTGCGGCACGTCTTCGCTGGTGTTGTTCTTGAGATCGTAAATGGTGATGGATTGTGCCAATCCTCCCGTGTAGCGCTTCCAGGTGCGGAAATTGCGAAAGACCTGGTTGTAAGCGATCTTCGTTCCATCGGGCGAGTACGAAGTCAGGCCGCCTTCCTTGACTGGAAGCGGTTCGGGAAGACCCCCTTCTACACTCACGCTGAATGGCCGCTTGATCCATCCATTGGTCGCATCGCGGCGAGAGAGAAATATAACCCGCTTGCTGTCGGGTGCCCACGTAACGACTTCATCATGGATTCCCATGCGGTCGCTGAGCGGATGCGCGCTACCCTGGAAAAAAGTCAACTGCTTCGGCTGGCCGCCTTCCACCGGCATGACATAGACGTTGAAATTGCCGTCGTACTGACCGGTGAACGCTATCCATCTGCCGTCGGGAGAAAACTTCGGGAACAATTCGCGTCCGGGATGCGTGGTGATGCGCCGCGCTACGCCGCCTGACGTCGACGCCAGCCACAAATCGCCTCCATACATGAACACGACTTTATCTTTGTAGATGTCGGGGAAACGCATCAGCCGCGCTTCCTGCGCGTCCTGGCCGAGCACGACGCAGGTACAGGCCACGACGCACAGCAAAGCCCAGTTCTTCAGGATCGACATTCGAGGCTCCTCGTCGCAGATGAAATAGATAGGAGGAATGCAGCAAGATTTCATTTGAGGCAAACGTGCGATTGTAACAGCTTAGCCTCCGTTAACGTATCTTCACGTGAGATACAACAAAAACATGGCTGTGCTGTATTGGACGTGCTTTGCAGGATAAGGAAAGCTTTGTTCGCATTTCGAAGCGATCAATCTATAATTCCGTTTCTTTTTCATACTCATTGGGAACACAAAACAAATGACTAAAATGAAACAAGACCTGCCGAGTTCTCCGCCGCGCAGAAGTTTCTTGCAGAGAAGTGTTCTAGGAGGCATTAGTACAGCATTGCTACCGGCGCTGTCTGGTGCGCGAACCCTGGCGGCCACGGCTCCAGCTCCAGAGGTCCCGCCTTTCGAGCTGGACGAAATCACCATTGCCGACCTCCAGGCCGGACTGTCGTCTGGCAAATACACTGCGCGTTCGATCAGCGAAAAATATCTGGCGCGAATTGAAGCCATCGATAAGCAAGGTCCTGCGATCGCCAGCGTGATTGAACTAAACCCAGATGCCCTCGCCATGGCCGAGGCGACCGATAGAGAACGTAAGGACAAACGCACGCGCGGCCCGCTGCATGGCATTCCAGTTCTGATTAAAGACAACATCGACACCGCCGACCGCATGCAGACAACGGCGGGATCTCTGGCGCTGCTCGGGTCGCGCCCTGTAAGAGATGCTTTCATCGTTCAAAGATTGCGCGAGGCGGGCGCCGTCATTCTCGGCAAAACCAATCTCAGCGAGTGGGCGAATATCCGCTCCAGCCATTCTTCGAGCGGATGGAGCGGTCGCGGGGGCCAGACAAAAAATCCCTACGCCCTCGATCGCAATCCCTGCGGTTCGAGCTCTGGTTCTGGTGCTGCCGTTGGCGCAAACCTCTGTGCCGTGGCTATCGGTACGGAAACAGATGGCTCGGTGGTGTGTCCCGCTTCGGCGAACGGGCTTGTCGGCATCAAGCCGACTCTCGGTCTGGTCAGCCGATCAGGTGTTATCCCGATCGCCCACAGCCAGGACACTCCAGGCCCAATGGCCCGCACCGTGCGCGATGCCGCGATTCTGCTTGGCGCGTTGGCGGGCGTCGATCCTCGCGACAGCGTGACCGCTGAGGCCGGAGGCAAAATCGCTCCCGATTACACGCGCTTTCTCGATCCAAACGGCCTTAAAGGCGCGCGCATCGGGATAGCGCGAAAATACTTCGGTTTCAGCGATGCGGTGGACGTTCTGATGAACGACCTGGTCGAAGAGATGAAGCGCGCCGGTGCCTTAATCGTCGATCCCGCCGATCTCGAGTCGCACGGAAAATTCGACGACACGGAACTCCTGGTCTTGTTATACGAATTGAAAACCGATCTAAACGCTTACCTCGCCGCTCGTCCCGGCGCGCCGAAGTCATTGAAAGACCTTATCGACTTCAACGACCACAACAAAGATAAAGAGATGCCCTACTTCGGCCAGGACCTTTTCATCAAGGCGCAGGGAAAAGGACCTCTTACAGAGAAAGAATACGTGACTGCGCTGGAAGCGAATCGTCGCCTCTCGCGCAAAGAGGGAATCGATGTGCTCATGGACAAATTCCACTTGGACGCCATCATGGCGCCCACCGGCAGTCCGGCCTGGATTACCGACTGGGTCGACGGCGACCACGCCGGCGGAGGCAGCTCAAACGCCGCCGCCGTAGCTGGTTATCCGGACATTACCGTCCCCGCTGGATTTATCTTCGGCTTGCCGGTCGGAGTTTCATTCTTCGGACGCGCTTGGAGTGAGCCTGTGCTGCTAAAAATCGCTTACGGCTTCGAGCAGCTTACGAAAGCCAGGAAACCGCCGCGGTTTTTGCCGAGCGCGAAAATTGGAGCCTGGTGAGTTCACGTTCAGTTGGTGCGGTAATCGGGCTCTGCGCTCTTCGCGGCAGTTCTTTGCGAACTTTGCGGTAAAAAATGAAGATAACCGCAAAGAACGCCAAGGATTCGCAAAGGATCGCAAAGCAAATCCTACGAGCGAAGACCCAAACTGAGCTTACCGCCCGGTGCATCAGGTTCGCATTCCGGTTTTGGCGGAAACCTAGGCGGCAGTTAACTTCGGTCCCGGCCGCGAAATGGGATTCTTCGGCAGTCTCCGAGCCGACGCACCGCCCAGCTAAGGCAACCCTCCAGAGTAGTTCCTGAATCTACTGCCATCGCCGTAAGTAGCCGGAAATTCCTACGAATTTGGTTGTGGTATCGGCGACCCCCTACACGCTGCAACTGAGAGGAGCGAATCCATGAAAGTGCCGCGAGCCGCATTAGCCTTCCTGTCTGGCCTCTTGATCTCAACCACACTTGCTTCCGGTCAAACCTGGCAGCCTCTGACGAATCAGCCTACCTTTAACCCCGGCGTGATGCTGCTGCTAACCGACGGAACCGTCATCATGCACTCCGAACCATACTGTCTCACCTCCACGACCACCGACAACAGTTCGTGGTACAAGCTCACGCCTGACAGCAGCGGCAGTTACGTTAACGGTACTTGGACGCAAATCGCCTCGCTCCCGAACGGCTACGCT
>QIAB01000075.1:9464-9903 GCA_003225455.1 Acidobacteriota bacterium
TTCTGCTGTGCTGCCCGATGGCCGGGTGGTCGTGGAAGGCGGGGAATACAACTGTGCTAGTGGAAGCTGCAACGCCGTTTGGACCAATCAAGGCGCTCTCTACGATCCGCTGAAGAACACGTGGACTTCCGTTCCCCCTCCAAGTGGCTGGAAAACCATCGGCGACGCGCAATCGGTGATTCTCCCGAACGGAATCTACATGCAAGCGAACTGCTGCACCAAACAGCAAGCGCTCTTTAATCCTGCAAACTTCACCTGGACAGCCGTCGGCCAAGGCAAGTTCGACATCAACGATGAAGAAGGTTGGACTCTGCTGCCGAACGGCAAGATTTTGACAGTAGATGCTTACGTGTTTCAGTACGACGCCACTGGGACCAACTCGGAAATTTACAATCCTGCCACGGGCAAATGGACGAGCGCCGGAAGCACGATTCAGCAA
>QIAB01000075.1:10066-45373 GCA_003225455.1 Acidobacteriota bacterium
TGGAGCCGAATGGCAAAGTTCTGGTGTTTTCCAGCCCAAGCCGCTTCTATCCTCCTGCTGGACAATTCTTCGAGTGGAACGGAACCACCTTGGCTTCAACTGCCTCGCCGCTGAGCGCAGTTGAGGATGCGTCGTACGTCGGACATCTGCTGGTGCTTCCAACCGGCCAGATCATGTTCACGGACTTCACTACCGATGTTGAAGTTTTCACTCCGGCTGGCACTTACGATCCCGCGTGGGCGCCGGCTATCAGCTCCGCCCCGAGCAGAATCACCCGTGGAAAGACCTACACCGTGTTAGGCACTCAGTTCAACGGCCTCTCGCAGGGAGCTGCCTACGGCGATGATTTCCAGGACGCCACCAATTATCCGCTTGTCCGTATTGTGAATCAGGCGACGGGACACGTCGTTTATTGCCGGACTCACAATCCAAGCACTATGGGGCTAGCGACCGGAAGCAAGAAGGTCTCGACCAATTTTGATGTGCCGGTCAATGCGGAAACCGGCCTTAGCCAGTTGTTTGTAGTAGCGAACGGCATCCCGTCGTCGGCTTTCGGGATCGAGGTACGACAGCCCAGCCGCCCTAGGTTATCCGGTGCTATCTAAGGAAGAGGTTTAGATCGCATATCCTCCGTGAAGCTCTCAAATGCCGCGAGGTCCTCAGCCGGACCGGAGCGAAGATCGCCTCGCCTTCTCAGCGCATCTTGAGCCGCTGTTTCAGGAGTCCAATACTTTAGAAAAATGCCTTCCCGTAAATACCTCAACTGCTGAAGGGTTGAATCAGAAGCTCCTGCATACTTGTCCACCTGCGAAAGGAAGAAGTCGAACAGCTGCTTGGGAAATTCAAAGGAGTCCGGAACGTCTTGACGCGTGTATGCGTAAATCGACCTTTGATGCCAAGGATTGAACTTCCTGGTGTCAAAAGAGTCGGTTACATCAAGGAATATCTGGGAGGTGGGCACTACCACGCGGACGGCAGCTGATCCCGGTGGATGCACGACCCAAACTGCAACCGTGTGATTGGGGAACGGCCAGAAAAGTCCGACGCCTTTAACCCCCGTGCGTCCGGCAAGAAATGCGTAGAGCGCGGAGAGTTCGTCGCACTCGGCTGACGCCGTCGGCGTTAAAGACGAAGGATTTCTGACGCCGCGCCATTGCTGCCAGATTTTATCGGTGTTAGGCGGCTGATTCGTGATAGTCCAGTGAAGGTTCCAAAACCCCGCATCTCTGGTTGCCTCGTACAAGAGGCGCACAATGACATAATCAGAGTAGCTGACGCCTTCGGGCGGGATGTTGGTAAGCAGCTATGAACGATCGGAAACCGAGACGCATGCCGGTGCTGCTTTCGAGAGACTTGGCCTTTGTCCGAATCGTGCCAATCAGTTGCGCTAAGTTGGCGTTTGAAGCTGATGGAGTTTGTTGAGCGGGCCTTGGGCCGGCGGCATGTGAACCGACGGCGGTGATCACCACCAAGGTTGGACACAGCAGATACTGCGCAGCCCGCAACAACTTTTGTTTTCCGTGTTCCATTCAGCGCCTTCTCCATCTTGGAGGGTGGCCCGGGTGGTCAGCGTTCCGTTCACCATCATTTCTTGAGAGTCCTGATTGGATTCTCACTTCATGGTCTTTGAAGACCCATACGCGGCGGGCCAGCATCGCTAGGGAATCAAATCACGCGGGTGCCCCATTTTCTGATTATGACCTCACGCTGATTTTTCTTGCGCTGGCGATTTGCTGAACAAAATCTCAAAGACCAGTAACCCGGCGCCAACCACGATCGCACTATCGGCTACGTTGAATGCCGGCCATTGATACTGGCCGATGTAGAAGAGGAGAAAATCCACTACCCGTCCGCTGACCAGCCGGTCCCAGAGATTTCCCAATGCACCGCCCAGAATCAGAGCCAGGCCGACGCCAGTAGTGCTCATGGAATGACTGTTACGCCACAACAAAGCCGAGACGATCACTAGCGCTACGATGGAGAAAAGGACCAGCACGGCAATCTTCCATTCCGATGGCGAATCAGCGAACAGACCGAATGCCGCGCCGCGATTTTCGACATGAGTGATGCGGAAGAATCCCGGGAGGACCTGAATGCTTTCGTGAAGCGAAATACTTTTTGCAATCGCCAGCTTGCTTACGCGATCCAGACACACAATCGCCAGGGCTATTAGGAGATGAAATTTACGCATCGCGTGAGGCATTGGGACACGCCACTACTTAGATTACTTTCACGGGTCTTCCGCTTCGATCTCTTTTCAGCACTGCGCTGCAACGCTCACAAACGGTTGGGTACGCCTTGTCTTCACCGACCCGTGTTGAATAATTCCAGCAACGCTCGCACTTTTTTCCCGGAGCCTTGCTCACCTCGATCTTCACTCCACTGGCGCCGTTTCCCGAGCCTTGCGCCAGCTTTACCGAGGAGACGATGAAGAGATAGCGCAGCTGATCTTCAAAGCGCTTCAGCACGGAATACGCCGGGTCAGCGGCAGTCACTTGAACCTGCGCTTCCAGGCCGCTGCCAATGAGCTTGCTGTTACGGCTCTCTTCCAAAGCCTTCATGACATGCTCACGAATAGCACGCAGCGTAGCCCAGTCCTGGTCTTGTTTGGAATTCACGTCTGGATTGCCACCCAGGATCTCTTCGTTGCGGTAAAAGCCGGATAAATGAACGCTCTCCGGGCGATCAGGCAGCGCCGGCATATACTGCCACACTTCGTCGCATGTAAAGCTCATGATCGGAGCCAGAAGCCGGACCAAGACTTCTCCAATTCGCCAGATTGTGCTCTGCGCAGCTCTGCGAGCCCGTGACTTTGGAGCAAAGGTGTAAAGCCGATCTTTCAGCACATCGAAATAAAACGCGCTCAGCTCAACCACGCAGAACTGATTTAGACGCTGGTAGATCTTATGAAACGCAAACTCTGCATACCAACGTTTGACCTGCTCTGAGACTTCCGAGGCCTGGCGCAACATGTATTGATCAATTTCTTCCAACTGCTCGAAGGCTACTGCATCGCGCTTGGGATCGAAGTCTGCGAGATTTCCCAGAATGTAGCGGAAGGTATTGCGAATTTTGCGGTAGTTTTCCGCCACCTGCTGCATGACCTTCTCAGAGCCGACCACGTCCTCGCGAAAGTCCACAGACGCCGCCCACAAGCGGACAATTTCTGCCCCGAACCGGTCAGCAACATCCACGGGATCAACATCATTCCCACGCGACTTGGACATGGCGCTGCCGTGCTCATCCAGCGTCCATCCGTGAGTCGCGACCATACGGTACGGCGGACGGCCTTGAGCGCCGATCCCACAGAGCAGGGAAGAATGGAACCAGCCGCGGTATTGGTCTGCGCCCTCGAGATAAATATCGGCCGGCCATGGCAGGTTGGGCTCGCGGCCGAGAACGGCGACATGGCTCGAGCCGGATTCAAACCAAACATCGATTATGTCGGTCTCTTTAACAAGTTTTGTGCTGCCGCAGCTCCCGCATTTGGCGCCGGTGGCAAGAGCATCGGCCTCGGGCGTGTACCAAGCGTCGGCACCGAAGCGGCCGAAGAATTCGATAACTTTCCGATTAAGCGCCGGATCATTCAGCGGATTACCGCACCCTTCGCACAGAAATATGGCAATCGGCACGCCCCACACGCGCTGGCGCGAGATACACCAGTCTGGGCGTGTGGCGATCATGTTCGAGATGCGCTCTTCGCCCCAAGCCGGGTCCCACTTCACTTTTTTGATTTCGTCCAGCGTGCGGCTGCGCAAAGTTCCCCCCTCGATCGGTGTCTCCATCGAGATGAACCACTGCTCGGTGGAGCGGAAGATAACCGGATTGTGGCAGCGCCAGCAGTGCGGATATGAGTGCTCGACTTTTTCAGCGTGCATCAGTACGCCGCGTTTTCTTAGCAGCTCGACGATCGGTTCATTCGCAGCAAAAACCTGCTTGCCGTCATATTCCGGCAAGCCATTGCGCATGATTCCTTTTTCATCAACGTTGCCGGTGAGGTCGAGCTTGTACTTCACGCCGGTGGCAAAATCTTCAGCACCGTGCGAAGGAGCGGTGTGGACAACGCCAGTGCCCGTATCCATTGTGACGTAATCCGCGACTACGCCCAGAATTGCGCGGTCTAAGAATGGATGAGCAAAGTTCAGGTATTCCAGCTTCTTGCCCGAAAAATGCGCGATCTTCCGCGTACCCATCAGGCCCGCTTTGTTGCTGAATTCGCCGGCAAGCTTTTCAGCGACAATGTAAACTTCACCTTCGGATTCCACCGCCACATATTTTTCGTCAGGATGAAACGCCACAGCCATTGACGCAGGTAACGTCCAGGGCGTGGTGGTCCAGATTACAGTAAAGACTTTCTTTCCCTGCAAAGCAGGATCGAGCTTTGCGGGGTCATCCCTAAGCGGATATTTCACCCATACCGTCGGGCTGGTATGGTTCTCGTATTCGACTTCGGCCTCGGCCAGCGCGGTCTCATCGTGAATGCACCAGTAGACCGAGCGCAGTCCTTTATATACGAAGCCTTTTTCCAGAAACGCGTAAAGCTCTGCGACCACCGCAGACTCGTACTGCGGAGTCATGGTCGAGTACGGCTCGTCCCAGCGTCCGAATACGCCAATGCGTCTGAACTGCTGCCGCTGCAGATCGAGATATTTTTCGGCGTACTTGCGGCATTCCGCGCGCACGTCCACGGGACGCATCTGGAGTTTCTTCCCGCCAAGCTGCTGGTCGACTTTGATCTCGATGGGCAGGCCGTGGCAGTCCCATCCTGGAACGTAGGGGGAATCAAAACCGGACATACACTTAGATTTGACGATGAAATCCTTTAGACATTTATTCATCGCCGTGCCCAAGTGGATGGGGCCGTTGGCGTAGGGCGGGCCGTCATGAAGCACGTATACGGGCGCGCCTTTGCGGGCATCGCGAATACGCTCGTAAATTTTCATCTGCTCCCATCGAGCCAAGATTTTCGGCTCGTTCTGCGGCAGGTTCGCCTTCATAGGGAAGCCGGTTCGGGGCAGATTGATGGTTGATTTCAAATCCAGCGGCACTCGCTTGTTTTCTCCCAAATGGTTGATTTGTTTCATTATAGGTAGCTCGGAAACGAACGTCCATTGGCCGCCGATGCAACCGGAGGTTGTTGGTCCAGGATGTCAAAAATAGCTGTCACACAGGTAGAAATAACGAACGTCCATTGGCCGCCGGAGCAACCGGAGGTCGTTGGTCTGCAGGATGTCAAAAAATCCCTGTCACTCAGGTAGAAATAACGTTACAATTTTCTCAAGGTTACGTTTCCCGAGTGTTAGCATCTAATTGCCTGGACTGAAGCGCTCAACTTCTTGCAAAGTAGCCAGTTTGCAAAGAAGGTGAGCGGCAAAGTTTCCTTGCCGGAAAAAGCAACTTGGCAGGGGATGTGCTCATCAAGTTCTAGAGGCAGAACCGCTGGCCTCTGAACTCGGGTTGAATATGGCCACACTCGATCTCAAACCGCACCGCACCGAAGCGACACCCGAACTGAACCTACTGCTGCCCAAAGACACCGAGCAGCCATTGTGGAAGTCGCTGTTTCAAAATCTCGATGATTATTTTTTCCCCAAGAAGCAGGCCCCTCTCGTACTGACCTCGAAGCCTGTTCCGGTAAAAGATATCTGGGGTTTCTACGATTATAAGAAGAGTGGTGTAGTGGGCTCAACAATGCTGCACCTCGCGACGATTGCGGCAATCGTGGCGCTCACCATCGCAGGCCGTCACGTGGTGCAAGAAGTGACGAAGAAGCAGGAAGTCATTACCTACGTCGCAACGGATGATATTCCTCCCTTGCCTCCAGCAAAGACGATCTCTGGCGGTGGCGGTGGCGGCGGAGATCGTGACAAGTTTCAGGCTCCGAAAGGCAAGCTGCCGAAGTTTGATATGCAACCGCTCACCCCTCCCGCGATGGTGGTGCGCAATGAGCATCCCAAGTTGGTAGCGGAGCCCGCGGTTGCTGTGCCGCCGCAAATTCACATTGCGATGAATAATCTGCCGAACCTCGGTGATCCCATGTCGCGCCTGCCCTCCGGTCCTCCATCGAACGGAACAGGATCGGGCGGCGGCATTGGCTCTGGTTCCGGTGGTGGAGTTGGTGTGGGCACCGGACCCGGCGTCGGCGAAGGCCGCGGCGGTGGCACGGGCGGTGGCGTATTCCGCGTAGGTGGCGGAGTCTCGGCTCCCAAACCGGTTTATCAGCCCGAACCGGAGTACTCGGAAGAAGCTCGCAAGGCCAAGTATCAAGGAACCTGCGTGCTCTGGCTGATCGTCGGTCCCGATGGCAAGCCGCGCGACATTAAAGTTAGCCGCAATCTCGGAATGGGGCTCGACGAGAAAGCAATCCAGGCAGTCAAAACCTGGAAATTCGAGCCAGCCATGAAAGATGGCAAGCCCGTGGCTGTTGAGATCAGTGTGGAAGTGGAGTTCAGGTTGTACTGAACAAATTTTGTTTGACGAGCGGCCGCGATCTTCGCGGCCGTTGTTATTTTCGGGTGCGAATCTCTTCCAGAGAAGAGAGAGCGCCAGTTCATTCTGGAATCGCCGAGCGCTCCGCCCGCCCGTGCATCGACGCAATTTCGTAATGCGCCGATTTCGCATCATAACGAGATAAGTATTTGCGTCGTTCCTCAGGAATCACAGCAGTCTCATAATCTTTCCCGGCGACGGCGCGGATCGCGTCGATGGAATCCCACAGCATAATCGTGACGAACTCGATTTCGTCGCCAACTTCTCTGCGCAGCAGGTAGCTGCCTCTGTAGCCTTTCGCTTTGCTAATCCCCGGCAAAAGTTCCGGTTTCAGCATGGCTTCGTAGGCATCGGCGTGCTCGGGTTTTGTGTATCCATGCCAGATCCTCGCGATCATGCGATCCTCCTTCTAGCAAGCTGCACACGATTCAGTAGTAGAGTTCGCCCGGACCCTTGTATTCCTGGATTGTATTTCCGCCATCTACGACGATCATCTGCCCAGTAATGTAAGAAGCCTCGTCGGAACACAGAAAGACGATTGCTGCCGCGACCTCTTCTGGACGCCCAGGTCTTCCGATGGGAGTATTCTTCCCCGCGACAATCTCTTCATCTGTGGACGACGCAGTCTCAATCCAGCCCGGCGCGACGGCATTCACCGTAATGCCTTTTCGCGAGACCTCAAGCGCCAGAGTGCGTGTGAAGCCGACCATCCCAGCTTTGGCCGCACTATAAACAGTCTCGCGCGGATTGCTCACCACCGGCCCAGTCACAGACGAGACGTTCACGATCCGCCCGTAAGCCGCCGCTAGCATGCCAGGCAACACGGCTTTCGTTGCATTGAACATCGTCTTCAGGTTGATGGCGATCCCGTAATCCCACTGCTCTTCCGAAAGCTGATCAAAGGAAACCGATGTATTCGAGCCGCCCATCTGAATCATCCCGGCATTGTTCACGAGGATATCAATGCGCCTGTAACGCCGCAGCACTTCATCTACGAGAGACTGAGTTTGTTTGCGACTCGTGAGATCGGCGGCTTGGGCGAAGACCGTAGCGCCCGCGGCGGCTAATTCCTTGGCGCGATCTTCAATTCTGCTCGTTGTGGACGTAATGGCCACGCGAGCGCCTTGCTGAGCCAATAGCCGCGCGGTTGCATACCCGATTCCTGTCGGGCTGCCAGCTCCGGTGACGAACGCAACTTTTTCAGCCAAACTCATTAGTGTAGAGGCTTCCCTCGTTGCTGAAAGTCCGCCTATTTTAAGGAGGTCGTGACTACGCAAAATGGCGCCCGCCCGACAGCCGGCGTTACGTTCGATGGGTCGTGATCACGGCGTGACTATCGCTACTTTGTTCACGCCACTGCAAGCGAGATAAATCTTTCCATCTTTGGTCGCAGCCATATTTCGCACCACGCCACCACCGGAAGGGATGTCGGTCTTCGAAAAGGCCTTGGTCCTGGGATCGAAGCGCACCAGAGTGTTCGGTCTCACGCCAGATTCGCTATACCAAACCACTCCGTCTGGTGTTGTCGTGATTCCGTACGGCTCAGAATTCTCTCCTCCTGGCGAACGCCATTCCTCCTGTTTACTCATCCTCGGATCGAAGTGCCCTAGATAACCACGCTCATAGTCGGTGTAATAGATCGTTCCGTCCGGAGCCAATGCCAGTCGGCGTGGGCGTGCTCCCTGCGGCAATGAGTATTCGCGGATGGCCATCGAATGTGGGTCTATACTCCCTAGTTTGTTGGTGCCAAATTCACAGAAGAAAGGAGCCCCATCTTGTGTTACAACGATTCCGTAGGGAACAGCGTGCTGGGTGGGCGTCGGTTTCAGCTTAATGTCACCCGTGCTTGGATCCAGCCGTCCGATCATGCTCGAGTCCTGGAGCGTGAACCACAGAATTCCTTTTTGATCGAAAACCGGCGTATGCGGATCTTTGGCGTGCGGATCGGGCATGCGGTATTCACTAATGTTGCCCGTCTTGGGATCGAGCTTGCCGACGTAGCCTTTGAAAATCGCGGCGAACCAGATGTTTCCATCTTTATCCGCAACTAGGCCGTGGGGACCGGAATCAGGAGTTTTGAGCGGGTACTCGCGAAATTGTCCAGTGTTTGGATCCAAGCGCCCGAGCTTGTTGGCCATCTGCTCGGTAACCCAGAGTGCGCCGTCGGGACCAACTGCCGGGTCGTGCGGACGCGCCTTGGGAGTCGGAATATCGTATTCCTTGATAGTAGCTTTCAGCGATCCGACCGATGCAAGTAGGGTTGCCGCGGCGAATAGCGCGATCACAGCAATCAGATCACGAACTCTCATAATGCTCTCCTTCCCAGCAAGCTTCTGGCAAATGCGATAAGAGAATTCGGCAGCTCGCTGCAGGAACACGTCGCGCCTGAATACCGGAAATACTTTATATCAAGGGTCCGCCGCGAGGCATATAATTGCCCCCATCTGGGGGCCTCCCATGAAATCCCCGCATGTTGTTTCTCTGCTTCTCACTCTTACTCTCACATTGCCCGGTTTCGCTCAAGGCCGTCCTGGGTCGGGTTCTGGAAAAACGCCAGCTCCCACGGTCAGGAGCATACCTTCGCCGTCGGAGCCAAAGCTCAATGCTCCTAATCTGGGCCGGGTCTTTCTTTCGGGTAAGGTGGTTCTGGACGATGGAACGCCGCTCACCGAGTCGGCGATCATTCAGACAATCTGCAAGGGAGAGCGTCGCAACGAGGCGTACACCGACTCGCATGGCAACTTCAGTTTCGAATTTGGCGATCGTCGGCCTGGGAGCTCCGCGTTTGTGATTGGAGACGCGGAAACCTCCTTCAGCGATTCCACGCCCAATCGCGTAAATCAGCGCGACTGGCACGATTGCGAGCTGCAAGCAGTCCTTCCCGGGTACTCTTCCCAGGTGCTTGAGCTTGCCAGTAAGGTCTATATGTCAGAGACCACGGACCTGGGCAGGATTGCCTTGCACCGTCTCGGCGAAGTGCAAGGTTTTACGGTCAGCGCCACCAGTGCACAGGCTCCGAGTGGCGCGAGAAAGGCTTTCGAGAAAGGCTGGGATCAACAGAAAAAGCAAAAATGGGACGACGCGCAACGATCGTTTGAGAAAGCCGTTCAGATTTATCCGAAATACGCGGTCGCGTGGTTCGAGTTGGGCCGGACAAAGCTACAGAAGAGCGATGAAGCGGGAGCGCGGGAAGCCTTCAGTCAGGCGCTGGGCGCCGATTCAAAATTCGTCAGCCCCTATCAGGGCCTGGCGGGGCTGGCGATGCGACGCCATGATTGGCAAGAAGTCGTGAAGATGACAAATCAAATCGTGGCGCTGAATCCGGTCAACTTTCCCAATGCGTGGCTGCAAAACTCTGTGGGCAACTATTCCCTGAGAAACTTCGAAGCCGCCGAGCAAAGCGCGCGTCGCGGGCTCAAGATTGATCCGTCACACCAGATTCCCAAGCTCGAGTACATGCTGGGCATGATCCTCATGCAGAAAGCCAGCTACAAGGAAGCTGAAGACCATATGCAGCAGTTCTTGCACCTGGCCACTCAACCTGCCGATGCAGAAGAGGCGCAGAAGCAATTGGCGCAAATCGCCAAATTGTCTGCCGCGGCGCCGGCGGCCGTCTCCAAATAGCAGCCACATACGTCACCTTCGTTCAGCCTTTGAGCAGCCGCGGCGGACCTCACGTCGATTCCCAAAGTGGACCAATTTCGTTACTCCCAGAAGTACATTTCCACCGTCTTTTCTGCGCAAAGAAATTCACACTCTGCTACGATTCGCACCATAAAACGCTTCATCTTCCATGATTGTTCCAGCTTTGAGGTTTGAAGTTTGGAACAGCAACTGCACTGGTTAAGGTGCCACTCCCCACACCTGCCAGAGCACGTACTCTGAGGTAGGAGAAGTGTGTGGGCTATCGCGTTGGGTATGTGAAAAGGGGTAGTGTCCGTCGGGTGCGCCGCCACCGGCAGTATCGACGGATCGTGGCTATCTTCTTCATTCCGCTGCTGATCGGCTTGGGCGTAAGCCTTGCCGCCTGGCTTTTTGTGGGCCGCAGCCGGCAAGCGCGAGTGCATATCACCCAGGCATTGAACCCAGAGTGGACGCGCGGCAACGCCAGCCAAAACCTGGCAATGCTGGCCGGCCATGTTGACGTCCCGATGCCTGCCCGCACGGGCCGCGTGGTTTATCCCTATTCCGTGGTGGCGGGCGGAGTTCGCTCTCCAGAAGAACTGCGAGCCATCGCCGAGCACGATCGCCTGGTGGCAAAGCATTATTCAGGTTTCGATTTCCGCAGAGCGAAAGTGATCGAACTGAAGCGCCCTGCCCGGATGTACCTGTCGTACCGCATGCGTGACAAGATTTTCTGGACTAAGAAGCAGATCGCCCTGCGGCAGGGCGAGAAACTGCTTACCGATGGCAAAATCACCGCGCGCACTCGCTGCGCCAATCGCGTTGAAGCGCTGCCCCAGGCTGCCATATCTCCCCAGGAACCGTTGGCGGAGCAGTTTGACGATCCGTTCGCCGAGGGCGGCTCCGCAACTAAGATGGATTTTCCCAGAAACTTCGAATCGGCGCTGAACGAGAGAACCGGCCCAACCGGCTTCGGAGGCGAGGGGCCTCCGCAATCTCCTACAGCGGGTCTGTTCGGGCCCGGTGGCGGAGGCTTTCCGCCGGGCGCGTTCCCTCCGCCTCTTCCCGGACCGGGTACGTGCGTACCGACAAAACCGAAACACGGACATCCGGATAGTGACGAGGCCTTTTCCAAGAAGAAGAAAAAGGACCCCTGCTCGCCGGGCGGCCCTCCGCCGGCCACCGTGCCCGAGCCGGGCACACTTCTGCTGGTTGCTTCCGGCTTAGGCGGAATTTATTTTCGTCATCGCAGAAATGCTCGGAAGTAGCTCCGCGGGATCGACCAGCCCTGGGAAGAAAATCCGTCGAACTCACTAAGAAGCCCTTGCGTCTCTGCGACTCTGCGCCTTCTTGCGCTCTTTACGGTTAAAAGCTTTGAAGCTGTAGATCACAAATGACGGTTGGGTCGGTTGGAAAGAAGAGTCCAGCCCGCCATTTGGGACGGGCACAAAATGACGGTGAAGCCTGCGGAAAACTCTCCCGAAGAATAAAAACCGCGTGTTCCTCTGGGTAACGTGCTGGCAACGCTTGCGCGCCGTCGCACAAAGCTTAACCCAAGGCATGCGCAGGCGATTCCTTCATGAAGGATGCCTCGAGCCTGGGAAGCTGAACGGGCTATCCCGAAGGACGCCCAACCCAGTCGGAACACGCGGACGGAAAAATACTGCTCCCGCGCCAAAAAACTGTCAATGCCCATTTTTGGTGCAGATGTGAATTGTCAACCATTCGAGAGGCGACCCTCATGCAAGCTCCGGCAGAATTTCTACTGTTGCTATTGCCCTTCGTTCTTAAAGACAGCTTCGATGTCGCGTGCTCCATGCAGCACACGGATCACGTCGAGACCATTTCCTAGCGGTAAATAGAAGACCACGTACTTGCCGACGACGAAGCTTCGCAAATCTGGGTAAAGGTCGGGCCTCGGGCGGCCAATTCCGGGCCGACGAGCCAAGACTTTGAAAGTCTTGTCGATTCGAAGCGCGAAAGCATCCGCATTGGCTACGCTGTCCTCCGCGATGTAGGACCAGATTTCAACTAGATCAAGCAGGGCGCGCGGACGCTTCAGGATGGCGGGCACTTACTTGTGAGAGCGTGGTACTCGCCTTGCAGCCAGGTGCTTGCGGCCTTGGCGTTTCATTTCTTCTGGGTCCCAGGAACTCGCCGGTCCACTTTCGAGTCCTTCGCGAATGGCCCGCCGCAACTCTTCCAACTTGAGCGTTCGTAACTGGTCTTCATTCTCCATTAAACGCAACGCCTCACGGACAACCTCGCTCGCAGAGTTGTAGCGCCCTGAGGAGACTTTCTGACGAACCAATTCCTCCAGCTCCGGCGTGAGATTAATATTCATAGTCATGGCGGAATACTCGACTTTGATAACCTAGCAAGGTTGTCAAAGATTGTCAAAGATGGGCAATTCGAGCATCGTTTATTCCGTCCGCTTAGCCTACTTCCCGCAAAACATTGCGTGAAGCAGGCACCCGGCAGGTAAGTAATTTCATTTAGATAGCAGCCTTGTCTGATCAACTATAGGCGCATGGGAAGGTCTCAAGAAAGACTCCGCGCGAAATATGCCAAATGAATCCTCAATATTGCGGAGTCGCTCCTACATTCAACGGAGGGCGGCGTTACGTCCATATTTCAAGCAGCCGTCGTTACAACGTCAAAACGCCTCAATCCCGGTCACGCTTTGCCCAATGATCAGCGTGTGGATATCGTGCGTGCCTTCGTAGGTCTTCACCGACTCCAGGTTGGCCATGTGGCGGAAGATGGGATACTCGTCGGCCACGCCATTCGCACCGAGTATGTCTCGTGACAGCCGCGCGCATTCGAGCGCCATCCAGACGTTATTGCGCTTGGCCATCGAAATGTGCTGAAACCCGGCTCTGTCTTTATCTTTTAGTCGTCCAACCTGCAGCACCAGCAACTGGCCTTTTGTGATTTCTGAAATCATCCATGCCAGTTTTTCTTGTACGAGCTGATGCGACGCGATCGGCTGTTCGCGAAACTGCTTGCGAAAAAGCGAATATTGCAGCGCGCAATCGTAGCAGGCCATCGCCGCGCCCACCGCGCCCCAGGCGATGCCATAACGCGCCTGGTTCAGGCACATCAGCGGAGACTTCAGCCCGCCGCTCTTTGGCATCAGATTGCATTCGGGTACGTGAACATCCTGCATCGAGAGGCTCGAAGTCACTGAAGCCCGCAGCGACCACTTGCCGTGAATGTCTTCCGCACGGAAGCCAGGACGGTCAGTCTCCACCAGGAATCCGCGAATCTTGTTATCTTCACCTTCCACCTTCGCCCAGATCACAGCCACATCCGCTATCGACCCCGAAGTAATCCACATCTTCTCGCCATTCAAAACGTATTCCTTGCCAACTTTTCGGGCCCGCGTCCGCATCCCTCCCGGATTCGATCCAAAATCAGGCTCAGTCAGCCCAAAACACCCGAGTTTCTCTCCCGATTGCAAAGCCGGCAGCCATGTCTTCTTCTGCTCCTCGCTGCCGAACGCGTATATGGGATACATGACCAGCGCCGACTGCACACTGACGAAGCTGCGCACACCGGAGTCGCCGCGCTCCAGTTCCTGCATTACCAGCCCATACTCCACGTTCGACATTCCGGCGCAGCCATAGCCTTTCAAGCTGGCGCCATAAAATCCCAGCTCTGCCATCGGCTTGACGAGCTCTCGCGGGAAGCGTCCAGCGCGGTTGCACTCCTCAATAATGGGAATTAAATTGTCTTCGATAAATTTGCGCGCAGTGTCGCGAACCAGACGCTCGTCATCGCTGAGCAGGGAATCGAATTCGAGGAAATCCACTCCCCGGAACTTAATGGCCATTGCAGTCTCTTTTCTGTTTCTTCGCCGCGAACAGACGCAGGCTCGA
Source organism: Acidobacteriota bacterium (assembly GCA_003225455.1). Lineage (GTDB taxonomy): Bacteria > Acidobacteriota > Terriglobia > Terriglobales > Acidobacteriaceae > QIAB01. Next base: position 24,061 of record QIAB01000075.1, read on the forward strand.
GGAAGGAACTTTAGAAGTTAGCAAAGGGGGCAACAGGCGTCAAACTTTGCAAGCGGGTGCTTGAAACCCGAATATGCGGCCACTCACGGTCTCCCAGGAGCAACAATTTCCGGCTCGAATCATGTCGGTTATTTTTGACATATTTTTTGCAAACAAAAGAAGGCGCTCCTGGCAGATTGCATCTAAACTGTGAACGCAGTATTCGGCACTACTTGCAAATTAGACATCCATCGCGAAGATGAAGATTAGCTTAATTACGCGTTCGGCCTTACGAGCCATGCTTTCTCTGGCCGTACTGCTCGCAATTGCCGCGGCGGCTGATGTGCCGGCTCACCTTGTTACTCTGGACGACGGTTTTCATCTTCTTTACAACCTCGACTTCGCTGATGCCCATCAGGTCTTTCTCTCATGGCAGCAGGGCCATCCCGATGATCCTCTCGGCCCGGCGTGCGAAGCGGCAGGATTATTATTTTCCGAGTTCAATCGCCTCGGCGTGCTGGAGGCGCAATTCTACGAAGACGACAAAGTTTTCCAGGGGCGTCGAAAGCTTCGGCCAGATCCCGCCATCCGTGACAGCTTCAACGCTGCGCTGACCCAGGCTGAAACTCGCGCGAAAGCGCGTCTGGCAAAGGATCCCAAGGATAGCGATGCGCTATTCGCCATGACTCTGGCCTCCGGCCTTCGCTCTGATTATGCGGCTCTAATCGACAAGAGCAACTTTGCCGCTCTGCGTTACACGAAAGAGGCCAACAACTGGGCTGGGCGATTGCTCGCAGTGAATCCGCAATGCTACGACGCCCACGTAGCCACGGGATTCAGCAAATACATTGTCGGCACCATGGCTGCGCCCGTGCGCTGGCTGGTGCGGCTGCGCGGAGTTTCGGGAGATAAGAAAGCTGGAATTTCTGAACTTCAAATCACCGCCCAGCAAGGCCGCTATCTTGCCCCCTTCGCGCGCATCCTGCTGGCTATTGCCTACGTGCGCGAGAAAGATAAACCCCGTGCGCGAGAGATTCTCGCTTCACTCCGGGACGAGTTCCCTAAAAATCCCCTCTTCGCCCGCGAAATCGCCCGCCTGGATTCAATCCACTGATCCATTGGCGCGGGAGCCTGCGACTTCCCCCGCGAAGATCCTGCTAGCCAACTCGGTTCATTGGAAATTCACTGCTTTGTAACACTCCTTTAACAATCTGCAGCTAAAACAAAAGCCATCAACTTAATAGGAGGAATCGCGTGATTCGACGCATTGCGCTTTTGTGTCTTGCTCTGGCGTTACCCGCCTTGGGGCAGACCAGGTTAAATGGGGCGGGCGCAACTTTCCCTTATCCGATGTATTCCAAGTGGTTCAGCGAGTATCGCAAAGCTCATCCTGACGTTGAAATCAACTATCAATCGATCGGCAGCGGCGGCGGAATTCGCCAGGTGCTAGCGGGGACCGTTGACTTCGGCGCCACCGACGGGCCTATGACGGATGAGCAGCTCTCACAAGCAAAAACGAAGATTCTGCACATTCCCACCGTGCTTGGCGCAGACGTGCCGGCATACAACATTCCAGGCGTAACTGAAGAATTGAAGTTTACTCCCGACGTCCTGGCGGGCATCTTTCTAGGAAAGATCACTTCGTGGAATGACCCGGCCCTGGCAAAGATCAACCCGGGAGTGAACCTACCCAACCAGCCCATTATCGTGATTCATCGCTCTGACGGTAGCGGCACGACGTATATCTGGACAGACTATCTTTCTAAAGTGAGTTCGGAATGGGCAAACGGGCCGGGCAAAGGAACCTCCGTCAAGTGGCCGGTCGGTTTGGGCGGCAAAGGAAACGAGGGCGTTGCTGGCCAGATTCGCCAACTGCAAGGTTCAATCGGCTATGTGGAGCTCATCTACGCGGTACAGAACAAAATTCCTTATGGCACCGTGAAGAACGCTGCTGGGAATTTCGTGAAAGCCTCGTTAGAAAGCGTCACCGCTGCAGCCGCTTCGGTCAAGAGCATGCCCGCCGACTTCCGCGTCTCTATCACGAACGCGCCCGGCAAGGATGCCTATCCCATCTCCAGTTTCACCTGGCTTCTGATTCCGGAAAAATCGAAAGATCCCAGCAAAGGAAAAACGCTGGCGGATTTCCTCAATTGGATGGTCGATGACGGCCAGAAGATGACCGCGGAGCTTGCGTACGCCCCATTGCCAGAGAACGTAGCCACCAAAGTGAAAGCCGCGATCAAGCAGGTGAAATAGAAGAGAATTATAATTCGCCCTACGAGTCCGCGCCGAAGCGCTTCGGCTGCTTGGTGATGTCCCAAATTCATGAACCACGAGGGCTAAGAAGTTACTCAAAGGGTTGAATGCTAAGGGCCTTCCTTCGTGCCCCTCGTGGTTAACCTCGGACACTAACCGGCTGGTCTATACTGAATAGCGATGCCACGCGTCCCGGTGAGAATCGGCCTGCTGTTTTTCCTGCTGACGCTCCCGGGGCACGCGGTCGAGAAGCAGTATCAGACAGGCAAAATTTTGGATGTGCAGCAGAAGGCGCGGACTCGCACTCTCTATTACATTGTGAATACCCCGGTCACTCGCGACGAGCCTTACTACGAGCTCGCCATTCAGGTTAACGACACGGTTTACGTGGCGGAGTATACTCCTCGTCACTCCGCGGACACTTTGCCGGATGACTGGCGCAGCGGCGCCGAAATTCAACTCAAAGCCGATAAGCGTCATTTGTTCGTTAAGCGCCCGGGAGAGAGGGAAGCAGATTTGATCGTGGTAAAGCACATGCCCGCCGGGTCCTGGAAAGGTCCTCCGCAGGACCCGCCGGCCGCAAAATAACCGGTAACCAACCGCTCCGCTCCAGCATCCGAAAGCTTTGTCCGGATTTATGGCTCGCCTCTCCCTTGACAATTCGGCTTACTACCTCAATCGCGAAGCATCTTGGCTGGCCTTCAACCGTCGTGTGCTGGAGGAAGCTCAGGATGAAAGCAATCCGCTCCTCGAGCGCTTGAAGTTTCTGTCCATCACCGCCAGCAATTTAGACGAATTCTTTGAAGTGCGTGTTGCTGGTTTGGTCCAGCAGATTGAAGACGGCTACACCGAGGCTGGACCGGACGGCCTCACTCTCGTCGAAGAGCGCGACCTCGTATCGCGCGAAACCCACGAATTTGTTGACGATCAATACCGCTGCTGGAATGAGAAGCTGCGTCCCGCGATGAATGACCATGGAATTCGCGTACTCGGCATTCACGAACTCGACGCGCGCGCGCGAACTTTCGTTGAAGAATACTGTGAACGCGAACTTGATCTGTTACTCACCCCAGTGACGGTCGATCCCGCGCATCCCTTTCCCCGAGTTATTAACAAAGCTTTGTGTGTTGCTTTCCTCTTACGGCGCCGCCGCCGTTCGTCCCTCACTTACACGGGGGTGGTTACTGTCCCACGTGCACTGCCCCGGCTTGTGCGACTGCCCTCCAACGGCAGCGACGATTTCATCTTTCTCGCCGATCTCGTCACCTTTCATGCCGCTCGCATGTATCACGGCTACGATATCGCCTCTTCGGACAGCAATTTGTATTTGGCGGAAGAAGAATCTCGCAATCTTCTGGAATCAGTGCGCACCGAATTGCATAATCGGCGCAAGGGTGACGCCGTCCGCCTGGAGATCGAAGCCGACGCCGACCCAGAGATCATCGAGCGCCTGCGTGTGAATTTCGAGTTGGAATCCTGGCAGGTTTTCTCGACCAACGGTCCGGTGAACCTTTCACGCCTGCTGACCCTCTATGAGCATACTGCCCATCCCGAGCTGAAATTCAAAACTTTCGTGCCCCGCGAGCTGCGTCTCACCGCGAAATCACAGGACCTCTTCGAGGAGCTCCGGCGCCATGATGTGTTACTGCATCATCCCTTCGACGCTTTCGATGCGGTCGTATCCTTCATCGAATCCGCCGCCGAAGATGACCGTGTGCTCTCCGTCAAGCAAACGCTCTATCGCACCAATGAGCACTCGCTTATCGTTCCTGCCCTGATTGCCGCCGCCGCTAAGAAGGAAGTCACCGCAGTCGTGGAATTGAAGGCTCGCTTCGACGAAGCCTCCAACATCCGCTGGGCTCGCGATCTGGAGGATGCCGGGGTCCAGGTCTTCCACGGCTTGGTTGGGCTGAAGACTCACTGTAAGCTCTCGTTGCTGGTGCGCCACGACCCGGACGGCGTAACTCGCCGCTACGTCCACCTCGGTACCGGCAACTACAACGCTGCCACAGCGCGTATCTACACCGATGTCAGCCTGCTCACCGCTGACCCGAAAATCACCAGCGCCGTCCATAATGTCTTCAGTTTTCTAACTGCCTATGCCGAGCATCCCAGTTACGAGCCGTTAATGGTCGCTCCTCTCGATGTCGCCGAGCGCTGTCTTGCGCTGATTGCCCGCGAAGCCGAGCACGCGCGCCATGGCCGGCCCGCACACATCATCGGCAAAATGAACGCGCTGCTCGACAAAAACATCGTGATGGCGTTATATCGAGCTTCGCAGGCAGGAGTCGAGGTAGATCTCATCATCCGTGGCATGTGCGCTTTGCGGCCCGGCGTCCGCGGCGTGAGCGATAACATTCGTGTACGCAGCATCGTCGGCCGCTTTCTCGAACACAGCCGCATCTTTTATTTCGCCAACGCCGGCCAGGAGGAGGTTTATCTGGGCAGCGCCGACTGGATGCCGCGAAATCTTTATGAACGCGTCGAAGTTGTATATCCGGTCGAAGATGCTCTTCTGCGCGAGCGCGTCAAAAACGAAATTCTCGAGGCTTACTTGGCGGACAACCTAAAAGCAAGATTGTTGCAGAGGGACGGAACATATATTCGCGCCTGGAAAACCAAAGGTAAGCGGAAACCACCAGCCGGCTCGGCTGCATTTAACGCCCAGGACTTCCTAATCGGAATCGCAGAAGGGAAGCAGTCGATTGAGGCCATTCCCTCTGCGCAAGCGAAAAGGGTACCAAGAGCGGTCCTGCTGGCAAGGGAAGGATAAAATGGCATGATTATCTATTTTCTCCGTCACGCCAGTGCCGGAGAGCGTGTGAGCAATCCCAAAAAAGACGAGAAGCGCGCTCTTGACCAGGTCGGCATCGAGCAATGTGGAAATGTAGGCCGCGCTCTCAATGCCTTGGATACGCAGATTGAGGTCATCATCTCCAGCCCGCTCAAGCGCGCCGCGCAGACCGCATCTCTGGTCGGTAACGAGATGGGCTACGAAGGCAAGCTGCAACTGGAAGACGCTCTTCGGCCCGAGGCTTCGTTTTCCGATTTCCGCAAACTCCTCGACAAATACTCCAAGCACGAGGCCATCATGGTTGTTGGCCACAATCCCAATCTTAGTGAGTTCGTCGGGCGCTGCATCAGCGAGACCGGCTGCGAGGCTGGCATCGCCTTGCGGAAGGGCGCCGTGGCCAAAGTAGATATGGGCAGGAATTCCGCCTCGCTGCACTGGTGTCTTACCCCGAAATTGGTGCGCGCTCTCTATGGTGTGGCTGCTGAAAGCTCACGGCCGAAGACTTCGCGGAAATAACCTTTCTCTTTTTCGACAGCCCACAATTCAAGATCAACGCTGGTCCGCGGCTTCGCCTGCAATCGCACATTCACAGCGCCATCGCGCGCATATACACGCGTCTGCCGGACGGCGCCTGTCCTTCCCAGGTTCAGCGCCCTGGCCAGCCGCAGCAGCAGAGAAGCCTTGCGCACTGATTCCCGGTCTGCAGGCGGCAAGCTCTTAATTGCAGCATCCCCCGGCGCCGGCCGCGATTTGCCCAAATATCGCGCAATTGCCGCTATGATCAGCCGTTGCTGCGGCGCGTACCCTAGAATTTCCGAGTTCGCGATGATGTAGTACGTGTGCCGGTGGCGTCCATTCCGGTTCACGTAATCACCGACTTCGTACAGCATCGCCGCGGCTGAAAGCCACTCCGCATATTCTGGCGGCAGGCGGTGTACGGAGCGGAGGATGGAAAATAGGTGCATCGCCGATTCGCGCACTTGAAGCGCGTGATTCATGTCGATGTGATAGTGCTCCACCGCCGCTCGCAGCGAATCCCATCGCTCCGATTCAATCTGTTTCCCGGATTTCGTGCTGCGGTCGTGCTCAGCCGCCATCTGCGCCAGCAGCCCATCGCGCAAGCCCAGAGGAGAATAGCGGAATCCTTGCAATTGGCAGCGCTCCAGCAGCTCTGCATAAACCACCGCGCCGGCAACGATGATCTCCGCCCGGCGCGGCCCCACTCCTGATAGTTGCCTGCGTTTCTCAAGCGGCAATCGTGACAAAACTTTGGCGATGCGCCGCATCTGCGCTCTCGATACCGTGCTTGCGCGCGAGCCTTTGGTTTTGTACAAGCCACGGCAGACCGCAGCCAGCGATGCTGCCGTCCCCGAGGTGGCGATCACTGCCTTCGGTCGGGCGCGTACAATGCGCCCCGAAATTCTGCCAATTTCGCGTTCGACGAATCCGTGCAGCCGTCGCAATTCCGACTTGCGCGGAGGGTCGTCTTGCAGGAACTCGTTCGTCAGCCGGACGGCTCCCAGGGGCAAGCTAATCGTGTCGCGTATGTGATTCTTGCTCGAAATCGTCAGCTCACAGCTCCCGCCTCCCAAGTCAATCATCAGAATCGGCGACACATTCACTCGAAGGCTCGAGACCAGCCCCAAGTGAATGAGTCGCGCCTCTTCCAAGCCGGAGATGATTTCCACTTTCCATCCCGTTGCTGACCGCACCCACTCCAGAAACGCGCGCGAATTGCGGGCATCGCGCAGCGCGCTGGTCGCAACCACCCGCACCACATCCGCGCCCTCCCGCTGCACGGCTCGATGGAAACGGCGCAGAACCTTGATCGTGTTTTCCATCGCCTCAGGGGAAAGGAAACCGGAGCGGAAGACAGATTCTCCCAGCCTCGTGACCTCCCGGTCTTCAACAATCTCGCGCAGGCGATGTCCCACGAGTCGCGCAATTTTCAATCGAACCGAATTGGAGCCGATATCAATGGCGGCAAACGTGGGCATCAGGAGTGGGACTTAGTTTAGCGCAGCAGAAGCCCCGAGTTCTGGAGAGAATTCTAGATGGCTGGACTAGCTCTGAAGTAAACGGATTGAAGATCTGAACGGTGAGCTGCGTGAAGTCACGCTCATTCCTGCTAGCGACAACGAGCTGATGCACCCGAGCTGTTGCAGCAATCATTGCATCTTGTAGCAGCCGGTCCGGCTTACCGTTCATCAATCGCGCCCACTCCCGAAAACAAACCGCATCCATCGGCAAGATTAGATAAGATTCTGCCAGGCTTTCAAGCCATTGCTCGATCTGTTCCGCCTTTGCCACATTCTGCCGCCGAGTGACTTCAACTCCCGCCTGCAACTCGCCAAGGGTAACAGCGGAAAGAGAGATCTGGGTCTCTTGTAAACCGCTGAACCACTCAAGGACCGCACCGTGGGGTTTATTCTTGCGAAGTTCTGAGACGAAGTTGGTGTCCAGTAAATAACGGTTCACTCGAACTTCACTGGCGGCCTGCGCCGCAGTTTGCCGCGCTGGGGAATCGGGATGTCAAAGCGGGGAGCCGGGCTAAGGAGTAGATGTTTGAGGCTCGGGCGCGCTGACTCACGCAAGCGACGCCATTCATCTATCGGTACCAGAACCGCTGCCTCAATGCCGCGTCGAGTAACCAACTTGGGGTCCATTTTTCAGGGCGGCATCCAAGAGTTCGCTAAATCGGGCCTTTGCGTCTTGTACCTGCCATTGCGTCATTTCAGAATAAGTTTATGACTAGTCACCTGACTAGTCAAGCCTATCTGCAATGCTTATGCCGCCGCGCTTGCTACTCGGTCCGCCTCACGATACGGCAGTTTGGGAGCAGATATTTCAGTTGAAATCGGTTTTCTAGGAGTCTGCGCCGCTCGCGTTTCCACCAGCACATCCAGCGACTGCCGGTATTTTGCCCGCGTAATATTCCGCAGCGCAGCAATCAAAGCCGAGCTGCGCGTCCCGTCAAAGACCTCTTCTGCTCGTTCTGTCAACTTTAGCCAGTCATGCCAATCGCCAATTACGTCCTGCATCCGCTTGAGCTGCTCAATTAATTCCTTGGCGTGCGGATCATCGCCCGCGACTTCCGCCAGATATCTTGCTCGCTTGCCGACAATCCGGTACTGGTGGACCCTCTTCTCGGTCAACGGACGTTGATTCGCTCCCAGCTGAAGGACCGGGCGCATCGCCCGATCCAGTAGTTCTTCCGTGGTGTTGGGCACATCAATTCTTGCGGCCGATCGCTTCAGCCCTTTGCGAAGTTGGGAGACCTGTTGCTTATCAAACGCTTTCTCCAGCTTCTTCTCCCGCGATGTCCGGTCATCGGACAGTACGCGTAACAGTTGCGCTTTCCGTCCAGCTTCCTGCGGCAGTTTTAGGCCTCTCAAGGCGGCAATCTGAACATCCAGATCGCGCACCTTGCCTCCCTTCTTACGCAGGCGTGCCAACTGCTTCAGGAGCCTCCTATCCTTGCGTTTTAATCCGGGGACAAGCTCTTCAACCAACGCTTCAACTCGCCGGCCGTATGTGCGAAATTTATGTACGTTTGAGGCGGAAGCGGTTTCGGTCAGCTTGGATAACTGACGGTTCAACTTCTGGAACGTAGCACGAATTTTGGCTTCATCTACTGGCATGAGGATCGACTATGCCGGAGCAAAATACCTCTTCGTCCGGGGAAATGCAAATGCAAGAAGCTGATATGATTGGCCGCTCAGTGGAACTTGCGATACGGCAGGATCACCCTTCTATTTTAACACTGTAGTAACACTACTCTGCTAGCCTCGCCGTGATGGGCAATCGAGCGTTAGGAGCGCCAGGTTTGACTGGACCGCAACCTATTCTGAACTCAGAAGTTGCGATCAGTGCCGCCGACGAATCCATGCCCTTGCTGAAGGCCGGTGACAGCCGCTGGGCCGACCGCAGCTTCTTTGCCATCATATCAGCCTGCGGCTTCTGCGTGCTCGCGCTAGTAGGCCTGATTATCTACGAACTGATAACTAAATCCTCTCTATCCTTGCACTCGTTCGGCCTGAAATTCTTTTTCCGCAGTGAGTGGGATCCGGTCAACGATCAGTTTGGCGCGCTCCCGTTCGTCTACGGGACCATCGTCTCATCCATTGTTGCGCTCGTGATCGCGGTGCCTCTGGCAGTCGGAGTCGCGGTTTTTATCACTGAAATGTCGCCGCCCTGGCTGCGCGGCCCGCTTTCCTTTACTACCGAACTCTTGGCTGCTATTCCCAGCGTGATTTACGGTTTGTGGGCTATTTTTGTTCTTGTCCCGTTGCTGCGCGCTTACGTGCAGCCTTTCCTCGCGCACTACTTTGGCTGGACTAGCCTATTTCAAGGACCGCCCTACGGCATAGGTATGCTCGCCGCCGGAATTATCCTGGCGATCATGATCATTCCCATCATTTCCTCCATCACCCGCGAAGTGATGACCGCTGTTCCACAGCAACAGCGGGAAGCCGTACTCGCACTCGGCGCTACGCGTTGGGAGATGATTCGCACCGGCGTTCTGCGCAACGCCCGCGCTGGCATCTTCGGCGGGATCATCTTAGGCTTGGGCCGCGCCCTCGGAGAAACCATGGCCGTCACCATGGTGATTGGCAATCGTCCCGACATTGCAAAATCGCTCTTTGCTCCGGGCTACACTATGGCCAGTGTGATCGCCAATGAGTTCACTGAAGCTACCGGTGATGTCTATCTCAGCGCTCTCATTGAAGTTGGCCTGGCGCTGTTCATCGTGACCATCATCGTGAACGTCCTGGCCCAGTTCATGGTATGGACGGTCACCCGAGGCATGCCCGCGAGGAGTCAGACATAGACTCACTCTGACGGTCGCAACTATGAGGTTATTGAGCTTGTCACTCTGCAGAACGAAGTTGAGAACGGCACGAGTCTACTCTACCGGTTTAGCGGCGAAGAGCTAACATGCAAGCAAATCCCACAAGTCTCGTGCCCGAGATCGCTGCCACCGGCATCAGCTTCCGCCGCCGCGCCATGAATGCCTTGGTGACAGGATCTGCGGCCGGCGCCGTTCTCCTCGTACTTGTTCCGCTTGGCGCGATTTTTGCCTACCTGGTCTACAAAGGTTTCGGCTCGCTGAATTGGGCTTTCCTTACTCAAACCCCGAAGCCAGTTGGCGAAGCCGGCGGCGGCATGGCGAACGCCATTGCTGGCTCAGCTTACGTTCTCCTGATCGCAAGTTCGATGGGTGTTCCGATCGGAATCGGCGCTGGAATCTATCTTGCCGAATACGGTCGCAACCGCTTTGGCGATCTAATTCGTTTCACCGCCGACGTGCTCAACGGCGTGCCATCGATCATCGTAGGTATTGTGGCCTATGGCCTGGTTGTCCTCTCACAGGGTCATTTCTCCGCTCTCGCTGGTGGGGTCGCACTGGCGATCATGATGATCCCCATAATTTCACGGACCACGGAAGAAATGCTTCTGCTCGTGCCGCAAGCGGTTCGAGAAGCCGCCTTTGGGCTCGGAGTCTCCCGCTGGCGCACGACCCTTTCCATCACTCTGCGCACCGCAACTTCCGGTGTCATCACCGGAGTGATGCTTGCCTTCGCCCGTGCCGCGGGTGAGACCGCCCCGTTACTGTTCACAGCCTTCGGCAATCAATATTGGAATTGGAGAATGAATCAACCCACGGCTGCGTTGCCGCTGCAAATTTTCAGCTACGCCATTTCGCCGTTTGATGAATGGCATCGCCAGGCCTGGGCAGGCGCGCTGATTCTTATTATTCTTATCGTGCTCTCAGTTACCGCCGTTCGCGTTGCTGCTAGTCGGGGTATGCTAAAAGGAGTGAGCTGATGGGAGTTGGCATCCAAGTCGAACACCTGAACGCGTGGTTCGGCAAAACCCAGGCCCTTTATGACATCAGCATGGATGTGCCTGCCAACCATGCCACAGCCATCATCGGTCCCTCCGGTTGCGGCAAGTCCACATTTGTGCGCTGCCTAAATCGCATGCATGAAACTATTCCGGAGGCTCGCGCGGCTGGCCGAGTGCGTATGGGTGATCTTGATGTGTACAACGGAACATCTGCCGTACAGATTCGTCGCCGCATTGGCATGGTGTTCCAGAAGCCAAATCCATTTCCTACGATGTCAATTTATGACAACGTCGCCGCCGGGCTGAAGCTCAACGGATTCCGCGATCGTCGCCGGCTGGACGAAATCGTCCACCGCTCGCTGACTTATTCCGCGCTCTGGGACGAAGTCAAAGATACAATGCACAAGAAATCCGGCGCCAGCCTCTCCGGAGGCCAGCAACAGCGCCTTTGCATCGCCCGGGCCCTCGCAGTCGAACCGCAGGTGATCTTGATGGATGAACCCTGCTCCGCGCTCGACCCCATCTCAACCGGAAAGATCGAAGAACTGATTTTCCAGCTTAAAGAACACTTCACCATCGTCATTGTCACTCATAACATGCAACAAGCATCGCGCGTCGCAGAGTTCACCGGCTTCTTCCTTCTTGGTAAGCTGATAGAATTTGATAAGACGGAAAAGATTTTTACCACTCCTTCCGACAAACGAACGGAAGACTACATCACAGGCAGGTTTGGATAATGCGCAGCCGTTTTCATCAGGGATTGGACGAACTCCGAGGCCGATTGCTCCGCATGGGTGGTCTCGCCGAGCAGGCTGTCGATCGCGCCTGCCAGGCTTACATCGATCGCGATTTGAACCGCTGCCATCAGGTTCTGGAAGGCGAAACCCAAATCAATCTCACCGAACGCGAGATTGACGAGCTGGCATTCGATCTCCTGGCCATGCAACAGCCCATGGCGGTCGATCTGCGCTTTATTCTCGCGGTCACCAAGATTAACGCCGACCTCGAACGAGTCGGCGATCAGGCAGTCAACATCGCCGAGCGGGTAATGGACATGGTCGAGCTTCCCAAAGCCGATCTTCCGGTTGACATTGCGCGTATGGCCACTGCCGCATCAGCGATGGTCCGCCGCGCCCTCGAGTCCTTCATCGAAGGCAAAGCCGAACTCGCCCAAGCCGTTCTCGAGATGGACAATGTCGTAGATCGCATGCGCGACGATGCGTTCATTCGTCTGGTCAAGACCATGAACGAGCGTCCTGAGGTCACGCGCCAGGCGCTTGATGCGTTGCTGATCGCGCGCAATCTCGAGCGCGTCGCCGACCACGCCACCAACATCGCCGAAGACGTAATCTTCTGGGTCCGAGGAGCCGACGTCCGCCACAACGTCACCCAGGAAGCTGCCGCCGCCCAGCCGAGCATTCCCGATACACACTGAGAGGCTCGCAATTTGAAAATCTCATGAGGCGGAAGCCTGCCTAAGCCGCAGAAGATAGAATGGAGTGGAGGCTGAGAACGTTTGAAAGTCGCGCTCTTTACTGCACTCGTACTTCTAATCACCGTCTTGAATGCCCAGGATCGTCCGGGTATGCAGATTTCTCTCCCCACAAGCAAAATCCTCGTCAGCCCTTATCCCGGCCACATCGGCTCAACCAACAGCTTTCCCGCGACCATCGCTCTCAGTCCGGATAAACGCTATGCCGCGCTTTTGAACGATGGCTACGGCACCCAGGCCAGCGCGCTACATCAATCTATAGCCATTCTCGATCTGCAAACTGACGAACTGAGTGATTTCCCTGATGCACGGCTCGGCAGGAACGCTCACCAGAGTTATTTTCTCGGCCTCGCGTTCAGTTCGGACGGCGATCACCTTTACGCTTCGGTAGGCTCAATCACAGATCCAACCGGCGAAAGGCCGGGTGACACGGGGAATGGAATCGCGATTTATAAATTTCGCGATGGCAAGGTCACACCTGAGCGATTTCTTAAGATTGCTCCGCAAAAAATTGATGCTGGCAAAAAAGTGGCTCGCGCTCTGCGCAAAACTCCACCTGGTACAGCGATTCCTTATCCCGCCGGCATTGCGGTTATCGGGACAGAGAAATACGACGAGCTTCTAATCGCCAACAATCTTTCAGACAATGTCATCCTCATGGACACGGCAGACGGTCGCGTCCTCCAGAGCTTCCCCCTAAGCACTCATGAGATGATCCCTTCATCTTTTCCTCACGCCGTCGTTGCGACACGTGATGGAAAACGTGCTTGGTGCAGCCTGTGGAACTCATCTCGCGTAGCCGAACTTGATCTGCAGCGCGGGACCGTCTCCCGCTGGATTCCCTTGCTTGAACCCTCCGATCCCACTGCGGCAGGCTCGCACCCAAGCGCGCTCTTGCTGAAAGCAGACGAGTCACTGCTTTATGTCGCGCTCTCTAACTCGGACAGAGTCGCCGTACTTTCTACTGCCCGCGGTGATCTGCTCGCGATGCTCGACACATCCCTGCGGGACCAGAAATTTGCCGGCACCTACCCCAACGCCCTGGCTCTAAGCAGTGATGGCAAGCAATTGTTTGTCGCCGATGCTTCGCTGAATGCAGTAGCGATCTTTGATGTCTCGCGCCTAAGTGCTCCCAACACCAGCCTACATCCGCTCGGCTTTATTCCCACTGGCTGGTACCCCAGTGCTCTTGTCACTGCAGCCGACGATCTCCTGATTGCCACTGCCAAAGGTCAGGGCACAGGCCCGAACAATCGCGCGAACTTAGTGCAGGAAGGACATCACCGCGCACATCCCTATATCGTTACGCTGCTCTATGGCTCCGTCTCACGGATACACATTCCCACGATCAACGAGAATCTGGCGAAGTTAACGCGCCAGGTGGAAGAGAGCAATCTCCTACGTAGGGATCCGGGAAAAATCGAGTTCCAGTCCGGATCAAATCCCATCCGGCACGTCATCTACGTAATTAAAGAAAATCGCACCTACGATCAAATCTTCGGTGATCTAAAGGTGGGCAACGGCGACCCATCGCTCACTATGTACGGCTCTGATATCACTCCGAATGAGCACAAGCTCGCTCTGCAATTCGGTGTACTCGACAATTTCTATGACAGCGGCGAGGTCTCGGGTGATGGACACGATTGGTCCACTGCAGCCATCACAAGCGATTACAACGAGAAAACCTGGCAGATCGCCTATCGCGGCCAAGAGCGCATTTACGACTACCAGGGTTCCGTAGGCGATGAATATCCCTTGGAACTTGGAGAACCAGATGTGGACGATCCCACGACTGGATTTCTCTGGGACAACGTCGCCCACCATAACCTCACCTACCGCGATTATGGCGAATTTATCGATGCAGAATGGTGCAAGCCGCAGCGGCCTGAACTCGCGTTGCCAACCTCAGGGACGACTTCACCGCGTAGCGCCAGATGCGGGCGTGATGAAATTCACAAAGGCGAGCCACTCCCTGAAAATGTCGGTGATCCGCACGGTTCAGCCAGTCCGTGGCCTTGGGCAGTTCCGATGTTCAACCGCATGCGCCCGACCAAAGCCGCTCTGCGCGATCACTTCGACCCGCGCTTTCCCGACTTCAACACCGAATATCCGGATCAGCTTCGCGCCGACGAATTTCTCAACGAGTTCGCAGATTTCGTTCTCGCCAAGAAAGAAAGAAAGCGAACCGAGCTGCCGCAGTTCGTACTGCTCTATTTGCCGGATGATCACACTCACGGCACTGCTCCCGGCAAGCCCCGGCCAGCGGCTTCAGTGGCCGATAACGATCTTGCTCTCGGCCGCGTAGTCGACGCGGTTTCTCACAGCCCTTACTGGGACGACACCGCAATTTTCGTTCTCGAAGACGACGCTCAGGATGGCGCCGATCACGTTGACGCGCATCGCTCCATCGCCTTTGTAATCAGTAAATATTCTCCGGGATCTGCCGCGCATCCCTTCGTGGATAGCCGCTTCTACACTACCGTGAACATGGTGCACACGCTTGAGACTTTGCTCGGCTTGCCGCCGATGAACCAAAACGATGCCTACGCGCCCATTATGACTCCAATGTTCGCTGGTCCAGGGAATCAGCCGCCCTTCACCACCGATTGGCGCAACCGTGACAACGGCCTCATCTACCAGATGAATCCTCCACGCGGTCAAGGCGCAAGGGAATCGGCGAAAATGGACTTTTCACGGCCTGACGCAGCCAACCCAGCCATTCTCAATCGTATTCTCTGGCGCGATCGCAAAGGCAGAGTTCCCATGCCAGCTCCCCGCCATTCCGTTTTGCTGAGAACTGAGAACTAGGAACCGGAAACTGCAATTGGCGACCTGGTGCTGTGACCGGGAAATCGTTAAGTGCCTGCCCAACTGTAGCGCCGGCATCTTGCCGGCTGTCCCGAGGGCGTCTCGCCCTCGCCACGGGTTTGCAAACTCGCCACGTAGCCCGCGCGTCACAGGGAACTGCATTTCCGAGTGCCCCCTCGCAATTTCCGTGTTAAAATCAGAGCAGTTCTTTTCAGACCCTCACGGCCGCACTGGGGAGTGCGCGTCGGCTTTGCCTCCGCGTGCCGTTTCGCGGACGGTCGCACCTAAATCTAGGTCGCTCGCTGGTTATGCGAGTTCGGCTATCTGGCACTGTTCGTTGGGATAAAGTTCTTCGCCACTTCGCGCCGGGTTGAGCTTTCTGTGGTTGGTTACTGTTGTCTGGAGCCGGCATGAAGGCACTCGACCGTGAAATATCATACGCCTCATTTCTGGACCAACTCCGGTCTGTTCCCGCCCGTGTGCTCCTGCTCGACTACGATGGCACGCTCGCTCCCTTCACTGTGGATCGCAGCCTCGCGTTGCCGTACCCGGGTGTGGCCGACCGGATGATACGCATCATCGAAACAGGAACCCGCATCACTCTCATCAGCGGCCGCCCTGCTCGCGAAGTGATCAGTCTCATCGGTATCCATCCCCACCCGGAAGTTTGGGGAAGCCATGGTCTTGAGCGCCTCAAAGCGGACGGCAGCTATGAAATCTGCCAAATTCCACTTCAACAGCAAGCCGGTCTTTCCCTTGCTGTCCAGCTTCTACGAGCCGTTCAGCTCGATTCGCAAACCGAGATCAAACCTGGAAGCGTTGCCGTGCACTGGAGAGGCTTGTCGCCGAGCGAAGTGGACGAGATTAAGAGCAAAATCCGCCACCTCTGGTTGCCATTGGTTACCGAATATCCTCTCTCTCTGCTTGAGTTCGATGGCGGCCTGGAGCTCCGCGTTCCTGGCCGCGACAAAGGCGATGCTATCCGTGCAATTTTGACGGAAACGAACCCAGAAGCCGCCATCGCTTACTTGGGCGACGATCAAACCGACGAAGATGCGTTCCGCGCATTGAAGGGACGAGGCCTGACGGCGCTGGTTCGTCCTCAGCCCCGGCCTACCGCCGCCGATATTTGGCTGCAACCACCCCAGGAGCTGATCGAATTTTTCGATAACTGGCTTAAAGCCTCAGGAGGTGAGCTATGACGCTCGTCAAGGGACGCCTGATTAACGTCTCCAACCGCCTGCCGGTCGTGGTAAAGAAATATGCCGGTGGAGCGCGTGTCGAGCGCAGCCCCGGCGGTCTTGCACGCGCTATTGATGCCGCCTGGCGGCACCAGCAAGGGGTCTGGATCGGATGGGCCGGAACCACCCACAATCACATCGATCATTTGCTCGCCCGAACCTCGCGACGCCGTTCATACTCGCTGCAGGCAGTCACGCTTTCCCATGATGAGGTCGCCAAGTTCTACTCCGGTTTCGCCAACGAGATTATCTGGCCCCTGTTTCACGACATGCCTTCACGCTGCAACTTCGATCCCGATTATTGGGAGACCTACCAGAGCGTCAATCGCAAATTCGCCGCTGCCGTCGCCCGTACCGCGAAAGAAGATGATTTCGTCTGGGTGCATGACTATCACCTGATGCTTACCGCACATTACATGCGAGAAGCCGGGGTTCGCTCGCGGCTGGGATTTTTCCTTCACATCCCGTTTCCAGCACCGGATATTTTCGAAAAGCTGCCTTGGCGGGAAGCCATCCTGCGTTCGTTGTTGCAATTCGACATCATCGGATTTCAGACCGATCGCGACCGCTGTAATTTCGCAAGCTGTGCCCAGCGCTTGATTCCCGATGTTGTTGTCGAAAGTGGCAGCCCGCACCTTCTCCTTACCCATCGCGGTCACCGCAGCATCGTGGGGAGCTTCCCGATCAGCATCGACTTTGATGAGTTCGCCACTGCAGCCGCCCGTCCCGAAGTCGCTTCCCGCGCCACCGAGATTCGCCGCGAATTGATAGAGAGCATCCTGGTTCTTGGCGTCGACCGGATGGATTACACAAAGGGCATTCCCGAGCGGCTTAAGTCGTTCCGGATTCTTCTCCGCCGCCATCCCGAACTGCGCCGTCAAATTACCCTGGTGCAGGTGGTGGTTCCCAGCAGAGAGGAGATTCCAGACTACAAAGATTTGCGTCTGGAAGTCGAACTCTTGGTCAGCCAAATTAACGGCGAATTTACTCAACCCGGATGGGTGCCCATCCATTACATGCACCGCAATCTCAATCGCGACGAGCTTCTCGCTTATTACCGCGCCGCTGACATTGCGCTCATCACTCCCCTTAAAGATGGAATGAATCTGGTGGCAAAGGAATTTTGCGCCGCTCAAGTGGACGAACGCGGAGTTCTCATAGTTAGCGAATTCGCCGGAGCCGGTCCGGAGCTTCGCCATGGGGCAATTCTTGTCAATCCCAACGATTTCGCGGGCGTCGCACGAGCTTTGCGGGATGCATCACAAATGCCAGCCGAAGAGAAACGCAACCGCATGCGCTTGTTGCGCGAAATTATCAAAGATCACAATGTGCAGCGCTGGACCCGTTCATTTCTGCAAGCCGCGGACTCTGTCGAAGGAGGCGCTGCTTCGGGAAGCGGTGGCGCATCCCCGCACCCGGGTCGTAAAGAACCGCCTGATGAAACTCCGGGGGTAGCTCTGGTTGCCGCGGCCTTCTCCCGGCGCCGTCCGCATCAGATTCCAAGTACAGCACGCGCTGGAAGTTTCCTTGGTGGCGATTGATCCTGCCCGTTCCGGACAGTTTGTCATATCTAAATGATCCCCGTAGTCGCCAATGGCCGCCGCGGATGAGACTAACTCGTTACAAAGTTCTGCTCTTCGTCGTACTTGTCTCAGGGCATCTCTTCCCCTACAGCGTCTTATCGCACGAGGAACTCATAGACATTTCCTGGGACACCACTATTCGTCCTGCGCTCCTCAAGCGCTTTCCATCTGCTACGGAAGAAGAGATTCATAAAGCCCATGCTTACGCCTATGGCGGTTGCGTGATTCAAGACATCGGTTACTATCCCTTCGGCAATCACGAATTCACCAACCTGCTGCATTACGTTCGCAGCGGCGATTTCGTCGCTTCAATGCTGCGCGAAGCTCGGGACGTCAACGAATACGCCTTCGCCCTCGGCGCCTTGGCTCACTACGTTGCAGATATTTGGGGCCATCCAGCTGTGAATGCCGGCGTGGCGCTCGAATATCCCAAACTCCATGCCAAATTTGGCAAGCTGGTCACCTTCGAAGACGATCCGGCGGCTCACCTGAAAACCGAATTTAGCTTTGATGTGCTGCAAGTCGCCAAGCGGCGGTACATTTCCCAGCAGTATCACGACTTCGTCGGATTCGAAGTTTCACAAGATTTGCTCGATCGTGTTTTTCGTGACACCTACGGCATCGGCACAGATGATCTGCTCAAAGCCGAAGACCTGACCATCGGAACCTTTCGCTTCGGCGTCAGCCGTGTCATCCCCGAGATGACTCAAGTCGCACTGGCCACTCGCCAGCACCAAAATATGCCGGAGCTGAACGATCAGGCGCGGAAGAAATTCCTTTACCACCTCTCTCGAGCCGATTACGAAAAAGAGTTTGGAGCGAAATACCGGCGTCCCGGTGTCTTCGCGCGAATCCTTGCCTTCTTTTTGAGGGTGATCCCGCGTCTCGGCCCGTTCAAACCGCTGGCTTATCGCGACCCCACTCCCCAAACCGAAGATCTCTATTTCAAAAGTATGAACAATGTCGTAGAGCGCTACAGCCGCATGGTGCAAGCCGCGGCTGGCGGCGGCTTGAACTTTCCCAATCGCAATCTCGACACGGGCGATCTTACCCGCCCGGGAGATTACGAGCTGACCGACGAAGCGTATGCAGGTCTCGTTCGCCGTCTCGCCAAACATCACTTTGCCAACGTCACCCCCGCGCTGCAGGCGAACATTCTGGATTTTTTCTCCAATGCTCCCCTGAACCGCTCAAAAAAAATTCACAAATGGCGTGAAACCCAATCGGCGCTTGTTCAATTGAAGACCGCGAACTTGAGCCGATAGATCGAACGCCGGATCCCTACGTTGCTTTCGCTTTCCTCGCGGTGTTAATCTCGGATTACCGAGCGGGAGTAGTTCAGCGATAGAACGCCAGCTTGAGCCGATTAGCAGGCGTGAGCGAGGCCGGGAACGGCTGAGTGTGTGGGAGAACTCCCATTTCAGATTGCCCGGGTGGAACAAAGCCGCCAGAATCCAGCCGCGAAGCGGCGGCAGAATGCAGCCCAGGGCGCGAGCCCTGGGTGCAAGTGGAAAATGAGCCAGCCCCGTAGGGGCGGAAGAACAGTTCTCACACACGCTCGGCAGAGCGGGAGCCTGCTGGCGAAATCCTGAGCCTGAGCGCACGTTGCGAAGGGAAGGATCTGATTTTTGGAGCAAGCGGGAGTAGTTCAGCGGTAGAACGCCAGCTTGAGCCGATTAGCAGGCGTGAGCGAGGCCGGGAACGGCAGAGCGGGAGCCTGCGGGCGAAATCCTGAGCCTGAGCGCACGTTGCGAAGCGAAGGATCTGATTTTTGGAGCGAGCGGGAGTAGTTCAGCGGTAGAACGCCAGCTTCCCAAGCTGGATGTCACGGGTTCGATCCCCGTCTCCCGCTCCAACAAAAGAGCGTTCACGAGGCAAACCAAATGGCGGAACCAAGCTACGAAGAACTTAAAGCCCGTCTGGCTGAACTGGAAAAGCAACAGGGCACGCGACGCACCGGCAGCCTCGAATTCCGCGTCGGCGAGAAGGGCGGGGTAAGCGTCTACGGTCTTGGCCGTTTTCCGGTAACGTTATATTACGAACAGTGGATCCGTCTGCTGGACTCCTCCGACAAACTTCGCGAATTCCTTGAGGAAAACAAATCCAAGCTCAAACTCAAAGGCCAGTAGTTTCGACGGCGAGCAGTACCTGTACCTGACCACTTGCGGCCGTAAGTCCGGCCTCCCTCGTGAAATCGAAATCTGGTTTACGCACCACAACGGCCGCTTTTACGTGATCGCCGAGTACAAGACTTCCCATTGGGTGCAAAACCTGCGTGCGAATCCGGCAGCCAAAGTGCGAGTTGGAATGATCACGTTCCCGGTCGCAGCAAGAATCTTGTTGTCTAAGACCCAATCCGAACTTGAACGCCACGTCCAGAATCTCTCCCGCACGAAATACGATTGGGGAGACGGGCTGGTCGTTGAGTTGGTTCCTGAAGAACCCAGCGGAATCATAGCGAAGACTAAATAAAACCGGAGCAGCGTCTAGCTGCTCCGGCCGGGCCCATCTGGCCTGTGCTTCAGGCCGCCAGGGTCTCCACGAATCTCTCGCACAGTGTGGTCTCGACGGTGTAGTGCTTGAAGGTCACTGGAGTCACGAGATACGGCTTCAGGATCTCTTCCACTTTCGGATACGCCTCTCTCTCGTACTTCTCGACATCCCATTTCTCCATCCAGAGTGTGATCGTGATGACTTTTTCCGTCTTGTTCTCC
The DNA here is from genome assembly GCA_003225455.1 of Acidobacteriota bacterium. Taxonomy (GTDB): domain Bacteria; phylum Acidobacteriota; class Terriglobia; order Terriglobales; family Acidobacteriaceae; genus QIAB01. The sequence continues at coordinate 44,778 of QIAB01000075.1, forward strand.
GGGAAGAACGGCAGAAGCTCCAGGAATCCCTTTTGCTCCTTCAGTAGGGGCAGCACTTCGTTGCGAATCTTCTTTACGAACTCCTCTTTCTTCTCCAGTTTTCGAATAAATTCAACAATGCGTGCAAACATGAGAGACTCTCCTTTCCAATTTTTGATCGGATTGGTGAGACCCGGAAGCTCTCGAAGAGGGGAGTTTTCGAGTCAACATCATCGTTGTAACGCTACGTCGCTAATTCAGCAAATTCAGTGATTGCGCGCACTCTCTCGCGTGACTCTAAGCACCGCAGCGAGCCAATCTATAATTGTTTTGTACTATGCGTGCTCGCCACAGAGAACAGAGAACTGGGAACTGGAAAAATGAAAAGGGCCCCCCGGTAGAAAATTAATGCGATCAGACGACATTCTCACCCTCGCACCTCCACCGGCGGATGTTCGTCTCGCCTATGGCAGCGATCCCAATCAATTTGGGGAATTGCGTCTGCCGAAGAGTACGCCCCCCTTTCCGATCGTTATGAATATCCACGGTGGCTTCTGGCGCGCAAAATACGACCTCAAACATGGCGGACATCTTTGCGCTGCCCTAACCGCCAAAGG
>QIAB01000075.1:45400-80616 GCA_003225455.1 Acidobacteriota bacterium
GCTCGCGACTTGGAACGTGGAATATCGCCGAGTAGGGAATAAAGGTGGAGGATGGCCCGGCACCTTTGAAGATATTGCCTCTGCCTACCGCTTCCTGCCGCAGATCGCGAAACGCTACAACCTCGATCCTGCGCGGGCGATGGTTATGGGACATTCTGCCGGTGGCCAGCTCGGGCTTTCCCTCGCCGCTCACGAGCCATCCCTCAAACGCGTGATTTCACTTGCCGGGGTGCTTGATTTACAGCAAGCATGGGAATTGCACCTGAGCGACGATGCGGTTGTGGAGTTTCTCGGAGGGAAACCGAAAGATGTACCCGAGCACTACCACGAAGCAGATCCGATGCAGCTACAAGTCCGGGCTACGCAATGGCTGATTCACGGCGCCGCCGATGACGTCGTGCCGCCTCCATTCAGCCGGCACTATGGTGAAGAAAAGAAGAAGCGCGGCGAAGACGCGCATTACCTGGAAATTTCGACCGCCGGACATTTTGATTTAATCGATCCCCGCTCCAGCGCCTGGCCCAAAGTAGAGAACACAGTACTGCATATCTTGCAATAACCTGGCAAGCTTTTAAGAACTATCATTTTGAGCAGTGACGGCTTTGGGAAGGGCACGACCTTCAGTCGTGCTGATAAGTCCTTTTCCTTTTGTCATTCCGAGTGGGCTTCAGCCCGCGAGGAATCTGCTTTCCTGAGTTTTCCGCAGTCTCCTATGCCCGAACTATTTGGCTTACTCGGGAATTTCTATCCGGAGCTCCTGCCCAACTCAAAACACAAATACACCATCTGCCCCACATGATGATGCAGATGCGTGGCACAGCGCAGGAAAATATTGAATCGATTACTAGCGTCCTCTTCCCGAGCCGCAGTATAGGACTTCGACCAGTCCTCCTCTGATTGCGCGTGAATTGCCCGAAGCACCACCTCAATTGCTCGATCAAAATTTCGCAAAACTTCGGTTTTAGACAAACGCTTCGGCTCGTCAAACTCCTGATCCCGATCGCGCACATACCCCGTCCCGGCAATCTCCGTCCCGATGTAATAATTCAAGTTCCCAGTCAAATGCAGCACCAAATGCCCGAAGGTGTTGCCGAACGAGAAAGGTTTCTGCCAGAACTGTTCTTCACTCAGCTTGGCCGCCAGTTCGCGCACTGTGGTTGCTAGATACGTGTACCGCTCTTCGAGCCCATTAGCGATGCTGGCGTGCAAGCTGTCCATGACCCCTCACTTCTCCGGAACTCTCTGCGTCCCCTGTGGTTAAGCTGCTTAAGCGACTTGCCTCAGCACCAACGCAGAATTCTTTGACCCAAATGCAATGCAATTACAAATTCGTCCGGCTTCCGGCACGTAATCCAAATCGCATTCCGGATCGGGGTTGTCTAAATTGATCGTCGGCGGAACCTGCCCACTCTGCATCGCTACAATCGTGGCTGCCACTCCCGCGGCTCCACACGCTCCCTGTGGATGCCCAATTTGCGACTTCAGCGCCGACATCGGAATCTCTTTTGCCCGCTCGCCCAGCGCCAACTTCAGCGCGCGAGTCTCAATGCGATCGTTCAACTGTGTAGACGTGCCATGCAAATTCACGTAATCCACTCCACCAGGACCAATCCCCGCCTGCTTCATCGCCAGTTCAATGGCTCTTGCCGGTTCTTCACCACATTCCTGCAAGCGCACTCGATGAAAAGCCTCGCAGGTCGACCCATACCCGCAGATCTCAGCCAGAATCCTGGCGCCACGTGCTCGCGCATGCTCGTAGTTTTCCAGCACAAACATCCACGCGCCTTCCGCCAGCACAAATCCATCCCGATTCACAGAAAATGGCCGCGATCCGCGCTCCGGCGCGTGATTCCATGAGTCCGTAAGAATTTTCATCAGCAAGAATCCCTTCACAATCCCGAGCGCAATCGGAGCGTCCGCCCCGCCGCTCAGCACCATGTCCAACCTTCCCGATTGAATCTGCCGCATGGCATATCCCAACGCATCCGTCGAAGACGTACACCCGGTGGTCACAATGTGGCTGGCCCCGCGCAATCCGAATCGCACGCTGAGTTCGCTCGAGAGCGTTCCCATTACGCCGGTAGGGACGCAGAACAAGCTCATGCTCTTGTATTGCTGATGGAAAAACAGCCGGTACTGCTCTTCGGTGAATTCTTGCGATCCTCCGCCTGATCCCAGGATCACGCCGACGCGGCGTTTCTGTTCAAGAGGCAGCGAAGGCGCATCAACACCCGCTGCGCCCAACGCCTCCGTAGCTGCGGCGATCGCCAGCGGCAACACGCGCGAAACATGTTTGCGCTCACGTTTTTCCACCCAGGCGAGCTCGTCGAAGTCGCTTACCTCACCCGCAATCTGCACTGCAATTTCAGAAGCATCAAACCGCGAAATGCGCCGCACGCCGCTGCGCCCCTCGAGAATGGCGTGTGAGAAAGACGAATTGCCAATTCCATTAGGACTTACCGCTCCCATGCCCGTGATCACGACCCGTCGTTGCACGCACACCTCGATCAATCTGGACTATACCAGCATAGCCACCCAAGCACTTTCTAGTTGTCCACAAAATGTAATTTTGGCAAAATCAACAGCGGTTCTGAACTGCTAGCGCGCCGTCCATCCTCCATCAATCAAAATTGTCTCTCCCGTGATAAGCGAAGCCGCCGGCGAGGCCAGAAATACCACCGCTCCTGCAACCTCCATCGGTTCGCCAATACGATGAAGCCCCGCGATTCGCTCGACTACATCGGTGCGGTTTTCTGGAATCGCAAGAAATTCCTCAGTCCCCGGCGTATGAATGAAAGTCGGGGCCACCGCATTCACGTTAATGCCATGCTTCCCCCACTCGATTGCCAGGCACTTAGTCAGATGAGCGATCGCCGCTTTGGTCATGCAGTACACCGATTCTCCCGGCAACGCTGCGAAGCCCGCTTGCGAACTCATGTTGATGATCCGTCCACGTTTTTGACGAATCATCACTCGCCCCGCCGCTTGGCTCGCGAAGAACGTTCCTTTCAGGTTCACCGCCAGGGTTGCATCAAAATCCGGCTCGCGGACATTCTCCGCTAGATTCTCCGGAGCAATCCCGGCATTATTCACCAGGATGTCGAGCTTCCCGAAGCGCGCCACGGTTTCATCTACCGCCCGAAAAATCTGCTCCGTCTGAGCGATGTCCATCTGCAGCGGCAGCGCACGTCGCCCCATGCCTTCAATTTCGGCGGCAAGTTTACCTCCGGTTGCGGCGTGCCGAAACCCGAGCGCCACATCCGCCCCCGCATGCGCCAGCGCGAGTGAAATCGCTCGTCCTAGTCCGCGTGCCGCGCCCGTCACCAGCGCCACTTGTCCCTGCAAATCAAATCGTGGGAAGTCATTCATGCGCGGAGATTATATAATTCGCGCTTCCGGGAACTGAGAACTCTAATCACTCAGAGCGAGGTATCATTTGCCCTACGACGACCTGCGTAGCTGGATCGCTGCCCTCGACCACGCCGGCGAGCTGAGAAGAATAGGCACCGAAGTCGATCCAGTTCTCGAGATCACCGAGATCACAGATCGCGTGAGCAAAGGCCACGTAGGCACAGACGTCTCGTCTGTGCGGGCGAGCAACGCTCGCCAGTCTAATGGCATCCGGAAATCTTCGCCCGGCCCAGCCCTCCTCTTTCAAAACATCAAGGGTCATCCCGGTCATCAGCTTCTGATCAACCAGTTCGGCTCCGCGCGCCGCATGAACCTGGCGCTCGAGGTCGATTCGCTCGACGAGATCGCCGACCGCATTCGCCACTTCATGGACGTGAAATCCCCTCAGGGTTTTCTCGACAAAGTGAAGATGTTGCCAATGTTGGCGGAAATGGGAAAGTTCTTTCCGAAGACGGTTTCCACCGGCCCGTGTAAAGAAGTCATCCGCAAAGAAAACTTCTCTCTGGACTGGTTCCCCATCCTTCAGTGTTGGCCGAAGGATGCCGGACGCTTTATAACTCTGCCGTGTGTCATCACCCGCGATCCCAAAACTGGCAAGCGCAACGTCGGTTGCTATCGTTTGCAGGTTTATGATGAGCGTACTACTGGATTTCACGCCCAGCGTCAGAAGGTTGCGGCAGAGCATTTTCGGGAAGCGCTGCGGCGCTCCGCAGCGCAGGACCCTGCCGATGCTCACGTGGGGACGGGCGCCCTCGCCCGTCCGGCCGGGCGAAGCCCGGCTGAGCTCTCCCGCTCTGCCGTAGACATCATGGCGCGTTCTTCGGGCGGATCGGTGCTCGTTGAAGGTCCCCGTCCATCGGGCAAGATGGAAGTTGCTGTGGCGATTGGAACCGACCCGGCGGTGACTTTCTCGTCCATTGTTCCAGCGCCACCAGATGTTGAGGAATATCTGATCGCTGGCTTTCTTCGCCAGAACCCTGTCGAGCTCGTCAAATGCGAAACTGTTGACCTCGAAGTCCCCGCTTCTTCCGAAATCGTGCTTGAGGGTCACGTGCATCTCGACGAACTCCGTACTGAGGGCCCTTTTGGCGACCACACCGGTTTTTATTCTCTGGAAGATCTCTATCCCGTGCTTCATCTCTCCTGCATTACGCATCGCAAAAATCCGATTTATGCGACCACCATCGTCGGCAAGCCTCCCATGGAGGACGCCTGGATGGGCAAGGCCGTCACGCGCATTTTTCTTCCCCTAATGAAGCTCACGATCCCTGAGCTCGTCGATATCAATCTGCCGGTCGAGGGCATCTTTCACAACCTGATGATCGTCTCGATCAGGAAATCCTATCCCGGCCAGGCGCGCAAAGTGATGAATGCGATCTGGTCGCTCGGGCAAGCGATGTTCACTAAATGCATTATCGTCGTGGACGAGGACGTCAACGTTCAAGACATCGCCGAGGTCACTCTCAAAGTCCTCAATCACATCGATCCCGAGCGCGACATCCAGTTCACGCTCGGCCCTATCGATTCGCTTGACCACGCCTCGCGCCTGCCGAACTACGGATCGAAAATGGGCATTGACGCGACCCGCAAGTGGGCGAGCGAAGGATTTACCCGTCCCTGGCCGGATGAAATCCTGATGGACGCCAAGACCAAAGCTGTCGTCGACATCAAATGGAAAACGCTGGCAAAAGAGCTGGGGCTGGAGTGAAGATTTTTTGATTTTATTTTCCGAGGCAAGTCCCCACGGGATGAGCCGCCACTGCTCGTGTGGGGACGGGCGCCCTCGCCCGTCCAGGTCGAGCGAAGCCCGACGGCAAGGCTTGGGCCCTGCTTCGCGGGCGGAGGCGCCCGCGCCACACCTACGTTGATAGCAGTTGCCAGGCTTCCAGGTACTTCTCATACGCTCCACCGTCCGCGCTTCTTGCCAAGGTATTAAACGAATGAACATATTGCTCAGAATATCCGCGTACGTCGCTGCCGAGCTGCGCTCGGCTGGACAGCCGAGGGCGGCTGTCCCTACGCGGTCTGTGGTGAGCGATCAGAGTCACACGAGCGGGACGCTCGCGCCTACATCAAAATGACCCACGCCGGTACATTCCCCACGTTGCTCGTCAAACGTAAATCCTGAAACACAACCCGCCCTGCGGGATTTGCGTCTGAATTGCGGGAGAGAAGTATGCCACAACGCAAAAAGTCTGGCGGTAGAAGGTATGGCAAGGCTGCGGGCAAGACCGTAGCGAGCGCCATGCGGCGCAGAAAAAGAGGGACGCTGAAATCCGGCAGGGGCGGAAAAGGCGGGCAGGTAAAGAGCCGTAAACAGGCCATTGCCATTGGGCTTTCAGAAGCTCGCAAGAAGGGCGCAAAAGTTCCGAAGAAAGCGGCGTGATGGCGTGTCCCGCAGAGTCAGCTTGCCGGTGACGTCATCATTTCCTGAACCACGAAGGACAGCAAGTTACACAAAGGGTTGAATCCTAAAGGGCCTCTTTGGTGTTTCTTCGTGCCCCTCGTGGTTAAGTTCGGACGCTACTAGGTTGCCCTCGGCTGTGGCCAGATTCTGGTGTGGATCGACGATCAGCCACGCTGCCGCTCCTACCACGCACAATGCAGCAGCAACCAGGAACGATGCGGTCCAGCCGAACTTCAGCGCGATCCAGGGCGTAAGCTGTGCCGTCACAGCGCCGCCGATCTGCGCGCCCATATTCATGAATCCCGAAACTGATCCGGCGGAGCGCCCGGCAATGTCGGCGGTCACGGACCAGAAGGAACTCTGCGCAAGATAGAGCGCGCCTGCGCCGCCAGCGAGAACGATACTGGCAACGCGCGCGCTTTCTACTTTTGCTCCGAGAACCAGAAACACGGCGGCGCAGAGAATTACAACGGAGGCCAGAATGCAGCGCCCCAAGCGAGGTCCATGGGCGCGAGTAAGGCGGTCGCTAATCAGCCCGCCAATTGTGCAACAGACCGCCATTGCGAGAAACGGAAGCATCGCGTAAAACGCGCTGGCTTTCAGGTCTAATCCGCGCACCTGGGCCAAGTAGATATAAAACCAACTGAAGAAAATCCAGGCGACATATCCAAAACAAAAATAACTCAGCGTCACAGCAAGCACTTCTTTGCTGGTAAGCACGTTTTTCCAGGGGACGAGCTTTGCGTTGTCTTGCACCGCAGTTTTTGCAGTCAGGCCTGAGCGGATGAACGCCAGCTCTTCGCTGGAAACCCTTGGGTGCTCTGCGGGAGAATCCCGCGCCGTGAGATACCAAACGGCTCCCACAATCAGGCCGAGCGCTGCGCAAACCCAGAAGGACGCACGCCAACCATAGTGAAGTATCAGATACGTGATCAGGGGAGGCGAAAGGCCTGCGCCTGCGCCCACGCCAGCGAATATCCATCCGTTGGCGATGCCGCGCTCCTGGGAGGGAATCCAGCGGGCCACAAATTGATTGGAGGCGGGATAAACCACCGCTTCGCCGGCGCCCAGCAGAAAGCGAATTGCGACAAAGAGAATGAGGGCGCTTCCGATGCTTGCAGGAACAGCCGCAGTCATCGCGGTGAATACGCCCCACCAAATGACGCCCATCGTCAGCACTCGGCGGGGTCCAAAGCGGTCAGCCAGACGACCGCCAAGCGTTTGAAAAAGTGCATAACCCCATAGCAGCGCGCTAAAAACCGTACCCAGTTGCACGTTAGTGAGGTGATAGGCGGAAGCGATGGAGGCTCCCGCGATCGAGATATTCACGCGATCCAGGAACGCGACGGCGCTCAAAATGAACAGCCAGAAGATAAGAAACCAGCGGACGTAGCCGGGCTTCGCGCCGGTCATCCTTGACCCTTCGTTTCGCAGCCATTGTTGGAACACTGCCGCTGTGTTATTTTCCGCAGCGAATTGCTTTTCATCTTCGAGCGAAACGGAGAGCGAACGAAGTCATGAAAAAAACTGCACTTGGTATTGCGGTGCTCGTGCTCTTGTCGTCCACCCCGAGTGTTGGACAACTTGGGCTTTTCTCCAAAGAACAACGTATCGAGTTTACCCCGGAGTGGCATGGGGAACGCTTCGCGGATGGCCGGCCGAAAGTTGTCAACGGTGTGCTCGCGCGCTTGAAAGATGTGACCGCAGACGAAGCCTGGGACGTACTGCAGGACGCTGGCTATCGCAATCAATTCGAACCGGGATGGAAAGTGATTAATCCTGGAGACCGGCTGGTAGGCCGCGTGGTCACTGCGGCGTTCATGCCGCGTCGCCCCGATGTGGACACGATCATTCAGGCCAATGGCAAAAAGGAACAGCGGGTCGGAGGCGAAAACTCCTGGGTCATCGATATTTTGCAGCCCGGCGATGTGCTGGTAGTGGATTTGTTCGGGAAAATCCGCTACGGCACGTTCGCGGGAGACAATCTTTCGACCGCGATTTTTGCCAAGAGCCACAATGGGCTGATTGTGAACGGCGCCGTGCGCGACGTGACTGGCATTGAGCAGATCAAGGGCTTTCAGGTTTACGTGCGCGGGGTTGATCCATCGGCGCTGGAATCGACGATGCTGATGGGAATCAATGTTCCAATTCGCATTGGCGATGTGACCGTGATGCCGGGCGATGTCGCGCTGGGTGATGCCGAGGGCCTTACTTTTATTCCCCCGCAGCTTGCAGAAAAAGTTGCCGCGGATACGGAAATGACGCACCTCGTTGATGAGTGGGGCCACATGATGCTGCGTGAAGGGAAGTACACTCCGGGAGAAATTGACCGTGAGTGGACACGCGACATGGTCGAACAATTTAACCGCTGGCTGGAACAAAAGGGATCGAAGCTCCGGATGCCGCTGCCGGTGCGGTAAGTGGGTGACGCGGATATGAAGGCAAGGTCGCATTGGCCCGGTCTAAGCTGAGTGCTCTTTGAAAAGCTTCACCAACTGCTCGGCAACAATCTTGTCTTCGCCGGGTTGGAGCATGAAGGAGTTCATGGCCAGACCCGGCTTGCCTTCGCCGCCTCCCATCACAATCGACGGCTTGCCGCTCCTCAAAATTGTGGAAGCGTCAGGCGGAGCCAGGTTGATGTGGCCGGGATCCCAGGTGATCTGCATGTGAGGCACATGATTGGCAATTTCGGGCACGAAGAATGATGTGCTCACGCCCGGCACTTTTGTGATTTGCCGCGAGATGCCCTCCAGGCGGTCCTGCCAGTCTTTGGCGAGCGCGTCGTGATCTTCGTTGAGAAAAAGTTCCAGAGCTTTGATCATGCCGATAATTTCTTCTTTGCCGACTTTCTGGCTGCGGCCAAGCGTGTCTTCGTGCGGGCTGTTGTTGAGCAGGGCATTGGCGACCAGATCTTTGTGCCCGATGAGCACCCCAGCGCATTGTGGGCCGCGAATGGCTTTGCCTCCGCTGAAAGTGATGAGGTCGTAACCCATGTTGGCGTAATCCCAGAGATGCGAAACCGGAGGCGTGTCAGCGGCCGCGTCGTTCATGCAAGGAACGTTGTATTGCTTGGCGAGCTTGGGCCACTCGTCCACTTTGATCTGTCCGGCGGAGTTCGCGAAGTTAGTGAAGTGCATCATCGCAGTACGTTCGTTGACGGCTTTTTGCAGATCGTCGCGCGTTTCGATCTCGACCAACTTCACGCCCGTGGAACGCAGTTGATGATCGAATGGGTTGCGGTGCGATTTCTGGATAATGACTTCCGACTTCAAGCCAGTGAGGTCAGGCAGTTGCTTGATGAATGCCTGCTAAACCAGATTCCATAGCAGCGGCTGCGCCCGAAGTGACGAGGGCGGTATAGCCCTCGGGCAGCTTGAGCATCTCAGCAATTTTGTTGCCTGCCGCGACCTCCAGCTCGGGAATGCTGACGAAATGGCGGCCAGCCTGCATCATGACCGTCTCCAGTTCAGGGTGAGGCAGCGATCCGCCGAGCATGGTCATGGTTCCTTCGCAGTTGATCACCGTGGTCACACCTAACTCTTCATACGGATTGCCCGAGTGGCCGAATCCGCTTATGGCACGGCTGGAGCTGCGACTGAAAGCAAACAACCTCTTCGGCGCGACGACAGAACTCGCCAGCGCAGCGACGCTTCCGAGGAAAGTACGGCGATTCCAATTTGAGCTGAGACGCATGAGAGATGCTCCTTATTTACGCGTGACCGCAGCAATACAGTTGATTTCCAGCAGCGAGTGTCCGGGCACGCCTGCGACTGACACCGTCGTTCTGGCCGGGCCGCCGTGCGGGAAATAAGTCTTGAAAACTTTGTTCATGCCATCGTAGTCGGCGAGATTGGCCAGGTAAACCGTTAGTTGAAGGATGGTGTCCATAGATCCCCCGCCGGCTTCCACCAGTTTTTTTACGTTGTTCATGACTTTGGTGGTGTGCGTCTCGATGTCGGCGCCCTGTACCGCGCCCGCGTCGTTCGCTCCCTGACCAGAAATGTAGATCAAGCCGTTGTGGACGATCAGCGATGTGATCATCTGCGTGCCGTCGGCCGGCTTTCCTTCGTAGTTCAGTTTTTTTACATCAGAATCCGAGGTTTGGGCAAAAGCGCTCTTGCCGAGGATGGCGCTGCCAATTCCGAGCGCCGAGAACGCCGACATCAGCCGGGCGGCAAATTTTCTGCGATTGAAATTCATGATCGATTTCTCCTTTTAGGTCTGAACCTTCATGGCAAAGAAAAGCTGAAAATATCACTACCTGCCGCAATGGCGACGTACTGCTTGCCTCCAACCGCGTAGCTCATGGGGGACGCGCTGAAATCCTGGCCGGTATTGAAATGCCACAGCGGTTTGCCGGTTTGGGCATCCAGGGCCTCCAATGAATTGGCGTCGTCGCCGAAGAGGAGCAAGCCTCCAGCGGTCGTCATGGTTCCACCCGAGGAATGGGCATGACCGATTTGCGGATAGCGCCAGGCGAACGATTGCGTGTCGAGATTGTATGCCAACAGAATCTTTCGCGACGTTTCCGACGGAATGCGTTTGACACCGGTGGAGTAGAAGGTTTGTCCCTCTTTGAATTTTTCGGGTTTCAGGAAAAAGGTTTCGCATTCCTCCAAGGCCATGAAATACACCGAGTGTGTGGACTCGTTGTATGAAGGCGAGAACCAGTTGGTGGCGCCGCCAAATCCGGGGCAGATGCGGGTTCCCTCGGGTGTGGGCTCGACATTTGCGAGGATCGGACGGCCATTGGCGTCGACTCCCTTCGCCCAATTGAGTTTATCGACAAACGGCTTTGCGGAAAGGAACTTGCCGTTGGTGCGATCAAGCACGTAGATGAAGCCGTTGCGATTGGCCTCCACCAGGAGCTTGCGAGGCTCGCCTTTGTAGACGGAATCAACCAGAATTGGAGTCTCGGTCGCGTCATAATCAAAAAGATCATGCGGGGTAAATTGAAAGTACCACTTTAACTTTCCAGTGTCCGGATCGAGGGCCAGCACGCAGTCGGTATAGAGGTCGTCTCCTGGACGAACTCCGCCTTCAAAATCCGGCGCCGGATTGCTGGTACCCCAGTACAACAGATTCAGCTCGGAATCATACGTGCCGGACATCCACGCGGTTCCGCCGCCGTGCAGGTACAGGTCACCCGGCCAGCTTTCGGAACCGAATTCGCCGGGTCCGGGGATGGTCCAGAAACGCCAGGCAAGTTTTCCGGTGAGCGCGTCGTAGGCTGCGACGAAGCCGCGAACTCCATCATCACCGCCCGAAGTACCGACTATGACTTTGTCCTTCACGACCAGCGGTGCGGCGGTCGCGCCGTAATTTTTGTTCCAGTCTGCGTAGGCGATATCCCAAATCAAGTGACCCGAGCGCGCGTCCAGGCAGAGCAGGTGCGCATTATCGGTTTGGCGATAAATTCTGGAATGCCAAACGCCCACGCCCCGGCTGATGTGGCGCGAGGCGTCGTCAATGAGGCCTTCGCTGTTGGGGCGAGAATGATGCCAGATCGTGCGGCCAGTGCGCGCGTCGAGAGCGTAGGTGTCGTTGGCGGCCGTAGCGAACATGACGCCGTTCACGACAAGAGGTGTGACTTCCAGGCGATCTGAGTTTGCGGCGTGGAAGACCCATTCGGTTCGCAACTGGGCAACATTATTCGTGTTGATCTGGGACAAGCTGCTGTACCGGCGTCCGGAGTAATCGCCGTTGTAGGTGAGCCAATTCGCACCGAGGGTTCGGGATTGCAACTCCGCAGGAGGAACGTCGATCGAGACTGAAGTGTTGGGAATTTCCTGCGCAGCAACCAGCATGCAAGCTGGAACGCTCGCTAACAGCAAAGCTGTTGTTCGCCACAATTTCATCGCTTGTGTCAGCTCTGGCTCGGCCCAGGAAAAGATCATCGTGAGGCTGCTGCGGGAATCGCAGTCGCTGAAGGGCTTGCAGCCGGTTTTGACAAGGAATTCTTATCGTTCTGCGCCGCTGCAATTTGAAACCCAAGTTCGCGGGAAATCTTCAGCCCCGCCTGTTGCACCAACGGCGCGAGTTGCCGCATTCGGGCCATCGGCATCCGGACCACCGGGCCGGTAATGCTCAGGCTGGCGTTGACCGCGCCGGTGTGATCCCAAATGGGCGCAGCCACGCAGCGGATGTGCACTTCGTTTTCTTCCAGGTCCCAGGCGTACCCGTTTCGCCGAACCCGCTGTAAGTGGTTCTGGAGCTCCTGAAGATTGCTGATTGTATTTTGCGTAGCGCGCTTGAGATCTAACTTCGTCAGCATTGCGGCTTGGTCTTCCAGAGACATGTAGGCCAGCATCACTTTTCCGACGGCTGTGCAGTGAAGGGGAACTGCGGCGCCGATCCGGGAATATATCCGCACCGGCTCCGGGGAATCCAATTTTTCGACGTACACAGCGGTGAGATCGTGGCGAATAGTGAGATGGATGGTCTCGCGTGTTCTCTGATTGAGTTCCTGCAAATAGGGAAGACTCAAGCGTCGGATATCGAGATGCCCGAGAGCAGCCTGACCCACGGCAAAGCAGGCGATCCCGAGATGGAAAGTGCCGTGGCTGCTGGAATTCAGGAATCCTCCTGATTCCAGATTCACCAGAAAGCGGTGCACGGTACTGGTGGGCAGTCCTGAAAGTTTAGCCACTTGCGTTGCGGTAAGCCCACCCTCGGCCTTGGCAAACAGGTTCAGTAGTTTCAGGCCGCGTTGTAGCGCGGTGATGTTATAGGTTCGCTTGGGATTTTTTGTCATGCTGCCGATCCTGCCGCTGCAGAAATGAAAGTGCGAATTATGGTATGAAAATGAATTTTGCGCAATGGCTGAACGCTACAGCCGGCCGAATTTCTTGACCGCCTCCTGGATGGATTTGTATTTCTCGATGTACCCGTACATGGAGTGCTCTTGAAAATCCAATTGTTGCGCGAGGCTCAGGACTTCCTCGGCTTTGGCGCGAGGGACGACCACGACCCCGTCGTTATCGGCGCTGATAATGTCGCCAGGTTGGACCTCTATGCCATCGCATATTATGGGAACGTTCGCGCCGCCGAAACGGTAGTGGTGCACCGAAGTAGATGGCACCACGCCCAGCGCAAAAACTGGAAAGCCGATTTTGCGGAGCTGCCCTAGATCACGAACGCCGCCGTCGATCACCGCGCCAGAATATCCGCGGGCTGACATAGCAGTCCCCATCAAGCCGCCCATTCCGGCAATATTCACTCCGTCTTCGACTACCATGACCCATACCGAATTCGACGTACCCTGGTCGATGGCGGCCAGCATTCCATTCAGGGCTGCAGGGTCTTTGTTGCCCTCGTCTTTTTGTAGCTTTACCGTCAGCGCAAAGCCCGCGAATTTGGCCGGGAAGATCGGCTGCATTTTGTGCGACATGTACATGCGGCGGCCGGTGAGTTGTTCCAGCGCGTCCGAAACCGAGGCGGCTTCCACGTGACGGTATGCGTCGATGAGATCCTGGTCTTTTGCACCGGGAGTGCCACTGGGAGTGGATTGGGCAAGAACGATGAGCATAAGCAAGACAACCACGGCAGCGATTGCAGCAACGCGCAGCACTCGCGATTTGTGCATTGGGTTCTCCCGTTGTATATATGTGCGCGGACTCTAACATTGTTGGTCGAGGATTGGGAAGAGATGATTTTCACTGCGTGAAAGGAGCAAACGTCCAATGATAAGAAATAAGAACTGGATTTCTGGAGCAGGAATAGTCGTCGTTTTGCTGCTAGTTTCGGGCGCGTCTGACGCACAGGAGAAGCGCGTGATCAAACTTCCGGGGACGGAAGCGCTGCCCTTCAGCGATGGAGTGATCGCGGGCAATACGCTCTACCTTGCCGGACAAGAGGGGACAGATGATAAAGGCAAGCTGGCGTCTGGCGGAATCAGCGCAGAAACGCAAGCGGCGCTGGCGAATATTGAAAGAGTCGTGAAATCAGCCGGATTTGAGCTGAAAGACATTGTTTCTGTGACCGTGTATTTGGCTGATATTCACGAATTTGGGGACATGAACAAGGTGTACAAGAGTGTGATGCCCGATCCGAAACCGGCGCGTGCCACGGTGCAGGTCGCGGCATTGGTGAATAATGCACGGATTGAGATTTCGGCGATCGCGGTGAAGCAGAAGTAATCCTTTTCATATCGTGAAAGCCCATCGCATAAAAATTACGGGTGCACCTTGGTTCGTTCTACTCGCCTGCATCGCAAGCGCGAGCCTGCAAGGGCAGCAGAGTAAGCCCTCATCTGCTGCCTTGCTTCAAGGCCGACAGATATTTTCCTCGAGCTGCGCGGGATGCCATGGCCTCGATGGCCGCGGTGGCGAGCGGGCGCCAGACATCGCCAGCAAACGGGAAGTGCAGCGGCTTTCGAACGCGGAACTGGCGCGAATCGTGCATGACGGCTTGCCCGGTACCGGCATGCCGTCTTTTCACTTACTCGGGGCATCGCGCATACAGGCGCTCGTGTTGTATGTGCGCAGTTTGCAGGGACGCGGAGAGCCGGAGCGCCTGCCAGGAAATCCTGCGGCGGGCAAAGGTGTTTTCTTCGGTAAAGCCGGATGCGGTGAGTGCCACATGGTCGCGGGAGCGGGGGGATTTATCGGATCAGACCTCAGCAACTATGCGGCGGCGCAATCTGCGAGGGAGATTCGGGATGCAATACTTCATCCTGAGTCCCAGGCTGACCCTGCAAAGAAGGCCGTAGTCGTGACCACCGCAACGGGAGAGCAGCTTACTGGTCTCGTGCGTAACGAGGACAATTTCTCACTACAGCTTCAGACGTTGGATGGCGCATTTCATCTCTTCGCAAAATCAGATTTGAAGAGCGTGGAGCATCAGGATCAGTCGTTGATGCTCTCCGACTATGGTTCCCGGTTAAGCCGCGCGGAGCTTGATGACGTGGTGAGCTATCTGATGAGGGCTGCTCAGAGCGACTTGGCTAGAACAAGGCGGGGTCGCACGGCCAAAAAAACACAAGGGGAGGAAGAAGAGTAATCGCGGCGTCAGCCGCGATTAAAATCTTTGAAGCACAGAGCGCAAAGCATGCAGAGGGCCGGGATAGCTATTTCTTGACGGTTACGGCCACGCCATCGCGGATCGGCAGGATCGTGGTAAATAAATCCGGCGAGTTATACAGCAGTCGATTAAATTCCAAAATTGCTTTGGTGGATTTCTCTGCGGGATTTTTCTGCGCGACTTTGCCGCTCCAGAGCACGTTGTCGGTGACGAAAAGGCCGCCTTTGCGCAGCTTGGGAATGGCGATACGAAAGACTCGCGGGGAGTCTTCTTTATCCACGTCGTTGAAAATGATGTCGAACTGCTGCTTTTCTTCTGACAGCAGTTCGAGCGCGTCTCCGGTCTTAACAGCGATGCGGTCACTGACGCCGGCGCGGTCAAAATACTTTCGTGCACGAGCGGCGTTATTGGAATCGCCATCGGTGTAAATCACCTGGCCGCCACCAGCGATGGCACGCGCCCACCAGATGGTCGAGTAGCCAATCGCCGAGCCCATTTCGAAAACGTTCTTAGCTTTTGTCATGAGTGCCAGTTGATACAGAAGGCGGCCGACTGCCGGGCCAACAATCGGGACTTTGTGCCTCGCGGCTTCAGTCTCCATTTCGGCGAGAACCTCATCCCGCGGCGGCAAGAGGGAGTAGATGTAGTCTTCAACGGCAGTTGTGGTGATTCCGCCCATGCGCCAATAGTCGTTGATCTTCTTTTTTTCCAAAATTGCTTTGGTGGATTTCTCTGCGGGATTTTTCTGCGCGACTTTGCCGCTCCAGAGCACGTTGTCGGTGACGAAAAGGCCGCCTTTGCGCAGCTTGGGAATGGCGATACGAAAGACTCGCGGGGAGTCTTCTTTATCCACGTCGTTGAAAATGATGTCGAACTGCTGCTTTTCTTCTGACAGCAGTTCGAGCAAAATCGATATGCCGATCCGATTACCCAACATAGGCTGAACGCTGATTGCGCTTCATTCTATTGAGCAGAGCAGGCCGAGCGCAACGGCCCGCGGCGAAACCAAAACTTTGACTCGGAGATTTTGGCGAGTAATATGGAGCGCCGTGACTGAATTGAAAATCCTGATTTCGCGCGAACAGATCGCCACCCGGGTGACTGCGATGGCTGCTGACATCACTCGTGATTTTGCTGGCGAGCAGGTAATCTTTGTTGGCGTACTGAAGGGTGCAGCGATTTTCCTGAGCGATCTCGCGCGGCAGGTCAAGCTGGAGGCTACGTTCGACTTCATAGGAGTCTCGAGTTATGGCAATCGGCCAAGTCCGGCTCAGGAATTGAAAAGCGGATGGGATTCGACCGGCGAAGTTCGCCTGACCAAAGATGCCGATCAATCTATGCAGGGCAAGAACGTAATTCTCGTCGAAGATATTCTGGACACCGGGCTTACGCTCACGTATTTGAAGAAGCTGATTCTGGCGCGGCAACCCAAAACGTTTCGCATTGCCGCTCTGCTTGATAAGCCGTCGCGCCGCAAGCAGCCGATCCAGGCTGATTACGTGGGATTCAGCATCCCCGATGAGTTCGTTGTTGGGTACGGTTTGGATTATGCGGAACGCTACCGGAATTTGCCCGATATTTGCGTTGTGCCACGGGAGTGATTTCTTCAACAGGAATTGCCGATCTCCATCATCGCGGTTCAGCATCCTCGAGTCTAATAACACGCTGGATCGGCTGATATGATAAGGGCTGTGGACGTGACTACCGATCAGCCAGAAATTCAGAGCGCAATCGAACCGCTTCTGCTCGAAGTAGCGGATGTGGTCAACACCACGCTCGATTTGGATACTACGCTGCGGCGTGTGGCCGAGCTGGTGCGCAAGGTTATTGATTACGAGATTTTTGCGATATTGCTGCTCAATGAGAAGACTCAGGACCTGCGCTTCCGCTTTCAGGTGGGCTATCCGAAGGAAGTGGCCGATCGCATGCGCATAAAGGTCGGCGATGGTGTTACCGGTCTTGCAGCGCAGCGGCGTGAGGCGATCTTAGTTGGCGACGTATCCGAAGACACGCGATATATATCCGCCATCTCTGAGGTTCGCTCCGAGCTGGCGCTACCGCTGATTGTCAAGAACCGTGTGATCGGAGTAATTGACATTGAGTCAGTGCAACCCAACCACTTCACGGAAGAGCACAAGCACTTACTCACGCTTATCGCCTCGCGGATGGCCGTAGGTATTGAAAACGCGCGGCTCTACACGCGTACCACCCGGCAAGCTCGTATCCTGTTGTTGCTAAATGAAATTGCCCGCGAGCTGACGTCGATTCTCAATCTCGATCAGCTGCTGAAGCGTATAGCCGAGTTGCTCAGCCGCCTAATTGATTATCAGATGTTCAGCATTCTGTTGCTGGACGCGTCCGGCGAGAAGCTGCAGCACCGTTTTTCGCTGCGATTTCAGGAAAATATTCAGCTTAAGCACGATGTTCCGCTGGGCAAAGGAATAGTCGGTCATGCTGCCCAACACAAGCATACAGTACTGGTTCCGGATGTCAGTAAAGATCCGCGATATGTCCTGGCGAATCCCGAAACCAGGTCGGAGCTGGCGGTACCCCTAATTTACAAGGACAAAGTGATTGGGGTGCTGGATTTGGAGCACACGCGCCGAGGTTTTTTTACTGACGACCACAAACGCACCGTGACCACGCTGGCGGCGCAGGTGGCGATTGCCATTGAGAATGCCCGGCTCTATGAGGAGATTGCCCGGCAGGAGAAACGGCTGGAGCGCGATCTGGAACTGGCCCGCGAGCTGCAATTCCGGCTGCTGCCGCAATCCCAGCCGAAGCTACCGCATCTGGAGCTGGCGGCAAGGTTCACGCCGGCTCGGGCAATTGGTGGCGATCTATACGATTTCGTCAGCTACTCGCTTTCGCGCACCGCGCTGATCATCGGAGATGTGAGTGGCAAGGGCGCTCCAGCGGCGATTTACGCGGCCCTGGTCAGCGGCATTCTGCGCTCCCATGCTCCCATCGAACCGGGGCCGGCGGAGATGCTGCGGGCAGTGAATTTTTCGCTTGGTGAGCGGCGCATCGACGGCCAGTTCGTATCGATCATTTATGCGGTTTGGGATGATGAGAATCGCACTTTGCAAGTGGCAAACTCTGGGCTGCCGCGACCGATCTACTGGCACGATGACAAAATTGAAATCATTGAGGCTACTGGCCTGCCTTTGGGCTTGTTCGATGATGCGGAATACGACGAGTTCACTTTCGACGCGAATCCGGGTGATAAGTTCGTATTCTTTAGCGACGGCATTCTGGACGCGCGCAATGAAGCGGGCGACTTGTTTGGGCGCTCACGGGTTGAGGAGATCGTGGCCAAATCCGATGGCGTTTCTGCCGAACAATTAGTGGACTCACTCTTCAAAGCGGTCGCGGAACATGCCGCTGGGGTGGAGACTTTTGATGACCAGACAGTGGTAGTTATCAAGGTGAGAGACGGCTCGGGAAACATCCAGTGAGCCGGACCGCTCGCCGGGGCATTGAGCGCCCACCTGCCTTTATTTATCGCGAACAGCGAAGTGGACTGCTGAGACGCAAATCAGAAAGTCTGGCTCTCTTCTGCGATGAGATCCCGTTGCAGCGACTCGCCGACAGCTTCGGCACACCTTTGTACGTATACTCCGCAACTGCCATCCGTGAACGCCTGCAGATTTTCCGACACGCCTTCCGCAGAGTTCCGCACACGATTTGTTATTCCGTAAAAGCGAATTCAAGTCTTGGCATATTGCGGCTTATCGGTGCAGCGGGCTGCGGATTCGATGTGGTTTCGGGCGGCGAAATGGAGCGCGTTCTGCGCGTGGATCGGTGCGCCGCAAAGAGAGTCGTCTTCTCTGGAGTGGGCAAAACCTCGGAGGAGATGACAGCAGCCCTCAAGGTCCGAATTCTCCTCTTCAACGTCGAGAGTGAATCCGAGTTGTGGGCGCTGGCGGAATGTGCGGCGCGCTCGAAGGAGAAGGCGCGAATTGCGTTACGGGTGAATCCGGATGTGCCGGCCAACACGCATCCTTACATCTCTACCGGATTGCAGCAGCACAAATTTGGAGTTCCGATCGGTGAAGCGCGCAAGCTATACGCGCAGGCGGCTGGGAACAGGTATCTGGAAGTTGCTGGCGTTAGTGTTCACATCGGATCTCAAATTAGCGAGGTTGATCCCTTTTCGGCCGCAATGGAACGTGTGGCTGACCTGGTCCGCGAGCTTCGCAGAGATGGGCACCGAATCGACTACATTGATGCGGGTGGCGGTTTGGGAATTGCATATGACCAATCGGAGAGCGATGATTTTGAGGTGTCCGCGGGCGAATATGCGGAGGGGCTGCTTCGCCCGTTGCGCGGTTTGAGAGTGCATCTGCTGCTTGAGCCAGGCCGCGCTATTGTCGGGCCTGCGGGTGCGCTCCTTACGCACGTGCTTTACAGGAAAACGAATAAGGACAAGAAATTTGTCGTAGTCGATGCCGCCATGAATGACTTTCTCCGACCATCGCTGTATGAGGCTTATCACGAAATTGTTCCACTGCGCTTTAGGAAGCAAGATGCGCTTGAGAAAGTGGACGTGGTCGGGCCGGTTTGCGAGAGTGGAGACTTTTTCGCGCGTGATCGGGCACTCCCTGTGACTAGTGAAGGGGATGTGTTCGCGATCTTGGATGCTGGAGCTTACGGAATGGCGCTGGCCTCGAACTACAATACGCGTCCACGGCCTGCTGAGGTGTTGGTGGACGGCGGGTCGGTACGCGTGATCCGGCGCCGGGAGACGATCAGCGATCTGCTTCGGGGGGAAAGCTGAAGATCAGGCAATAGCTCAGTAAATGATTGCAGCGGCGTCTTGATTAACCAGCCAGGCGGGATGGCACCGCTTTGATTTTCTTTGCACTCAGCTACAAAATGGCTGCCCCGCCTTTGCTGGTTTTGTGTCCAGTCTCATGACATCCTTTACAAAATGTCCCAGGACATCCTTTACACTCCGGCGCGAGCGTAGCGAGCGCCGGAGTGTGGTCGATGCCTTGGAAGACGATGGATGTCCAGGAACAACGTGTGAAGTTCGTGTTAGCGGCGGCACGGCAGGAGAAGCCGTTCGGTGGGTTGTGTCAGCAATTCGGCATCTCGCGTCCGACGGGGTATCGGTGGCGAGAGCGGTATCAGCGGGGCGGGCTGGCGGCAATTGCAGAACTGAGTCGGCGACCGCACCACAGCCCGCAACGCACCGCGACCGAGTTGGAGCAGCGCGTTGTGGAGATACGACGCCGCTATCCAGACTGGGGCGCGAGGAAGTTACAAGTGCTACTGGCGCGAGAGGGCAAGGACCTGCGGCGCAGCACGATTCACCGCATTCTGTTGCGCCACGATCTAGTGCGAGACACGGATCGGCATCAATTGGCGATGCAACGCTTCGAACGCGGTGCACCCAATGAACTGTGGCAGATGGACTTCAAGAGTCCGAAAGGATGGAACGCACCGATCGGGCCGTTGTCGGTGCTGGATGACCACAGCCGCTACCTACTGGTATTACAGGCGATATGGAGTACGCGCGCCGAACTGGTCCGAGAACAACTGGAAAGCGCTTTCATGAGCTGCGGTGTACCTTCGGCGATGCTG
Organism: Acidobacteriota bacterium; assembly: GCA_003225455.1. Taxonomy (GTDB): domain Bacteria; phylum Acidobacteriota; class Terriglobia; order Terriglobales; family Acidobacteriaceae; genus QIAB01. The sequence continues at coordinate 65,829 of QIAB01000075.1, forward strand.
ATGGACCACGGCATTCCCTGGTGGAGCACGCTGGCGCCGAGCGGTGCGACCGAGTTGACGATCTGGCTGATGAAACAAGGAATCGAGCTGCACTGGAGTGGGCGGCGGCATCCCCAGACGCAAGGGAAAGTGGAACGCTTTCACGGGGAACTGGAGCGTGCTCTGCAACTGCGAGGTGCGCCGCGAAAAGAGCCGCAATCTTGGCTGGACGCCTTTCGCTGGGAGCACAATCATGTTCGGCCGCATGAAGCTTTAGGAATGCAAACCCCAGCCAGTCGCTGGCAGCAAAGTCCACGGCGTTACGATCCGCGGCCCCCAGCTTGGGAGTATCCGGCGGGCACGAAGGTCCGAAAAGTAGACAGCTGGGGCAAGCTCCATGCCTGGGGCACCACTTGGAACATCAGCAAGGGACTGTGTGGAGAACGAGTGCAACTGGAGCGCATCGGTGACCGGGTACTGGTGTTTTACTGTCGTACCCTGGTCCGCGAACTCGATCTCACGACCCATCGCTCGACCGCGGTCGAGCGATGGGTCGTGGAACCCGGCTACGAATGAAACACATGTAAAGGATGTCGCGGGACAAACTGTAAGGTATGTCGCGGGACTAGACATTGGTTTTGCAAAGGTGGGCACCACGGACGCGATCTCAGGTTCATTCGTCACAGTCCACGATTGGATATCTATGGTACGCCGGAGGCATGCCGAGCCGGAGCAGTGGAATTCACACTTCGTCCCGAAGTTGAGCGTTCCTCACAAGTGGAATGGTCTGATTTTGAAAGCGCATTTTCGCGCGACCTCTCGACGATTATTGAGGCTTGGGAAACTCACCACCTTAGTCAGTCGCTCGTGGCATAGTCCGAGAGCTAGCTTGGACCGGACCGGTGGCCCACTCAAGCCCGGTTTTGGCTTGAGTGGGGGAGTTCCGTAGTTGGACAGAGCGTTCCCGCTGCGCGTTCGCGTTTCCGTGCCGTCCATTCGACTCGATCTCTACGCGTCGCTCGCCCCAAAACAACACAAGGTCCCTCCACTCCGCAGATCAGCGTTCTAGCGGTGATCTGCTCCGGTCGGGATGACAAGATTGAGAAGATCTGAACATCCCCACTCAAGCCAAAAGCGGGCTTGAATGGGGCACCCGTCGGACCAGGGGGAATTATCTATGTAGAAGCGCCCGCAGCTTGCGGAGATGCATTATGCGGCTGACACGAGACGGGATGATTCAATCCCGTCCAACGCCCGCCACAGAGTCTGGGCTGTCGCTTCAGCCGCCGATAATGCCTTTTCGGACGCTGTAGGATTCGCCTCCACACGTTTCTCCAACTGCTGCCGCCAGACCTGGGCGTGGTAGATGTCCGCGGCGGTGTGGAGATCGAAGTACGCGCATGCCTTGTCACTTGCAGCGTACTTATCTCGCAGCCCGCGCAGTTTCTCCGTAGCCAGGCGCGGAACTTGTGATTCGTAAGCGTAAAAGGCCGCCAAGGCTTCCTCTGGCGCGCCGTTACTAGCTACGTCATGGAAAAAAGCAATGAGATCGCTAATGCCCGCCACGGGCTGATGGCCGAGCAGATCGCGGCTGGCTCCCATTCCCTCGGCGAAATCAAGCCACAGTTCGGCGTGTGGCCTCTCGCCCGCGACTAATCCCTTTTCATCGGCCATGTTTGCCAGAACTGCCTGCCGCAAGTCGCCGTCGTCGAGTCGCACTGCAAGCTGCGCCAAGTACGTGGGGAATGCCGCCACATGGTGGTAATACTGGCAGGCGTACTCCCGCAAATCATCATGAGACAACTCGCCCGCGGCCCAAGCCTTGTAATAAGGGTGGTCTAGCAAGTCATATTTTGCGATGCGCGCGTCCAATTCCTCGAAAAAATGTGCGCTTTCCATAAATGCCCTCTCAAAAAATAAGAATGTTTACCGTGTACGTGTGACATTCATCACAGAGTATTCCTCGTCAAAGCGAGTAGCTTAAAGCGGGTGCAAGGTGCGGGCATTCTATCAGAAAAGTTGGATCCGGCAGATTGCTGCACGCCGATCGGCAATCAGGAGTGCCCTCTTCATCGCGTGCATAATCTCCGTTGGCGGTTTTGCCCAAATCGGTTCGCCCGAGATGATCTCGATTTCCCCGACCGTCGGCCCTGAGGGCACAAGACTGGAGATCACGGGGGAAAATCTTGACGGTGCCACCGCCGTTCTTTTCGGAGCGACTCCGGCCAGCTTCAAGCAAATCTCTCATCGAAAAATCGTCGCGCTCGTCCCTCACAAAGTTTCTACGTCCATGATCACTGTCGAAACACCCCGGGGAAGCAGTTCCAGCCGATTTCCATTTATTGTTTATAACGACCCGCGGATTCCAGAAGAAGTCAGTTACAAAGCGGGATATGTAAACGCGGCACCGCGGCCGGCGAATTTCAACTCTGCACGATTGTGGGGGATTGCCATCGCAGACACGCGCGTACCGGCGCACAAAGCAGCTCAGGTAGAAATTGCCTGGACCCGGCTTTCTTGCCGCATCAATGATAAGGATTTTGTACTCAACGACGATCTCGGCCATGTGAATGGAGGTTTGTATATTCGCCATCCCTGGTTCGGTGGCAATGATTACCACGAACCGATGCCGAGCAGCTACAACGAGGCTGAGCATGCCACGGTGATCCGAGTGGGCGAACGCGCAGATCGCATCTGGCATTTCTGGAGCCCCTCGCCCAGAGCCACGCTCCCTGTTGGCACTCTCGAAGGATGCGCGGCTAAAGCTCGCGTCAAGATTTCTCCCGGCGCTTTGCTCCAAGTTGGATTTGACTACTGGCGGAATCCAACCGTCGGTTATGGTTCCGGCGGAAATAATCAAGAGGCTGGCACCAGCAACTGGTATTTTCCGTCGTCAGAGTGGCAGGAAGCCGAGTTCAGCGATATCGGTGGACCCCAGTTCTGATCGAAGCCCAGCTTGGCTCGCATTGCTATGACTGTGGGGTTGTAGATGGAAAGGAAGTGCGTCAAAGCCTCATCGAGGATGTGCAGCCCCAATGCTGCGCATAGTGCGGCCCAAGCTATCCCGAGTCTGAAGGTGGTGACTTCTCTCACGCCAATCTCTATGCCCAGTAGTCATGATCGCGCAAAAGATGTCTTTCGTTCCAATAGTTAAACGCTGTTTTCAGAAATAGCCGGGCCACGCGCAAGTGGCCCATCTTTTGGAAGCGCCGGTTCGTGGTGTACACGCCTCCGCGCACGATGGCGAATTTGCTTCTCGCGACCTGCTTGCTCAAGAGGTAATCCTCTGCAAAATGGACTTGTTCGTGAAACCCCCCGAGTTCATCGAAGCGGCGCTTTTCGAACAGCATGAACATACCGGTGCTGAAAGGGTGGTGAATTCGGGAAAGCTGCTGGAATAGGTTGTTGCCGAAATAGAGTAGCCTGTCCATGGAACCGCCGTCAGGACAGATTATGTTTGTGGTAACGCAATGCAGGTTTTTGCGTTGCGCCAACTCGACCGCCCGCCGGATTAGTGAAGGGCTGGCCGGATGCACGTCTGCATCTATGAATAGTACGTAACGCGTATCCGCCAGCGCGGCGCCGGCGTTGCGTCCAACCGACGGTAATCCGCCGGGAATCACTCCGACGTCCAAGCGATCGCGAAAGCTCATTACGATGTCGGGCATGCCATCGGTGGAGTTGGCGTCAGCGACCAACACCTTCGTGTTCCGCATCTGCGGATAATCCTGACTCGCGAGCGAGGTCAGCAAGCGCGGGAACAGCTTGGCCTCGTTCTTCGCGGGAATTACGATCGTCAGGTCGCTCGCAGTATTCATGGAGGCGCACTCCTTCTTCGCCGATTGTGATGTACGTCGGACGCGAATCGATCCACCCACCTGAATTGTAGTAACAGATCCCATCACACTCCTGTTGCATGGCGGCGTGGGTGTGGCCACAAAAAATTCGGTGGATGCCGTGCGAGCGCGCATGGAACAGAGCGCCGGACGCGACTTTTGTGGACATGCGCAACCAACGCGTGTTGAGCCGATCGAGGAAGCGCGCCACCGGTTTGTTTTTTGAATCGAATTTCTGCAACTGGAGATAGAAGAGCGTTGCGAGATAATTCATTCGCAAACTCTTTACTACAAAGCGATCAAATTGGTGGCCGTGAATCACCCGATGGCGCAGGCCCTCATACTCCCACACATACTCCTCATACACCTTGACCCCCACCACGTGGGACATGACATCTGTCAGGCCATGGTCGTGATTGCCCTCCACCCATACCGCTCGGCCTTACGGGGTTCGTCCACAAAAGCGGTTTGAATTTCCTTCCAGCGATCGCGCAGATTTTCCAACTCAGCGTTGGCCGAAATTCAGATCGGAGAAAATATCGCCCAGCAGAATCAATCTGCGAAAACGGTGCCGCCGCAGCATGCGCCGGGCGTCATCGGCGCGGCTTACGTCCGACCCGAGGTGCAGGTCGGAGAGGATGAGCGTGTCGCAAACGGCAGAACTCATCACTTTAATTTGTACAGAGCGAATGTTAAGGAGTGATGAATAGGTTATTACAAGAGTGTTTCAGAGTATCCGATTGGGTAACCCCTGGGCCGTGCCGAAAGCGGTTATTTCTGTGCCGGAGGCACGTACTCTTTCGGCGGAGCTACTCCCTCTCCGAAGAAATACTGATCCATCTGCTTGACGATGACTTCCTGGTCCTCGCGCCGTGCCGGATTCAGCCGGTATTCGTTCAGCAGCATTTTGCAGAATTCCGTCCACGAGTCCCACGCTTCCTGGGAGACGTTCTCGTAGATCTTCCTGCCCAGCTCGGTATCGAAGGGAGGTTCTTCCAGGCCGGGAAGTTCTTTCTTAAGCTTGACGCACAAAACTTTGCGTTCTGCCATGACACTCCTCGCAGTAAGAGCGAGGGGAAATTATCTCACAGACAGAGGACTGCCTTGCGCGCACAAACTTGAGGCCCACCGAAGTGGGCCCAAAGCTGCGAACTCCATCCAGCCTTATAGCTGAGGCGGAGGGGTTGTGGTCGTGGGCGCGGTGTTGCTCGGAGGAGCCGTTCCATTCGGGGGAACGGTTCCCGGAGTAGTCGGGCTAGCCGGAGGCGTCGTTCCAGGAGTTGTGCTCGGAGTTGTCGTCGTCCCCGGCGTAGTGCTGGGAGTTGCCTCGGGTGTTGTGCTTGGGGTGGTTTGCGGCGTGGGAGTCGTGCTCGGAGTACTTTCCGGCATCGCAGTACCCGGCGCCGGTGTCGCGGTGCCAGGGGCTGGCGTTGCTGTCCCCGGCGTTGGAGTCACGGCACCCGGCGTGGCCTGCGTGCCTTGGGAATTCATGTCTGGCGTCTGAGTTGTATTCGGTGTAGTTCCAGGCGTCTGTGATGTAGAAGGAGCAGTCTGCCCCGGCGTCGTGGTGGTGGGCGACGTAGTCGTTCCAGTCTGAGGTGTCGTGCTCATGCCGGAATTCGTAGTACTTGTTCCGGTCTGTGGCGAGGAACTCGTGCTGGAACTGGCGGCTGAACCGGCAGTGGATCCGGTCTGCGGGGCCGAGTTAGAAGCTATCAGCACGGTTGATCCTAGCGACGCAGTCGGACCCCTACCCGAAGTTGAACAGTGATCCGCAACTTTTGTCACATTGCTAACCTGGAACGAATTTGTACCCGCAGCGCTGGAAGTGTTATTTCCTGCGCCCATACTGCCGGCGGTTCCAGTGCGATTGCTGGTTGCTCCCGCCTGATGGCTCGGGTTGGCGCCCGGCGTGACAGAGCTCGAAGCTGAAGTTCCATTTGCCGAGCTGTTCGCTGAAGCATTCATGCCGCCCATTGGTTGCCCAGTGATCTCGACCTGCTCACCGACATGGGTGCGAAGCGCATCCGTGTTGCCCATCAACGTGTACGTGGCGCCGGTTTGGCTGTCGGTTAATGTGTAATTGCCGCTAGCGGCGGAGCCGTTCAGGCATCCACGAACGGAGTTGCCCGTGGCGTTAGTTCCCGTGTCCGCGCCGCTTTGGCCAGCCGGACTCGTGGCCGGGGTCGCTTCAGTCTGGCCGCTGGGGCTAGTGCTAGAAGTCGCGCCACTCTGGGTGCTCGGGTTGGCCGTGCTCTGGCCATACGAGCTTTGGTTTCCATTAGTATCGGTTTGGCCGGTGGATGAACTTTGACTGCTGGATGTTCCCTGGTTGGACGTCGAACCGCTCTGAGATGTGCTTCCGGGGGTTGTGGTCTGAGCGATTGCCCAGCTCGCCCCCAAAAGCAACACAAAGAGAAATGTCGCTCTGGCTGTCATAAACTTATTCTCCCTCCGAGGGATATTTAGAATGCAAACCCAAGCTTAGGCAGATCGGAAGGTCACTAGAATCCGGTAAACGGGGTAACTCTAATCAGGGCTTACGGTACAGCGATTTTTCCAGCTCGTATGCAAGTATTACGTGATTCGGAATAGGTGGCCAGCTCCGGACTTGAGAAAATGTTAAGGCTTTGACAGGCAAGGAATTGGAAGGTAGCTGCCTTCAGTCGGATGGATGCTCTGCTTAGGAGAACGAGTATGGCGAAGAAGATCACAATTCTTCTGGTGGCGGTCCTGATAGTGGCTTTAGGTGCGGTCAGGCTGAAATCGGGCTTCAAGGCTCACGGCCACCATCGTGTGAACCTCAACTGGCAAGCGCCAGCCGGGAAGCCTGGTGCGCCGGTGAAGAGTTACAACGTGTACCGCAGTACCACATCGGGCAGCCAATACGTGAAGATTGCTTCGGGAGTGCCCGAAGCACGCTATGTTGACACCACGGTAAGCAGCGGCAAAACTTATTACTACGTTGTGACCAGCGTAGACGACGTCGGGCACGAAAGCGGATTCTCGGCGGAGATTAAGGCGACAGTGCCTTGAGTCGCGCGGCTTGGTGAGTGAAGCGCAGTTTGTGGTGGGCCCTCCAGGATTTGAACCTGGGACCAACGGATTATGAGTCCGCTGCTCTAACCGCTGAGCTAAGGGCCCGCCGATGATTTCGGAAACCTTTCTTGAGCAACTGTAGCGGAAAGCGTGAGGTCGAGCAATGCTTCCCGGGCACAAACTGAGAGGACGAACTCTACTGCTCCTCTGCCTCGCAATTCGTGGCTGATCGACCACTAGCGGTCGGGCTCGCCGCTAAAGCGTCTACCCCTGCGGATACCAGTTCAAGAGCCTGACCTCAATGCCAGTTCCTTCCAATGCCTTTTGAAATATTTTGAGATCTGATCCGCGGTAGTGATACGGGATCACGATTTTTGGATGAAAGGCTTTGACAGCCTCTGCAGCTTCCTCGGGCGGCATCGTGTATGGCAAGTTCATGCACACGAAGGCCACGTCGATGTCCTTGAGGGCGGCGCGCATTTCCGGAACGTCTTCGGTGTCACCCGAGAAATAGAAGCGCTTGCCGCCGTAGGTGAGAACGTAGCCGTTGTCGCGTCCTTTAGGGTGAAAGAGTTGTCCGGGCGCGGGGCCGCGCTTCAGGTTGTATGCCGGGACAGCCTCAATGGTCCATCCCTGCCAGTTCTTGGTTTCTCCATTGGACACCGGCTTGGCGCTGGTGACGGTATCGACGACAGATTGCGCCGCTAGAATCTCCGTGCCTGCCTTGCTGATTTCCTTGATCGAATCGGGGTCCATGTGGTCCGGATGAATGTGGGTAATCAGAATGAGATCGGCTTTGGGCAGCCCTGAAAGTTTCGCTGGCTTGGCGGGATCGAGATAGATTGTCTTTCCTCCAGCCTCGATCAGCGTGCTGGCGTGATAAAGGGGCGTGATTTTGACCGGACCTGCGGATGTAGAAAAGATTTGCGTGTCGGTCGCGCCAGCAAGAGTCGTCACGGCAAGAACTCCGATAAGAATCAGCAACAGCTTCATTTTGACCTCGCGTCCAAGTCTTGGATGTCTCTCGTGGACGTTGAAAGCTGATTGTAGTTGAGATGGGTCGCCAGTGGCTGCTTCTTGACAATGTGACACATAATGTGTCACATTTGTATCTATGCCATCGGTAAACATGCGCCAGCTTCGCGACACCCGCCGCCTAAAGGCTTGGCTCCGCGCCGGAAAGACGGTCGAACTGCGCGACCGCGACCGTCCCATTGCGCGCATCGTCCCGGAGAAGCAGGAAGAAAAACCCGTGAAGTGGCCCGATTTCGCCGCCCGCCGCCAAAAAATATTCGGAGATCAAGTCCTGACGATAGTAGATGACTTGATAAAGGACCGAGGACGCTTCTGACCGTCTACGCTGACAGCAGTTTCCTCGCCGCGCTCTACGTCGAAGATTCGCATTCCGCAGTCACGCAGGAGTGGATGCGACAGAATCCACGCGTTTGGTTTACTCCACTCAACTTAGCTGAATGTTTTCATGCTATCGCCAAGCAGGTCTTCTATCGCAAGATTTCCCAAACTGCCGCTGCCGCTATCTTCCAAATCTTGCAGCGTGACCGCGCCGACGGCTTATACCTTGAGACTGCGATGCCGGAAAATGCCTTTAATCTTTGCGCCGAACTCGGTCGCCGCTATGGACCGAAGCTTGGGATGCGCACACTCGACACCCTGCATGTCGCATGCGCACTGGAATTAAAGGCGGAACGCTTTTGGACGTTTGATGAGCGGCAGGCGAAGTTGGCTAAGACTGCAGGGTTGAAAACTACGGAATAATAGTGTTTCTATACTTTTGTCTATAATGCTATACTTGATGTGCTATGGCGATTAGTATCAAGAGTATAGAGACGGAGCAGCTAGCCCGCGAGATTGCAGCCAAGACCGGGGAAAGCCTAACCGGTGCCATTCAGAAAGCGTTGGAAGAGCGGTTGGAGCGGCTCAAGAATAACCGCCGGAGCCAGGCCCTCGCAGCCCAACTCGATGACATTTTGCGGCGTGTGGATGAAATGCCCGATCTCGATTCTCGCACTCCAGACGAGATAATCGGATACGACGAAGATGGTCTCCCTCGTTGAGGCGGGAATGCAATGGTCATAGATACCTCCGCCTTGGCGGCAATCTTTTTCCATGAAATGGAGCGCGATGTCTTCCGCGCCGCGATTCTAGCCGCAAACACTCGCCTGATCTCTGCCGCGACCGTGCTGGAAACGGGCATGGTAATCGAAGCTCGCCGCGGAGAAGGCGCGGGCCGCGAATTCGATCTGTTTGCCGTGCGCGCCCTTCAAATCGTCGCCGTGGATGCGGAACAGGCCGAACTGGCGCGCTCCGCCTGGCGCAAGTACGGGAAAGGTCGTCACCCTGCGGCACTCAACTTCGGAGACTGTTTCGTGTACGCTCTGGCGAAAGCCACTGGCGAGCCCGTCCTGGCCAAGGGCACTGAATTCGCTCGGACAGATGTTGAAGTATGTGCCACTACTTAAAGTTCGGCAAGTCACCTGTCAACACTTATCAATTCGATGCTTCCTTCATCCGCGACCGCATCCTCAAAATCCTGCCCGTCTTTTCCGACCGGCACCCTGTCTTTTTCTGCCTGATCGAAATATTTCTTGGAACAGTCGTTGAACAACAACTCGACTGCTTTATTCATTTCGATTGGCCTATCTGGGCTCACGGTTACCCCTCCGTTTCACCAGTCATCTTGACGACCCGCTACTCTTCCTCCTCTTTCACTTCCCCCCTCTCCGCCTTCGCCTTCTCGATGATTTTCTCCTGCAATTGCGACGGCACAACATCGTAATGGTGCATCTCCATGTTGAAGCTGCCACGGCCCTGGGTCATCGATGTTAGATCGGCGCCGTAAGTGAGCATCTCGGACATTGGCACTTCGGCTTTGACGACAGTGTTTCCACCTTTGTTGTCCATGCCCTGAATGCGGCCACGGCGGCTGTTCAAGTCGCCCATGATTGAGCCGGCGAATTCGTCCGGCACGGTGATTTCGACGTTCATGATGGGTTCCAGCAGCGTGGGTTTGGCCTGTTCCATGGCTTTTTTGAACGCGATCCGGCCCGCCAACTGGAATGAGAGATCGTTCGAATCGACATCGTGATACGAACCATCGTAAAGGACCACTCTAAAATCCACTACTGGATAACCAGCTAGATATCCTCGAGAAGCAGCGTCTTTGATTCCCTTTTCTACCGCAGGAATAAAGTTTTTAGGAATGGCGCCCCCGAAAATGTCGTTCACAAACTCGAATTCAGAACCGCGCGGCAGCGGCTCCATCTTGATTTTGCAGTCACCGTACTGCCCGTGGCCGCCGGTCTGCTTCTTGTGGCGGCCCTGAACATCGGCGCGTCCGCGGATAGTCTCCCGATAAGGAACTTTGGGTGCTTTGAGATTCACCTCCGTGTGATACCGCTTCTTCATCTTCGAGACGGCTACTTCGATATGCTGCTGCCCAGTGCCAGCGATCAGGAATTCTTTCGTTTGGGGATCGCGGAAGAAGCGCAGCATGGCGTCTTCTTCCATTAACTTATGAATGCCGGGGCCCAGCTTGTCTTCGTCGGCACGCGTCTTCGGCTCGATCGCGAATGTAATCGCTGGCTCGGGCAGTTTCACACGGGGATATTGAATCGGCGCAGACTTGTCACCAAGCGTATCGCCGGTCAACGTGTCTTTCAGCTTCGCGACTGCTCCAATGTCGCCCGCGTGCAACTCAGTGATGGGCACCGCAGTTTTACCTTGCATGATAGAAATGTGCGCCAGCTTCTCCTGTGTGCTGCGGGTGAAGTTTTGCAGCGAGGCATCGTTCTTCAGCACGCCGGAAAAGACTTTAAAGTATGAAATGCGGCCGGCAAAGGGATCGGAAACCGTTTTGAAGACATACAACGAGACGGGCTCAGAGTCTGATACCTTGCGCTGTGGCGGCTCGCCATTGCCGGAAGTCACATCGCCGCGGATAGCTTCATGCTCGGTCGCTGCCGGAGTGAACTCTACGATGAAGTCCATGAGCCGGTCAGTGCTGATGTTGCCTAGGCCCGACGCGAACAAAACCGGGAAAATCCTGTCCTCGCGAATGGCATCGTGCAGAGCAGGGATCAGGTGCTCCTCGGGAATCGTGCCCTTATCAAAGAATTCCTCCATCAGAGCATCGTTGCCTTCAGCGATCATTTCGACCAGCTTTTCATGGGCTGCCTGGGCGACCTCTTTCATAGTGGCAGGAATCTCGCCTTCTTTTCCTTTGCCGTTCCCGCCGAGTTCGTAGGAGTACGCCTTCATGCGGACCAGATCGACCACGCCGCTCAGATTCTTCTCTTTTCCGATTGGCAACTCGAGAGGGATGACGGTTCGTCCGAAAGCATTGGTAAGGGATTCGAGCACTCGATCCGCGTCTGCGCGCTCGCGATCCATGCGGCTCGCGACGATCACGCGCGGCGTGTTGTATTCCTCACAGTAATTCCAAACCCTCTGCGTTACCACTTCCACGCCGGCCACGCCATCTACAACGATTAAAGCCGCATCGACGACGGGCAACACCATCTTGGCCTCGTGGACTAACATGTTGAAGCCGGGCGTATCCAGCAAATTGATCTTGGTCTTGCCCCACTCGGCGTGGGCCAGACCCGCAGAAATCGACATCTTCCGCGCAATTTCCTCGTCGTCGTAGTCCGTAGGAGCGCTTCCGTCATCCACACGCCCCATGCGCTGGGTGGTGCCCGCCGTGTACAACATGGCTGAGACGAGCGAGGTCTTGCCCGCGTGCCCGTGGCCCATCACAGCTACGTTACGGATATTTGCGCCTTCATAAACTTTCATGAGTTCGCTCCTTCGGCAGGCAGCCTCTACAGACCACGTAGGGACAGCCGCCCTCGGCTGTCCGGCCGAGCGAAGCTCGGCATGTTTCGCGGGAAACACGGATCTAAAGCTACGGCGGGCACATAAGATCCAGAGAAGAAGAGGATGATCTGCCTACCGCAATCAGACAGCCTGTCAAAACCTAAAATCCTAACACACAGGAATTTCACGGCTCAACCCACCGCGCAGGGCGGTGGTGGGTTAGTTTGAGGGTAATGATGAAAAGCCGCGACACACGAAAGATATCTTTGCGTGCTTTGGGAGACCTTTGTGAGCTTTGCGGCAAAAGCTCTTAACCGCAAAGGCCGCGGAGCATTCGCCAAGGGCGCAAAGTAGCCACTACCCGCAACAGGGTTCATGCGTATTGCTCACGAGCTACTCTTGGGCGTAGCGTCAGGTCTTCGGAACCTCCATGTTCCCTCAACTTGCCCGCTTTACTGATTTCGGACTGCTCCTGCTTCGTGTGATGGCTGGTATTGTTTTTATCAGCAGCGGCTGGGCCGATCTCAAAGATTCTGAAGCGCGCAGCAAGAGCATCGGTATGAGTAGGGGTTTCACAATTTTTCTCGGCATGGCCGAAGTGCTCGGCAGCTTAGGAATCATGTTTGGCGTTTTGACTCAACTTGCTGCGCTGGGTCTAATTCTGCTGATGCTCGGGGCTATCCACGGAAAGATTCTCGTCTGGCATACCGGATTTTGGGGAGAAAAGGCGTCCGGCTGGCACTACGACCTGATTTTCCTAGTGATGTGCCTCGTGATCCTGTTCACTAACGGCGGACGCTGGGTACTTTGGAAGTGGGATTCCAGCAAGTGAGAAAGTTGCATCTGATAGGTTCGTGACCTATCCTTGTCTGGTCGATCTTTAGAGTGATTGATTTCGCTTTAGCAACACTCTCATGAATCGCTGGACAGCCAGAATTTTGCTGTTGCTCATGCTGACGGGCACCTTCGGTCCCGTCGCTCTGGCGATCTCTGCTACGTCCCCGCATGCTTGTTGCGTGCGCAAGCCCATGCGCCATTCTGGGAATGAGAGCGCGTTTCAAGCGGTTTCACACCAGGATCATCGCTGCTGCACATCGCTGGCAACTACGCATTGGACGCAGGCGCCCGTAGCGCTCCCAACCCATATCGCACTTGGTGTGACTCCTTTTAATGCAGGCATACAGCAAGCCTTTCCCATGCGGCACGCCGAGAAATCCGTCTCGGCTCGGGCACCTCCGCAATTCACCATTTCCTGACAGTTCACTAAGCCCCGCCCTAAGGCACATTCGATTCAATAGTGTCGTCGTTGCGTTATGGGCGCGGAGCTATTCCTTGCAGTCGTTGCCAGGATTTCGGCGAACCAATTCGCCTAGGAGAACTCATGTTCAAGATTCGCGTTGCGCTGCTTGCGATTTTGCCGCTCTTAGCGAGCACGGCCGGAGCTTCGATTTTTGGATCAATCAGCGGACTCATTCACGATCCGCAGCACCGGCCCGTCCAGGGCGCGCAGGTCACTTTGCGCTCGACAACTTCGGATTGGAATAAATCCGCCGTTTCCGACAACGCAGGCGAGTTTCGCTTCGACAGTGTGCCGTTGGGAGATTATCGGATTGCAGTTGAACTCGCCGGCTTTGCGACTCAAGCGCAAAAGCTTACGGTGACTTCTGGCCGCGACGCCCGTCTGCATTTCCCTCTGACGATCGCACAATCCAGAGAGACCGTCGAAGTCAGAGACACTGCGTCGACGGTCAATCCGCAATCTTCCACCACGCAGAGTGTAATCAGCCGGCAGCAGATCGCCTCGACGCCCGGCGCCGACCAAACCAATAGTCTTGCGATGATTACGAATTACGTCCCCAGCGCATACATGGTGCATGATCTGCTCCATATTCGCGGCGGGCATCAGGTGAGCTGGCTGCTTGATGGCGTACCGGTTCCAAACACGAGTATTGCTTCCAACGTTGGGCCGCAGTTTGATCCAAAAGATATTGATTATCTCGAGGTGCAACGGGGCGGTTATTCCGCAGAATACGGCGATCGCACTTATGGCGTGTTCAACGTTGTTACCCGCTCCGGTTTCGAGCGCAATCGGGACGCTGAGCTTGTCACCAGCTATGGAAGTTTCAACAACACAAATGATCAGATCAGCTTTGGAGATCACACCGAGCGCTTCGCTTATTACGGAAGCCTTTCGGGCTATCGGACGGATCTAGGTCTGGAGACGCCGGTTCCCCGAATCATCAACGATCAAGCTGCGGGATTAAGCGGTTTTGGATCGATTATCTTCAACAAAACGCCCGCCGACCAGCTTCGTCTCACTACCTCGGCTCGCGGCGATCACTATCAAGTACCGATCGATCCCGCGTCCAGCGACACTGTCCACGATGTCGAGAACGAGCGCGACGATTTCGCCAATTTTTCCTGGTTGCACACGGCGGCGAATGAAGTTCTGATCACCATCTCACCATTTTACCACTTCAACCAGGCTCATTACAGTGGAAGTCCAGAAGTCGCGATCCGCTCGGAATACGATCGCGGATCGAATTACATTGGCGGCGTTACAACCGTAGGAGTGGTGCGTGGGCGGCACAATTTCCATGCCGGCCTCCAGGTTTTTGGCGAGCGGGATAATCAGCTCTATTCGGTAGTGGATAACTCGGGAGCGGGCGGCAGTGTCGCGCCGCAGCGAACCACCCCTTGGGCTAGCGTGGAAGCGGTCTTTCTGGAAGACCAATTCAAAGCGGCGAGCTGGCTAACCCTGAATGGAGGTCTTCGCCTGACGCACTACGGCGGTCCAGTGAATGAGAACGCTGCCGATCCACGAGTCGGCGCGGCGATTCAGATTCCACACCTCAATTGGGTCTTGCGTGCGTTTTATGGACGTTATTATCAGGCTCCGCCGCTGGTCACAGTTACGAATCCGTCGTTGAATGCCGATCAGTCTTTTCTACCGCTTCGTGGCGAGCGGGACGAGCAGCGCGAATTTGGCCTGACAATTCCGCTTAAAGGCTGGACTTTCGATGTAACAAATTTTAGAACCGGCGCCAGGAATTTTTTCGATCACGACGTGCTGGGAAACTCCAATGTGTTTTTTCCGC
>QIAB01000121.1:0-335 GCA_003225455.1 Acidobacteriota bacterium
CGTTGGGACCGATAATTCCGAGAATGCGGCCCTCTTCGACACGCAAATCGACGCCGTCCAGCGCGATGGTTGCGCCGAAGGCCTTGCGGAGGCCGCGTGCTTCTATGCAGGCCATGGCTTCAGCGCTTCTCCTTTCTAGTCTTTGACGTCGACCGGCCGGTTGCGGCCGCACGCAGCAGTTCTTTCGGTGTGATGCCGAGTCGCTGAATGGTTGCGGCCACCCTCGGCCATTGTTCCGTAAGAAACTTCTGGCGTTCGCCTTGGAGCAGCAGATCGCGCGCGCCGACTTTGACAAACATGCCGAGACCTCGCTTCTTCTCGACAAGTTGCTCGTC
>QIAB01000121.1:426-9737 GCA_003225455.1 Acidobacteriota bacterium
TGAGCACGCCGTCAAGAATCATAGCAACGACACGGTCGCGAAGCTGGCGGTAAATCGGCTGACTGTCGTTCCATTCACGATCCATCCTGTGTTCCACATTAACCACTGCTCCTCATATAGTGATATAGTTGACTATAACACACCCCCACATGCAAGCTTTTTTTTAATTTTTCTTTGCCCTCAGCGTCAAAAGGGTATCAAACCGTGGAGCTCGACCCGGGAGAAGCCATCCGAGATTACCGGGACCGCGTAGGCTCCGGCTTTGTCGTGGTCTGCGCAGCCGCCGTTAGAAATGAAATGAAATCGCTCCCTGTAACCGATAATCGGGAACGACTTGAAGCGCTGTATTGTTGATCTTGACTGGAAAATCCGCGGCCACCTCGGCGCTGAGGCGGCCGCGCGACGCAACTAGGCGCGGCCCAAGAAAAATAGAAGTGATGCCGGTGTCCTCGGCCGGTTTGCCGCGAAATCGATCGACCCCTTTGTGTTCGCCGGAAGCGATACATTGCAGACCGATAATCATGTCGTGTCGCCGAATGAAATAATAACCCGGCCCGATGCTCCAAGTCAGATCGTTGGCGAGTCGCCGCGCCAGGTGAACTGCACGTTTGTTTCAAAGAAAACATTTTTGTATCGCAACGACGTTTGCTCGCCAAAAATACCGTCGTCCGAGCCAGTCCCTAGTGTGAGATCGTGGCCATGAATTCCGCTCTCGGGCGCACCCGGTATTTCGACCTCGTGAAATTCTTCCTCAAGCCGGCTGCTATCGCCAGTCGGGAATTTTATTCCGGTGAGCAAAATCACCGAGGCCGTCAAGTCGGGTTCGTGCTCGATCGCGATTGGATTTTTGCCCTCGACGTCAAATGTTCTGCGAGCCGGCGACGAATAGTGAAAGGCCACCGTCTTTAACAACAACGAGACATCGCCGAGGCCGGAGACCGTGCCACGATCAATGGCGAAACCTTCCGGTCGTTTAAACTCGCGGTAAATGAGCGGGACGTTCACTTGAAGCGCGAAACGGCTGGTGATGTCGTACCCCGCAACGAGCTGCGTGATCGAGCTGTTTTCGTATTGCCCAGTTGGGTTGTCGATCTTGCCTCCGTTGAACTGGAGCGTACCGAAATGCGTGAATTGCTCGCTGATGGCTGCGTACCACCCGGTCAGCCATGATGGTGACGACATCGGTTCCATCTGCGGCATCGCTTCGAGCTGCGGCGTGTAACAACCGCATAAATCACATCCGCGGCTCGTAAATTCGCCGGCGCTGATGAGAATGAGCAAACAAAGCAAACGTAAAATTTTCATTCGGTTCCTCCGAAAAATGGGAACGGCGTAGCGAAATGCCGCGGCCGTCCCCGATTGTTGATGGGCACTGCTGCGATCCGTGCACACGCACGGCGCAGCCGAGCCCAATCGCAGTTAGCTCAAAGAGCGAGGTGGAGGAACCGGCGGCGCGCTTGTGATTTCAGGAGAAGAAAACGTACCCGGCACGTAGGCGAACGGCGTAAACGCTGGGATTAAACGAATTGTGCTCACCGCACAGATGATGTCGATCTTCGGGGTTGGCGACTGCAAATCAGTTTTCTTTTCGGAGTTTTTGCCCGTGTTCACCGCGTGGCAAAGCGAGCACGGATGCGCGCCATCGAAAGTTTGAGTGATTGCTGCTCGCAGCGGCGCGTGCTTCGAGTACTCAACAATCATTGCCGTCCAGGCGAGCGACTGAAGCGCGATCCAATGCAGACCGATTGCGCAGCAAAGCGCGAGGATCGTCACGAACCGGCCAGCAACGCGAAACATCTTCACGAGGGTAGTGAGCGGCGATATGAAAGTCAATGCGGCACTATCCCGATGCTCCTTCGACTCCGCTCAGGACGGCTCCACGCGGCGTCCCTACCTTTTCCGAGCAAAAACGCCGTTACCTTCGTCAAAATAAATTGTCGATCCAACGCGCGCAATCCGCAGCGTTTGTTCCCATTTACCGGAAGGAAATTCGCGTGGCGCTTTAATTGTCTCATTGGCGGTTTCAGGCACAGGCGCGGGCATGTTCATCGCTTCCGCCAAAACACGTCCATCCAATTTTTCTGTTGAGCTGATGCCAAGCACGGCCAAAATCGTCGGCGCAAGATCGACATTCCCGCTTGGCAGGTCATCCGCTTCACCGCGACGAAAATCCGGACCAGCAGCGATGAGGGTGTTGTGCATGTCGAATCGGCTGAGCGTCGCGTGAGTCCCCCCGCCTGCCTTTCGTTGCCAATCAGCATCGATCATTCCGGGAACGCCGAATTGGTTTTTGTTTTCGTTCCAACGAAACGCCATTTCCACATCGGGCGCATGTTCGTTGTCGATCCTGGCGGCTTCGAAACCAAACGTTCCCGGCAACTTCTCGCGCGTAAAAATGACCCCGGCAAAATCGGATTGCTGCAAAAATTCAACCAGGCGCTGAATCACGGCTGCGTCGTGTCGGATAACGTAAAACAGAACAGTGCCGCCGTTGCCAGCGAGGATGATCTGGCCGGATTTCGCCGCGCTGGTCAACTCGGTCACGGCGTCGAAGCCGGCGTCTTTCAAAATCTTTCGCAAATCCAACGCGCGCTCGATGGTCGAGAAGCCGTGATCGGAAACGACAAACACGTCCGTTGTCGATCTTGTACGTTGTCTATCTAACGCAGCGAGAACCGCCGCCAGACTGTCATCACTCGATTTTATCGCGGCGCGCGCGGCTTCCGAACCCGTCGCGGTTTCATGTTGCGTTCCATCCGGTTCGCTCAGCCATAAAAGCGAAAACGCGGGGACGCCGTTCTTCCAAAAAACGTCGGTTAGCGCTTTCGTGGTCCACGAATCCTTCTGCGCAAAACTAAACGCCGAAAATGGACCGAGCAGCGATACGACCGACGAAAGCGTCTGGGGCGAGCGCATCTGACCGGCGAAAAGCGCACTGGAATTTTTGTCGCGCGCTGAATCGAGATGTCGATCTTGCAACAGCCCAACGGTTTTCGCCGTGGCAATGACACTTGGCCGGCCGGTCGCGCGAACAAGTTCGGCGATTGTCGGGAGCGCGACGTATTTACCGCCGGAAATCTCGTCTCCCTTGCGCACAACCTCTGGGGCCTCGACGTCGATTATCTTCTTGTTGTCGATCTCAGGCCGAAATTCGTGGTCGTGGTTCGCAATGATTCCGCTGCGGCCGGGATAAGCCCCGGTCACGAGCGCAGTGCCGTTCACATTGGTCGCGCTCGGATAAACCGAATGATGATTACGAAAGACGACACCGTCTTGGGCCAACTTCCAAAGCGTCGGGCTGTTTGTTTCGTTCACGAGATCGGGGCGCATTCCGTCCCAAACAACCAGCACGACGTGCTTCGAATAGGACGGTACATCTTCGGCGAATGCGATTCCGCACAAGATCGACATCGACAGAATCGACCCGCGTCGCGCCCAAAGGGCAGCCAATTGTATCAATCGGCTGGGTCGCCCAGCTCCTTCGAGAACATGATTTCTTTTGAAGGAGCTGCCCGCCTGTGGCGGGTTCGGCGAAAATCTCTGTGCAAACGCACGGCCAACGGAATTTTTCATGGCGTTACTGATCATGTCGAGATTTGGGCTGGCCGCTAATAAACAATAAGGATGCGATCCCACTCGTGAGCGCGAGTCCGGCGCCGATCAACATGACCGTGCGAAAACCGCGCACGAAAGATTCATCGATCGCTTTACGCAACATCTCGCGCATGGAGGGCGCGATCTCTTTGGGAAGCGTCGCCGCGGCTAGATTGATTCTTTGCTCGTCCAACGAGCGTTGTGTGGCGGCCGGCACCTGAGCTTTGGACAAATGCTGGTCGAGCGAACGATTGAATTCCTTCAACATCACGATGCCGAGGACGGCAATGGCGAGGAGCGCGGCCGCGCGCGAGACGGCGTTATTGATTCCCGAGGCGACGCCGACGCGATTGGGCGAGACCGCGCCCATGACCGTCGTGGTGAGCGGCGCGACGCTTACAGCCATGCCGATGCCCAACACGGCAATCGCAGGAAAAATTTTTGTCCAGTAATCGGCTCCCACTCCCGGCACGATAAAAAGAGCAAAACCGGTCGCCGCGATGATTGGACCACTAATCAGCGGAAGTTTGCCACCGTAACGCTGCACCAAACCGCCGGACCATCGCGATAGAAGAAACATGATCAAAACAAAAGGAAGCAAAGCCGCGCCGGCGGCGGTGGCTGAGTAACGTTGAACTTGAATCAAATTCAGCGGCAGGAAAAAAAGGGTACCGCCGAGTGCGCTGTAAAGAAGAAGTGTGAGCAGGTTCGCGCCAGCAAAGTCGGGCGAACGGAAGAGAGCGAGTGGTAACATGGGACTGCGCGCCCGCGCTTCGACGAACAGGAATGCGAGCAGGAGAAAGATGCCGGCGATTAGTGCGGTCAGGACGGCGGCGTGGCCGAACCCCAGGCGCGAAGATTCGATTAAACCGTAGACGAGCGATCCGAGACCGATGGTTGCGATCAGCGCGCCCAGCCAATCCAGCCGTTGTTTGTCTTTTTCATCCCGGCTTTCCGGAACGCGGTAAAATGAAATGAACAATACAACGATCGCGAGCGGCAGGTTAATGAAGAAAACCATGCGCCACGAAATATGTTCAATCAGCCAGCCGCCAATAACCGGACCAATCGCGGCGGTGATTGCGGTGAAGCCGGACCATGTGCCAATGGCGCGGCCGCGGTCTTCATCGCGGAAGGACGCGCTGATGATAGCGAGACTTCCTGGAACGAGCAGAGCGGCACCGATGCCCTGAATGGCGCGAGCCACAACCAATTGGCGAATGTTCGTGGAAGCTCCACACCATGCCGAGGCAAAGGAAAAAAGCATCACTCCCATAACAAAGATGCGACGACGGCCGTATCGATCTCCGAGCGCGCCACCCATGAGCAAAAATGCGGAGAGTGTGAGTGAATAGGCTTCGACCACCCATTGAACATCCACCACGGTGGCGCTCAAACTCGATTGCAAAGCGGGCAGCGCGACATTAACCACCGTGCCGTCGATAAACGCCATGCTCGAGCCGAGAATTGTGGCGGCAAGAATCCATGGCCCGGAAGCTCTGGCGCAAGGGGCAATTGCGGTCCTCGAGCGAATGACAGCTTCGTCACAAGGTGATCGAATGAAATTGGACATCTGACGCGCCCCGACATGGAGGAGTTTCGTGACGTTGCGAAAAATCCCGCTAACACCCAAGCCAAAAAGAGGGCGGAAGTCAGAGAGGGCAACGGGTTGACCGACCTACGCCCGCTTTCTAGCCTCCCCGCATGCAAAAGATTGTCGGTTTGATGCTTGTGGCCATTCCACTAAACTTCGCGTCCGGCGAGGATTTAGTTCCCACGGCGGACGGAACGACGTGGTTCTATGAGATGACGCAGGAGGCGGGCAAAGCGTTCGCTTTTTCCGACGCAAAACCCGGGCCCGACGGAAAAGTTCATCGGCTGGCGGCTTATCGAATAACCGGCACGCAGGAAGTGGACGGCAAAAATTTGCTGAAATTCGAAATGATTCGCGACGGTGTGATCACGAACACCGACCTGATGATAGTGGATGACCACCGAATTTCTTGCGCGGCACGTATCGATCAATATGGCGAGCTGACTAAACTGGATCCGCCGCAAACGATGGTTGCCGCGCCGCTCAAAGCCGGCGCAAGCTGGGAGTTCGACGGCAAACTGGCCGATGCAACTGTGCACCAGCATTACGATGTCGTGGCCAAGGAAGATGTCGATCTTCCGGCTGGAAAGTTTCGGGCATTTCATATTCATGGCGAACAGAATAGGCCAATACGGATGACGATCGATCGCTGGTTCGTCAACGGCACCGGGATCGTTAAGGATGTAACAACGATAAAAATGCCCGACGGCAATTTGCTGCGCCGCATTTCGTTGGAATTAAAGGAACGGCCGAAGATCGCGCCAAGGCCGGAAGTAAAACCGGTGCCGCTGCCGAGAAAGATTTCCGTGACTGTGGGCAACGCGCTGACGGGCGAATCAACAAATCAATTCCGGGCGGACACACCGAAGATATATGCGCGCTGGCAAGGGCGGGGTCTGCGGGCTGGAGCGAAGATTCGCGTGGTCTGGGTCGCGGAGAACGTCACCGATATTCCTCCGGATTATACCATTGACGAAGCGACCACGACCGCGGACAGCCCGGTTGCGCATGGCATTTTCATTCTGGCCCGGCCGGACGCTGGATGGATCCCCGGCAATTACCGGGTAGATCTTTATCTCGACACGGAGAAGGCCGAGGCGGCGAAGCTCAAGATCACAAAATAGGTGGATCGAGCAGTCGTCGCCGCGGCGACCTCGATGTTAATTTAGGCAGCGAAGCCGCATTATCTTGGCATCGCCCGCGGAGCGGCCGATCCACCTGCCTAATTTTTTGAATCCAAAGTGCCGCCCGATTGCATCACACTGGAAAGAATACTTCCCATGAGAGCGATCGCGTTTTTCGCATTTAGCGCCCTGATTTCCCTTCTCCCGGCTTGTGATTTAGTCGGCATTCGGGGTAATCGCCACATTGTCACCGAGCAACGGCCAATCACCGAATTTTCCGAGATTCACGCGAACGGCGGTGCATTCAACATCGAATGGCAGAATGGGCCACCGTCGCTCAGCGTCACCACGGATGAAAATTTGCTGCACCACATCGACACTCGCAAGATCGACAATCGGCTCGAGCTGCGCACGCGCGAGCGCCTTCGGCCGACACATGGCATCAAAGTGATTGTCTCCAGTCCGATGCGCTTGGGAGCGAAACTCAGCGGTGCAAGCGATTTGAGCGCCCACGCGCTCTCCGGCTCAAAGTTTTTCCTTCAATCCACCGGCGCGGCAGATGTCACGCTTGACGGCGCAGTCGACAAACTGCTGGCCGACATGACTGGCGCGAGCGATTTGAAAGCGAGAGATCTTCAGGCCCGGACGGTCGAAATTTCAACTACTGGAGCGGCCAGCGCGTCCGTGAGTGCAAGCGATACGCTCCGCGTAGCGATCACTGGCGCAGGTGACGTGACCTATTCCGGCAGCCCGAAAACGCTCGAAAAACATGTCACCGGCGCAGGCTCTATTCGCCACAAGGAATAAAATTATGTCGATCTTCCTGATACTTTGGATTGCGATTTATAACGCCGCGTCGAACTAAAAGTCATCGGCGCGGTTGATTAGATTGGCCGCCGACGTCGTTGCGCGTTTCGTATGGTGGATCGGCCGCTCCGCGGGCGATGGCAAGACAATGCGGCCTTCGCCGCCTGAATAACATCGAGCAAGGGACTGCTCGATCCACCAATTGTTTGCGACAAGCAAAGATCGTCGCTACAGAATCGTTAAGATGGAAAATTTTATCTGCGTGCAATGCGGAACGCAATTCAGCGAGACAGCGCAACCGCCGCCACGCTGTCCTATTTGCGAGGACGAACGGCAATTTGTTCGTCACCAGGGTCAACAATGGACGACGCTCGAACGGTTAAGATTGGATCATCATAACCGCTTCGAAGACGAAGCACCGCAACTTCTCGGCGTCGGCACGGAACCGGAATTTGCTATCGGCCAGCGCGCATTGCTCTTACAATCGCCGTCTGGAAATTTGCTCTGGGACTGCATCACGCTTTTGGACGACAGGACCGCCGCCGAAATGGAAGCGCGCGGCGGCATCCGCGCGATCGCGATTTCACATCCGCATTATTACTCCGCGATGGTTGAATGGGCGGAGCGCTTTGATGCGCAAATATTTTTGCATGCGCAAGATCGCCAATGGGTCATGCGCGAAAGTCCGCGCATCCAGTTTTTGGAAGGAACGACAACGTCGCTGTGGGACGGACTCACGCTGATCAATTGCGGCGGGCATTTTGAGGGCGGCACCGTCTTGCACTGGCCGGCCGGCGCAAACGGCAAGGGGGCGTTGCTCACCGGCGATATCATACAAGTAGTGCAAGACCGTCGTTACGTCAGTTTCATGCGGAGCTATCCGAACCTAGTCCCGCTCGGACCGGCGGCCATTCATCGCATTCTCAAAACGATCGAACCGTTCGCCTTCGATCAAATCTACGGCGCCTGGTGGAAGGCGAACGTGTTGTCCGACGCAAAAGCTGCCGTATCGCGATCGGCGCAGCGCTATCTCCGCGCGATCGCACCGACGTAGCAAAAAAAGCGGAGACGTTGCGCCGCTTTTTTGGTAAAGAGCCGCGTCAATCGAATGCCCGCTTCTCAATCCATCAACTCGCGAAAGCTTTCGGAGTCAACTTTCAGCCCTCAACCATCAACTACTCATCCGCCTAGCGAGACGTATCGTGCACCGGACGCTTAGGACGGATTATCAACAAACACGTAGCAGCATGGCGACCCCCGACAGCATCGCTCTTTCCGCCAGCGCCGAGGCTGAAGGACTCGAATCGGTGCTCGTGGGAGGCAATGCCGTTAATCTCCACGCCTATTTACGAACCACTTTCGACGTCGACCTTTTGGTGCGCGAGAGTGAGTCGGAGCGTTGGCTCTCCTTTTTTAAACAGCACGGCTACACCCTTGTTCACCGGACGGGAAATTTTATCCGCTTGTGTTTCGCGGACGATCCGACCGCAGCGCTCCCGGTGGATTTGATGCTGGCCGATGCACAGACCTTCTCCAAAATCCGAGGCGAAAGTCGCCGTTGCGACATCGGGAAGGGTCTCAACCTCCTCATTCCAAGTCCGCTCCATCTCATCGCGATGAAATTGCACGCGCTCCGCAGCCCGGAGCGTTTTAAAGCTGGCGTCGATCTCCAAGATGTGAAACACTTGATCAAGGCGGCGAAAATCGACACCTTTAGCAGCGAATTCACTGAAATTGTGGAGCGTTATGCCACAGACACCATACGAGCCAGAATCCTCCAGGAACTCGGCGAAGAATCGGGTTCGTGAAGATGCCGAGACGCTCGACTTGCCAGAATTCGACTCCCTTCCCGCAACGGCCGGTCTCAATAACACCGAGGCTTTCCAGCTAAGTATCCGACACGCCCTGGCGTTGCTCCCGGCACTGTTCGCGAAAGGCATGGGCGACCGGACACAGCGCGACAATCCGGAGCGTTTTTCCTTCCGCTAATCCTCCGGGGAGGGTACGAGCCCTCGCCCGCCAATCGGACGCGCTCGTCCCGTGGCGAGCGTGCTGGCGATCACGCCCTGGTGAATCGCGAACTTTCTTGCTGACGAAGATTGCGCCGTGACCGCAATCGCCGGCCGCCTCTCATCTGCGCACTCGATCCAGAGGAGGAATCTTTCCACGAGCTAATTTGCGTTATGGTGGAG
>QIAB01000122.1:0-1886 GCA_003225455.1 Acidobacteriota bacterium
CTTCCTGAAGATTGGTCATGCCGATCACGTCCATGCCCCAACTGCGATAGACGTTCGATTCCGCCTTCGTAGAAAATTGCGGCCCTTCCATGCAGAGATAACTTCCGCCACGTTTGCCAACCACGCCAGCTTTTTTGCAGGCAGCTACCAGAACGCGGGCGAGCTCCGGGCAGATAGGATCAGCAAAAGAAATGTGTGCGACGATTCCGTTGCCGAAGAAAGTATCAGCGCGATGGCGGGTGCGATCGAAAAATTGATCGGGAATAATGAACTCCATCGGCTTATGCTCTTCTTTCAGAGAGCCGACAGCAGAAACGGAAACGATGCGTTCGACTCCAAGCTGCTTAAAGCCATAAATATTCGCGCGAAAATTAAGCTCGGTAGGAAGAATGCGATGTCCGCGCCCGTGTCGCGCCAGGAACGCGACTTTGCGGCCTTCGAGGGTGCCCAGAACATAAGGATCAGACGGCTGCCCGAAGGGGGTGCGCACACGGACTTCTTTGATTTTGGTAAGCCCCGGCATGGCGTAGAGCCCGCTGCCACCGATGATTCCGATTTCTGCTTGCGCCAATACGCCTCCTCAGGAGTTTCTCAGATTTAGCGATCGCAAATTATATAAAAGGATCGCATCAGGTCGGTCGTACAGTTTAAACCTGGGTTACCTTCCCGTTGCCACGGCCGCCCCAAACACTTCCTCTTCCAGCCGATCGCTGGTGATCGGGTCAAGGCTTTCGCTTACTAGCACGGTATCAGCCTGCTGTTCGACAACCACGGGGCCTTCTTCAGTGAGCCAGGTGTGCTTTCCGGGGTTCGCTGCGTTCAGGGGCAACCGAGACGCATGGTTCTTACTCTGAGCGAGCTCACGGGCGCGCGCATATCGTTTGGCCAGCGATGCGCCATAAATTTTTGCGAACTCCGCTGCCTTTTCGGCGCTCGACCAGCGGGACACATACAGAATTGCCAAAGGCGCTGATGGATCGCCCTTCGGCCGTGCCGCGTAATAATACCCGCCGCGCCAATGCGGATATAACGCGTGCGAAACATCCGCGCCGGCATACTGATCGAGGAGCACAGCCACATCGAGTTCACCCACTGAACCTACGTCGAAACGCTCGTAATTCTTGAATGCCTCTTTAAAATTGGGCAGGGGCATCGGTTCCGGCCGCTCGCCCGAAATGTATGTTTTCGGCTCCATAATCTGCCGCGTGGATTTCGGCGGATCCTGAAAAAGTCCAGCAAATACTTTTTCCTTACCGGACTTCAACAGCAGCTCGGCGATGAAATCAATTCCATAGCGGTACGGAAACGTCAGCGCCTCTCGCAGATACAGCGGAGCGTTTTGGAATTGTGGCGCATCCGCGGTCGCTGCCAGCATGCCTTGCTTCAGGGTGTTTACGAGTTCCGGCGAATCCTTAATCGACTGCCCAAGCGGCGCCAGCATGTAATCCACGAGCACCACCATAGCTTGGCCTTCAACCACTGCCTGCCGCGCAGTGCTGATCTCATCGTTGTCAATGTCGGATTGAGTCACGTTTTCTTTGTCGTTCAGATCGACGTCCCCAGGCTTCATGAATTTTTCCAGATTGAACGACTGGTCCTGAAGCGCATGGGTGAGTTCATGCGCCAGCACCGGCTTCTGCTGCTCTGGACCGACCCAGTCCAGCAGATTTACTGTCTTGGTCTTGGGATCGTAATAACCGGCGACCTGTTCCTTTAACAAAGCCACCAAGAACTTGCTCAGATCAAAATCGCGCGGCAGCAGACCGAATTTTTTTAGCACCAGTTCGGAGCGACGCAGCCGCTTTGCATCCTCGTCCTCGGTTGTGTGCTTGGCAACGAAAGCCTCAACCTCCTCGCGGTTGACCAGCTTGCGTTTCACCTCATGC
>QIAB01000122.1:1894-9242 GCA_003225455.1 Acidobacteriota bacterium
GCGAATTGCAGGATTTCGTCTACGGAGCGGAAAAGCTCTTCCGCCTGGGCCGGGGAAATCTTCTGTTCCGGGCTGGAAGTGGCATGGTCCCGAGCAGGATTCTGCTGCGACTGCGTCGCAGTAGATTGGCCGGAACTTAGAGCGCTACCTTCCTTGCTCTGCTGCGCTGCCGTCTGCGCCACACCGAGGCTGAACGCGATTACGAGTGCGAGGAGAGTTTGCGCGAGCACCTGCGTCTGGCGACGGGTGCGTTGTCGCAAGAAATTTTTAAGCGATGAAGATTGGTTGCGAGATGGCAATCCCTACAACAATATCCGGCATTCGGAGATTGAACAAGCTCTCATATCCGTGCTTCCGAAGGCTCTAGATGCCATTGGTCTTATTCCGGATCAGCGACAGGAATTCCGTACGGGTTTCCTGCTCATCGCGGAAGCAGCCGAGCATAGACGAGGTTACTGCCGCCGAGTGCTGCTTTTCTACTCCGCGCATCATCATGCAAAGGTGGCGGGCTTCAATGACAACGCCCACTCCTTGCGGTTCGATGGCTTTTTGAATCGTCTCGGCAATTTGGGTAGTCAGCCGTTCCTGGATTTGCAGGCGCCGGGAAAAGATTTCGATGAGCCGCGGAATCTTGCTCAAGCCAATGACTTTGCCTTTGGGAATATAGGCGACGTGAACCTTGCCAAAGAACGGCAGCATGTGGTGCTCGCTTTGACGATCACCATCTCGTCATAACTGACGGTGAACAGCGCCTTTTTCAGCAGGGCGTCAGGATCTTCTTTGTAGCCCTTGGTAAGGAACTCGAAGGCGCGGTGAACGCGATTTGGGGTGCGGATGAGGCCTTCGCGAGCAGGGTCTTCGCCGAGGCGGATGAGCATTTCTTTGACAAGTTCTTCAAAAGTGGCGCTGGTTAAGGTGGTTGCGGTTTCGACTGGTGTCATGCTGTTCCCTTCTAATGACTCGTGGACAGCCGAGGGCGGCTGTCGCTACGTGCGTGTTGCTAATGTTAATGGCGGATTTCGCCATCTCCGGCGTACTCGAATGAGTTCATCATAGTTTCTTCCATGCGTACCTTTTCCAGATGAGCGTGGCTGAAACCGCGCTGCAAAATATCGTAGATGACGGTGCAGAGGTTCTCTGTTGTCGGAACCTCGCGCTCAAACTCCGGCAAGACGTTTAGATTCTGCTTGTCGAAGTGTTCCAGAATTTTGCGCTCAACGAATCCATCCAGATCAGTTAGATTACAAACCATGCCAGTAGTTTCATCCACCGGACCACTTACCGTGACTTCGAGCGCATAGTTGTGACCATGCCCATAAGGGTTGTTGCACTTGCCATACGTGGCCTGGTTTTGCTCTTGCGACATTTCGGCGTTATGCAGCCGATGCGATGCCGAAAACATGTAACGACGCGTGAGATGGGCTTTCATGCAATTAGTAATTGAGTGATTTGGTAATTTTGCAATTCGAAAATCGGGATCTCTTGCGAAGTCGTCGCGCTTTTAGCGGAAAGATCTCTTAACCGCAGAGACCGCAAAGAAAATCCGCAAAGTTCGCAAAGAGAATCAAATTGGTCAATTACCAATTCTAAAATTACTCACGGTTTCTCATTCCTCTCCGTAGAAATCCACGAACAGATCGGGAGTTTCGTAAATCCGCACACGGTGAAGTTGTGCAATCTCCAGCTTTGGCGCCAGGCGCTGCCAGATAGTAATAGCAAGGTTCTCTGTAGTTGGAATGCGCTTGGCGAATTCGGGCACTTCTTTGTTGAGGAAGCGATGGTCCATTGCGTCGAGAACTTCGCGATTGAGGATTTCTTTTAGCTGCTTCAGATCGACCACGAAGCCGGAGCGTGGGTCGACATTTCCTTTGACCGTGACTTCAAGCGTGTAATTGTGGCCGTGGCCGTTTGGGTTGTTGCATTTGCCGAAGATGCGCTGGTTCTCCTCCGGAGTGAAGTCCGGGTTGTGGTAATAGTGCGAAGCGGAGAATTCGGCTTTGCGGGTTAGATAGACCATTTATTCCTCAATGGGTCAAGCGCGGATTGTTTCGATCGGACGCTGCCGGAGTGAGCACGGAAAGTGGCTTAGAGACCTGAGCATTCTCGGCGTGCGCGGATGTGGCAGAGTGCCGCTCCGGTTCTTGTTCTGCCAAGCGCGTGCTATATGCTCTTCCCTTCCAGCTTACAGCACCCTGCTTGTAGCAGAGTTCTGATCGTTGCAAAAGATACGCGAACAGGGGAAGACCGAGCAGAGCCAGCGCATTCGTCCGCCAAGAGAAATGTGCACGGCGAATGCGCGCCAGGAAAAGCGCATACAGGACGACGGTAACAGTCGCCAACAGGAGCGCGGAATTTGTGCGTCCGCTGATGGCTTCGATGACCACCAGCAAAGCGCTCGCTAAAATCAGAATAAATTCCAGCAACCGCAGCAGTGCCAATCGTCGCGTCGAGGGAAACAAGAGCGTCAGATTCTTTTTCCAGCCCTCGCAGAGCTGGGTGAAGTTGCGGTACATGCGGGTGCGGACAACGTCTTTGCCATAGCGGAAGAAGATTCTGCGACCCGACGATTTCACGATCCGTGCCAGCGCGACATCCTCGAGCAACTTTCCGTTCACAGCAGCGTGGCCGCCGACGGCGTCGTAAGCCTCGCGCCAGATCAGCAGATATTGGCCGTTCGCAGCGGCTGCAGGCGAGTTGGGATCGCTTACCTCCGACGGGCGATACGTTTTTGCTAGCTCGGCGAAGATGACCGGCATAACGGCTTTCTGCCAAAAACCACGGAGCTCCTGCTCGGGAGAATAAGAGAGTAATTGCGCCTGGCGAAGTTCTGCTTCAGTCAATCCGCGGGCCAGAGAGGTCGGGCTGTGAACGGTAT
Source organism: Acidobacteriota bacterium (assembly GCA_003225455.1). Classification (GTDB taxonomy): domain Bacteria; phylum Acidobacteriota; class Terriglobia; order Terriglobales; family Acidobacteriaceae; genus QIAB01. Next base: position 4,770 of record QIAB01000122.1, read on the forward strand.
CGGCATCGGTGAACAGCAGCCACTTCCCTTTCGCGATCTTCGCGCCTGAGGCCATCGCATTATTTTTGCCAGTCCAGCCCTCTGGGAGCGGGCCAGCGTCGATAACTTGCACTCCAGTAAATGACCGCGCGATTTCACCAGTGCGATCGGTTGAGCCGTCATCAACGACGATGACTTCGAATCTGACGCCGATCTGGCGTGTCAGCGATTCAAGACAAGCGCCGAGAGACGCTTCCTCATTTCGCGCGGGCACGATTACGGAGACATCTAGCTGCGCCGTAGCTGGATCGGACGGCAGCATAGGGCAAATCCGATATTATAGCTTTTGTGCGTCGTTCCTCGATTCTGGTCGGGTCTTTAACTCTTCTGCTGGCTGCTTGTTATAGCGGCTCGCGCCCTCCTCATATTGGCAACCCCGCGCCGGAGTTCACGGTGCAGGATGCCGATCGAAAGGTTAGTCTCAACGACCTGCGCGGCAAAATTGTGGTGCTGAATTTCTGGGCCACGTGGTGCGCCCCTTGCGTGGAGGAGATGCCCTCGCTCGTGCAAATGCAACAGAGGCTGAAGGGCAAGGGAGTGGATGTGCTGGCCGTCAGCGTTGATGTGGACGAGAGTGCATACCGCAAATTTCTGAAAGACCACAATATCGATCTGCTCGTGGTGCGCGACCCAGAGCAGAAGAGCAACAACCTTTACGGCACTTTCAAGTTTCCTGAGACTTACATCATCGATCGCGGTGGCGTACTTCGCCGCAAGTTCATCGGTCCGGTCGATTGGCAACAGCCGGAAATCGTGGATTTCCTAAGCAAGCTGTGAGGCTAAGTAGCATAGCGCCGACCCTCTCTGTGTAGCGCCGGCATCTTGCCGGCTGTCGGGCGGGCGTCTCGCCCGCCTATCCGCCTATGCTCCTTTACAATTCAGTGTGTGAGGACCTGGGACGTCATCATCATCGGTGGCGGGATCATCGGGCTGTCGCTGTCGATTGCGCTACGGAAACGCGGCGCGCGAGTCCTAATCGTTGAGCGCGGAGAGCCAGGGCGTGAGGCTTCCTATGCCGCAGCAGGAATGTTGGTTGAATGCAGTTTGGAGACTCCGCCGGCCTTGCGGCCGCTCGCGACAGCCAGTGCGCAGATGTATCCCGAATTTGTTCACGAACTGCAAGATGAATCCCGAGTTGATGTCGATCTTCGGGATGATGGAACGATTCTGTTGTGTCCTCCCGATCATGCGCAGGGGCGGGCTGGGTTCTCCACCGAAAATCAACTGCCATCGCCGCTGTCAGCGTTCGAGCCGGCGCTGGCTGATCCCCAACAGGCTGCTATTTTCTTAAAAGAGCGCAGTGTCGATCCGCGGGCGCTGGCAGCGGCTGCCCTGAAAGCCGCAAAGCATCGCGGGGTTGACATTTCCTCCGGCAGAGCGGTGACCGAGGTTTTGATTTCAGACGGACGCATCGCTGGCGTGCGTACGGAGAAGACCAGCTACGCTGCGTTGGCAGTTGTGAACTGCGCAGGCGCGTGGGCGGGAGATTTCGGGCCGCAGCGCTTTCCTACTCGCCCCGTCAAAGGACAGATGCTCTCGGTCGCCGGTGGTCCGCGCAACACAGCGCGGCACGTGATTCGCTCGCCTGAGATATACCTGGTGCCGCGCAGCGACGGGCGCGTACTGATTGGCGCGACCGTGGAAGAAGCAGGGTACGACAAACGCACCGACCCCGCCGTTATCGAGCAGATGCACCGGGCGGCACTGCGCCTGATGCCGGCACTGAGTGGAGCACGCATGCTTGAGGCGTGGGCGGGCCTGCGCCCTGGGACGCCGGACAATCTGCCGATTCTCGGACCTACAGCAACTCCGGGCTATTTTGTAGCTGCCGGGCATTTCCGCGATGGCATTCTGCTCACGCCGGTCACGGCTCATGTTATGGCCCAGGTGGTTACAGAGTCGAGGCCCGACTACGACATCTTGGCATTTTCGCCGACCCGGTTCCAACTCTAATGTCCACACAGAACCAGGTTACAGCTGAGCAAATTAGAGAGCATTACGATTCGCTCGCCCTCATCTATCGGGCCTTCTGGGGCGATCACATCCACCACGGCCTTTTCACTGACAACGAATCACCTGCTGCGGCGCAAGTGAAGATGCTCGCGTATTGCGCAGAAGTGCTCGGCCTGCGCGGCGGAGAGGAGGTTCTCGACGTTGGTTGTGGACACGGCGGCACGCTGATCCATTTGGCGGAAATGTTGGGTTGCAGCGGCACGGGTCTTACGATCAGCCCGACTCAGGCGCGGATCGCCAATGACCATGCGGCCAGATCTCATCTGACAGAGAAGCTGAAGTTCATGGTCGCAGATGCTGACGGCTTCCCGTTCCCGCCAAAAGCCTTCGATGTCGTGTGGGTGATGGAATCATCGGAGCACTTGTTGGACAAATCCGGATTTTTTCGTAACGTCGCTCACACCCTGCGTCCTCGAGGCAAGCTATTGCTGGCCGCGTGGACTGGTTCGATGCGCAGCCCCAGAGTCGCCGCAGTGGCGCGGGCTTTTCTGTGTCCGGAGCTGTGGACGCGAGAGCGATACCAATCTGCTATGGAATCCGCTGGCCTGCACGTGAGTTGGCGCGAGGATCTCAGCGCCAACGTCGCGCATACCTGGGAAATCTGCCGCGACCGGGTGGCGATGGCAAAACCCGTTCTTAACTTGATGCCGCGCGCGGTTCAGGATTTCGCGGCAGGGATTGATGTGATTCTCGAAGCCTACAAGTCTGGAGACTTGACCTACACCGTCATGAGCGCGGGCCTGCCCTAACGAGCAAAGAGCAGTCGGTGGCTTCGGTTATACTAAGCACCTCCCGTCATTTCAGCGCCCATGCTGGCGTCGCTTCATAAGAAAGGGACATACCCATGGCTTCCCCGGCAGTCGACTTCGCGCGTGGCAATCAGCAGCGGTTTCTCAATGAACTTAAAGACCTTCTTCGCATTCCTAGCATCAGTACGCTCGAAGAGCACAAATCAGACGTGCAGAAAGCGGCCGAATTTGTCGCGAGCGAACTGCGCCGCATCGGCATGGAGCACGTCGAGGTTATCCCGACCAAAGGCCATCCTCTCATTTACGCCGATTGGCTGAATGCGCCGGGAAAACCGACCGCACTTTGTTATGCCCACTATGACGTGCAGCCTCCGGATCCGTTGGATGAGTGGATTTCGCCCCCGTTCGAGCCTACCGAGCGGAACAACAATATTTATGCGCGTGGCGCGGTGGACGATAAAGGCCAACTCTGGATGGAAATTAAAGCCATCGAAGCCTTGATGAAGGGGCATGGTGGCAAGCTGCCGCTGAACGTCAAATTTATTATCGAGGGCGAAGAAGAAGTCGGCGGGGAGTCGATTGCTGAATATGTCCGCAAACAGAAAGCCAAGCTGAAGGCCGATTTTGCTTTGGTGTGCGACACGGAGCTGTTTGCTCCAGATTTACCAACGCTGTGTGTGGGCCTGCGTGGGCTGGTTTATACGGAGATCGAAACGGTAGGCGCGAGGACCGATTTGCACTCTGGTATGTACGGCGGAGCGGCGCCGAATCCATTTTTTGGTCTGATTGAGATCATCAGCAAATTGAAAGATGCGAAAGGACGGGTGCTGATTCCTGGTTTCTATTCGAAAGTGAAAGCTCCGAGCGCGGACGAACTGAAGGCGTGGAAGAAGCTGCCATTCGATGAAGAGCACTATCGCAAGACAGAAGTGGGATCGACTGTGCTCACTGGCGAGCCGGGTTTTTCGGTTCTGTATCGCACGTGGGCGCGGCCCACGCTCGAGGTTCACGGCATGCCGGGGGGATTCACAGCTCCGGGCGCCAAGACTGTGATTCCGGCGAAGGCGTCGGCGAAAGTTTCTATGCGGCTGGTGCCGAATCAGGATCCGGAAGACATTCTCGAGCGCTACAGGAAGTATGTGAAGAAGCTCACGCCGAAAGGCATTCAGACCAACGTCAAAGTATGGAGCAAAGGTCCGGCGTGCGTTGTGGGCACGAACAACAAATACGTGAAAGCCGCGACTGAGGCCTTACACGAAGTGTTCAAAAAAGATACGGTGTTCATCCGTTCTGGCGGATCAATTCCGATCGTCACCGATTTTCAGGACGTATTGAAGATCCCGAGCGTGATGATGGGCTTCGGCCTGCCGGACGACAACCTTCACGCGCCCAATGAGAAGTTTCATATCCCGAACTTCTACCGCGGGATTGAGTCGATCTGTTTGTTCTTTGAGAAGCTGGGCGGCTAAAGTTATCTTTCATGCCTATGTAGGCACGCGTTCCGCGCTCGCTACGAAGCGCGCGTGCAAAGCTCGTCCTAACCAGATCACCTCGTCCCCCCCCGAACAATCGGGGTTTGTCAGAAGTTCTTATTTAGAGTTGAAATCAGATGACAATTTTCCGCCATAATGCCTCACCACCAGTGCCGCGACCCGCGCAACATCGTCGTGTA
>QIAB01000122.1:9283-19396 GCA_003225455.1 Acidobacteriota bacterium
AGACAACCAGGATGATCGGCTGATTGTTCACCCAGATGATTCCAGCATCGTTTGCAACGAATGGTTGGCCATCGCCCGTTTTATGTGCAATTCGCACGTCCTTCAGGTAGCGGGGAAAGCGGTCGTTGATCTGCTGCTTCTCCATGATGCTCAAGACTAGGCCGCTGGCATCTTTGGAGACGAGCTTGCCCGAAGCCATCATTTCCAGCAGTCGGCCGGTCTCCTTGGTCGTACTGTGACCGAAGAAAATGCCGGCATCGTAGATGGTATGACCGAATGCGTGCTCGACCTGGGCCTCACTGTAGTTGCTGAATGGGAAGTTGACCGTCTGGTCTCCGCGCGCATTTCGGTAGCCGGGATCAAGTGTGCCTAGCCAGGTGCGGTCCCAATCTAAATCGGAGAATTGTATTGCTGTGTTGGCCAGTCCCAGGCTACGCATGTAAGCGGTCACCTGTGCGCGGCCCACTTTGTCTGCCAGCAAGTCAGTGGCTTCGTTGTCGCTGATGATAATCATCAGTGTAAGCAAATCCTTAATAGTGGGATTCAATCCTGGATCGAGCGCGTAAAGAGCGCCCGAGGCTAGCCTCTCATCCGTTGCCTTGGTGGTGATGCGATCGGAAAACTTTCCCGATTCCACCTGGTGCATGAGTTCCGCCGCGATTGCCAGCTTGATCACGCTGAAGGTTTCGTACTCCTTGTCCGAATCGAGAGCGATCTCGTCCGCTGTAGAGAGATTTTTCATGTAGATCGACATGTCACCGGGAAAATGGCTTCGAATCTGTTCGAGTTCGCGGCGCAAGGAATCGAGGGAAGCATGGTCGGTTTTGCCACTCAAGCCGGAATTGCGGATATCCTCTTGGGCGGAAGCAGGTCCGGCCATCAGCACTGCAAGGGCGAGAATGGCATTAGCAATTGGCCAGGGGTGCGTCAGATCCATACCGTTCGGGTTTCTCAGCGGCTACTTGTGATCAAAGCGCCGAAATTATAGCAGTCCGGTTCAGGAAATCTCATGCAGCGCGCGAAAAGGGAATGTGAGTGAATCCTGGCGCACAGGAGGCCCGGAATTCGGTTAATAAGTCCAAAGGCGTCTGTGTAATTTGACAATCCCGGCGTGCAGTCCTAAGCTTTGCGTCCGTAAACGTGCATAGAGTCGTGAACAGTCGCAGTCTGATCGCAAAAAATCAAGGAGGCAATTTCATGAACCGGAGACGCACTGTGTCCGTAATCGCATCAATGTTGTCTCTCGTCGCGTTGCTAGGCCTGGCATGGGCCGCCGTGTAGAGGACGAACTGAAGAAACTTGAGACAGACCGCGCTGCCGCGGCTGTGAAGGGCGAGGCGGCGACACTCGAAAAGCAAACATCCGACGACTACACATTCATCAACGTGTACGGCCAAATGTCGGACAAGTCGCAAATGGTGAACAACTTCAAAACCGGACAAACCAAGCTCACCTCGGATGAGGTTTCTGATATGAAGGTGCGGGTCTACGGCAACACGGCGGTGGTCACCGGTACGGCCGATGGCGCAGGAACAATGGCGGGAAAAGATACCAAGGGCCAAATTATGTTCACGCGCGTCTGGGTGAAAAAAGGTGGCAGCTGGCAGCCCGTCGCCTTCCAACAAACCCTCGTGAGCAATCAATAACCGCAGAAACTCGGGCCGAGAGCGTCAAGTCTCGGCCCTGTTCCTTCGATAGCTGCTCTTCGACTATTCTCTTAAGCTTCGCTTAAGCCCCACGAAATCAGCAATTTCCGAAGCATCAAATCGATTATGCGCCCGCATCACAAGTATCAGAACATTTGTTGAGCGGCGTAACCTGAGCGTCGCTTGTTCCAACCAGGATCTGAGGTGAATGAAATGACGCGAAACCTGAAGCTCGCAGCATTGTTGGCTAGCATCGCGCTTGCCCTGAGCGGAGTGGCCCGTGCACAGTGGGATAACGACGATTATTACGATCAGCATGGTGACGGTGTCCAGGCACGGCAGTACGGATATCAAAACGGCTATCGCGATGGCGTGAAGCAGGGACGGCACGAAGGGCGCGAAAACGATCCCGAGGACTTTCGTGTTCCAGACGCCGGCCAGGCAAGCCGCGGCTACAGGGATGGGATGGGTCCGATCTGGGTCTATCAGAATGCCTATCGTGACGGATATCGCGCGGGATTCCGGGCGGGCTACAACAATGAGAGCCGCGCGTGGGGTGACCGCGACGGCGATGCTGACGACGTTCCCGCAGTTTACAGCGGCAGTTACGGCGGGCCCCGGTTCAGCAATCGGGCATACCAGATTGGTTTCCAGGATGGCGCAACGGTGGCCCGGGAAGATGCGGGAAGAGGTAAACCGTACAATGCGAGGCCTCGCGGACGCTACGACGATGAAGACCACGGTTACACCAGCAGCTACGGAAGCAAGAGCGCCTACAAAGCTCAGTATGCGAACGGCTATCGAGCCGGCTACGAATCGCTCGCGGGCGCTACTAATTAATTTCGGTCGCCAGCGCGGAAAGACGAGCCGTCGCCGCATCCGGCGGCGCGTCCTGGACAGGTCGCTGGAAATATTTTATGAAACGTTTTGAGGAATGCAGAATCTGAGAGCATGTGAGTAGTACGCGGTGAACAAATTTAGCAGGCCGTTTTTCAGCTCACACCGCTGTTGTTCAGGAGGAGTTGTGCCGGAGCTTAGTCGTTCGGGGTTCGCCCGTACTACGTTTTATGCTACAAGCGCGCTTGTGGCTGCCTTAGGGCTTGCCATCCTCGTCGCCAGCGCGAGCGTAGCCTACGCTATTGTCCAATCTCTTAAATAGCTTCACGGTGACACGTCTAGCGAGTTTGATACCGGAGCAGAAGTGTTCAACCTGATTCTGGATACTCGGTCGGAACTGATGCTTAGAACGTGCGGGTTTTTCTGTCTTGTGAGAATCCAGGCCTAGCGATCGCCTTCCAGCCCGCGTCGATAGAGATCCTCCAGCAGCATCTGCACTTGCTTGCGTCCCGTCGGTCGCCGCACCCGCAAGCTCACTCCGTCCAGAAGACGGCGGGGATGCTGCGCCAGGTACGCCATCGTGGGCTGGAGCGAGTGGGTTGGGTGTTTCACTTTGGCGACGGGGGCGCCACCACTTAGTGCGCATGCGGACGCTGCCGAAGTGTGCCTAAGGGGCAGGGCAACAGGCGGAAGCACCCGCGTTCCGGAGAAGCTAAAAACAAATACCAGCCCAAGCCGATGACAGAAACAACCACGAAGAGAGCCGAATCGTGTTCAATCCACGTTTTTCAGCACCCTGCTAAAGCCAGGAAAGATCTCGCGTCACAAGCACTTTCCCGAGTGGCGTTCTTGATTTGAGATAGAGCTTGGAATCAAAATACTTCTGGTAAAGCCAGCGCATTCTCTTTAGCTTATCGCGGTCGAGCTGTTCTGGATTTTGAGAAGCGAGAAGATAACCCAGTTCCTCTAGAGTTCTACCCACTAGCGCTTCAAACATCGCCAGTTCCTTCTGTGCGAATCCTGCCTTCCACCGGCCGACCGGGCTGAACTTCTCGTCGCCGGGCGCCCCCTTAAAGGATGTGTTGGGTTCACTCACCGACCCGATTCCGACCTTCTGGATTCGGTCATAATCCAATTCATGCTCGATAAAGTTACCCAGGATTCCAAGAGTTTTGCGAGGCTCCGTAATCAGGTCTTCGAACCGGACTTCGATGTAGTCGTTACCCAGCCTGCGGCCCGCTTCGCGGCCTCGCCTGACCATCCACTCCCAGTACAAACCGGCCACCATGATACTCGGCGTCTTATCCCAGGGCGCACGTTTGATATAGCCCAGCTTGTCCGTCGACAACGCCACGTCCCGGCCATCGCGAATAATGTGGATGATTAACGCATCCGGAATTGTCTCTTTGATTCGGGGCAAATGCAGCAGATGTTCGGGCGTGCAGTCTGCCCAGCGTCGTACGCCCTGCGTACGGGCGATCTCTTCCATAACAATGCGCAGAAAACTTCCTCCATTCGTGCATTCCGCCACGACTTTTTCTCTGATCTGTATGGCATCGAGGCCGGACCTTGCGAAAAGCTTGCTGTCTAGCCATGCGTCCATGAGTTTTTCTTTGTTTTTGCGGACGCTCAGATCGCCGAAACGCGGCTCCAACAAGTTAATGGCGTTGGATTCCGCGCGATATACAGCGAAATCGCCAGCGGAAAGCAGCATATGATAAAGTACAGTGGTTCCTGACCGGCCGCAGCCCAAGACAAACACCGGTGCTATATTTCTCGTCCTTCTCGCCGGTTCCGTTATTTTTGTCGAATTGTTCTGAATAAGCGGCATGACTTGAACTAAATTCCATCATCCGTGCTTCTGTAATACGAGCTAGTTTGATCCATCGATGTTGAAGCATTTAGCGATGCCAGATGAGTCACGGCAAACAACGCGGTCGGCCGGCCTATTCGTGTTATCCAAGAGTTCAAGCTTGGGAATTCGCGCAATCATCGCGTGATGATCAAGCACCGCATGTTCCATGAGTACTAGTAGAGGCGGACAGCCTCGCCACGGGGGTTTATGCCAATTATCCAAGTGAGAATCGTAGCAGGAAAATCGACGGACGTGAAATGGCCCGTTTAGCCGAAAACCTGAAAAGAGGACAGTCGTAGCCTGACACATGTCCACAGCGAAACGCATTGAAGGGATGTAAATCATTGCCAGTCACTTTTCTGGCTCAGTTCCCTGGATGATGGTGTCAGAATACAGCGTATTCGGAGGAGACCAGTGCACTGGGCAGTTGGGCTTCCGCTCATTACGCGGGTCGCAGGTAGCCTCAGAGGTACGTCGAGCGCCTAGCATCTGCACCAAGCCGACAAATCCCGATCTAGCAGACGGCTTAATTCTTCCACCTCGGGCTCATACTCCTTCTGTAAACGTTTTCTCAATTCTTGATCCATCGGAGGGCGAGGTTCGTAAACGACATTCAACCTATGTAAGCAACCCACCAATGCTGACCGCGAGCCGCGAGGGATAAATTGACTGAGCCTTCGAGCGTGTCGGGGGGGGTGCCTCAGAAAACCCTGTACTGCCATGCTTCGTGCCCTCCGGTTAGCATTGATCACTGCATAATCGATTTCAGAACCGGAACTCACTTGGAGAAAATCAAGTAACTGTCTGTACACCCTAGAAGGGTTCAACTTGAAATCATCGTAAATAATGACGTGAACGTTCTCCCGCCCGAAAACGTCAAAATATCTGCCAACCTGTTGCGAAAATCGCGCTGCGTCTTGGTAACTCAGCCGGATGACCCTTTGGTTCTTAAACGGCCCCGTCCGCCACGTCCTTTCTTCGCTCGAATCCAGAGCAGCCTTGAAGTTGCGGATGTGTTCCACATTGCAAAACACACGTTCGCTGTGTTCGGCGTACATTACTTCCACTGGATTGCGCAATGCAATGACAATTTGCGCGTTAGGATTGAAGGCCTTGATTTCCTGTGCGGCATTTCTGGAGCCAAGATACGCAGTCGAAGCTTCTCCTATTCTTTTTTCATGTCGAGCAGCGACAAAACAGTTCAGGTAATCCGGCAGCGTTCGAACAGTTCTTTGATCGCAAAAAATGTCGGACGCGAAAAATTGGGGTTCTTTGATCCGAGACATGAAAATCTCGGGATGATTCTTGAGGTTTGTGTGGAGTGCAGTCGTCCCGCACTTTGGCCCGCCGACTATAAAGAAATTCGGTTTGGGCACTGTGCCTTCCACCTCAGCTCCTTGCACCGAGAGTTGCTACTCCATGTAAGCAAAACAGAAGTGTGCAAAGGAATCTATGAATATCGCAGGCGGCTTGGGGCATGCATCTCGATTCGATTGTGATAGCTGCAGTGGCAGCCTGGACATCTTAAAGCAAAAGCATCGCGAGCAAATTGTTGATGTTCGGGCGTGAACAGCATCTTTGCAAGCCGCTTGTCATGCAGATTTCCCAATTTGAATGTGACGTAACACATTTGAACAGTTCCGTCGGCTCCCACCCAAATTAGCCGATATCTCTCACAAGGCACCTTCATCCCTGGTCCTTTGAGCAGCCAATCTGGGACGGAGCGTAGCGCCATCTCCGACTGCTGCAATAGCTCAGGACGTATGCGCTTCAAACGTATGAGTTCTGCTACAACTTGATCGATGGCCGGACGGTCTTCCGCCTGAAATTGAAGCTCCCGATTCGGACCTTCGGTGAAATATGGGAGTGAATAGTGAATCAGACTTACACCGACAGGTATGCAATAACGCTCAGCGAACTCCCAGGTCTTGCGAACAGCCTCTATGCTGCAAGTTGGGCGCATGAGAACCCAGCCCAGAGCGAGATCCACATTCATGCCGAACCGATCGCGAAGGTAGGCGACGCCCTCCTCCAGATGTGTGTACTTGCTTTTACGCTGTACGTACCTGTCGTATTCTTCGCCCGTGCCGTAATATCCCAGACTAATACTCCGCAAACCCGCTTTGTAAAGATCGTCTATTCTCTCTCGCAGCAGGATTCCGTTAGTTGTCATCCACGTGTTTAGACCGAGTCCTACGGAGGGCTCAACGATGCGGGTTAAGTCTTTATGGAGCAATGGTTCCCCTCCGTAAAGACGAATGCTGCGAATACCAAGATCTTTGCAGTCGTCAAGTAGGTCTCGCACGACCGGCCATGACAGTTGTGCGCCGGGCATGAAGTCACGACCGTATTTGCAGCCGATACAGCGGAGATTACAATTCGCGGTCAGGGTAACGTAAATTTCTCGCGGGTCAGGCTGAATAATTTGAGGTAGAACTGCCGCCGTCGAGTGCCGCAACAGATCAACATACACGTCGAGCGATTTGATCGCCTTCTTGAAGTAGGGGTGCTTTCGCAAAACCGGCCGGGCTAGCGGGGCGAGTCTCGCTCTAATACTCATGGCAGCCGCTTATCATGGCGCTGGCTGACGTTTGGCGCGAAGTATACCGCATCGCCAAGCTTCAGATCGCGAAGACACAGTTCTTTTTTGCCTGGCTCATCACAAAGTGCGACAGCCCGCAAAAAACAAATCAAGAATTACAACTTCTTTTTTGCCTGGCTCATCACAAAGTGCGACAGCCCGCAAAAAACAAATCAAGAATTACAACGAAAGGGTGGTCGTCGGGCGCGCGGCTGGCCGCACGTCTCGTTTCTGTGAGTTCCGGCTGAACTGTACCAGACAGAGTTCGCCAAGGCCCCGACCAGCCGCGCGACGGAATTTTCGCGCAGCCATGCGATTGCTCTCCGGCACACCATTAAGCAGCTATATGGACGGGCTCTTGCAGAGGACGTGTAGGTAATCTTGTTTGTTCCAACACACTGTTATTCCCGAACCGATCCGATTCGGGCCGTGAAGGTTTTTAATCGAGAATGCGACGAGCGATTTTACTGCGCCACATTAATGCTTGCCTTGAAGTGGTTCTTCAGGGAACCACCACGGTCACCTGATTGGAGAAGCTGCTCTCCTTTGTCCCATCCCAGGCTGTCGCCACGTAGAAGTAAGTCTCGCCCGCCGTCACCGACTGGTCCACGAAACTGGTCCCAAGAATGGCCGAAGCTACCAGCGCGTAAGGCCCGCCTGAAAACGTCGAGCGATACAAGTCATAGGAGACAGCCGTGGGGGAGGGCTGCCACTTCAAGCTTACTGAATGCGCCGTCTGAGCAGGGGCGATGCTGATCGTATACCTGTGGCTAGAGATATGGCCTCCGCAGCCTCTGACCGTAACCGAAAACGTGGAGGAACCGACACTAACGGGTGTTCCATGAACCAGATCGTAGGTCGTTGAGGACGAGGGCGAAGCTGAGAGTCCGCTCGGCAGCGTGCCAGAAATCCACCATCTATAAGGGGTACAGCCGTTAATAGCCTTGACTGCTACCCAGTAATGCTGGCCCACAGTCCCATACGGCAAGCTGGTGGTTGAGATCGATACCACCGTCGCCTGGGCCAGCTCCGCCAGGAAGAGAAATAAGATGAGCCTGGCAATGCTCATTCCGAGAACTTAAGACGAAAATGACCTAGCTGTCGCCTTACCGAAGGGCAGAGAACTTTGGTCATGCGCGCGGGCAGCCGGTGCCGCATGTGGTCCTGAACGTGGTCGCAACTTCTGATTTTAGAAATTAGCGGGGATACTTTACTGGGCGTTGGGCTTCTGCGGCGCAGCTTCGAACAAATCATTAGAATGATCTCAACGGAGGTCCTTTATGTCCTCTCTAGCTGCCAAAACCTGTGTTCCTTGTCGCGGAGGTGTGCCGCCGCTCAAGGGAAAAGAATTATCTGAAATTCACAAGCAAGTGCCGCAATGGGCACACTGGAAGGTAGTCAACGAGCACCACGTTACTCGAACGTTCAACTTTCCTGACTTCAAACAAGCACTTGCCTTCGTGAATAAAGTCGGCGAAATCGCAGAGGAACAGGGTCATCATCCAGACATTTTGCTCACCTGGGGTAAAGTCGAAATCACTCTGTGGACGCACAAGGTCGACGGCTTGACCGAAAGTGATTTCATCATGGCGGCGAAAATCGATCAGTTGTATCCCGGCTGAGCAGAACTTTCCGGAGGCTTCTCGCATCTCACAGGAAAATTCACGGTGCACCCTATGAAACTCGTCACTGCCCTAGTTTGTTTCGCGCTGGTAGTGTCGCTCGTCCCGCTCATGGCCAACGAGTCCGGTGGCCGACCGGGAGGATGCCGCGGGAAAGGGCGAGTCGAGTTGCCGGCGCGAGAATGCTGGCTGGCATGCTGCTCGAAATAGGCCTTCCCGAGCAGGCCCTGGCGGAATATGGGAAGTCGCTGAAAACTGATCCCAACCGCTTCAACGGATTGTACGGTGCCGCGCAAGCTGCGGAGGCACGCATGATCCAGAAAAGGCGAAGCTCTATTACGCGCAATTGCTAGAGAATTGCGAAAACGCGGAGCGCCCAGAACTGGCTCGCGCTAAGACCTTGCTTGCGATGCAACGATAGCTGGCTTTTCTGGCGCGACAAATTCAATCCGCGGTTTCTGCCGCAATAGCAGTCGCCTTTCGGTCCCACAGGCGAAGCGCCCATCCCCATGCCGCAGCGGGCGCCAGCATTGATGCTCCGGCCACAGCCGAAACTATGCGCGCCGAGACACCCAAATCGAGGAGTACACCGGCAACATAGGCTCCAATCGCAATCGTGAACATCGACAGCCCTGAGTCAGCCGCGAACACCCGACCGCGGAATCGATCCTCAGTATTTAGCTGCAGCAGCGTGGTCGAGAAGACCCACACGACTGAGCCTCCGCAATGCGCCAGCACCACAGAAGCGCATGCCAGCCATACATTGGGGGCAACACTCAACGCGGCGTAGCCGGCAGCTTCGGCAAAGAAGCCTAGAAGGATTCCCATCCGCAGTCTGGATTCGCGATGTCCCGCGATCGACGCCGAAAGTAGCGGGCCCAGCAACGCTCCCAGCCCTCGTGAACCCATCAGCAGACTCATGCCTAGCATGGCGCCGCGTTGTGCATCGATGCCGTGCCAGCGCACGGGAAAGTAGCGTTGCCCCATGACGGTGAACAGGACCCAACTTGGTCCAATGGCCAACAGGCCGGTTTTTACCAAAATTGCCGCAAGCAGCTTGGCATCGCGGCGCACGTAACGCACACCTTCGACAATCGGGGAGAAATCCAAAAGATCGCGCGCCCGCAGCGCGTGTGCGGCTTCGGCGTGCGGCTCCTCAAATTGCATGCCGCGAATCAGCAACGCCGAAAGCAGGAACGAAACGGCATTCACGATGAAGACCGCGTCCCGTCCCAGAAATGCAGCCACAAGGCCGCCCAGGGCTGCGCCGATCATTAAGTTCACCGACCACGTGCTCGAAGCCAGTGTGTTCGCGAGAATTACGTCTTCCCGCGGGGTGATGTTAGGAATCACAGAATTCCGTGCCGGCTCGAAGAATGCAGCCATAATGGTTTCGAGCAGGAGCAGCGGATAAACCAGCCATACCATTGACCGCGAGCGAACCAGCAGCATAGCGAGGACGACCACCACGCGGACCAGATCGGCCGTGATCATGACGTGCTTGCGACGAACGCGATCATTCACCACACCCGTCGCAGGTCCGATAAACGTCCAGGGTAAAACTTGCAAGAC
>QIAB01000122.1:19415-20784 GCA_003225455.1 Acidobacteriota bacterium
CGCCCCGTCAATTGCAACAGCAAGCTGTAGATCGCCAGTGAGTAAAACCAGTCGCCGATTTCGCTGACAATTTGCGCCATCCACAGCCGGCGGAAATTCCGGTTTTGGCGGAGGAGACGCGCGTACGCGGAGAGCGAAATCGAACTAGTTTCGTGTTCCGGTTGGGGTTCCATGTCGCGAGAAATGCAGGATCGCCTCTGCCAAGATACACGAAGCCATGTATCCGACCGGAGACGCTACGAATGGGGACTTGCGTGCCTACGGGCGTTGTTTCTACTCTGGTGTGGGGATTCTTGCGGATGATGTGAAAGGGTTTTCACACTGCCGGACTCGGCCCACGGTCGAAATCCACAGTTGCAGTGTAAACTATTGAATCGACAGCAACATAGATAGCCAGATCGAGTTACTGACCTGACCCGGTTTGGCACTGGGCTTGCTCCGTAACTCCGTGGAGGAATACTGCAATGCGTTTACGGGCCCTAAAACCTCTCGCTCTGATTATCCCCCTCGTTCTAATTTTCAGCGCCTCGGCGCTAGCTGACAGCTGTATAAGTTTTGGCGGTTTTAGCTGCGCGAACGGTACTCCAGATGTCGCACGGTTGGGCGGCGGCACTGCCAGCGGTCAGTCTGTCGGTTTTGTTCTCACGGGCAATACGTTCACTGTCTTCACCACGAACGGCAAGGCGGCAAGTGATGTCATTATCATCGCAGCCTCGGCAGGCTCACTCGGCGGGGCAAGCCTTAATGGAAACGCCTTTGTCAGCTTGTCCAGCTTCCCGCAACAAGGAGCTATCAATGCCATCAACAGCAGCCTGAATGCGCTCGGTTTCGGCAATGCTAGCTCTTTCGGCTACGTTGATCTCAAAACGGCGCTATCAGCAGGCGGTAGCGTATCGGTGACCGCCAGCGGTCTCCCTGCGGGTACAGCTTTGTATGCGGTACTGCTCGGGGCCGACGGCAAGATCGCTTTCATCACTCCCAATTCCGAGGCCCTGATCACGACGGCGGTTGTGCCTGAGCCCGGCACGATGACCCTGCTCGGCAGCGGTTTAATCGGCTTGGCTGGTCTGGTAAGACGTCGCGTTCGCAGCTAGCAATTGCGGTAATTGCCTCCAGAGCCCCGGGCATTCTGCCCGGGGTTTCATTTTTTCAATCGGCTCTCCTGAGGTCGAAGCCAGCGTTGACTCAGCGCGGCCCCGCAGCCTAAGATGCGCCTCTGATCCAAACTTCCTGAAAGCTTCCCGTAACCGTTGGAGATTCGAATGAAGCGATTCGTCTGCCTTTTTCTGCTGATATTTCTGAGCTGCGCCGCGCTCCCACAGAGCACCGGAGTTGTTCCTAATGAAAATCTGGTAGTCGAAGGCATTCC
>QIAB01000123.1 GCA_003225455.1 Acidobacteriota bacterium
AAGCTGCCGGGCAGCGCTTGGTTTTTCGTTCTATCGTCTGGCCAGACTTCGACGTGAACGTGCCCGCAGGTGTGCAGTACGGTCACCGCGCTGGGGAGAATGGAGTGAAAGGATTTGCGGTCGGTCGGGGCAATTTGGAACAGACGTTGTTTAACATGGCTGTGCCGCCTTCGCTTCGCCGTGGAGACATTGAAGTTCTAATTGCCCAACAGCAACTAAATGTCGCGGTCGTACAACAATTGCACGCCGCGCGGCTCGCGTTTTACGCGGCGCTTTACAACCGATCGCTGGAATCGCTTCGAGACGAACAACTGCAAAGATTGCAAGAAAATGTTGCCACTGAGAAAAATCGCTTAGAAGCGGGATTAGCTGATCGAAGCGGATTCACCAGCGCAACTATCCTGGCCAACGAACTCGTTCCGCAAATGGAAGCCGCGCAACGCGCGTACCGGGAAGCCCAATTGAATTTGGCGCAGGCAATGGGAATCGACCCAGCAAAATCATCTCTGCCCGAACCCGAAGGCGAACTGAAATTTCTCCCGATGGAAATCGATGTTGAAGCGGAAACAGCCGCAGCTTTACAGCGCAGGGTTGATCTAAAACTCGCCCGTTTATTTGTACGCGCTGCAAATGAAGACGAACGCATTATCGCAGCTGACTATTATCCTGCGCTAACCGGAAGCATCCACGGGGAATGGGTTCCGGTCTCAGGAATTCATCGGCAGGAATCGACAAGCAAGACACAGGATTTCATTGGTTCAGAACTTCGTGAAAAGGCGGCATACACCTGGCGCGTCATTGATAATGGCAAAGTTGGCGGAGCGGTGTTAAGGGCGCGTGCAGCACGAAAGGAAAACGAACTGACGTGCCGGAATTTAGAAGGGAATGTGACTCGGGAACTTCCCCGTATTGCCAACGACATTCAGGCAATCGTTGCTCGGGAAAGATCACTTGCATCGGCGACCGCCGCTGCGGAGGAGAGCGCCCAAACGGTTAAAGAGAACGTTGCCAGTGGTTTGGTGTCGCAGTTTGAGTACCGCGTAACTCAAAACGGTTTTTTGACAACGAAGAGCGGACTACTGGATGCGATTTATCAGCACAACGTCGCACTCGCAGAATGGGACCGCGCAACTGGCCGGTATTTTCAATTTTCGTACAAAACTCGCAAACCGGGTTCGGAAGCGGATAAGTAGTCCAATTGCGAGGGACTTCACACGGGACCGACAGATTTGGCAGCTGAGAAGGGGTATTAATATACTTGGCTGACCTTATCCTCGGTGGTTCATTAGCCGCTTGTGACAGGGCGGCTGACTATTCCTGGGACTGCTCGCGTTTCTCGGTTTCCCGCGCTGCTCTCCACGCCTCGGCGCGTTTGTCGATCTCGGATTTAGGCACAGAGATTACGCGCTTAACTAAGCTGCGAAACCGTTCAAACGCTTTTTCATCTGGCGGTTCCCATGACTCACGGCTTAGGCCCAACGATAATGCGTAGCTTATTGTCCGGCAAATATGGGACGTGCGCTGGATCAACGTCAATGCCTGCGGCTTTGAATGCGGTTATGAGAGCGCCATACGGAGTCGTTTCATCGATAGGAGGCGGGATTTCTTTGTTGCCCCCGACGAATACGCCAGACCGCGACGGCAAACTAGTTGCTCCGGCACGTACAACCGCAGGGGAAGTTAGAAAATACTTGTTTAGAAACTTGTCGCTTCCTCTGGCTTGTCTTTCCTAGGATCTAAAGATTCAAGTATTTCATCGGTTATAGCTTCAATAGACGATGGAGCAGGAACGGATGGCCGCGCCCAATCATGTAATCCCAGCATAATTGCGTTAGCAAAAAGATACGCCTCGTTGTCGTTCGGCTGGTACACAATCTGAACATCGCATTTCGGCTTATCTTTCAATGCACTGCGGAACGCCTCAATATCTAGTGTCCGAGGCTCTTGTTTTTGTCTTATTTCTTCCAGCCTAACTTCTGCTTTCGCTGTCACTTCCCGTTGCTGTTCCAATTTCGTCTCAAGTTCGACGAGTTGCTTTGCCTGGCGCTTATTTACTACCAATCCGCTAACCAAGGCGAGGCCTGCAAAGACTACCACGAAGATTTGGCTCCAAGAATATACGATTTCCCAACTCATTTTCCTTGTTGTGGTAATTCTCACCACGATCACCACCACAATCTGCTTGGTTCTTTTACATTTTTTTCCAAACAGTCGGTTTACGCGGTCTGCCACGTCGAGGGATCGTGAATGCCATCACCACCAATGAGCTTCGCGTATCGCAATCCCTTGCCGAAAATGCCGCGAAGCGCCTTCGCAAACCGGCCAGCATCGTCGTCTTTGCGCTCGTTGAATCGAAACGCCTGTTCGTCCAGATATCGGAACAACTGAAACGGCTCCACGCTTACGTAGGTTCCACCAAGGCCACGCTTGAGCAGGCTCCAAAAGTTTTCCAGCCCGTTAGTGTGAACGCGTCCCTTCGCGTAGCACTCGGCATGGTCAATGACCTTGTGCTGATATTCGTCACTAAGTTCGTTGTAGGATTTCAGCGCGTCGGTGAAAATCTCCGCTCCCTTCTCAACGTGCTCCCGAACGTTGGGATCGAGTTGCTTACGGTTGGCGCGCTTAACATGAAACAAGCACACTTGCGACGGTTGCCCTTCCGTTGTGCGTTCCAAAATGCCTTGCACTGGCTCAAGATTCCATTGACCGGAACCTTGAGTTTTGCGACGCGCACGTTGCTTGGCGTTCATCTTCCGCGCACGTCCGCCGATGAAAGTTTCGTCAACTTCCACTTTGCCCTTAAACAGGCCGCCACCTTTTTGCATTGCCAATCGGATGCGCTGCAACATGAACCAAGCAGTTTTCTGAGTGACGCCCAAACAACGGTGAAGTTCATACGAGCTAATCCCGTTCTTGCAGTTTGCGGCCAGCCACATTGCCGGAAACCATTTCTCCAGACCAATCGGCGAATCTTCGAAGATTGTGCCGACCTTCACCGAAAACTTTTGTTTCGGATGCGCGTTCTTGCACTTCCACAGTTTAGCCTTTTCAAGAAACGTAACTTTCTTGGAACCGCAGCGCGGACACGTCACGCCACGCGGCCAACGCAACGCAATAAGAAAATGCAAACAAGCATCGGCATCCGAGAAATATCGGACAGCCTCAAGAAACGTTTTCGGTGCTTTCATGCCTCTACAATAGCACCATGCAACGGTCAGTCAAGTATATTATTACCCTGAGAAGCCGTCGTTCCGTGAAGCCTACTGATCGAACGGATATCTCGGCTGCAGTGTCTTGGCAATAATGGTCTCGAAGGTCTACGAACAAGCCGGAACAAGAACGGCTACTGCCGGGCACGAGCGGATTGCAAACAACCGGCGTGGACATCACACTAGTTTTCCAAAATTGAAATTCCCGAAATCAAAGACCGTTTTGTGGATCGGCGCAGCGGCGATCGTCGTTGTTTTCGCGCTCACATATTTTTTTCTGATGCCAGTCGCGGAGGTGGCGATAGTACAGCGGGGAACGGCCATCTCAGCGGTTTACGGCACAGTCCGGATCGAACCGGCGTTTGTGGTGCGTGTACGGGCGCAAAACGACGGGTTTATTCGCCTGGCCGAATCTTTCTCTGCCGGTCGAGGCGCAATCGGTAAAGGCGTACAAAGAGGCGAATTACTAGCAACCATTGCTGACGAAGAAACCTCCAGACAATTGAAACAGGCGCGCACCGATTTGCAGGCAGCCGTTGACCGCGCGGCTCTCCCCCTCCCATCCTCGGAGGTGCTCAAAGCAGCGGAGGACAATCTACAACGGCTCGAAAAAGTCGTCTCCTCTGGGAACGTGCCCGCGGTCGAATATCAGAAATCCAAAAGTGAGGTAAACCGTTTACGCGGCGCGGTGGAGACAGAACGCATCGAGCGGGATCGCAATCTAAAGTCGCTTGAAGAAACTGCGAAGAAGCTCGAAGCGGAAATGAAGAACGCTGAAGTCCGCTCACCGATCGATGGAATTCTAACCAACGTTCAGACAATCGACGGCGAACTGGTTTCGGACGCCAATGAACTTTTCACCGTCTCTTCGCGAAAGACTTACGTACGCGGTGAAGTTAACGAAGAGGACGTAGGCGAAGTTAAGCCGGGGATGAAAGCGAAAGTGCAATTGTACGCGTATCGCACGCGCACCTTCACGGGCCGCGTCACGTCAATCCAGCCCGCAGCCGATCCAACCACTCAGCGCTACACCGTTGTGATGGAGATGGAAAATCCGCCCGACAACATGATGGTCGGAATGACCGGAGAGATGAACATTATCACCGGCGTGCACGAAAATGCATTGCTCGTGCCGACGCGCGCGCTGCTTGTCGATCAAGCACTGGTGGTAAATGGGGGAATCGTGCAGCGACGAACCATCAACGTAGGATTTCGCACACTGGATTTTGCCGAGACGCTCAGTGGCCTCGCCGAGGGCGATCATGTAATCGTTTACGATCAGGACAAGTTTCATCCCGGCCAGCCGGTGCGCCAGCGCATGATCAACGCGCCGCCTCCACCGAAAGCGCCGTGACACCCCCGCTTTACATTGCCCTGCGTTTTTTAACGCATCGCAAGCGGGCATTGCTTTTGAGTTTGAGTGGCGTCGTTTTCGGTGTCGCAATCTTCATTTGCACGCAAGCGCAGACGCAGGGCCTGTCCCGCTATTTTATCGAATCCAACATCGGCAGCAATGGCGCGCTCGTCATCAGGTCCCGTTTTCGCCCGCGTTATGAGCCGCTCATGGTCGCCGCGAAGAACTCCAAGGCGAGTACCAGCCGCCGTCTCTATTTTGAAGGCATCACCAATCCCAACGAAATCATGCGGGTGAGCAGGCAATTCCCTGATGTCATTTCCTGTTCACCGGTTCTGCGCGGAACCGTAAGCGCGCGTGCAGGATTTGAGAACGCGACTGTCGATCTTTACGGCATCGATGCCGCTCTTCATGCCCGAACTACCGATATCCTGCGTCAATTGATTGAGGGCAGCTTTGATGACTTTCGAAATAACACCAGCGCGATCATTATTGGTTCGCGCTTGGCAGAGCTTCTTCAGACTAGTGTCGGCGACACGGTGCAATTGCTCGCCCCCAATGGCGAGTACTGGCGATTCAGTGTCGCAGCAATCGCACGTGCAGGCATTGGCTCGATCGATTCGACTCGTATTTACTCGCACGCCAAGGTTGCACAGGCGTTGCTGCAGCAGCCCTCTGGAGCGTCCATGATCATCTATAAGCTGCGCGAACGGAATCGTGCGCCGATGTTGGCCAGCCGGTTCGAAACGCTTTTCCAGCACAATGCTCTTAGCTGGCAGGAACGCGAGGAGAGCACCCTCCAACTTTTTCTAACCTTGAGAATGTCCGTTGCGATTACAGTTTCGCTCATCATTCTACTGGCCGGCTTCGGAATTTTTAATGTCCTTACGATGTCAGTCCTCGCGAAGATCAAAGAGATCGCGATTTTGCGTTCCATGGGATACCGCCGCAAAGACATCAGCGCTATCTTCCTTTGGCAGGGCGCACTGATTGCTGCGGCTGGATCGATCGTCGGTTGCTTGCTCGGCGCGTTGATGACCTGGGGCGTATCGCACATTCCCATTCATCTTCGCGGCTTGCTCTACACAAATTATTTTTTGGTCACGTGGGACTGGCGCCATTACGTCTTTGCAACGTTGCTCGCGATTCTGGCTGTGTTTATCGCCAGTTATGTCCCGGCACGGCGCGCCGCTGAGTTGCCACCCGTGGTCACCATTCGGGGATCGAGATGAGCGCACAAGTTAGCCTGAGTTGCGACCGGATTGAACGCTACCTCGGCGAAGAAGAGGAACGGGTGCACGCCCTGCGCGGCGTGTCGCTCGAGATCGAGATTGGAAGCGTTCACGCCATCGTCGGTCCGTCGGGGTGTGGCAAAAGTTCGCTGCTCTATATTCTCGGTTTGCTGGATACACCTAACGCCGGCCACGTTTCGATCGAAACCGAAACGGTGTCCCACTTGACCGACGATGAGCTCGCACAGAAGCGGAACAAATTCATCGGCTTCATCTTTCAATTCCATTTCTTGATGGAGGACTTCACCGCGCAGGAAAACGTGATGATCCCCATGCGTAAACTTGGCGAGCTCTCGGATGCGCGGATGCGCGATCGCGCCGCCGAGCTGCTTGACGGCGTAGGCCTCGGCGACAAGTTGCGACGGCCCAGTCGTCATCTTTCCGGCGGGGAACAACAACGCGTCGCCATCGCACGTGCGCTCGCAAACGATCCGCGCGTCATTCTCGCGGACGAACCCACCGGCAATCTGGACACCGCAAACTCCGAGCGCGCCTTTGAACTGCTGCAGAATCTCGTGCATGAACGCGGCAAGGCGTTGCTCCTCGCCACGCACAATCCGGCAATCGCCGAAGCGTGCGATTGGATCCACGAAATGAAAGACGGCCGGATCATCGACAGCCAAGTTCGGAACAGGCTTAGCTAAGCTGCCCCCGAACTTGGCACATCCGCATCGTGTCGTTAATCTCAGCGGGTGGGAAACGTCCTGCCGATCTTAGTCGCGGATGCACCGGACGCGTTAACCGAATTGTGCGGCGTCAATTTGATTGAACGCTTGCTCCGCATCTTGCAGCGACTGGGATTCCGACGCGCAATTGTCTTTTCCAGCACGCCGGAAATTGTTGGAGCGGAATTAGCGAAGCGCTCATGGGCTCGACAAGAAATCACTACCCAAGTTGTACCAATTGCAGTTAAACCAGTCACGGCCCACAGGATTTTGGAACAAGACGAGACGGCGCGGTTCCTAATTGTCCCAGCGAATGTCTATTGCGATGCGCGTTTGCTTGCCGCCCTCTCGGCCAGGAACTCTCCAACTGTCCTTGTCGATTCTAATCCGCCGCAGCTCGTCGAACAGTTGATCCAAAACCCGAGCGGCCCGGCTTTGGTGACGCGGGACTTTCTCTTGGCATGCTCTAACAGCGCGCCGCTCGTTGAGGAGCTCAAGCAAAAGATCCACGCTGGCGAAGTCGAGGCGGTGGACGCAGCGAAAGTTGACGATTACATCGTCAGCATGCGACGCCGCGTGAGGCCACTTTGTTTTTCAGCGCCGCCAGAGCAGACCCGTCGTGTAGCGGAGCGCGTCATTCTCGATTCCGCGCAAAATGGAACACTCGACTTGCCCGCTTACATTCACGGACCAATCGAAACGGTAATCATCTCGCTTCTTTGCAAAACGCGAATCACGCCAAACCAAATTACGGTTGGAGGTTTCGTTATCGGTTGCAGCGCGACCGCGGCGTTCGTGGTTGGCCGCATCGGACTCGGAATTCTCGCTGCTCTCATATTTGGCATCGTCGATGGACTGGATGGAAAGCAGTCGCGTGTCAAAATCGAAACGACTGAGCGTGGGAAATGGGAACATCATCTTGATTATTTAATCGAAAACTCGTGGTGGCTGGCCATTGCCTTTCATCTGTGGAGAAGCGGCCAATCTCCGAACGTGTTTTATTTTCTTACTTTGCTCATCGCCTCCCACCTACTGGCTGAATTCGCAAAACGCCGGGTAAAGATTGCGAGAGGCCGCCT
>QIAB01000124.1 GCA_003225455.1 Acidobacteriota bacterium
CCGAAAGAACGCGCAAAGCGCGCTAAGTCTCGAGAGAACCAGATTTGTAGGGCGAAGCCTGCCCTGAGCGGAGTCGAATGGGCGCTCCCGCTTGCCGTCCAAACCCCGGCAGGCAAGAATACGAGCCCGCGGGAGTCGCTCGGATAGACCGCCTAGCTGGCTCGGGTAGCCAGTGAGAAGACGGGAGTCGACGAATCAATGCCTGCCCTATAATTCCTCCAGCGGCGCTTGGAAAGGTTGCGTGATTGCTATCCGGTGGATTCCGGAGCGAGCGGCAGGCAGGAATGCCTGCCCTACAATTAATCACGTCCTGATTTGCGAACACGCTCGCGCCCGTAAACGAATGCCTCCCATAGGAAATTAAGCACTGAAGGCGCTATCCAGAACGTCGAGGAGAAAATCGGCGTCCTGCTCATTGACGCACATTGGCGGAGAGAAGCGGATCGTTTGTCCCCAGAGTCCGCCTTTACCCAGAAGCAATCCCATTTCTTTGCACGTTTCCAATATCTGTGCGCACTCCTCCTTGGCCGGCTCTTTTGATTGTCGATCTTTCACCAGCTCGATCCCAAGCATCAAACCTTTGCCGCGGACGTCACCAATCAATTTGTGTTTTTCTTTCAGGCCGCTCAGGCTGGCGAGAATCTTGTTTCCAATCTTGAGCGCATTCCCTTGAAGCTTTTCCCGATCGATTACTTCGAGCACCGCTCTGCCCTGCGCGCACACGACCGGATTGCCGCCGAATGTGTTGAAGTGTGTGCGTTGCGCCAGCGCCTGCGCGATTTTCGGCGTGGTCACGACCGCGCCGAGCGGGCAACCATTGCCGATGCCTTTCGCCATCGTCACGATGTCGGGAATCACGCCTTGCGTTTCGAATCCCCAATAATGTGTGCCGGTCCGCCCAAAGCCCGATTGCACTTCATCGGCGATGCACAACCCGCCGGCACCGCGGACATACTCGTAAACATGTTTGAGATATCCATCCGAAAACACCACGCAGCCGCCAACGCCTTGAATTGATTCCGCGATGAACGCCGCGATCTGGCCGGAGGTGGCGAAGTCGAGCAGGCTCTTCACGTCGGCCGCGTATTTTTTTCCGGCGTCGACGTCATCGCGCCCCCACAATCCACGCTACGGATCCGGCACGATCGCGTGATGCGCGCCAAAGCTGTGCGGCACATTGAATTTCCAGGTGCGATGCGCGGTCAAACCCATCGTGACGGCGTTGCCACCGTGGTAGGCATTGCGTAGTGCGATCACATCGTAGTTGCCCGTGTAAACGCGCGCCATAAGCAGCGCCAGATCGTTCGCTTCCGAACCGGAATTGACGAAATAACAAACTTTCAGATCACCTGGCATCTTGGCCGCAAGTTCGCGCGCGTATTCGGCAATGTTCGGGTGCAAATAAATTGTCGTCGAATGTTGCAGCGTTTCGTTCTGTTTTTGCGCAACATCGACGACGTCGGGGTGACAATGACCGACGCTCACGGTCACGATGCCCCCGAGAGCGTCGAGATATCTGCGGCCATGCTGGTCCCAGACGTATTGCATTTTCCCTTCCACCAGCATGATCGGCTTTTTGTAATAGAGAAAAATTCCCGGATTGAGAAATTCCCTGCGCAAGCCCAGCACTTCATCAGCCGATGGGCCGCTGTATTTTTTCGGTTGATGATCGAATGGCGGGAGCTCGAGTGTTTTCATTGTTTTGTCATGCTGAGTTAAAGCCTGCCCTAGGCGAAAGTCGAATGGGGCGACGCATCCTTCTTTCTTTCAGAACTTAGGCCGCGCAACGCCAGATGAATCACAAATGCAATCGCAAAGCCGAGATAGGGGCGGATCACCGCCCGCGGGCGAGTGAGGTCAATCGCCCCTGCCGAGCGATCCATCGGATCGCTTTGTCAGCCAACT
This sequence comes from Acidobacteriota bacterium, assembly GCA_003225455.1. Taxonomy (GTDB): domain Bacteria; phylum Acidobacteriota; class Terriglobia; order Terriglobales; family Acidobacteriaceae; genus QIAB01. The sequence goes on from QIAB01000124.1 coordinate 1,906, forward strand.
TATCGAAAGCAGTCATGGCCATTTCCAGATGCTCTTCCTTCGTGTCCTCGATTTTGTTATGACTGATGCCGCACAGGCTTTGCACAAACATCATCACGGTTGGAACGCCAGCGCGCGCGACCTCGGCCGCATCGTGTAAAGGACCGGATGGCATTCGATGCGGTTTCGCGCCGGTTACCGAGATTGCTTCGTCGCAAAAATCAATCAGCTGATTATTAAATAAGATCGGCTCAATCTGCCAAATCCTTTCCCAGGCAAGATCGACATCTCCTTCAGCGGCAAATTTTTCGCTCGCGTTTTTTGCTTCGCTCAACATGCGGGCGAGCGCCCCAGCATCGAGATGGCGTTGATCAAGCGCGATCCGGCATTCCTCGACGACGCTCGTGACTATGCCAGGTTTGGTTGTGCACGAACCGATTGTGCAAACGCCGCCACCGCTGCGCTCAGCAATGCGATAAATTTCCGGACTCATCTTCGCCGCGGCCAAAAACGCATCATGCCTCCGGCTCATCGGCGTACTGCCGGAATGCGCGGCTTGTCCGCGGAACGTGATCGCATGTCGTTCCACGCCAAAAGTTCCCACCACCGTTCCAAGCGGAAGATCGCGGTCGAGAAGCACGGGGCCTTGTTCGATATGCAACTCGATGTAGGCCGCGGCATGTTTGAGCTCTTTGCCAGAATCTTTCACCTTCTCGAAATCGATTCCGTATTCCTTTACCGCATCGACCAAATGAATCCCGTTCTTATCTTTCAGATTACGCGCCTCGTTCATGTCGATCTTGCCCGAGCACGACGACGAACCAAAAAGACTTTTTCCAAATCGTGCACCTTCTTCATCGGCCCAATCGACCAGCCGCACTGTTACCGGCGGGTTGCCGTTATACTCGGCATGAATACGTCGAAGAATCTCAACGCCGGCGAGAGTGTCCAAACAACCATCAAGCCAACCGCCATTGGGCACCGAATCGATATGTCCGCCAATAAGCAGCGTCTGGTCTGAGTCGCCGCGCAAGGTCGCCCAAAAATTGCCGGCTTCGTCATTATGAATTTCGACACCGCGCAGTCTCTCTACCTTTTTTCTGAGCCATGCCCGCGCCTTGGCCCAGGTTTCCGTAAATGCCACACGCTGCGCGCCATTTTCATCAGCTGTCAGCGTCCGCAACTCTTTCAGGTCGGCGACTGTTCGCTTCGGGTCCAAAATGCTCTTCATTCTTTAAGCCGAAAATAGAGAGGGTTCCCAGACGAACAATTGCGAAACGATGCTTTTATCGACCTGAAAACAGGTGACCGACTGGTGAATGGAGCCGTCGCCAAGCGAGCGACAAGTCGTTCGCCATTAGCTATATACTCCGCATACGGAATAAAGGATTTTATTGACCGTTCCTTGTCGTTTTATCATCCTCCGGGAATGAAAAAATCCCTAATCATCATTGTTGGCGCGGCGCTATTCGCGGCGTGGGCAGGACTCTGCTCTGCCCAAAGCGACGCGCCTTATACCGAAGGCACCGTCTGGAACGTCACCATGGTCAAAGTGAAACCCGGATTGGGCGATCAATACCTCAAAGGACTCGCCAAGACCTTCAAAGGCACGCTCGATGAAGCGAAAAAGCAGAACCTCATCATGAGTTACAAGATTCTGCTCGGCGATGCCGCCACTCCCAACGACTTCAACATCCTCTTGATGGTGGAATCGAAAAACATGGCCGCGTTGGACAACGGGCGCGAAAAGTTCGATCCGATTGCCAAGAAGATCACAGGCTCCGTCGAGGAACAGGAGAAGACCGCGACCAAGCGCCTCGATATTCGCGAGATCATGGGCGATAAGCTCATGCGCGAAGTCACGCTAAAGTAAGTCTGCGCAACCTGACTGGTACTGTTCGCCGCCGGTGAAGCTGATATCACCGGCGGCTTTTTTTTCAGCGCGATTATCGATCTACTAACCATCATTGGAAAATTCTTCGGCATGGCGCGCAAGCAGCTTCTTGTCCCATCGTGCCGCAATCGATTTCTTTTCGATCGAACGCGCGACGACGCGGACAAGTGGCGCTCTGGTGTCTGCTAGGGCTTTTTACTTTTGCGACTACGTCGTCCGACGCGCAGGACCGAAGACATCGCGGGCGCATCGCCGAAGGAGCGCCGGTTGCACTCCAGCCGTTTACGCTGGATGAACCAGCGCCGATTCACCTCGCGTATTACGCGCCGCGCGCCATTCCGCGCGCCGAACCTATAACAGAAGACAAGCAACCGGACCCAATTCCGCAAATAGCAACAAGCGCGTCAGGCCCTACTGTTAGCGGGCGGCGCGCTGTCTTGCGCTACGGGATTGCCTACGCACCAGCGAACGCCCCAGCAACCGTCAAGTCCGCGATTTGGGCGGCGAACACACTCCGCCGCAAACCGTATGTTTGGGGCGGTGGCCACGGTTCGTTCGACGATTATGGCTACGATTGTTCCGGCAGTGTTTCCTTCGCGCTTCATCACGCCGGGCTTCTTGGAGCGCCGCTCCCATCAAATGATTTTCTCCGTTATGGCGAACGCGGCTGTGGAAAATGGATCACAATTTATGCGCGGCCCGGCCACACCTTTGCCATCATTGCCGGCCTGCGACTCGATACGACCGATTTACACTACGGCGCCGACGTCGGCCCGCGCTGGTACACGGACTTTCGCGACACTCGCGGCTTCGACGCGCGTCACCCCATCGGTTTGTAAGAATCGCTGCCGCACGATTCAGGGTATTCTTTGACGCAGCTCGCGCCGTCGCCGCCAAACAATAATCGCGCCGATCAGAGTCGTGATGACGAGTCCGATCCCGAACTCGTCGATAATATACTTGGTTATGCCAGCGTTTTTCGTAAGCGGCGAGAAAATGGATTGAATAAAGAGGTTGTGACTGCCATGGAAAATTACCGCCGGCCAAAGACTTCCCGAACGCAGTGTCAGCCACGTCAGGATAAAACTGGAGGCCACCACCATGAGCGTGAAACAGATCAAGCCATACCAGGCCGGAGTGCCGGCGTTGTAATCGGCGAAGAGCAGAATTGGATAATGATAAACCGCCCACATTAAACCACTGATGACTGCGGTTCCCGAGAAACCAACCACTTTCGATAATTCCGGCACCAAAAAGCCGCGCCAGCCAATCTCTTCTCCGAGCGCACGCGACATTTTACCCACCATCCCAAACGTCGCCGTCAGCAGGACGAAAAGCGCGAGCACAAGGCTTGGTGGAAGATTCGTCAAAGCGAATTGTTCTGCGATTTTTTTGGCAAGATCGACATCGTAAAAACCGCCAAGACCGGTGAGCCAGACGAAGAGATATACCGGCAGGGCATAGCCGATCGGGATGATATAAGCCAGCCAGGCATAGTGGGCGCCGCTCCAACGCCACGGCAGATTACCAATTTTTTCGCGAAAGATTCTTTTCGTCGCAAACGCCGCCAGCGCTGGGCTCCACATCGCACCAGTGGCGTAGAGAAAGTTGCCCGCATCCATTCTGCCAGCGTGCAAGACGAAGGCGTCGAACACGCCGCTGAAAAGCATCGTCAACACATAGAACACCGCGATCTTCTTCCAAACCCGGCCGTGCCCTTCATTCACGTTGCCGACTGTATCAAAACCAAGTTTTTTTAAGCGTGCAAAAAGAACGCGTTTGCCTCAGAAGAGACGCCATGAACTTCACCAAAAACATTGGCATGCTGCTGCTGGCAATTTATCTCATCCTCGTTGGCATCGTGGCGCTCGTCCCCTCGATTGCCATCCCTGCGATAATAATGGGGATTCTCGCCCTCGCGGCCGGCATCTTTATTCTCATCGGCCGGTAGTTGGGTTCGTTCGCTCCCGCCCACTGAGCCGGGCGGCTGGCTGCCCATGTCGCTCGGCTTCCCGCTGAAGCGCGCTCCATCGCCGATCGTAGCTCAGCTTAAAATCGCGCACCAATGTAACCGTGTCTGACAGTCACTCGTTACTTGTTTGTGCCGCCGTTAGCTGCATTCTTTCCAGGTGCGACTTTCGCGCAAGATCGAGAAGCTTTTTTCCTTTGAACTGTTGGAGAGCTTTTGGGAGCACGTCTGCCGCTGGAGTCATCCGGTAAATACACGGCGAATCCTGGCGACGCTTGATCAGGCGGAGCTTGCCAAACTGCGCGAACGCTGTCCGTATCGGCCAAACGCTCGAAGGATCAACCGTTACGAAGACGCGGCTTATTGGCTCGGGGTCAATGTTGAACGCGCCCAAGACCTTTGGCTGGATCGCGCCCCGCCTCTGCGCATTCTCGATCTTGGCTGCGGCGCCGGCTATTTTCTTCACGTCTGTCGATACTTCGGTCATGAAGGGCTTGGCCTTGATACCGACGACGAGCCGCTTTTCCGCGGCGCGACCGACCTTCTCGGCGTACCTCGCGTCATATCACGCATCTATCCGCAGGCCCCCCTGCCCGATCTCGGAGAAAAGTTTGACCTCGTGACCGCGCATCGCGTTTGTTTCCATCGCATAGATCGCGCGGCGAACAATGACTGGACCGAGTGGAAGCCGCCAGACTGGAAATTTTTTATAGACGACATCCGGGAACGATTTCTTAAGCCGGATGGCCGTTTGCTCCTGGAGTTCAATCCACGCCGCGACGGATCTTCCTTCTTCACACCGGAGTTGCGCGCTCTTTTTCGAGCGCAAGGCGCGCGCATCTTCCGCTCGAAAGCGCTCTTCGCGGCGGATCCAAAGCAGCGTCCGCGCTTCAAACAGACAGGTAGGGGCGGTTCACCGAACCGCCCAGGCGATTGAGGCCAATCGCCCCTACCCGCACGCGGTTTAGTTTACAGTTTCCAATCCGAGCAATCCCAGCCGAGCAACTGCTCGAGCTTTGCGATGTCGTCCGCGAAAACGTTGTAAAGAAAAACTCGCTCCTCCCAATTCATCGCACGCTGGTAGGGCACCACGTTTCTGTCCTTACGGCGGAACGATGGAAGCGGTTTCACACCTAAAAATGAAAAGATGGAATCCAGCGTCTCTCGCTGTTCCTCTCGAAATTTTTCAAACTTGATAATCATCATTTGTTCTCGTGAAAAAAATCGAAAGAAGCGCTCGAGTTGCGGCACATAAAATCCTCTATCGACATAGGCGAAGCGGCGGGCTTCCCGCGGGGGCGCGCCGGCAATTCGTGATTTTTCCTCTTTCACTGCATCGAAGAAATCGAGTGGCTCGCGGCCCTTGAAGCGTTGCATGTTCCAGTGGGCAAAGGCGCGATCGACTGGATTTCGCAACAGAAAGAGCAGTTTAATTTGCGCGTTGTATTTCCAAATGCGCTCGGCCGCCGGTCCCCAATACAAATAACTCGGGCTGCACTCACCCGCGATTGTCGATCTTGTCACCGGCCGAAAATGCCGATGCAACAAATCGTAATCGACCGTTGCGGAAAAAAGATCGTCGTCGTCGAAGAAATGGATTTCCTGCTGATCGCCCATCGTAATCCGCGGATGTTTTTCGAAAAAATAATGGAGCGCCGTCGTTCCCGATTTTTGCGCGCCGGCCAGGATGAAATCCAATTTGTCGATCTTGCGTCGTCGTCCGATTCGAAACATCGATACCACTTATAATCAAACGCAGAGAGTTGTCGCGTTCTCAACAGCGCTTTATGCTGGCCGATGTCCAGAGTTCTTGCGACTCCATCCAGATCAATTCTGGTCTCTCTTGCCTGCGTGCTGATAGCCATCTTCCCGGTGCGCGCGGATGAGGGCATGTGGTTGTTCAACAA
>QIAB01000034.1:0-20047 GCA_003225455.1 Acidobacteriota bacterium
CGCTTGCGAGGGCATGGTAGGTCGGGCGCGTGAGCAAGTCAATACTTAGCAGGGGATTGCTATTCGTGCGGTCAAAATCCGACCACCCCGCCCGAATGTCGAGCGATTATCTAGGGATTAGAGGCGAGCGTGAGCGAATGAAAACCTCTTCACACTACGCGAGCAGGTGGAATAGGTGTACAGTCGTTGCTGTTTTTGAACTCCAGAAGGACATTCCAGCTTAACCGAATCCTAGGGAACGGCGGGTGTTTGCGAAGCTCATGGCAAACCGGTGACACGGTTTTTGCGTCTGAATCTGCGCCGCGGGATCAACTTCGTTCGCTGGGGAGGATCGCAATGGGAACACTTCGGCTCGCGAGGCTGTCCTTCTCTTAACTGGAACAGTTGCATTAGGGCAATCAACGTATACGGTGCTGTACAACTTCGGAAGCAAGACCGGAGACCCATTGTTCCCAGATCCAGCCGGAATAATCGCCCAGGGTCATGATGGCAATTTGTACAGCACAACACCTTATGGAGGAGCAGGTGGAGGATACGGCAACGGAACGGTATTCAGGATCACACCTAGCGGCACGCTGAGCGTGATAAATCAACTCCAATCACGTTCCGATAGCGGCCTTACCTTAGCCACTGACGGGAACTTCTACGGAGCCGGAGATGGAGGAATCTTCAAGGTAACGCGCAACGGGAATCTCACAAAATTGTTCCCCTTATTATCCCCCGGTGGCTTCTTAGAAACCGATTCGCCACCCATCCAGGCCAAAGACAGTAATTTTTACGGAAACACGTCGATGTGTGAATCGGGAGATTTCGTGTACAAGTTCACGCCCTCAGGCACGACGCCCATCGTGCTCCACACTTTCAGTGCGGAGGAAGGATTTTGTGTCAATCCTCTTGTGCAAGGGAGCGATGGTAACCTATACGGAACTGCGCTCAGGGGCGGCACCGGTTATGCGGGTACTGTCTTTAAAATTACACCCTCTGGAAAGTTCACTCTGCTATTCACCTTCCCCCAAAGCAGCGGGCCAATATCTTTCCCAGATGGCAACCTGCCTAATGGTCCGTTAACATGGGCTAGTGACGGTAACCTCTACGGAACGGCAGAGTACGGCGGCACGGGAAACTGTTTGAACGGCCCAGGTTGCGGGGTCGTCTTCAAGATCACACCTAGCGGCTCCTTCACAGTTCTTCATAGCTTTACAAACAGCGACGGCAACGGAGTTTTACCTCAAACCGGTCTGGTGCAGGCGACAGATGGCAACCTGTACGGTACAACGTCAGCCGTAACATCAAGTTTCGGCTGCGGCACGATTTTTCGCATCAGCCTCACGGGAACGTTCCATCACGTTTACACACTGCCCCACGATAAATCTCTTGGCTGCACTCCGCTGGTCCCATTGGTCCAGCACACCAATGGCTTGATATACGGAGATACGATTGTCGGCGGCACTGGAACACCATCCGGTGGGGTATTCTTCAAGCTCAATGCTAATCTGCCGCTATTCGTCAGCCTGCTTCCCTACTCGGGCAAAGTCGGAAAAACGATTGAATTCTTGGGACAAGGGTTCACATTGACGAGCACTGTTTCGTTTAGCGGTGCGGCCACAACCCCGACTCTCCTGTCTTCAACCGGAACCTATTTGACGGCTACAGTTCCTAATGGCGCAACCACCGGTTTTGTGACGGTGACAACTTCGGGTGGCGCACTGAAGAGCAACAAGATATTTCGTGTCACGCCGCAGATTACGAGTTTTACGCCTACGAGCGGTCTGGTGGGAGCTTCGGTGACGATCACGGGCGTCAGCCTCAAGCAGACAACGAAGGTGACCTTTGGCGGCGTGAAAGCAGCCAGTTTCACTGTGGATTCTGATACCCGGGTGACCGCGACTGTACCGAGGGACACAGTGACAGGAAGCATCGCCATTACTACAGCTGGAGGCACGGCGACCAGTTCGGGAACCTTCACCGTCGACTAAGGCGGCGTCACGTTCTCAGTGAGACACACGACTCCAGCAGCTCAGGACAGGAAGACAAACGTCAGCAGTTCCGGCTGCGTGGGTCGGATTTTGACCGCACGAATAGCTGTACCCGTCAATACTTAGCAGTTGGTTCAGCGATGCCCTCAGCGTATCCTGCTAGCCCGTGTTGAACCTGATCCATCGCTATTTTGAACTGGAGCGCAACCGCGCTACTTTGGGCCGCGAAGTGGTTGCGGGCCTGACCACATTCGTGACTATGTCGTACATCGTGGTAGTGAACCCAGCCATTTTGAAAGCGGCGGGAGTTCCTGCCGGACCATGCATGGTGGCTACGATTCTCACAGCTGTTTTTGGGACGCTGCTGATGGGGTTTTATGCCAAGCGGCCGTTCGCAATCGCTCCGTACATGGGTGAGAACGCGTTTTTGGCTTACACCGTGGTACAAGCTTTGGGCTTTAGCTGGCGAACAGCTCTGGCGGCAATTTTGCTGGCAGGAGTCTTGTTTCTGGTTCTAACGGTAGTGCGCCTGCGCCAGTGGCTCGTGGATGCAGTTCCTGCAGCTTTGCGCTACAGCTTTGCGGTTGGAATCGGATTGTTCCTGACATTTATCGGCTTGAATCAAACCGGGGTTGTTTTGTTGGGAAATGCAGGAGCGCCGCTGAGAGCTGGACATCTGACAGCCACCCCGGTCCTGGTCGCCATTTTCGGTTTCTTGCTGATGGCAGTGCTGATGATCCGGCGCTTTCCTGCCGCCATTCTGATCGGTATTCTCGCAACCGCGTTTCTGGCTTACTTGACGGGAGTGGCAGCGCCACCGAAAACGTGGGTGAGCTTGCCGCCGAGCATTTCTCCGATATTGTTCAGTGTGGATTTTCGAGGAGCACTGAGCTGGGGATTTTTCCCGATTGTGCTTACCATTTTCATCATGGCGTTCGTGGACACGATGGGTACCTTGATTGGAGTGTCGGCGCGCGCGGGATTTCTGGATGAAAACGGCAATCTGCCCCAAATTGAGCGCCCCATGATCGCGGACGCTCTTTCCATGATTTTCGCGGCTTTGGTCGGCACCTCTACCTCAGGGGCGTTCATCGAATCCGCAACCGGGGTAGAAGCCGGCGGCAGGACCGGATTGACCGCCGTGGTGACGGCGATCTGCTTCCTGGGCACTCTGTTCTTCTCGCCATTTATATCAGCAATCCCGCCGCAGGCTTACGGGCCGGCGCTGATCGTCGTGGGTCTGCTCATGCTCTCACCGATCACGAGGATTCGGTTCGATGATTTCACCGAACTCATTCCATCGTTCGCACTGGTCGCATTGATCAGCTTTACGTACAATGTCGGAATCGGAATTACAGCGGGATTTGTGCTTTACCCGTTCTGCAAGCTGGTTTCCGGGCGAGTGCGCGAGATCAAACCGGGCTTGTGGGTGCTGGCTGGGTTGTCGCTGCTGTTTTTTGTGTTTTATCCTTATCCGTAGACGCATCACACAATTGTTGGCTTCAATAGTGGACGAGGGCGTTTGGGGCTTGAGCTCGTCCGTAGGGGATGCTTTACCGCAGGCTACAGTATCCAAGTTGTTGATACCCAGGAGATCCCAAAACTGCGAATGAAAAAACATCCGCCTCTGAACGCGAATGGGGTATGCGCGGCTTTGCGTCACGCCGGCTGCAAGACGATTTCCCTAGTTATTTTTCTATCGAGCATGGTTCTCAGCCATTTTGCTATGGCACAGGAGATTCCACGAGCTCAACTCTTCGGCGGCTACTCTTATACGCGGTTCGACAGTCCAACCCTTGGATTTGCAAATCCTTCAAATCTGAGCGGGTTCAACATCTCTCCTGCATTTAATCTGGCCTATGGATTCGGGGTGAAGGCCGAGTTGACTGGGCAATACGGCTCAAAGTTGAATGTGCGCGATGTTACCGTCGGCCCGCAGTTCCTTTATCCCCGCGGCAGGGCGCTGTTCTTTGCCCATGCGCTATTCGGCGACTCCAGGAGCTTTGTGCGGGTCGGAACCGGTGAGGGCGATACGGCACGGGCAATCGTGCTCGGCGGCGGGGTGGATTTGGACGTTTCGCCTCGATTCGCTTTTCGCGCGGTGCAAGTGGATTACGTGCGCACCACACTATTCAGCACTACGCAGAATAATGTGCGAATCTCGACTGGGCTGGTGTATCGCTGGCACACCATCAGAAGAAGAGGACACAAGCCAACTCTATCGTCACCGTAGTTCATGGCTGATTACTCGGGAAGGAATGGAATGATTGCATGAAGCGGGCAGCTTTGATTTGCGTTTTGGTTCTGTTGGCGGGACTTGCCGGCTGCAGTTCCTCTTCAAAGCATCTTGCCTACGTGACATCGCCCACTTCGAACTCCATTTCAGCGTTCCGAGTCAGCAACCATTCGGGCAAGTTCACGCCCGTGATCGGATCACCCTTCCCGGCGGGAAGTTCTCCCACTTCTATCGTGCTGGATCCTGCGGACAAATTCGCTTATGCCGCCAATCAAACCGGCAATGACATTTCGTTATTTAAGATTGACAACAGCACTGGAGGAATTTCTGAGATCAGGCCGCGGACGCCAGCGGGAATTGGCCCGGCAGCGCTAGCGATGGACTCGGGCGGCGCATTCTTGTTTGCGGCGAACGTGAGCTCCAGCGATATTTCCATCTACTCGATCAATGCGGGTACAGGCGCTCTGACCGAGGTTGCAGGATCACGTTTCGCACTCCCCAGCGGCGCTAGCCCGGCGGCGCTCACGGTTTCGCCATCGGGGAAGTATCTCTACGTTGCGAGCTCTACGCTTGGGCTGGTATTTGGATATTCGATTGGCTCAGGCGGAGCTCTCCAGGAGGTCCAATCGCCCGTCGCTGTCGGTAGTGGCCCGTTTTCGCTTGCCATTGATCCCGGGGAGCATTTTGTTTACGTTGCCAATTCGTTATCGGATACGATTTCCGTTCTTTCGCTTGACGCGAGCACGGGCACGCTCACTGCTCTGCCCAATTCGCCTTTTACCGCCGGCAATAATCCGATCTCGCTGGCAATCGATTCGGCAGGAAAATTTCTTTACGTTGCGAATTTGGGTGGAAATAATGTGTCCGCGTTCGCTCTGGATTCCAGCACTGGCGTGCCCACCGAGCTTACAACACCAAAATCGCCTTTTGCCGCAGGCACGCGGCCGGTCTTCATCACGATAGATTCCACTGGCAAATTTGTGTATGTAGCGAATGAGAATTCGAGAGATATCAGCGCATTCACGATTGACTCAACCACTGGCGGACTGACAAATGGGGGGATTGCCGCGTCGCTCGGATCGGGGCCAAGCTGGATTGCAACGACAAAATAGCGCCAGAGGAAATCACAGACTAATTTCTTCATGATTCGATTTGGAATCCTCGGCTTCGGATTGCATGCGGTGAAACGGGTGATGCCCGGCTTTGCCCTGGCCAAAAACTGTCGTGTTACGGCCCTCTCGCGTCGAGACATGGGAAAAGCGCAGGAATCAGCTCGCCGTTTCAATATTCCTCTTGCTTTTGATTCCGCCGAAGATCTTTGCCGGTCGACAGAAGTGGATGCGGTGTTCGTGACCACGCCGAACGCGTGTCATCTCTCCGACGTTTTGGTCGCAATTAACTGCGGCAAACCTGTCCTTTGCGAAAAACCAATGGCGGTCGATGCAGACGAGTGCGGCCGTATGGTCGAAGGCGCACGTAAAGCACACCTGCTCCTGGGAGTAGCTCAGGTCTTCCGCTTTGAAAACAGCACAGCTCGCCTCCGCGACCGGATTGCCGCCGGGCAGATCGGGCGGCCGATTTTTGCGCGATCGGAATTTTCTTTTCAGGCCGCAGGCGGCCATCCTCGAACCTGGCTTTACGATCCTGCCGTGGCCGGTGGTGGTCCGATTGCCGATGTCGGCGTGCACTGCGTCGATGCACTGCGTTACATCCTGCACGACGAGGTGGTGACGGTAAGCGCGCGAGGGATGTCTGACCGGGAATCCGGCGAATTGGAAGCGGCGGCTGCTCTGATCCTGGAATTCTCGCGTGGAACGCTGGCCAGCGTGCTGGTTTCTTATCGCTCTGAGTACCGTACGCCAATTGAATTTGTCGGCGAGAGTGGCGTGCTGCGCGCCGACAACGGACTGAACGTCGAGCCCCCGATCACGCTGGAGTTGCGCCGCAACGGAGCTATCGTCGAAAGCGAAACAGTTTCAAATCAAGGTGCCTATGCGCGGCAGGTTGATGCATTTGCTGCGGCGGTTGAGGGTAAAGCCGACTTTCCCGTTCCTGGCGAAGAAGGCTGGCAGAATCAGGAAATCCTGGACGCGGCGTACCGCAGCTTGAAGAGCGGGAAGGCGGAGTCGGTGAAGAGAGTCATTGGGCTTCCGACGTCGTCCGTAATCCGCCTAGCTAGGCAATCTATGTGAGATTCACGGCGTGACGGCTGCTGGTGCGACGGGGGTATCTTTGAGCTTTGGTGGAATCCCTTTGGCTTGCACGATGGCCCAGTGCCAATCCTGATCCGGGCCGAGAGCAGCGCCGAGGGGTTTCTTGAACACCGTGGTGGTGAATGGCGCGGCGGCGCCCGTGAGATGATAGAGCACGGTTACATCGGAATGTTTTTCCGACTGAGCAGCGGTTGTGGTCTCGGCGGCAGTGATCAATCTTGCTGACCCGTAATGAGCCGTTCGCTGTTCAGGGCGACGTAGAATGGTCAGCCCTACCGTGATCTCCTTAACGTTCCAAGGCGTTCCGTTATACACCGAGAGCTGCAAAGTGCCGCCCTCAACGCTGGCAGGTCCATCCAGCTTGCCTAGCTCGCTTTCCGGAAGCTCCTGCGAAATAAATGGCGTTGAAAGCAGTGAGGCAGCCTTCGCATTGAATGAGAGACTGCAAGTCACGTCCGGTGAAGAAACGCTGAATGTCTTCCCTTTATTATCGAAAGAAAACATGAGACTGCCGGCCTGGCGGTGAGTCTCGACCTGGTCCATGATCTTGGACATGTTGTCGTTGTCGATCACGGTCTGCGCAACCGGAGTTTTATGCTGGCGCAATGTGCGCGCGAGCTCGCCCAAGGAGACATCGTTAGTGGTATCGGTCTGCGCAGGGGAACACATGGGGATCATCAATCCCAGGACAACCGAGACGAGCGCTGAACCGACTTTGGGCATTTTCAGTTCGAGTAGCCGCACTATTCTGCCGTAAAGAAAGCGACGGCGGAGACTCGTTGGTAATGAAAGGAACTCAATTCATTACTTCTAGCGTCTGAGAAAATTGTACTCACGGATCGCGTTGAATAGCGGCAGGAATCTAAACGTTGGTTGTAGAACTTTTGCCGAGAGAGGAAAAATTGGGCGTGCGGAACAAAGTAGCACGCAACGGGGCGCCGCACGCCCAGACCGGAGGCATTACAACAGGCCAGAGGAGCGAAAGCGTGTAACCGGATCAGCCACCGGAACTGGTTGCCGCCGGAAAACCCAGCGGGCCACCGCGTACCCCAGCGCCGCGTAGCATAAATAAACCAGCTTCATAAGTCACCCCAAACTGCCCAAGCAAATTGCACCTTGGGGGAGCAGCGGAAAGCTGCCATGAAAGTAGCAAGCAGACACCGGTAGGTCAATGCACTAAGGTGCTATCCATATAGCACGAAAGTCATAGGCGGGAACCGCAATGCGCACGTCTGCCACGTCGGGCAGAAGCGGCGCAAGACTCTTTTAATCGGTTCTCAGTTTCCAGTTGCTAGCTTCTCAAGTCCTGCTGATCTGGGCAGATAGAGAGCTTCACATTTATCGATGTTCTTCCCCGCCGGCGCCGGTGGCTTCGGCTGTCGGTACAACGATCGCTTGTATGTTTTGTCCCGCTGCGATTTTCTGGAACGATGCCAAGTCAGTTTTTTGCAGCTCCGCCCAGTGCGCCAGATAATCGTCGGTTTGCTTCTTGAGCTTGTCAAACTCCTGATATGCGGCTTCGGTGGGAGCAGAGTCCGTCTCATCCGACACCAGCAGCGCAAGATAAGCGAGTTTACTATCCGCTCGCTGCGGATAGGCCAGCGAATCCTCATTTGCTTTGATCTTGACTTGGATCAGGTTGTCACGCGCCGACACCAGTTTTTGATCCAGGTCGTTGGCGGCTTGCAGGACGGGTTTCGTGTTGTCGTTCGACGCGAGCCGCTTCTTCAAGCCATTCACCTGACTTCTTACGTCTTCGATCTGATTCGCTGCATTGTAAACGCGGTTCAATTCGTCGCGAATCTGAATGCCGAGATCGAACTGTTTTTGCAGATCGGCTTGGTCAACTTTGACGCGCGGGTCAAGCTTGAGTTCCATGGGAGCGGTCTGCGTCTTGCCCTCGACGGTTAAGCGGACCTGGTATTTGCCCGGCAGAGCGAATGGGCCGTAGGCCCCCTCTTTGTATTCGAATAAATAGTATCCGGGTACACGGCTGGTTCCCTCATAACGGGTGTCCCAAATGAAACGGTTGAGCCCGGCTTCCACTTTGATTTGCTTCTCGGGCTTCTTGTCATCGGGATTCAGCGGCTCCTCAAGTTGTTCCGTCTTGTTGCTGGAATATTTGCGGATCACAGTGCCGGCTGAATCGAGAATCTCAATAGTGGTTTCGCCTTTTGGCGCATTCTTTACGTAGTAGTAAATCACCGCCCCGGGTGGCGGGTTTTGGCCAGCCAGAACCGATTTGCGCTCTTCGTCGGACGGATTGTGGAAGCGGTATGCCGTACTTGGAGTGTAGAGGTGCACATCTTGCGACGTGATCTGGTCGCTGAATTGGCGTAAAGGCGAAACATCATCGAGAATCCAGAACGAGCGGCCGTGGGTGGCCAAAACCAGGTCGTCGTTCTTTACGACGAGATCGTGAACAGGCGTGACCGGCAAGTTGAGCTGAAGCGCGCGCCAGTTTGCGCCGTCGTTGAAAGAAACAAACATGCCGGTCTCGGTGCCCGCGTATAGCAGGCCGCGTTTTTTCGCGTCTTCGCGAACTGCGCGCACGAACGTGTTCTCTGGAATTCCGTTTACGATTTTCGTCCAGGTCTTGCCGTAGTCGCTGGTCTTGTAGATGTAGGGCCGAAGGTCGTCGTTTTGATGGCGATCAATCGCCAGATATGCAGTTGCCGCATCGTGCGGGGATGCTTCAATCAGGCTGACGCGGCTCCATTCCGGTAAATCTTTGGGAGTGACGTTCGTCCAGCTCTTACCGCCATCACGAGTAATGTGAATGAGGCCATCGTCGCTGCCAGCCCAGATTAAATCTTTCATGACCGGAGATTCGGTGACGGCGAAGATTGTGTCGTAATACTCGGTGCCGGTGTCGTCGAGGTCGATCGGGCCGCCGGAGGGTTGCTGCTTGCTCTTGTCATTGCGGGTGAGATCAGGGCTGATGGCAACCCAGTGTATGCCGCCATCGGTAGTCTTAAACAATCGTTCACCCGCCTGGTACAGCGTATTCGGATCGTGGGATGAAAACAGAATTGGGGCGGTCCACTGGAACCGGTGTTCCAAATTGGCAGCGCCGCCGCCATCGCTCAGGTCTGGCATTACCCGGACATCTTTCCGTTCTCCGGTGCGCTTATTGAAACGCGTGATTTGGCCCTGATAGCCTCCGGCATAAACAATCTCCGGGTCCGGTGGATACGGGGCGATGTAGCCGGATTCGCCGCCTCCCACGTCGTACCAATCGGCGCGACCGATTGAGCCGTCGTCACTGCGGCTGGCAATACCAATGGTGCTGTTGTCTTGTTGTGCGCCGTACACGAAATACGGACTGCGGCTGTCGGTGATCACGTGGTAGAACTGCGCGGTTGGCTGATTATCCTGGCGCGTCCAGGTTTTGCCACCATCGAGACTCACCGTAACGCCGCCGTCATTGGAGACAATCATGCGGCGCGGATTCTTGGGGTCGATCCACATGCCGTGATTGTCGCCATGCGGAACCTTAACTTTATTAAATGTGTGCGCGCCGTCGGTCGACTTATAGAAATCAACATTGGCGACATAAACCGTATCTGGATCCTGAGGATCGGCGATAATGTGCATGTAATACCAAGAACGCTGCCACAAGGAACGGTTGCCGTTGATCGATTCCCAGGTCTCGCCGCCGTCATCGGAGCGATAGATGCCTCCCTCGGCAGCCTCGATAAGGGCGTAAACGCGATCGGAGTTGGCGGCCACGGCTACACCGATGCGTCCGTACGGACCTTTGGGCAGCCCGTGCTCTTGAAGCTGTTTCCATGTGGTTCCGCCATCGTTGGAGCGATATAGACCGCTGCCCGGGCCTCCATCGGAAAGTGTCCACGGCATGCGGCGAGCCTGCCAGAGCGACGCGAAAACAATGTTCGCATTCTGAGGATCGAAGGCGACGTCGATGCCCCCGGTATTTTCATCTTTATAGAGAACTTTTTCCCAGGTCTTGCCGCCATCGGTGGTGCGGAATATACCGCGCTCGCTGTTCGGGCCGTAAGGATGCCCAAGCGCCGCGACGAGCACTCGGTCGGGATTTTTGGGATCGACGATCAGCTTGCCGATAGCGCGCGAATCACGTAGGCCGACATTCCTCCAGGTCTTTCCACCGTCAACCGTTTTGTAAATGCCGTCCCCGTGCGAGGCATTGCCGCGAATGCAGCCTTCGCCAGTTCCTACGTAAACGATGTTCGGATCCGATGGTGAAACCGCCAGGCTGCCGATGGCAGAAGTTCCCTCTTTATCGAATACGGAAGTCCAGGTCATCGCACCGTCCGTGGTTTTCCAAACGCCGCCCCCGGTCGCGCCGAAGTAATACGTGGTGGGATCGCCGGGGATGCCGGACGCGGTGAGTGATCGCCCGCCACGGAATGGTCCGATTGGGCGGTACTTCATCCCCTTGAAAGTCGGGTCTTCGTTTTTCGGAGCCGGCGTCGCATTCTCGACTGCTGCAGCCTGCTCTTTCGGTTTGCGTTCTCTCTGAGATTCCGATTGTTTCTGCGCCAGACTTACCGAACATATGAGCAAAACAATTGCAAACCATGCTGTCGCGCTTACCGTCACTCTAGATTGATACATTTGTTTCTCCCTGGGAAGAAGTGAATCGCATATCTTAATGCAGCGAGGCGATTTGGAGAAGTGATAGCGGTGCGGGGTGGTGGGTTAGTTTGAGGGTAATGATGAAAAGCCGGGACACACGAAAGATATCTTTGCGTGCTTTGCGAGACCTTTGTGAGCTTTGCGGTAAAAGCTCTTAACCGCAAAGGCCGCGGAGCATGCGCCAAGGGCGCAAAGTAGCCCACTACCCGGTGCGGGAGGGCAGTGCCCTATGCACGCACCCAGCCAGGAAAACACACCGGGATAAGTCGTGACCATTCCAAAAAACACGGCCTTCCGCTGTACATTACCAGCGTCATATTGTCCCGATTACGACCGGCCAATTACGGTGGTTACCTTCCCACCGTCCGGGAGCGACACAAGAATAGTGTCTCGAAGCTAACACCAGCCGAAACGGTATAGAACCGGCTGCTTGCGGAGATTGCCATGCGATCGATTCTAGTCACAGCGATTCTGTTCACTTCTTTGTGCTACGCCAAAGAGCCGAAGCACTACCAGACGGGCACGCTGTTGCAGATGGATTCTGTGGAGTGCGGTGTAGATGAGAATAGCGGCAAGAGCCTTGCCGGCGAAGTGCTCGGCACCGATTCTGGGCATAAGAAAAGCCGCGAATTGCTCTGCCAGGAATACCTCCTGCAGGGCGAACACGTGATCTATCGCATCCGTCCGCGGGACGATAAGCATCCCGTCCTGCTGCCTGTAGGAGAACGGGCCCAGTTTCGCATTCAGAAAGACAAGATGCTGTTGCAGGTGGAAGATCTTGACCAGAAGGAGCGCGAATATAACGTCGTCTCGATGACCCCGCGCGATTCCGGTAAGCCTACCGAGGCGGCTTCCCGCAAATAAGGTCGAGTGGCTGAAAGCGGCGCGGGGCTTGAGTTTCGTCCTTCCGCAGCTTCTTTCCTGTGCTCTGGATTCTTTGTAACTATCACTATACACAATGGTTATAGTCCCCAGCTCAACCCAACCTCGCTTGGGGTGATCGCATCCAAAGTTGTGTTTCGCCGGCTCAGGTCGGATTCACTTCCGCCCCGCAGGCCAAGAGTGTGGCCGGCGGAGACAACTGAGGAGATAGGATCAACATGAAACGCATTGCCCTATTCGCTGTTTTGGGTTTCTGTCTGGCTGTGCCCTCGTTGGTGATGGCACAGTCTGAATACAACCACGCAGAGGTCGGCGTATTCGCGGATTACTTCCGTTTCAGCACGCCTAACCCCAACATCAATTTCGTGGGAGTCGGAGGGCGCATCGCCGCGAACGTACACCCCAATGTCCAGTTGGAAGCGGAGATGAACTACGACTTCAGACGCAACGTGACAAACACATTCGACAATGGAATCAGCACGAGTTTCGTTACCACCCGGGTTCGCCCGTTAACGGGATTATTCGGGCCGAAATTCCAGACATCCGGACCGTTCCGCGCCTTTATTACGGGGAAGTTGGGCTTCATAAACTTCAGCAATCAAGCCGAATTTTCCACCCAGGTCAGCAACGTGACCGTGGGCAATACCCACGTGGCTTTTTACCCTGGTGGCGGCATCGAAGGATTCTGGGGTCCGTTCGGATTGCGTCTGGAGGCTGGCGACGAGATTTACCTGGCCAATGGCGCGCATAACAACCTGAGAGTCACCTTTGGTCCTACGATCCGTTTTTAGCGGGTCGAACAATATGGGACAGAAGCGGCAGCCTCTTGGCTGCCGTTTTAATTTTCAGGTAAGGATTGCCCGGGTAGCCTGGTTACGTGGTAAAGTGATGCCTCGCCGCGGGAAGGGCTTCCTTCCCCTATTTGAAGGAGTTTGTATGGCCCCCATCTTCGATCTTGTAAAAGACCGCCGGGTCTATTCCATCGATGCCGATCGCACCGTGCTCGAGGGAGCGCGCTACATGATGGAGCACAACATCGGCGCCCTGCCGGTGCTGCGCAATGGCGAACTGGTCGGCATTTTCTCCGAGCGCGACATCATGAACCGCGTGGTGGCCGTGGGACGCCTTCCCGGAACCACGCAGATCTCCGAAGTGATGACTCACAACCCAAAAACCGTCTCTCCGGATGAGAGCATTGAAGATTGTCTTTTCCTGATGCGCGAATTCGGTTTCCGCCACGTTCTGATCGCGGATGGAAAACAAGTGAAGGGCTTGGCTTCCCTGCGGGACATCCTGCTGCGTTACATCTCTCAGCAGGAATCCGAAAAGCGCCGCATGGCGGTGTGAGGCGTCACGTTTGACGCTAATCGAGTATTGTGTTGCCCTAAGCGGCGCCAGTAGCAGTTGCAGTCAAATTTTCGCGTCTTGACGCCCAACTTACCTGCTCGACTGGCCCGACCACGAGGATCCACGCAAGGCCGCCAAGCATCAATACTGCTGCAGTGATTGCCAGGTTTTCTGCGAATCCTGAGCTGGCCCCACGACGAATGGACATTCTGCCAGAGCTTGGATCATCATAAGAACTGCTACCGGGTGAGATGGACGCCATAATCTCGAAGCGTCAATTGTCCTTTAGGAAAAAGGACTGAGAGAAACGTCCGTAGATAGTCGGACGTGGATGCGGAAGGGATACTTGGCGTAACATCGCCATACGCTCACGTCCTCAATGCGAGTCGGTTGTGGGCCAAATCGGCGAAACGGAGTTGGAAACGTCGGCACAAGATTGCTGCCCGATGTACGACAGGTAGGGAGTAGTCAATGAAGCAGTTCGCACGGTGTTTGCCCCACAATGCTCAATACGCCCAGCGCAGCAGGGTCACTCCAGTTGTGAATCCTGCACCGACTGAAGCGAGCAGCACCAGGCTTCCTTTTTTTAATTTGCCTTGCTCGCGGGCAGTTTCCATCGCCAGGGGAATCGTAGCGGCCGTAGTGTTGCCGTAGCGATCGATGTTGATGATCACGCTCTCTGGTTTCAACTTCAAACGATCTGCTGTCGCTGTGATGATACGGCGATTAGCTTGATGCGGGATGAAGGTATCGATATCGCTGCCTGTAAGGCCGTTGCGCTGAAGAATTTTCTCGCAGAGCTCCGCCATTTTGCGGACGGCATACTTGAAGACCGCTTGCCCATCCTGGTGAACGTAGTGCATCTTTTTGTCTACCGTTTCGTGGGTAGAAGGATGCAAGCTGCCGCCACCGGGCATGTAGAGCGCACAGCCGCCCGAGCCATCAATCTCATGCATGAAGTCGATCAGCCCCACGGAATCGTCTTCCGCGGGTTCCAGAAGCACTGCGCCAGCGCCATCGCCGAAGATTACACAGGTTGCGCGATCGGTGTAATCGATGATTGAAGACATCACATCCGCGCCAATCACAAGAACTCTTTTGTGAGCACCGGTGGCAATGAATTGCGCTCCCGTTTGCAGCGCGTAAACGAACGCCGAGCATGCGGCCGAGAGGTCGAATCCCCAGGCACCTTTTGCGCCCAACTTGTGCTGCACCACGCATGCAGTGGAGGGAAACAACATATCGGGAGTGACGGTCGCGACGACGATGGCTTCAATGTCATTCGGCGTCATGCCGTGCTCGGCCAGCGCCTTTTGCGCAGCGGCCAAGGCAAGGTCGCTGGTGGCGGTTCCCTGGTCTACGATGTGACGTTCGCGGATACCGGTGCGGCTGGTGATCCATTCGTCGGAAGTTTCGACCAACTTTTCGAGGTCAGAGTTGCTCAAAATGCGAGGCGGAACGTAGATGCCAAGGGCGCTGATTTTGGCGCGCAGAAGCTGGGTCAATGGATGAGTTCTCCAGGTTAAAAGTAAATGGCTATTTTACGTGCGGGCAAGCGAATGTCCAATGCAGGATGATGTGAGGAATTGCTCGATCGAGAAGCGAAACAAATCGATAGCCAAAGCCAGGCACCGGAGGCCCACTGCACACGCAAGAGCCCGTTACCGTTGCTTCCTTCCGGACCTGGCGGGGTTGGCGGGAACGCGTCGCGCGGGACCGATGCCTGACGGATCGATTTTAGCATCTGCTTTTTAGGGGTATCTGCTTGTCAGCAGGTGTGAGGGCGGGACGGCCTCACCACGGCCGGCGAGACGCCAGCGCTACGCGTACCTTCAGTACTCTTCCTTTTGTGCAGGAAATCGAGAAAAATAACAACCACATGCTTCCAAGCCGTTCCCAGCCCGGAGCGATCACGCTACGCGTGGCTATGCAGCGGTATTTCGAGGTGGCGCTGTATTTGCTCGTGCTAACTGGGTTTGGCACTTTGGCTTCAACCGGTGGATTGGATCTTGCGACCATGCTGCTGGGCGGGGCTGCCGTGCTCTTCCGTGGATATCTGCTCGCTACGCGGCGCAGACTTCTGATTCCTGAGCGATGGACCACCGTTCTCACGGTGGCTTACGCCGCCTTCTATCTGGCGGATTATCTTTTCATCTCCCGCGGTTTCCTCAACGCAACCGTGCATCTGGTGATCTTTGCACTCGTGGTGCGTTTATTTTCGGCCCGGCGCGATCGCGACTACTACTTTCTGGCAGTGGTCGCTTTTTTGATGGTGCTCGCGGCCGCAGTTCTCACCGTGGGCAGCATGTTTTTGCTGACTTTCGCCGCCTTCATGATTGTTGCGATAGGCGCTTTCATTCTTATGGAGATGCGGCACGCGGCCGCGAAATCCACCGTCCATGCGACTGAGTCGCGCGATGAATTGGCGCATCGCCGCATGGCTTTTTCGCTGGCGGGCGTGTCACCCGTGCTGGTTCTCTTCATATTGCTGGGGGCGGCTGGAATTTTCTTTCTGCTGCCGCGCATCTCTGCGGGATATCTCAGCGCCTACGCTCCCGGTGGGGAGCTTGCTACTGGTTTTAGCGACCGCGTACAGCTCGGCCAAATCGGGCAAATTCAGCAGTCGCGCGCCGTCGTCATGCACATCCGCATCGATGGCGATGATCGCGGCCGCTTCGATCTGAAATGGCGCGGCGGTACGTTCAGCTACTTCGACGGCAAGAGCTGGCTAAATCCGGAGAAGAATCCACCGGTCATTCGCTCACAGGACGGCCGCTTCGAACTGGCGCATCCGCAGGGTAAAGCTCTGAGGCAGGCGACGAAACCCATCCACTACCAGGTGCTGATGGAACCTATGGGAACGAACGTGTTTTTTCTCGCTCCGGTGGCGCAAGCTCTGCAAGGCGGCTACAGGACCATCGCGATCGATCACAGCGGCGGGGTGAGTGACCTGGATGCAGAGCGTCCGGTGGCGCGCTACGAGGCGGCGTCAGATATCTCGACGCCTGATGCCGAGCAATTGCTGTCAACAACCGAAGAGTATCCGTCCGATGTCGTGCAGAATTACCTGCAGCTACCTGCGCTTGATCCGCGAATTCCACAACTGGCGCAGCAAATAACTGGAGTGTCTGACAAAGAATACGATAGAGCAACGACCATTGAAAACTACCTGCGTACGAAGTACGGATATACGCTGCAACTTCCCAGTAGGCCGCAGCCGGACCCGCTCGCAAATTTTCTTTTTGAACGCAAGCAGGGGCATTGCGAGTACTTCGCCTCTGCGATGGCAGTGATGCTGCGGACATTGCGGATTCCCGCGCGCGTGGCGACAGGCTTTCGTGGCGGAGAATTCAATGATGTGAGTTCTCAGTACCTGATTCGCGCCAGCGACGCACATGCTTGGGTAGAAGTCTATTTCTCCGGCTACGGATGGGTTGAATTCGATCCTACCCCGGCGGGATCGGCTCTTGTGCCGACTGGCTGGGATCGCGCAATGTTGTATATGGATGCGATGGCATCGTTCTGGCGGGAGTGGATTGTGAACTACGACCTTGGCCATCAGCAGACGTTAGCGCTTGCGGCGCGGGATAACAGCCGGGAATGGTTTGAGAAATTTCGTCATTGGCGGGAACGACAATATGAATTTTTACTGAAAGCCGCACGGCGCGCTCATGGCGCGATCACAGAATCGCCGGGGCGCTGGAGCTTGCGCGGAACCCTGCTGTTGACGCTGATGCTCCTCTCTGCAAACGCACTCCGTTTGTGGGGGATAGTCAGCAAACGGCAGCTCGCGGCGCATCCGGAGAGATTCCCGGGTAAGGCTGCAACCATCTGGTACGAACGCATGACCCGCCGGCTGGGGCGGGGTGGCTGGCATAAGGCACCCGCACAAACTCCCGCGGAGTTTGCGGCCAGGATAGATGAATCCGAGCTGCGGGAGCGAGTGGTGGAATTCACGCAGAAGTATGAGAGCGCGCGTTTCGGTGATTCCGCCGAAGCTGCGCAACGCCTGCCTGAGTTGTACGAGGAAGTATTGTCTGCAACTCGCGCAAAATGAGTGTGTCTCGCGCCGAGGCTAGAAATGCCAGACTATTCCGCCGCCTACCAAGTAGTTGTGCTGCCGGCTCCTGCCTGTGTCAACATTGAGGTGCGGAATACCGGAATAAAAATCGCGGACCTGGGCCCGTACGCCTAACCAACGCCAGACTCGCACGTCCAGGCCCCCGCCAAATTGAAAGACTCCGGTTGAAGTTCCGGTCTTGCCCGTATTGTTTCCGAAAAATTCCAGCTTGGAATCTTCGCTGAAATGGCCATATCCGCCCCCGAGGCTTAGCCAGGGGGAAAATGGCGCTTCAGGAAGCAGGTTCGCGCGCAGCGATGGCGTCACGAAGATCGCACTATATTGTCTCGGGATTACGTTGACGCTGTAATGAATGTCTTCATCGGGGTTATAGACGACGGGGATTTCGACGGTTAAAGCAGCAATGCCTTCGCCGCCTCGCAGTCTGCGTGCCAGGTCCAGCTCGAAAGTCGTTCCCTTGCCGAAGCGAAGATTGGTGTCGAACGAGGGTACGCCCTTCACTCCCTGATCGCTGATGAAGGTGCGGCCAACGATTGCGCTGAGCTCATTTCTTTGGGCGATGGCGGGGGTTGCGAAACTCATCAACAAGATTGCAATCGCCGAATAAAGTCGTTTTGCGGACATCTCCCCTCCTGAGGGCACTTTGCGAAGCGAAGAAAACTGTGTTTAGGCTAGCACCGAAATCGGCGAGAGTGACGGCACGAGGGTGCCTCATTTGGTGCACTCGTCAGGGTGCGGAAGACGGTGGTCTCCGGTTCAGCGGTAACGGGAGTGACCGCTCCAGGGTGATAAGATAAAAAGATCGCATGAGCTCTATAGTCACTTCCATCGCCGCTGACGAGCCCACGGAAGTTACCGCAGCAAGCGCCTCACAGCGCACCAAAGTCGGCTTTGTCAGCCTCGGCTGCCCCAAGAACCTCGTGGATAGCGAAGTCATGATGGGCATGCTGGCGCAAGCTGGAGCCGAACTCACATCACGTGCCGAAGAGGCCGACGTCATTGTGGTGAATACGTGTTCGTTTATTGAAAGCGCGCAGCAGGAGTCTGTAAACACGATTCTGGAGATGGTCCAGCACAAGAACGCTGGACGCGCCCGCAAACTAGTGGTGGCGGGCTGCCTGGTCGAGCGATTTCGGGACCAGATTCGCAAGAACATCCCAGAAGTGGATGCGGTCGTTGGAACCGGCGAACTGGAGAATATTCTCGCCGCCGCGGGGGTGGCGGAGAACCGGTCCAGTTCTCCGTTCAAGATTTTGCAGTCTCGGCCTGAGGGAGATCTGCGGGCCGCTCAGGGTCGCTTCGCGCGCGACAACTGGGACGGGGCAATCGCGGACCTCCCGAATTATCTTTACGACGAAGCCACACCGCGCGTGCTTTCGACGCCGGGATACGCTGCCTACATCAAGATTGCCGAAGGCTGCGACCATCCTTGCAGTTTTTGCATTATTCCGCAGTTGCGCGGGAAGTTCCGTTCGCGCCGGTTTGAGTCGGTAGTTGCGGAGGCCGAGCGCCTGGCCCGCTCGGGCGTGCGCGAAATTACTCTCATCGGCCAGGACACTACCTGCTACGGTGAGGACTTTGGCCTGAAAGATGGCCTCGCGCTGCTGCTGGAAAAACTTGCCAGCATCACGGAGCTGCGCTGGATTCGCTTTCTCTATGCGTATCCCAACAAGATCACATCGCGGCTGCTTGGAACCATCGCCGCGAATGAGAAAATCTGCTCTTACATTGATGTGCCGCTCCAGCATGCGTCACCGGCTGTCTTGAAACGCATGAAGCGGGGAGGAGGCGCTGAGATATTCCTGCGCTCAATCGAGAAAATGCGGCGCGCCATTCCTGACGTTACGGTTCGATCGTCATTCATTGTCGGTTTTCCCGGTGAGACGGACAAAGAATTCAACGAACTATGCGACTTCGTGCGCGCCGCTGAATTTGACTGGATGGGGGCCTTCGGCTACTCGGACGAGAAAGGCGCGGGCGCTTATGCAATCGACGGCAAGATTTCTGGGCGAGAAATTGAGCGCCGTCGCAAACATCTGATGCAGATTCAGCGCACGATCAGCAAGCAGAAAAAGAGAGTGCTCATTGGCAAGGAATTTGATCTGCTCCTCGAAGGAAGCTCCGAAGAAAGCGACCTGCTTCTTGAAGGCCGCACCGCCATGCACGCTCCGGAAATCGATGGCAAAGTTTTCGTGAATGACGCGCCAGATGCGCTCCAGCCGGTCGCGGGCGAATTCTATCGATGCAAGATCACGGAAGCTCACGATTACGATCTGATCGCGAAAATTCTTTAAGTTCCATGCCTCGCACACGATCTATTAAGCTTCGCTGCCCCACATGTAAGAAACCGATAAAAAGTAGAGATTCTGAGTTTCCCTTCTGCAGCGAGCGTTGCCGCCTGATTGATTTAGGAAAATGGGCCAGCGGCGAGTACGTGGTTTCGTCCCCGGTGCGGGATACGAGTGATGCGCTCGGGGAGGATGCCGGACGTCCAGGGAAAAAGTAGGAGTTGGTTTTGGGTGTGCGGGCGGGACGCCCGCACGACAGCCGGCGAGGACGCCGGCGCTACTGTCGATAACCCTGATGAACAACAAAGCTAACGCAGCAAGCGCGGATTTGCAGAGCGATGTTCCCGACCGTAGTGCCGGCGTCCCGCCGGCTGTGGCGGGGGCGCCCGGCTCCCGCTGGGCCG
>QIAB01000034.1:20119-20694 GCA_003225455.1 Acidobacteriota bacterium
CGCGCGATGGATTCCGCCCGACTGGCAGCCCTGGGCCGTGGCTCTGCTGGCCTCGCTCGCTGTCGCGATTGGAATCCCTGCTGCAACCCGCGCTTCGCGGGCGAGCGGTTCAAAAGACCCACAGTGGATTGTCATCGACGAAGTAGCCGGCCAGCTCATCACCCTCATTGCCGTGCCTATCTCATGGAAATCTCTTCTGCTCGGCTTTATACTTTTTCGAGGGTTCGACATCGTAAAGCCGCCGCCGCTGCGCCGACTGGAACAACTTCCTGAAGGTGCGGGAATTGTGGCTGATGACGTGGGGGCAGGACTTTACGCGCTGGCCGTAATGCAGATTGTTCTGCACTTCGGTCTGTTGCCCCGCTAGCTCGCCGCGTATAAGGAAGCTGAAGCCCATGGGAATTTCCGACCGCCTGCTGGGCAAGAAGAACGTTAATGGTCACCCACGGATTGAAGCCGTGCATCCGGGCGCAGCCTTGCCCGGTGGAGAAGTGCGGATCACCGGTACGAGCCTGATGAGGCCGCCTGAGCTGCGGCGTCCGCGGGTGAGCTTTGGCGAGATCGAGGGCTCGGTC
>QIAB01000034.1:20707-24095 GCA_003225455.1 Acidobacteriota bacterium
GTACCGGCCGGCGCTTCATCCGGCCCGGTTGTCGTCTCCACTAACGGGCACACCAGCAACCCGCATCAGATCAAGGTTGCGGTTCCTATTGCCGAAAACCTGCACCCTGTCACCAACCCCGCTCTGGATGCGGAGGGCAACATCTACGCGACGTTCTCGGGCTCCCGCGGACAAAAAGTTCAAGTCTCGATTTACAAGATCGATACAAACTACAATGCGAAGCCCTTCGTCGCGGACCTAATGAACGCCACCGCGATTGCGTTCGACCGGGCCGGTCAGATGTATGTTTCGTCACGCCATGACGGCGCGGTATACCGTGTCGCTCCTAACGGAACGATGTCTACCTATGCCGAAGGCATGGGCGTCGCGACTGGAATCGCCTTCGATCGCGCCGAGAATCTCTACGTCGGGGATCGGAGCGGCACGATTTTCAAAATTGCCCGTGATCGCCAGATTTTCGTCTTCGCCACGCTTGAACCCAGTGTTTCTGCATACCACCTGGCGTTTGGGCCTCACGGAGATCTTTTCGTCACAGGGCCGACGACTTCCAGCTTCGATTGCGTCTACAAGGTCAATCCGCAGGGAGAGGTTTCGACTTTTTACCGCGGTCTCGGGCGCCCGCAGGGGCTGGCATTCGACGCCGAAGGAAACATGTATGTCGCGGCTTCGCTTTCAGGAAAGCGCGGAATCGTGAGGATCACAGCCGATGGCAAGGCGTCTTTGGAGGTCTCAGGCCAGGGGCTGGTTGGACTTGCGTTTGCACCGGGCCGGGCGGCGGTCTTGGCTACGACGAATGCGGTCCACCATCTTTCGTGGAACTTGCAAGGCTTGCCCCTGCTGGCAGACCAACCGGTGTGACCACCTTAGCCCTGTTCTGTTGTGAATCGTTTAAACTTTAGCGCGTGAATGCCGAGATCATTGCCATCGGCTCGGAGCTGCTGACGCCCTTCCGCCAGGACACGAACTCGCTCTACCTCACAGAAAAACTTAACCAGCTCGGTGTTGAGGTGATTTTCAAGACCATTGTCGGCGACAGCCGCGAGCATCTCACCGGGGCTGCCAGCCTCGCGCTTTTGCGCACGGACATTGTCATTTTTATTGGAGGACTCGGGCCGACGGAGGACGATCTCACGCGTGAGGCAGTAGCTGATGCGCTGCAACTGGAGCTGCGGCGCGATCCGGAAATCGTGGCCAGTCTCGAACGCCGCTTTGCCGCGCGTCGTTACAAAATGACGGCGAACAATTCCAAGCAGGCGGACGTGATTGCCGGCGCGACTGTCTTGGCGAATGCGAATGGGTCCGCTCCGGGGCAGTGGCTCACAGGAAAGTATGAAGACAAGGAAAAGATCATCATTCTGCTGCCCGGCCCGCCGCACGAGTTGGCGGCGCTGTTTGAGGAGCAGTGCATTGATCGGCTCCGCGCCAAATTGCCTGCGCAATCTATTGCAACGCGTGTTCTGAAGATCGCAATGATCGCTGAGTCGCAATGCGATGCTCGGATCGCGCCAATTTACAAACGCTATCCGGACGTGCAAACCACGATCCTGGCCGGGGCAGGCGAGATCCAAGTACACCTGCAAACACGCGGAGCCTCGCTGGAGGTCGCCCAAAAACGCGTCGATCAACTGGTTGAGGAACTTGAAGAAGAGCTTGATGAGTTTGTGTATTCCGATAATGGCGATTCACTCGAGCAGATCGTCAGCTATTACTTGCAGATGCGAAATTCGACAGTGGCGGCGGCAGAATCGTGCACTGGAGGTTTGTTGGCAGAGCGCCTGACTTCAATCAGTGGCAGCTCGCGTTATTTTCTCGGTGGCGCCGTCGTTTATTCAAATGAGGTGAAAACAAAATTTGCCGGCGTTCCGGCAGAGTTGATCGAGAAGCATGGGGCAGTAAGCCGGGAAGTCGCCATGGCGCTCGCAGAGGGAATCCGTGAGCGCTGCGGTGCAACCTTCGGCATTGGCATTACCGGTGTCGCCGGACCGACAGGTGGAAGCGTGGAGAAGCCTGTCGGCTTGGTTTTCCACGCTCTAGCCGGAGAACGTGGAACCGAGGTAGTGCAACGAAATTTTCCTGGGGATCGCCAGCGCGTTCGTTGGTTTGCAACTACGCAGGCATTGGATATGGTGAGAAGGAAGCTCATGTAGTGGTTGGTCGTTAGTCATTAGCCCTTGGTTGCGCGGGCTTGTGGCTGACGACCCGCGACTAATGACCAACGACTATGCGCATTTTCATCGCCCTCGATATTGACGACGCTATCCGCGAGCGCATTCAGCGTTTTATGGATGGGGTGCGCGAGTTTGCGCCCGAAGCGCGCTGGGTCCGGCCGGAGTCGATGCATGTGACCCTTAAATTTATCGGGGAGAAACCTGCCGAGGTTGTAGAAGAAATCAAGAAAGCTCTGGCATCGGTGCAGGCTGATCCCGTTGCCATGAGCTTTCGTGGACAGGGATTTTTCCCCACGGCAAAATCGGCGCGAGTGTTTTGGGTCGGGATTGAGTCCGGACCGGCACTGACCGCTCTGGCCAGAGCGGTCGACAGTGCCACGGCAGCACTCGGTATTCCTAAAGAAGAGCGCGCATTCAGCCCACATCTGACATTGGCGCGCGGCGGCGGCTCAGGTTCGCCTCGCTGGCGCAAGGGCGACGGCGCCAACAAAAGCTTTCAGCGCTTGCAGGAAAAATTGTCGGCGTTCTCCGCTCCCGAGTTTGGTACCATGACGGCCCGCGAGTTCTTTTTGTATCAGAGCCAACTGCTGCGTGGGGGCTCCCGTTACACGAAGATTGCACGCTTTGCACTGAACATGACACAGTAGCACCGGCGTCTCGCCGGCTGTCTGGCGGACGTTCGCGTCCGCTGGTAATCGACAAGATGGCATCATTCAACTACGAACTCCTGGTTACCGCCGTTCTCAGCTACATTCTGGGATCCATTCCCTTCGGTTATATCCTGGTGCGCATCTTTCGCGGCCAGGACATCCGGCGGAGCGGCAGCGGCAACATCGGCGCCACCAATGTGGCGCGGTCCTCACCGGCTCTGGGAGCAGCCACCCTCGTGCTGGATGCGCTTAAAGGCCTCGCCGCGGTGGTGATCGCGCGTGCAATATTTCCGCAGCAGCAAAAGCTCGCCGCAGTGGCTGCTCTATTTGCAATTGTCGGACATATCCTGCCGGTCTGGCTGAAATTTCGCGGTGGCAAGGGCGTGGCCACAGCTTTGGGCGGATTCGTAATGCTTACCCCGAAAGCTGTTCTCGCTGTCTTGGGTATCTTTATTGGTGTGGTGCTCGCGTTTCGTTACGTCTCGTTGGGTTCGATCATCGCCGTGGCCCTCTTTCCTTGGTTGGCTTGGTTGATCGGCTACAGAGACTTCCCTATCGGAGTTTCAGCGG
>QIAB01000034.1:24103-63957 GCA_003225455.1 Acidobacteriota bacterium
TGATCATCGCGAGACACCACGAAAACCTCCGTCGCTTGGTCGCCGGAACCGAGCCGCGGTTTCAATGGAGGCGCGGATGAGCCGCATTGCGATCATTGGCGCCGGCGCGTGGGGAACCGGGCTCTCCATCGTGCTCGGGCGCAAGGGAACGCACCAAGTCCGGCTTTGGGCGCTTGAAAAAGAAGTCCGAGATTCGATCTCGTCCCGGCGGGTAAACGAACTTTTTCTTCCCGGCTATTCGATTCCCAACAGTGTCACTGTGACCGGCAGTCTCGATGAAGCTCTGCAAGCGGCCGAAATTGTAGTAAGCGTAATGCCGTCGCAGCACTGCCGCGGGCTTTTCGAGCAGATGCGGGCACACTTGCAGCCTGAGACGCTGATCGTCAGCGCAACCAAGGGCCTGGAGGAGAAAACTTTCTTGCGCATGACGGAGGTTATTTCGCAGGTGATCGCCAAACATGGTGAATTTCAGCCACGCATGGGCGCGCTCAGCGGACCATCTTTTGCCAAGGAAGTCGCTCGCGGGGATCCCACTGCTATCACAATCGCCTCTAAAGATCCGGCGCTATCTGAAACCGTGCAGCGCGAGTTCAGTGACCCGCGCTTCCGTGTCTACACCAATGATGATGTGGTCGGGGTTGAATTGGGTGGCGCACTCAAGAATATCGTCGCCATCGCGGCTGGAGTATGCGATGGCCTTGGGCTGGGACACAATTCCGTCGCCGCGCTGATCACGCGGGGCCTAGCCGAGATCACACGCCTGGCTACAGCTTGCGGAGGACGCCCAGAAACTATGTCTGGGCTGGCGGGCTTGGGGGATCTTGTGCTCACCTGCACCGGCGGGCTGTCACGCAATCGCAGCGTTGGAATGGAACTCGGACGCGGACGCAAACTATCTGACATCATTGCCGGCATGCATGGCATGGTTGCAGAAGGAGTCTTTACCACGCATGCGGCTCTGGGATTGGCTCGCAGCCGAGGCATCGAAATGCCAATCACTGAGCAGATGAATGCGATCCTGCATGAGGGCAAGTCGCCAAGCGATGCTATCCACGAACTGATGACGCGCACGGCAAAGAGCGAAGTGGCGTTGAGTGGGTAACTGTTTAACTTTTGAGCCTTTCGAATCTTCCGATCTCCACCTCGGCCTGCGTCATTTCTTCGCATAATTGATCGATCTCTCCGTATTCGACCAAATTGTTGTCGCGAAACTGTTCGTAGGATTCCCGGGAGATCCAGAAATCTAGTGTCAGATACCGCCCGGGGTCGTTTGCATCGTGGGTCAGTTCGGTTCGGACGTATCCTTCGCCTCGGCGGAAAAACTCGGCCCAAATTCCACCAGGACCGTATGTCTGCTCGAACATCCGCTCCATACCGGCTTTTGGCCGGAACTCCCAGATGATCAAATACGCCCAAGCGTCGCCTGCCTGCATCGGTAGCTCCTATTCAGCTCTGGAAGGTGCAGAATTGTACAGTAGTGGGCCTGCTGCGTGGCGCTTTTGGCAAAATAGTTGAATGAAGCTGCCTAAAACTTGCTCGGTGTTAATGCCGTTTCTAGTCGCGTCCTCATTCGTATGGCCGCAAGCTTGCCCGAAAGTGACCTTCACGTCCGCAACCCAACAGACGATTCAGAATCTGGTTTATTCCGTAAATTGTCTAGTCGACGCTAGTGAACAGGCCCGATCAAGTCTGGCAGAGAGTTCGCAGCGAGCGTTGCTAGTTGAGGGTCTTCCAATCGAAGGCACGCAGCACACGCGTCCTTATCCGAACATTATGTTTGCGGTAATCGCGATGCCAGCTGGCGGCACGATGAAGATGTCGCTTGCAGCGCCAGACAATCCGGAAGCGCGGATTTTGTCATCCGCATCCGAGTGCAAAATCAAGATCAACCCCGACAATACGATTGACGCACAGTGCGGAAGCACGCCGGGAACGCTATTTGTTGTGTTTCATCGTTGAAGTAGCGCCGGCATTCTTGCTGGCAGTCCCGAGGCGCGTCTCGGCCTCGAAGAGGCGGGCGAGGACGCCCGCCCGACAGCCGCCGAGACGGCGGCGCTACTTTCCAGCGCAGGCAAGAGCACCGGGCTTTTTAGGGCATGAATATTCGGTGGTTTAATGGGCGGGCGCGGACGCCCGCCCGACAGCCGCCGAGACGGCGGCGCTACTTTCCAGCCCTGAATAGTTGGTCGCAGTACTCACAGTCCTAAGTCAGACGAAAGTGCGCCTGATGCGGTACTTTCGTAATCGCAGTCCGCTATGATCCATGTCGCCGCGGTATCCAATACACAGTAAAATTTTAGGGAAGCTGCGAACTCGCGCGCCGCTCCCCACGGCGGTTTGGGGCGCCTTTGTCCTTCAAATTGCCTATCCCATCACGTATCCCCATTCTGTATGTAATTCTGGGTGTGCTCGTGGCCATCAGCGTGGTGCCGATGTATTTTTACTCCGGCCAAGTGGAATCTATCAACCGCGATCGCCTCATCACTAATGAGCGGCTGCTGCAGAACACCGTCACGCGCTCGCTCGCCGATGATATTTCGCAACACGAGCAAACTTTGCAGATGATGCTGTCCAATCTGTCCTCGGCCGTTCAGGTCACCAGCGGTGGAGATATTAGCGCAGAGCACGTGCAAGCGCCTGAGTTACGCGCCTTGCTGGAGAATTTTGTTTCGTCTTCGGATGATCTGGCCTACGCAACCTTGCTTAATTCTGAAGCCAAGGGAATCTCCGCCGGCCGCATTGCACCTGACGCCTTTCTGCAGCGCGAATTGGAGCGCGCGTATGCGGCTGCTCGTGAAGGCCGTGCCTACAACGGACAGGCACTCACCGTGGGCAGCGGAAAGGCGGCTCGCACCGTAGTTTTGGTTAGCGCGCCGGTAATGTATGCAGGACGTTTTCTGGGGATGATTGGCTCAGTAGTCGACTTGCAATTCCTGATCCGCCGCCTGCAAGAAATCAATCTTGGGGGGCTTACGCCTTATGTCGTCGACAGTCAAGGGCGTCTGGTTGCCGGCGCCACGCCGGATTACGCGACCGGGCAAGACATGACCAATCTGGAGATCGTCAAAAATTTCGTGGAGCAAGGCGGACAAGCACAGTTTGTGGCGGCGACCCGTGAGTTCAGCGTCAAGGATGGCAAGAACAGCGTAAAGATGCTGGGCACCTACAGCCCTGTTGGCAATTTGGATTGGGCGGTTGTCGTGCAGAAACCCCGGGCTGAAGCATATCGCGGTGTTTATGAAATGCAGCGCACAGCGCGGCTGCTCGCGCTGCTGGCGGTCTTACTCAGCATCGGCATCAGTATTTTTGCAGCCCGCCGCATAACCAACCCGCTGGAAGTTCTAACTGAGTCGAGCCACGCCATCGCGCGTGGGGATTTCTCGCAACGCGTCCATCTGAAGAGCCGCACGGAAATCGGTGAACTGGCGGCGACGTTCAACGTCATGTCTGAGGAGCTCGAGCAATTCGTCGAAGACCTTAAGCGCGCCGCGAATGAAAACCGCGAGCTCTTCATGGGCTCGATTCAGATGCTCGCAGGCGCGGTCGACGAAAAAGATCCTTACACGCGCGGCCACTCCGACCGAGTGACGCGATATTCGGTAATGATTGCCCGCGAAATGGGACAACCCGAAGAGTTCCTCGAAATCGTACGGGTTTCTGCGCAACTGCACGATGTCGGCAAGATCGGCATTGAAGACCGAATTCTCAAAAAGCCGGGCGCGCTGACTGCAGAAGAATTCGACATCATGAAGACGCATACCAGCAAAGGCGCGCACATCCTGCGCCCGGTGGCGCAGTTGAAGGACATGATTCCGGGAATTGAACTGCATCACGAATCACTCGATGGCCGGGGCTACCCTCATGGCCTGAAGGGCGACGAGATTCCGCTTCTTCCGCGCATCATCGCGGTCGCAGATACCTTCGATGCGCTTACTACGAATCGGCCTTATCAAGACGCGCGGGATGAGCAAGCGGCGCTACGCATCATTCATGATCTCTCCGGCAAACGGCTTGATCCCACAGCGGTTGCGGCGATCACTGCGATCTATCAGCGAGGCGAAATTCGCGTTCCGCGGCCTGTACTCCCGATGCAAGCCGTACCCACGCCGCCCCTGCCCGAGATTGCAGCCAGCGCCGCCGCTGCCGGCGTAGAGACTACCCGAGTCTGATCGTTCCTGCGCCTCCGGCTTGAGGTTCCCCGAGAGTCGATCGCGAAACCCAGCCTTCCTGAACGCTATAATCAGAAATTGAAACTGTTCCTCATCAATTCTCATGATTCAAACTCTCTTTGGCAGTCTGGACGAACAACAAAAGCCGAGCTTTCTCGATCGCATGAAGGAAGCGGTTACTCGTACCCGCGAAAACCTGAGCGACCGCATCGAGGAAGTGGTCGCGTTCAGCAAGGAAATTGATCGCGCCACGCTTGATGATCTGGAAGCCACCCTCATCGGCGCCGACCTCGGCACGAGTACAACTCACGAGGTGCTCAGCAAGCTGCGGGAGAAGGCAGATCGAAAGCAGATCAAGAATGTCGATGAACTTAAGCGGCTCCTGAAAGAAGAATTGCTGGCAATTTTGGCTGCAGCGAACAGCCAGCCGGTGCAGAAAGTGGACGGAACTCCAGAGGTAATTCTGCTTGTCGGTGTAAACGGAACCGGCAAGACGACGACCATCGGTAAGCTGGCTCAGGTCTTCCGGTCCCAAGGCAAAACTGTCCTGCTCTGCGCCGCGGACACATTTCGCGCGGCTGCAATCGAACAGCTTGAAATCTGGGGAGAACGCACCGGAACGGAAGTGATCCGCACTAAAGCAGGGGGAGATCCCTCCGCCGTCCTGTTCGATGCGTTGCAAGCCGCTTCTGCCCGTCAGACAGACTACGTAATCGTGGACACGGCGGGGCGTTTGCATACGAAGACGAATCTGATGGCAGAATTGGAGAAAATGCGGAGGACGGCGCAGCGTATCATTCCTGGCGCGCCGCACGAAACGTTGCTGGTGATGGATGCCACCACTGGCCAGAACGGATTGCAACAGGCGCGGTTGTTTACCGAGTCTGCCGGCGTCACCGGAATCGTTTTAGCTAAGCTGGACGGCACCGCCAAAGGCGGCGTAGTGGTCGCCATCTCGCGTGAGTTGGGTTTGCCAGTCCGCTATGTCGGCGTGGGAGAAAAACCCGGTGACCTGCTGCCGTTTGATGCCAGGGATTTTGTGGATTCGTTATTTGCCTGAGACGTCCTTCGTGGAACAATGAGATTGTGAGTATACCCAGTGCAGGATATCGTTTGCTGCAGAGCTTAAAAGACCTGCTGAAGCGACTGCGACGTAAGCCACAGCCGCCGGGCGATCCATATGCCAATAAGTTTGCTCCCGTTCGTCGCGGCCCAAAAGGGCGTAGCGGCGCTGCGGTGGCCGAACCTGAAGATGATTCCTACCGCTCCTTCCCGCCGCGCTCGCGCTAAATCAGACCAGTCTGTGCCTGTGTATCCCGTGTGGTGAAATAATGCATAGCTCGTGACTACTCAGGCTCAGACCGATGAAACATTTCTTCGCCACTCTCTGGAGTTGGCGCGCAAGGGCGTTGGGCTGACTTCACCGAATCCTTGTGTTGGCGCGGTCGTTGTGGATACCAACGGTGAAATTGCCGGCGAAGGCTTTCACACCTACGAGGGTGTCAAACACGCGGAAGTGCTGGCGTTGGAACGAGCAGGCGAACGAGCTCGCGGCGCAACGTTATACATCAACCTCGAACCCTGCTCGCACCTGGGCCGCACCGGCCCGTGCGCCGACGCTTTGATTGCCGCGGGAATCCGACGCGTGGTTGCTTGTATGGAGGATCCCAATCCGGCGGTGAGCGGCAAAGGATTCCAACGGCTCCGGGATGCTGGAATCGCGGTTACCTCGGGGATTTTCGAAGAAGAGGCCCGCGCGCTGAACGAATGGTTCGCGAAGTACATCCGGCGGCACACGCCTCTGATTACGCTGAAGGCTGCGATGACTCTCGATGGAAAAATCGCTCCGCCTGCTGCCGAGTCGCACACCCCGACGGCGCTCGGCGCAGGTAGCGGAACGAGCGGTTGGATAACCAGCGAAGCTGCCCGTGACCACGCGCACGAACTGCGGCACCAGCACGATGCGATTATGGTTGGCGTAGGTACCATCATTGCTGATGATCCTCTACTCACGGATCGTAGCGGGGGCGCGCGGCGGCGGCCGCTGCTGCGGGTGATTCTGGATTCGCGGCTGCGTCTACCCCTCCACTCGCGAATGGCTCAGTCTGCGAGGAATGATGTACTTGTGCTTTGCTCATTCGCAGAAGAAAAACGAAAACAGCAGCTTCAGCAGCACGGTATTCGTGTGCAGCAGATTGCAGCCGGCAATCGTGACAGCCGTCCCGACCTGGCCGCAGTCGCGCGCTGCCTTGGCCAAATGGAGATTACAAGCCTCTTAATCGAAGGCGGCGCGATGGTGAACTGGGCTGCGCTGGCTTCGGGCATTGTCGACAAAGTATTTCTCTGTTACGCGCCCAAAATTCTCGCGGGAACTGGCTCGGTGCCGTTCGCTCGCGGTGAAGGATTCGCGCGCATCAGCGATGCGGCTTACGTGCGCTCAATTAGGTTGCACCGTTTCGGAGAAGACTTCGCGGTGGAGGGGTATTTGAGAGATCCGTATGCTGGCATTTAGCAATTTGCACTTAGCGCTTAATCGGCGGGTTTTGGAATCTGCACCGAGCCACTGGCTGGCTGAATGCTAGGTGCTAGTGTCGGTCTCGCAATTTGGCGGCATGAATTCCAAGGCCAATCGCGACCTGCCGCGAATTCACCCAGCGGCTGAAGCCGTCATTCCTTTGACGGAACTTACGGCGCGCCTGAAGGCGCGCCCTTTCAAATCGTTTCTAGCTTATGGAGCGAAGTCTTGGCACGCGACACTAACTGCTAAATGCTATCCTCACGTATCCCATGTTCACCGGCATTATCGAAGAGATTGGGCGCGTCGCCCGCATTGAACAGCGGGGAGAGAACCGCCGCATCACCGTTGAAGCGAAGCATGCTCCGAAAGAGCTGCGTACAGGCGATAGTATCGCCGTGAGTGGGGTGTGCCTTACTGCCCTCAATATTAAGGCGAAATTATTTTCCGCTGACCTTGCCCCTGAAACGTGGGCGCGCACCTCTTTCCCTCGCATTCGCAAAGGGGCGCTGGTGAATCTTGAGTTGCCGATGAAGGCCGACGGCCGATTTGGCGGCCACATCGTTCAGGGCCACGTCGACGGAGTCGGCAAGTTGATTGCACTTGAGCGCATTGCTGATTCTGAGAATTGGTGGTTGCGAATTGAGCTTCCCTCGGAAGTTGCAAGATACATAGTTGAGAAAGGCTCTATTTGCGTCGAGGGGATCAGCCTGACAGTGGCCAAGCTCGAAGGGAATTGCTGCACGGTTGCAATCGTTCCGCATACCGTAGAGATGACGAACCTGAAATCCCTGCGGCCGGGAGATCCGGTGAATCTCGAAGCCGACGTTATTGCGAAATATGTAGAAAAGATGATGCGCGACCGCTCCAGCACCTCGATCACGCTGGAAAGGCTCGTCAGTCAAGGCTTCTAAGCTTCCAGGCTCAATTCATCAAGTTTGAGAAATTCCTGCACTATAGGTTCGTCACATTTCTCCATCTCGGGGTAGGTGCCAAAGAATAGAACTTTTGCTTCATGAAGAAAGACGATTCGATCAGCTAATTTCTTTGCCAAGCGCATGTCGTGGGTTACAACCACGCTGGTAAGGCCCAGCTGCAGCTTCAGCCGCTTGATCAGGTCGCCCAGCAACTGCGCCATGAGGGGATCGACCATAGTGGTCGGCTCGTCATAGAGAACGCATTCTGGCTGCGCTGCCAATGCGCGAGCGATTGCCACCGAACGTTTCATGCCAGTGGAAAGTTCCGCAGGAAATAGGTCGCGCATTTCCTTCACACCCACCATTTCGAGCAAACCATCTACGATCTGAAAGATTTGATCCTCGGAGAGCTCGCCGCGCTCGCGCAGGGGAAAGGCCACGTTTTCCCGGACGGTGAGTGAATCGAACAACGCCCCGTTCTGAAACACCATGGTGACTTTTTTCCGGATACGTTCCAGATCCTCCTCGAGGAAATCTGTAATGTCTTCGAACGCTACGATCACACGACCCGAATCGGGCTTCATAAATCCCATGATGTGATGCAGCGCGACGGACTTCCCTACTCCGCTTCTTCCTAGGATGCACACCATTTCTTTGGGCATAACATTGAAGCTGACGTGATCCAGTACATGATTGTCCCCGAATGATTTGGAGACATCTTTGAACTCGATATATGGAGCTTGCGGATGTCCGTTCGTTCCCATGACTGGAGTAAGCAGCTAGTGCAAATTTATCAGAGCTCGGCTTGAGCCTTGTTCCAATCGTCCGGTGTATTGACGTTGCGGAAAATCCCCTCGCCGAATCCCGCGTTACGTATCTCCTGTTCGTCAATCACTCGCGTCTCAACTTCGGCAAACAGCGCATCAATTTTATTCTTGCCGGCTCGCAAGGACCGCTCTGAAATTGGCAAGAACGCGCTTCGATAAACTGCGCAGAGAGGCTGCAAACCTCCGGCTGCCCGCGGGACGGTGACTACTGCGCTGGTCTCGCGAGCGCGAGAAATTAAGTATTGCAGAAACTCGGGCCGGAGAAATGGCAGGTCCACAGCCACAATCAAGTTCAGCTCGGTCGCGGTGCTCGCCAGAGCGGCCTGGATCCCTCCGAGCGGTCCATGATCATGATAGATATCTTCCACAACCTGGCCGAAGCGAGAGAATTTTTGTGGATCACCCACTATCTTCGCGGGCGACCCAAGCGAAGCAGCAAGCTCGAGGGTTCGCGTCAGCAGCGTTCGGCCCTCAAGCTCGAGGAATGCTTTATCTGTACCCATGCGGGTGCTTTTGCCGCCTGCAAGGACGAAGATCGTAAGCCGGCAGTCTTTGTCCATCGGAACGCACGCTGGATTTTATCCCTTGGTGAGTGATGAAGCCAGGCGAGAGGCCGTCGGCGTCGTCCGCTACATAAAAGGAACAGAATGGCACGCAGACCATGTCCAAAATTAGCAAGCTCGAATACTAGTGGCAGATCATTCCATTCACTGAGAAGCTCGCCGGCGGTAAATTGGTTCCGCTGAGGTTTGCGGTAAAGCCCATGCCGTCGTATTTTCCTCCCGCCGGAATCGTCCCGTTGTAGCTCAAGTTGTTCACCATCACCGTGGAACTGGTTTGCGAATAGCTTCCGTTCCACAGATTTGTGATTTGCTGGTTGCCAGGGAACGTCCACTTCAGTGTCCAGCTCGTAATGTTCACAGTGCCGATGTTCTCGATGGCGATCGCCGCCTGGAAACCGGTGTTCCATTGGTTGACGATGCTATATGCCACGTGGCACGCGAGCCCACCAGAAGCCGGTTGTTGCGTGGTCGCGCTCGCCTGGGCGGATGCCGGCGACGAACCCGAGGCGTCGAGCGCTTCTACTTTGTAGTAGTAGGTTGTTGCCCCCGCTAGACCTGTGTTAGCGAAAGACGGCGCGCTCAATCCACTCGCAATTTGATTGCTGGATGATGAAGTGAATCCGCTCGTCGTGCTGCGAAATACGTTGTAGGTGATACTGCAATTGCTCGGCGGAGTAACCGCCGCCCAGGTCAGATTGATTTGGCTGGACGAGACGGCCAATGCTGCCAGGCCGGATGGTGCAGAGGGAACGACGGAACATGTTCCGCCATTACCGCCTCCGCCTCCTCCGCTGAGCGCCGACTGAATCGATGCCAGTTCGTTTTGCTTCAGGGAGCTGACTGGGGTTGAATCGTATTGGTTACCCAGCAGCCCGTAGCTGTCTTCCCCATTGAGTGCCCAATAGGTCCAGCTCAGGCTTGGATTATTTTGCAGGAAATTCACCAGACTCTCGAACCATTGTCCCTGCGAGCCAGGGGTAGCGCTCTGAATGTCAGACGTATTGTTGTCAGTGCCGAATTCTCCGACCATCACGGGAGCCGTGTGGTTCGCGTTGATGTAGCCCCAGAATTTATTCCAAACCGATGACAGGCTGGAGTAGCTCGTACCACCGTTGAACCAGCTCTGCTGATAGAGCTTCGGGCCGTAGTCATGCGCCGAATAAACGAGCCGATTGGAGACGCTCAATGCGACGGGATGGTTCGCCACCCCTTCCAAATTGCCGCCCCACCAATCGCAATCGCCGTTATAGCAATCCGTGCCTTCGACAATGATCAGCAAGTTGGAGTTGGCAGAAAGTATGGCGTTGCCCGCACGTTGCGCAGCTGCCGGCCAGTTTTGCGAGCTGTTGGTCGTTGGACAACCGCCAAGCGCAGTATCTCCCGTCCAGCAGGAACCGGTGTGCGAGCCGTTTGCGATCAGGTGCGGCTCGTTGCGAAGATCGACCGCTATCACAGTCGGATTGCC
The DNA here is from genome assembly GCA_003225455.1 of Acidobacteriota bacterium. Lineage (GTDB taxonomy): Bacteria > Acidobacteriota > Terriglobia > Terriglobales > Acidobacteriaceae > QIAB01. The sequence goes on from QIAB01000034.1 coordinate 34,560, forward strand.
GCTGGCATCCTTGTAGCTGGCGTATCGGCTCACCAGCGTGGTCCAGTCGTGAATCCAGGCGGATTCGGGATACGCGCTCGTATACCACAATCCATTGGGCTCGGCGCTGTTGCCGGCTTCCGAGCGGTGATTGTCCAGAATTACTCGCAGACCAAGTGCGCCTGCCGCGCTGATGACTTCATCCATTACTTGCAGCGCATTTAGTCCCTTCAAATCGGTATTTATTGCGCCGCTGCTATTCGAATACGAAATGTTGGAAGGAATGATCGGGCTCTCGACCATCTGGTTGGAATATGGAAGGCGAATAACGTTATAGCCATTGTTTTTTATGGATTTCAGAATCGTGTGGTAATCCTGCGCCCACAGGCCGTGGACGACCTGGCTCGTGGTTTCGAAGCCATACCAGTTGATACCGGCCATGCGCACTGTGTGGCCGCTCGAATCGATGATCAGATTGCCGCTGGTGTGCCAATATCCGGTGCCCTGGGCAAAGGCGCCGCTACAAGCCCCAAGAATTAAGATTGAAATCAGACGCCAGCGCTGGCTACAGGATGAACGGACAGACATCTGGATACTCCCCTTGTGAAGGAACTGATTCTGTGATTCGAAGGATTCGGCCAGGATGCGGTCTTCGTCGCAGCCGAAGCGTTTTTTCTAGATTATCGTGGGGCGGATCTTATGAACAAGTGTACTTGGTACATGGACTGTAGGGACAGCCCCTTCAAACTTCGGGGAACGTCCGGTCTGTCCCCAAGTTTCGTCCCCAAAAAACTAGTTTTCACAAATAAAAGGAGTTGAACATGCGAAAGATTATTGGCGCTGCGTTTGTGTCGCTTGACGGTGTGATGCAGGCGCCTGGCGGAACGACCGAGGACCCGACCGGCGGGTTTAAGTACAGTGGTTGGCTGCCGCCCGTTGGCGATGGCGATGAAGCCATCGGGAAGACGATCGGTGAGCTGTTCAATGGTTCATTCGACCTGCTGCTGGGGCGGAGGACCTACGACATCTTTGCCGCCTTCTGGCCCTATGTCGAGGGCAACGAGAAGCCGATGGGCGAGATATTCGACCGGGTGCGCAAGTATGTCGTCACGCGCGGCGAGAAGCCGCTGACTTGGCAAAACAGCGAGCGGGTCACAAGCATCGAAGCTATTGCCCGGGTCAAGCATGGCGATGGACCCGATCTGATTATCCAGGGCAGCAGTACGCTCTATCCGCAGTTGCTCGTGGCAGGCCTGATCGATCGATTGATCCTGATGACGTCCCCGGTCGTACTTGGCAGCGGGAAGCGGCTGTTCGGCGAGCATACTCCAGGCTGCGCGCTGCGCATGGTCGACCACATGGTGTCGGCGCGAGGCAATATAGTTGCCACCTATGAACCTGCCGGCGCAGTTGAGACCGGAAGCTTCGCGAGCCCAGTGCCGAGTGAAGCGGAAATTGCGCGTCGAAAGGCAATGGCGGACGGGACTTGGTGAGGCTCACACCGGTCACCGCGCGAGCCGGAAAGAACTGGGGACAGACGGGACGTTTCGCTAATTTCCATTCGTCGAAAGATTGCTGAGCGTTCCGTCTGTCCGCATTTCCAATAGGATTGTCGTGTACCTTGGTCAAATAGTTGAGGAGATAAATGGAACACGGACTGTGTAAGATGTGCCACAAAGAGAAAGATCTACAAAAGAGCCATCTTATTCCGAAGTCCGTGCACGAATATTGCAGTGAGGGCGGCTACAAACCAATCGGAATGTTTGGCGAGATTGTCATGGCCGGTGCACGGCAGTTGAAGCATCCTCTCCTCTGCTTTGAATGCGAGCAGATCTTGAGCGCTGGCGGCGAAGAATGGATGGCGGACAAGCTCGCGACGTATGACAAGCAATTCCCCTTCTATGATCTCGTGATACAAGGGCATCTTGCTGATACAACCGCAGGGTCGAAGATTTATTTTGTACGGGACGTCGCAGCGATCAAGATCAAAGACTTGGTTCACTTTGCGCTTGGCATATTCTTCAGGGCTTCGGTTCATTCATGGCGCGGCGATTCGACCGAACCACGCATCGATCTCGGACCCTACGGCGAGGCGATACGTACCTGGCTCCGCGGAGAAAGCGCCTTCCCAGAACATTGCTATCTCGTTGTCCATGTGGCGACCCCAGAGCGCGCGCATGTGGGACTTTTTCCTCCGTACCTCGCCGAGAAGAAGTCTTGGTGCGTTTATTACACGTACGTATCGGGCGTCCTCTTTATGCTAAACGTTGGAAAGAGCACTGGTTTCGGGCCAAAGAACCTCTGCATCTGGAACAATCCTGACCGGCCGATACTTGTTTCTGGCGTTCTTCTCGACAAATTCGAGGCGATGGTCAAGGAGAAGTTGCAGTCATCGAAGCATACCCAATCCTTCCTTGCCGAAATGGAGGAGGTTGCGAAGAAGAAGCAGACTATGTCCTAAAGAAAAAACTTGGGAAAAAAACTTGGGACAAAAAAACTTGGGACAGACGGGACGTTCACCAATCTCCGTTCGGTCGAAAAACCGGGAAACGTTTCGTCTGTCCCCGGTTTCCGGTAGCATCTGACCAAGCAACATTCTGCACCGGTTTGTGTGCGATTCTATGCGGTGGAGTATTCTGCAATTAGCGAATACAAGGCGAAATGTCGGACAAATCAAAAATCGAGTGGACCGATGCCACATGGAATCCTGTGCGAGGTTGCACCAAAATCAGTCCGGGGTGCAAGCATTGCTATGCGGAAGTTTTCGCAGAGAGATTCCGGGGCGTGCCAGGACACCCATACGAACAGGGATTCGACTTGCGTCTCGTGCCCGAGAAGCTAGAAGAACCATTGAAGTGGAAAACACCCCGTTTGATTTTTGTGAATTCGATGAGTGATCTTTTCCAAGTCGGTGTGCCGGATGAGTATATCGCGAAGGTTGCAGCCGTTATGCACACCGCGAAGTGGCACACGTTCCAAGTTCTTACCAAACGGGCAGAGCGAATGCGCATTCTCCTCAACACCAAGCTGCAATTCGCAGCGCACGCCTCGCACATTTGGTGGGGCGTGAGCGTTGAAGATCAAAAATATGGAGTGCCGCGCATTGATGAATTGCGCAACGCAAACGTCGCTATGCGGTTCCTCTCTGTGGAGCCGCTTCTGGAGGATGTCGGGCTCCTTAACTTGTCAGGTATCCATTGGGTCATCGTCGGCGGAGAGAGCGGGCCGGGCGCAAGACCTATGCGCAAAGAATGGGTGCTTTCCATCAAGAAGCAATGCCGGGAAAAGGGTGTGCCGTTCTTTTTCAAGCAATGGGGTGGCGTGCGCAAAGCAAAGAACGGGCGCGAATTGAACGGGCGCACGTACGATCAAATGCCGCGCTTGTCGCTCGCTGTACAGTTGGGCACCTAACGAAACTTTAATTGCGTTCCCTCTGGATAGGTGCCCGATCTGCGATTTGGTTTCGGATTCGTGACGCTGACCAACACGTCTTTCTCCATCTCGGCTACCACGTGCCTCACGTGTGAGCGTAGAAAACCCACATACTCGATCACCCAATCGCACAAAACCTCAAACTCGATTTGCACACGCCCGAATTTTTGAATGAGAATTTGGCGCAACAAGTCATAATCAGGTGCCTCTTCAAAGAGCGGAATCTGCTTCTTGGACTCAGTGAAGTCTGAAAACTGAAATTCGCCGCTTGGAGCAGCTTTCCACATAGTTTCCAGCATGGCCTCTGTGCCTTTCAGACTGTTCGTGCCAAAAAAGAGGAAATAATCGGGAGCATTGTTTTTGTTCAGCATCAAGAAGGCATGCACATACCGAGCAACCGTCTTTAGCTGATCGCGGTACAAATCGTGAATCGCATAGAACCGGCTGATGGGCGCGGTGATATTCAGAATATTGCGCCACTCAGGAGTGCCGAACAGTTCATCGAAATGTGCTGCGAACTCTGGGTTAGAGAGGAACCTATTGATTTCTCCATACATGAAGTTAACTAAAACTTCAGACTTAGGGTATCTCAATAGGCGAGCAATCGTTGTGAAAGGCGTTTGCGAAAATCCAAACGGATCAACAAACGCCAATGTTGGACCTCGGCGCTCCTCTTGCTCGTCTAGTTGCGCGAAAATCTCTGCGAGTTGGCCATTGAATTTGCCGAGGATTGGTCGGAACTTGATATTGCTCGGCAAAGTGGGCTTAGTACGGTCCAACACTCCCACCAGGTGTGTATAACGATCCTCATGGCTCTCGACGAATAGACACACCAACTCACACGAGGGTCTCAGCACATGGTCACGAGCGGCCTTGAGTATTACGAGCGGAGAGCCATCTTCGCCTTTGCTGTACTCTCCTGGCCCGGCAAAAGCATCCACATAGAGTAGGCGCGAGTTATAGCGCCCCAAGATTGGCAACCAAGCTTGAAAGTATCTCCGCAAAATCTCGTGTTTCTTCGCCGTATGCGGTTCGATGTCCCATACCGTCTTGGTAACTCTGCCCATGGCTTACTAACCTCTGCTCACCGTCTTATCATGCACCACGCATGAAGAAAAAGCGAAATTGCAGCACAAATTGTGCATAGCCTGTGGGTTGGAGCCGAAACCTGTGGAGGGCTGTGCACAATTCTCGGTGCATCGCCCGGTGTGGTGCGGACGGCGGGCTTTACGCTCTTGCGATTTCAGCCAAGGCGAACTATTTTTTATTTCAATTCCTCGAGCCGCCTCGCGAGGAAACGGCGCTCCGGCTCCTGCTGAACCTTGCCAGTCAAAATCAGGGCGAGCGCCTTCTCATACGAAGCACAGGCCTCCGGAAGCCGTCCAGCCTGCGACACAAATCCCCACGGGCAGAGTGCGCGAGGTGACAATTGGCGAGTTCGTCGTTTTTGCGCGCCAGCAAGCCATCGATGAGACGAAGACCCTCCGGACATTCGCAATGGCGACGGCAACTGCGCGGTTGAATACAAATCAGCCGGTCCGACTCGGGCTAACCCATTCGACTCCTTCCGGCTCCGCCGTCAGTCGCTCAGGGCAGGCTCCAAACCCGATGGCTACCTTCTCGGCTCATACCGCATCGCCACCGCCCCCGAGGCGAACTCCAGCCGGCTCACGAGCTTCAAGTCGAGATGCTTCGATAGCCCCGCGAACAACGTGGGCCCATGGCCCGCCAGCCTGGGCTGCACCACGAACTCGTACTCATCGATCAATCCCAGCTCCGTCAACGCCAGCGGGAGCTTCACGCCTCCCACGAACAGTCCCTTACCCGACTTCCGCTTGAGCTGCTGAACGGCCTTCCCCAGATCCCCGCGCACGAGCTCCGCGTTCCAATCTACCCGGTCCAGAGTGCTCGACACGACGTACTTCTTTGCCGCGTCGATCGTCCGGGCGAAGGGTTCCATCCAATCCGGCCTCGCTCCCGTCGGAGCCGGCGGCCGCCACGCTGCCTCCATCATTTCGTAGGTCACCCGGCCAAAGAGGAGGGCGTCGGCCTGGTCGAGGTTCTCGACCGCGTGACGATGCAAGTCTTCGTCCGCGAGCATCGCACGATGATCGCAGCACCCGTCCAATGTGACGTTGATGGAATACCGAAGGGGTCGCATTACGTAGGCAGGAATAATCGTTTTGGCCATTCCATCGCCCGGCAGTATACGCCCAACCGTGCCGATAATTCCTGCGACGACAAACGCTTACTCAATCCCGAACGGCTGGTTCCCTTTCCAGTCCGGGATGGAGTTCACGTGCAAGTCGGTGTTCGTGGGCAAACGGTGAACCAGGAACTTGAGCGAGAAGCCGACGGTCTGGGTTTCGTAATTGCGGGCGTTGTTGGCCGTGCCGACAATGTCGAAGTACACGTGAGGCGCAACTCGATAGCCAAGCCGGGCGAGGAAATTATAGTTTGGCCCGGTACTGTGGTTGCTGGCGAAGAAACCTTGCGCGAGCAGCACGGCGTTGATTCGAGCTGGGAAGAAGGCGGAGCGGTCTTGCGAGAAATACTGTGCGCCCAGGCTGGCGCGAATTTCGTATTCAAAACGTTTGTGGCGCGAGAACCAGGAAATCGGTATTGAGGCCAGGCCGTACTCTTGGGGGCTGAAGTATCCTCCCTGCCCGAGCGAAAAGAAGCTCAGGTTCTTCTGGTAGTGCATTCCGGTGACGTTGATGCCAAGGCTCAGGTTCTTCGCAACCACAAAGTAGAATCCTGCATTGCCGGAGGCTTCCCAGTTATTCGGAACGTTCTTTCCCGTGATGTACGAGCCGCTGGCAGAAGCGTACTGGCCGGCGCGTCTGCCTTTGTGGTCAAGTTGCAGCGTGCCCGTGTTGGAAACAACGCCGCCCCAGACCACACCCGTCCCCGGATCGCGCACGCCGGCATACGAGAGCAGACTGTCCTTGACGCTGTCGCGCGTGGCCATGAACGTAATCGGTCCACCGAACGGACGGAAGCGTATACCGCCGGTGAAATTCTCGACCGGAAATCCCTGGGGTGAGACGCCGAAGTCCAAACCGAGAGTGGCAGTCGATATTTGCGCTTCACCGGCCACGCCGGCCGTTGTCTGCTGACCAAATATCGCGCCCCGCGGCAAAGTGCCAAACTGAAACTTTGACTGACCGTTCGGCGTCCCGCTGAAAAGATAGACGCCATGTGCCTCAACACCAAACCGGACCCTGTTGCCGGCAGACACTGAGCCGCCGACCGTGCCATCCTCGATTATCAGGCGATCGATGCCAGCGTCTCCAGCGCGGCCTGTGGCGGCGCTGCCAACATCGGCAAATGGTGTGTTGCGGTTCTGCACCACATCAATTTGGTCTTGAATCTGCTGCTGCTTTTCCAAGTCAGTTTGAGGGTTAACGGCCTTGTTCCCATTCGCAGCGTTCTGATCAGTGTTGTTAGGATTTGGATTGGCCTGACTCGAATTGGACTGATTCCCGTTGCTTTGATTAGCCCCGTTCGGACTCGCATTGTCCTGATCGTCGAAGTTCGCGCTAACCAGTTTTACATGGAGATCCTCCGGCATCCTGTAGCTGGTAGTCTGCCGGCAAGCTGGCATCTGCGACGATGGAGCTGTGAGACCGGTTGTCGAATCGGCACCGCGGTCGGAAGACCCTCCGCCGTGCTGCGAGGCGCCTTCTTCCACGAAACTCCGCCGTGGCGTCGCAGGATTTTTTGCGGCCCTGAGCGCTGATTTCAGATAGCCCTGCGCTTCCTTGTATTTTCCGTGCGCGACAGCCTGCTTGGCCATCATCTGTAACAAGTCGGGATCGTTAGGGTAATGTTGCAGTCCTTGTTCCAGGAAATGGTCGGCCAGATCACTCTTGTGCGCGGCCAGGGCAGTCCCTGCCGCAGCGCGATAATCGCCTGCTTCCGCGTCAGTCATGCCCCATGACTCATAGACGGTTAGCGCTCTCTGATAATCCTGCTGCCGCATGTATACATAAGCTAAGGCGCCATAGATTTTGGGATCGTTGGGGAGTTCATGTTCGGCGTCGGTCAGAATGGCGATAGCGCGCTCGGGTTTCTTGTTCTGCAGAGCTTCCTGCGCCGTTCGCACGCTCCATGTTGACCAGATTTCGTCGATTGCTGAGCGCTGCTTGCCCGTCAGGTCCGCGCGTGCCTTCGCCTTCGACAGAAACTCGCGCGGGTCGCGCTGCCGGTCCGCCAGCATGGCCCAGGCAAGCTGCACGTCAAGGTCGCCCGGCGGCATTTCACCCTGCGACTGAAAACGATTTCGAGCCTGCTGCAAGAGCTGGACTGTTTGTGTGTTCTCTCCCAATGCTGAGTGTGCGCTCGCCAACAGGGTTAAGAAGTTCGGTTCCTTCTCGAGCTGCATGCGAATACCAGCGGGCATGCGCTGTGCTTCGGCCAGAACGTCCCGATCATCTTGCTGGTGGTGAAGCGCCGTGATGTAGCCGCGCCAGGCGTCAGCGGAATTCTGGTCTCGGGCAATAATTTCGCGATAGCCCTGGCGTGCCTTGGCGTAATTTCCTTCGCGCATCCAAATATCGACAAGCTGCAGTTGCGTGCTCTCCGCCGGCTCCCGTCCTGCCGTTTTCTCCAGGCTCAGTGAACGATTGAGGAAATCTTCCGCCTCGCTGCACTGACCGTCCGCGGAGTAGATTGCCGCTACCGAGTTGAGAAAGCCTGTGTTCTTCGTAGCGAGTTCATAGGTGTTTTGCGGCATGGAACGCACTGCCGCCTTGGCATGCGCGAAATCGCGCATGCGCGCATAGCCTCCGACCAGCCCCTCCCAGGCAATCGCGTTATCCGGGTGCAACCTAGTCGCTTGTTTGTAAACTTCGAATGCGCGGTCCGTCTTTCCTTGATCCATCAGCGCGCTTGCAACTTCGAGACGCACATTTAGAGCGTCATCCGTGTCAGCTTGAGCAGCGGCGTCTATCGCCTGACGCAATGCGCGGTCGCCCTCGGCCGGCTGATTGGTACTGTAATAAGCGAGCGCCATTTCAGAGAGGTAGTCTGGGCGAGTCTCAATTTGTGGCTTCGTGGTTGGCGGAATGCGCTGCGCGGTCTCGATTGCAGCCTTCGGGTTTTTCGCGCCGATCTGTGCTCTGATGAGTCCTAGCCAGCTTTGCGCGTCAGCCGGATTGACGGCCGTCAACTGCGTATACGCCTGAGCGGCTTCTGAGTAATTTCGCTTGCGTTCTGTTGCCCCGGCCAGACCATGCAACGCGTCTGTCGCTCCTGGTTTCAGCGCAAGTGCCTGCTGATAATCGGCAATGGCGGCATCGGCTTGATTCTGATTAAGCGCGGTCGCGCCCTGCTGCATCAGTGCCCAGAACTTCGCGTTGCGATAGCCTTGCTCAACATCCGTCCGATTCGGAACCAACCTGCGTGCTTTGTCGAACAGATTTACCGCATCATCAAATTTCCTTTCATCGAGTCGAATGAAGGCGAGCCCGGCGATGGCGTCAGTGTTGTTCGGAGATTGGCTGAGCACCTGCTGGAATTGCGCTTCCGCATCCGGCAACTTCTTCTCACGCACCTTGGCCTGGGCAATGCCGAGCTTGGCCTGCGTGTCTTGCGGATGAAGGGCCAGCGCCTCCTGATAGGCCATGATCGCAGCTTCTGGCTGGTTCTGCTGCAGTGCGGTCGAGCCTTGCTGCATCAGGGACCAGAACTTCGCAGTCTCGTAACCTTCGCGAACGTCGGTTCTCTTTGGAGCCAACGTGCGCGCCCGATCGAACAAAGCGGTTGCTTCATCGAATCTCTTCTGATTCAAGCGGACGAAAGCCAGGCCGGCGATTGCGTTGGCATCGTTTGGCGAGCGGCGCAGAACGTCTGCGAACTTAGCTTCAGCCATGCCCATGTCCTTACTGCGCAACGCCTGGAAGCCGCGCTCTTTGTTGGCCTCTTCTTCAGCATGTTCCTGCTTTGCTCGCAAGGACGTCTGAATGTTTTGCAGTTCCTGATCCGGGTAGCGCTGCAAGTACGCGTCGAGCGCGGCGAGCGCAGCCGGGTTCTCTTTTTCCCAGAGAAGCGCCTGGCGCCATTCCGTGCGCGCCTGCTCCACCGCACCGGGGTCATGCAGCGACTGCAGCAACTGAAATCCTTCCATGCGCGTTTTCGGATCGTAGACGAGCACGCGCGCGAGCCACAGTCGATACACTTCATTGTTGCGGTCGCGGGCGCAGAGCCGGCGTAATTGCGCGATCGCCTTCTCGCGGCCACCGGTGCTGGCAGCTTCCGTTTCATAGAATGGCTCCGCCCATTTGCCCGAAGGCGGCTCGCCGCCGAAGACTTCGTTGTAAATTTTCATCGCCTCGTCTGGCTTGTGCTGCATTGCAAGGCGGCCAGCCTCGTCAAGCCGGTTGCGTTCCTGCGGCGTGAGCACGTGCATCTTCTCAATGGTGGCGATTGCCGGATCCTTGGGATTGATCTTTCGCAGGCGGTCCAGGTAAGAACGTTCTTCTTCAGCTTCGCCATTCTGCTTGGCATAGCGAGCCAGACCAGCAATCGCTTCGGTTTGGTTGGGGCTTACCAGAAGCACTTGCTTCCAGTTCTGAGCGGCGAGATCCATACGTCCACGCGCCTCAAGCGAGCGGGCTTTACTCAGCAGAATATCGACACCACCTGGTGTCTGCGCCGAAAGAGACGCAACCGCCAGCAGTGTGAGCAGAAAAAACAAACTACGATGAATGATTCGAGTCATAGGTGCCAGCCTCTTAGATGCTTCCCACTCTAAGTCGGTGTGCTGCAATGCGTTCTGTGCCATGGTGCAACCAAGCGGCGACTATGAACGCGAGCAGCACCACGACCAGCGGGATAAGCCAGTAGCGCTCGAATAAAAAAACACTACTTTGCTGATAAGGATCGAGGTGGCCAGAGTGATAGGCAAACGTGCCTACGAGGAAAGATTGAAAGCGTCCGTTTTGCGCAACTGCCAAGCCTCCGTAAATCGGGCCTTTTTCTGCGGTTGGCGTGAACATGGCGGCCATCGCGTCGTTGCCTTTCGGCGTAAGAGGCGCAATGGCTACGATGGAGCGGTCTGAACGAAAAGGCGAGACGAAATCTTCCACGATAAGATCAAACGGTTTTCCGCTCGCGAGCAGGCGCGCCACTTTCTGCAGATCTGGCGCGCGAAATGGCCATTCAGGATGCAGCAGCCGAGACGGTTCCGGTTTGCTGTTCAGGTGCATTCCGTCCTGGGAAAGTTCGAGAGGCATGCTGTCCGCCCACTCGGATAGCAGTGGTTGCGAAGAGGGAGTGCCGAGCAAAACGATATCCTTATCATGTACGCCTTCAAGGTGAGCGGCATCCGTGATGCTTATGTTGGTCGCAGCCGAGCCAGTCTGCGCGCCAAAAAACCCCATCATGTCAAGCAGCGCCTCGTACTCTGCTGACGTCGGTGCCTGCGATAACACGACCGCGGTCCGTCCAAGATCAGGCCATCCGGTGAACGGATAGCCCGAATCGGCGAACAGCTCTAGCCTGGGCAAAACAACCGAATGTGGGAGCCCGCTGAGATCAAGCGACGAATCTCGATGAACGGCAGCGTATTGCCATACGTTTGTGGGCGCACCGCCACGGCCGAAATCGAAATCCACCGTCAGTGTGTTTGTGTAGGGCCGCAATCTGCCGGTAGGAAGCCGCACTATTTCCGCTTCGTCCACCGAGGACGAGGCTGGCTTCAATCGAATGCTGTCAACGTCCCGATCGTTTAGCCGAACGTGCAACGCCGCCTGCGAGCCCTCGGCCACGCCTGCGTACGAGTACTTGAGAAGCAGCGGGACGGATTGGCGCGCCTCCAGGAAAAGATCTGGCGGAAGGCGGAAATAGAGGTTGATCGATCCCGATCCTTTTAGCTTTAAGCGCTCAGCCGTGGTGTACATTCCAACCGGTGCGGGCTGGCCGGTCTTGAGCCATCGCGGAGCGTCATACTCATGGCGGGCCGGAAGATTAATGTCGCGCACATAGACGGCATCGGTGTGGGCCTGAGCATTGTTTCGTGTGACTAACGCGCGAGCAGCTAGAAGCAGATCCTCGGTTCGCTCCCCGGCAATGATCAGCAATTTTCCGTATGGATCTCGCGGATTGTCACGCACTGCGATAAGCGCTCCAGGCCGCGGCGGAAGCGACAAGCTGGCGGCAAGCTCAGAGTTGCGCAGCGCCAAGACTACCGCGTTCCCGGCCGGCAGCTCGCCCACGGTGACTGGGAATCGGACACCTCGAAAGTCTGAAAAGATGCCAAACCATGAAGCCACGACCGACGCGGCTTCCAGAACATCCCTGCCAGGACGATCGGAAAAGACTACCGGCAGGGTCCAGGAATGCTGTCCCGCAGAATCGAAGAATGGCACTGGCAGCAAGGCGAGATCATTTGCCAGCGCCAAACGGGTTCCGCTCAGACTAAGTACGCTACCAGGGCTGATAGTGATCCAGGGCGCACGCGTGTGCCGGCAAGCGGCGCAGCTTCCCTGTAGTTGAAAAGTTAGCGTGTTGTTATTGGTCAGTAAATCCGTGGGCAGCGGGATCTCGGTCTGTGAGGCGGGTCCGGGCACGATTGCTACGGAGCCCACACGGGTGCCATTCAGCCACAAATCCAGACTGCTTTCGTTTGGACGCAGCAGAGGCGCCGAATAGTGAAGGTCAATGGTCGCGCCGCTGATGATTTTGGTGAGCGGCATATCCAAGAAGAAGTTTTGGGAAGCTCCCGCTGCCTGCAATGTGATGAGTCGCTGCCCGCTCAGTGCGCTGAGCTCATATCGCTCATGGAAGGCGGCAGGCTGAGCTGCAGGTTGGACCCCGGGCGCTTGTGCTGCAGGCACATCGGTTTTATTCGGAGCTGCGGCATCAGACCCATGTATCTTTGCGGGCGTTACCACCAGCAGTCCAAACAGCAGAATGGACGCCGCAGCAACCGGTACACGCTGCTTCTCTCTCTCTCCGCGCACTGGTTTGCGCTCCGGAGAGGGTCGCGGCGTAAACAAGCCAAGCAGCACGATGCCAACGCCGCGCAACGAGAGCCACAGAATGTGCGCCAAACTGCGCAGGGGGCGGTCTACCGGCCGCGAGTTGTGCCAGGCGAGCCAAGCCTCCGGGCGCGAATAAAGAAGATTCACCAAATATTTCTCTTGCGAGAACGAGAGTTCAGGAAAGAAAAGGTGCTGATGCCGTTTGGCCGAATGCACGACACGAGCCGGAATTTCGCATCGCGATGCGTTGCTCCCGAATACAACGGTGACCGGAGCTCCGCGCACAAATTGTACGGAGCGGGCCAGGCGGGCCATGGCTCCTCGACCGGAAAGTTGCGCCGTTAAACCCGCGATTTGGTCTCCATTTGCGGCAACCAACGTGAGCGGCACGCGCAAGTTCACCCGGACTTGCGATCGCCGTTGCCGTTTCTCCCATGCGACCGAAGCCGCTACAGACAAGATTATTACGTTATAAACCGTCCAAACTGTATTCATGATCACGGTATCGTGATGGGCGGGATCGGAAACCAAACGCCGCCCCGCCATGAAAAGTCCGCCTATGTTAAGGGCCAGCAAAAACAGGAATGGCAGCGCAATGCGACGATCAAAATATGACCTGCGAATAATGCCGCCCTTGCTGGTGACGTTGAATTTGCCGAGCCGCGGATTAATCAGCGCCAGCAATGTGGGAAACAGAATGTACGGCGCCAGCACCGCCTCATAGATCTCGTTCCAGAAGGAAAAGCGGTGGCGCCCCTGAATGCGCGAGTTCGTCATGTTCGAAAGCACGATGTGCGGAAGCGCGTACGCGAACACGGCTAATGAGTAGCCGTAAATGTTCACCATCCCGAATAGCAGGTACACAAGCGGAATGACCAGAAAGATAAGCCGCGGCAGCGCGAACAGAAAATGCGTGGTTGCGTTGAAGTAGCAGAGCCGTTGTGAAAAGGAAAGTCCGCGCACGAACAACGGATTCTCCGTGCGCAGGATCTGCACCATACCGCGAGCCCAGCGAATACGCTGGCCAATGTGCGCGGCGAGGCTTTCGGTGGCCAGACCCGCCGCCTGTGGAATATTGATGTAGGCGGTGTTCCAACGCCGCCTTTGCATGCGCAGAGCCGTGTGCGCGTCTTCCGTCACCGTCTCTACTGCGATGCCGCCGATCTCATTCAGCGCCTTCCGCCGAAGCACCGCGCACGACCCGCAGAAGAAGCTCGCATTCCACAGATCATTGCCATCCTGCACAAGACGATGGAATAGTTCCCCTTCATTCGGGATTTTCCGGAACTGCCCAAGATTGCGCTCGAACGGATCCGGCGAATAGAAATGATGGGGAGTTTGGACCATCCCCAGCCGGCGGTCACGCATGAACCAGCCGAGTGTTGTCTGCAAGAACGAGCGTGTGGGAATGTGATCGGAGTCAAAAATCGCTACATATTCACCACTCGTACGCCCAAGGGCGTGATTAATGTTTCCCGCTTTCGCGTGCGCGTTATTGCTGCGAGTGATGTAACCTGCGCCAACTCTGGTGGCAAAATCGGCAAACTCCTTACGCCGCCCGTCGTCAAGCACGAAAACTCTGATCTTGCTGCCGGGATAGTCCAGGGCAAGCGCTCCCAGGACAGTAGCCCGGACGACGCTAAGCGATTCGTTGTAGGTAGGAATGAAAACATCCACGGTAGGCCAGTTCTGAGGATTTCCCGTCAACGGTACCGGCGGCCGTCTCAAGGGCCGCAACGTTTGAAAGTATCCCAACACAAGCGTGACAAACGCGTAGAGTTCAGCAAATAAGAGAAGCAACACGAAAATTGTGTCCCATTGATGCAGATGGCCTGAACTGGTAACCCCTTCCCATGTCTGCATCACCCGCCAGTATCCGTAACGCAGCGTGCTGAAAACGGAGATGGCCATCAAGGTCATGGTGACGGTCGCAGCGCGCGATACCCAGTTCAGCAGCAACGCGGCCGCAATCAGCGTAACCCCAAGAATTCCTTGTTCCTTCCACGGAAGCGGGAGGATTAGAAGTACACCAAGGCCAAACAATCCAAGCGGGGCCAGCAGACCCCACACGAGCGCATAGAGGACTGAACTTTCTCCAGATGGAGCAGAGAATTCCGTCATAACCCGCCAGCCTCGACTGAAAATAAAGCTAAGCTGGGTTGTACACAGATATGCGCCCGCCAACACGGGATGGGCAAGCAGCAGCCTGGTGCGGCTGATCTGCGATGCTGGCTCATTGTGAACAGTTGTTTCATCTTTCCAATTGCTTTTCAGGATTTTGGAATCAGACGAAGCGTGTGTTTTGTTGCAGTTCTGATGCTGATCCGCTAGCTTGCGCTGCCCACCAAGACTCGCGATGTAGGGAATAATATCGCTTTCATCTTGTGAGTTTAGCGTGGGGTGAGCCTACTGGCTCACGAAAAAAGCAAAAATCTAAGTGAGTAGTACATCTCGCTTTGCGCTTCTCTGCATCGTTGAAGGCATGTCCTTCCCATTGTACGAACGATTTTGTTACGAGCACAATGCAGAAGGATTGCAGGCGGCACCATTCACGGCTTGCCGAAAACCAAAATGCGGAAGGAATGATGAAGCTGAACGCACTCTGGAGTCTATTGGCGGCGATTTTGATCATCGCGAACTGCGGCGCAGAAGATTGGACGCCGCTTTGGAAGAGCTATGCTGCGGCCTTCATGGACAATCAAATTCGCGTCATTGATCATGACGCTGCTGATCGCACCACCTCGGAAGGTCAAGCTTACGCGATGTTCTTCGCGCTTGTCGCCAATGACCGTTCCCGCTTTGATGGTCTGCTCCACTGGACCGAGGTCAATCTGGCATCGGGTGATCTTGCGACTCACTTGCCCGCATGGTCATGGGGACACGGTCCGAACGACAAATGGGGTGTGCTCGACAGCAATTCCGCCTCAGATGCCGACGTTTGGATGGCGTACACACTGCTTCAAGCCGGCAAGGCGTGGAATGAACCGCACTACGCTTCGCTTGGAACTGCTCTGGCGAAGCGAATTGCCGCAGAAGAGGTCGTGCAGATACCAGGGTTCGGAACTGCGCTCCTTCCGGGCGCAAGAGGTTTTCACAAAGGTGACTCGTATCGCCTGAACGCCAGTTATCTGCCGCTGCAACTCTTCATCTGGCTCGGTCATGAAATTCCGGATGGGCCATGGCAGCAGATTGCGGTGCAGATCCCCGCTTTGGTGAGCGGCTCCGCGCCCCAGGGCTTTGCGTCGGATTGGGTTGAAGTCAAGCCTGGCAAGGGTTTCACACCATCTCCACTGGGCAGTTATGACGCGATTCGCGTCTATCTGTGGGCCGGCTTGCTCGATCTGGCAACTCCCGGCCGCGACACGCTGCTCAAGGCGCTCTCCGGAATGGCGCGCTATCTCCATAACAACCCTGTACCTCCCTCGAAGGTCAAGCCGGAGGGAAGCATCGAAGATCCCAAAAGCCCGGTAGGATTTTCTGCCGCCCTGCTACCTTACCTTTCAGCTTTGGGTGAGAAGAACCTCGCGGATGAACAGATCTCGCGAGTGCGATCGGAGTTCAACTCTAAGACCGGCCTATACGGCAATCCTGCAAAATACTACGATCAGAATTTGACGCTGTTTGCACTGGGTTGGAGAGAGCGGCAGTTTTGGTTCGATCCTCAAGGCAACCTGAAGACCAGTTGGAAGCACGATTGAAAAATGGTACCCGCGAGGCTCCGAATTTTCTGCGCTCGCTCTTCACCGGAAGCAAGCGGCTTCCCAGACAAAGAAATCTAACGCTGACCATACTGCGTTCTCGGCCAGAGCCGAGCAGGAAGCTGGATGGCGGTCTATACGGTGGGGCACAACACCTGCTCGCCGATGCGCGGTTTCTTTCTTCGCACTGCGCAGGGCATGCTTGAAGGCAGAGCGTCAGGACAGCCGAGGGCGGCTGTCCCTACGTGTTTCTTGCCAGTTAGTAGCGCCGGTCTCTGGCCGGCCCAAAGAGCGGGCAGGATGCCCCTGGACAGCCGGCGAGACGCCGGCGCTACACAAGCGTCCGCACTGCGCGCGGCATGCCTGAAGGCACAGGTGAGGACAGCCGAGGGCTGCTGCCCCTACGTGTTCTTGCCAGTCGCGAAAGTCGAGGCAGCTGCCCCTACGTATTACGTGCCAATTGCGGCTCTCCTGCTGTCAGGACGATTTTGGGATGAAATAGCGTGCCGGCAACTCGTGTGGCGACGGCGATCAACTCTCTTTGCCCGAAGAAAACTTTCACCTGTCTGGCGCGTGACAATTCTGGGAGATTCACGGTGCGGCCGCTGCGGATGCGGGCAGCCATTTCTTCGGTCGCAGTCACAGAGGGAAACTGCGGGAGGAGCTTCCGCGGATGAACGAAGATTTCATTGACGCGCTCGGCCTTAGCGGCTGATTCGAGTTCGTCGAGAGGATGTGCTTCGGCAAGTTCGAATTCAGCTAACGCTGTTCGACGCAGCGACGCGAGGTGAGCGCCGCAGCCCATCTGCTGGCCCATTTCGTGAGCAACCGAGCGCATATAGGTTCCAGATGCCACGCGGGCCCGAAAGCTGGCGCAGTCGCGCTCCGCTCCTAAAATTTCAAATTCTTTGATTTCCACTTGTACCGGCTTCAGCGAGACATCTTTGTGCTTGCGGGCGAGTTTGTAAGCGGGCACGCCATGAATTTTTTTGGCGGAAAACGGTGGGGGGATTTGCTCGATCAGGCCTTGAAATCGAGCAGCCAAGTCGCGACACTGTTCAAGTGTTACTTGAACTGACGTCGGCGGGGTAATTGGCTCGCCTTCAGCATCGTATGTATCGGTGGCAAAGCCGAAGCGGATTACGCCTTCATAGACTTTCTCAGATGTGGTGTAAAACTGCGCCAGACGTGTGAGGTTGCCGATGACCAGCGGCAATACGCCGGTGGCGAGCGGGTCGAGCGTCCCCAGATGGCCGACCGAGCGCTGCCCCAAAATGCGGCGCACACCGTTGACAACATCGTGCGAGGTCAGGCCAGAGGGTTTATCGATAATCAGGACGCCGTTCATCGGAATCGGGTAATTTAGTAATCGTGTAATCGGTAATTTGAATAACCGTGAAATCGTCGACGCTTTTAAATTATCAAATTACCCGATTAGCAGATTGCGAAATCCTGCATGATCCCGATTCGCGATGACCAGCCGCGCTTCAGCACTCCGTTTGTCAACTATTTCATTGTCGCGTTGAATGCCCTGGCGTTTTTTTATGAGCTGTCGATCCAAACGCAGGGTCACCGGGCGCTGGATCGCTTCGTATATCAGTTTGGAATAGTGCCGTCGCACGTCGAGGTCGCGCTGGCGCATTTGAATCTGGCCGGGATTTTTCTGCCGATCCTGATATCCATGTTCCTGCACGGTTCCTGGCTGCACATTATTGGGAACATGTGGGTGCTGTGGATCTTCGGCGACAACATTGAGGATCATCTCGGACATTTTACTTACCTGATTTTTTATCTGATCAGCGGGTTTGCGGCGGCATTTGCGCACATTCTTCTGAACCTGGGATCGAATATCCCCAGCGTGGGCGCCAGCGGCGCGATTGCCGGAGTGATGGGAGCGTATTTTGTGTTGTATCCGCGAGCGCGAGTGCTGACGCTTGTGCCGTTGATCATATTCTTCACATTTTGGTGGCTGCCGGCGTGGATCGTGCTGGGATATTGGTTTCTGATTCAGTTCCTGAGCGGGGCGGCGACATCCGTTGCCTACACCAGCCAGACCAGCGGCGGTGTGGCTTTCTGGGCGCACGTGGGAGGATTTGTCGCTGGCATCGTGCTCATTAAGCTTTTTCCCGAGCGCCCCAGAAGAATGAGATACGGGACCTGGTAGGAAAAGCACGACCACAGAGGCCACAGAGGAACACAGACGAATCAAAGTCTCCCTGGCTTTAGAGCGTACCGGCCGAGGGTATAATCACCAGCTCTTCAACTGTACTTTCTGCGGACAAGACCAAGGCATTTACCACCGCCTGCGCCACCGTCTCCGGCTTCATCATTTTCTGGCGCGGCGCTTCTGGCCAAAGCGTCTTCCAGATAGCTGTATCGGTCGCACCGGGGAGAAGCGCAATCACGCGAATTCCCTTCTCTCGCAATTCTTCTCGGAGCGTGTTTGTGAATCCCAGCGCGCCGTGTTTGGAGGCATTGTAAGCAGACGAGCCTGCAAACACGCGTTTGGCAGCTATCGATAAATTATTCACGATCATTCCGCCAGATTTCATCAGCGGCAACACGGCACGGGTTACGAGAAACATGCCGGTGAGATTGGTGTCAATGACTTCACGCCAAGTGGCCAGACGCAGCTCAGCCACACTTAGATTTGGATGTGCAACGCCTGCATTGTTGATCAAGATATCCAAGCCGTGGAATCGCCCTTCAACCGCATTCACGAGTTCCTGGGCGGAGACTGGATCCCTGACATCGCAGAGACAGGGCAGCACCCGGGCATTCCTGGCCTTCAGTTCACGACAAGCTTTGGCGAGAGTAGTTTTATCGCGGCCAGTAATGACAAGGTTGCATCCTTCTGCAGCCAGCGCGCGGGCAATGGCCAGACCAATTCCCTGACTGGCCCCGGTAATGAGCGCGACCTTTCCACGAAGACTTTGAAAACTCTTCTTAATGCGCGGAGACAATGGAGGTTAACCCTCTCGGAATATGCGTACGAAGCAAGAACGAGATTTTACTGTGCAGTTCGGTTCTCATGGGCACACTGTGAGCCGCGCTAGTGTCCTAATTTGGTCGCTATTCTCTGCTCTGTTGCTAGTCCATGTCAGTGAAGCCTTCGCAAGCCTCAGTTACAGGCGAAGGAAAACTGGCTCATGTGCATGGAGCGTTCGGTGTCCATGATGCAGTACTGGATCATCCCATAGACATACAGGCCAATCGTTCCGACCTTCATCAACTCGGCTGCTAGGGCCAGCAAGCAGACCGTCTCGGAATGGATTCGGAGCATGTTGAATGCGGCAATTCAGTGACCCAAACAACTGTCGTCCGAACCGAAGACGATATTCATATCAGGGGGTATGTGGCAGTCGGCTAAGCGTGGATCATTCTCTAATACGTATTTCGCCATTGCCGCATACCCCGAATCTGGGTAGGTGTTGATGAGCGTCTGAAAGGTTATTACTGCAACGTCAAATTGGTTGTGCTCCATCGCATTGGTAGCATGGATAAATAATCCCCTATCGCGATTAGGGCTAAAGTCAGACTCTTTCAGACAAGACACTAGCCCGAGCGATAGCAGCAGCACTAAAGCCAACTTCAACATGACATAATTATCTCACCACTATTCAACGCGACGATCGGCAAATTAGGACACTGCGAGCCGCCGTAGTGTCTCAGTTCGACCATAAACGGCTTCACCAGTCGCGAACAGTACTAGGCGGAAAGGGAGTGAGCCTTTTGTAATCGCCAAATGAGATATGGCAGCATTGTCAGCGCGAAAATCACCAGGGCATGCAGCACGCCATCTGCGATAGCCTGACTAGAGGACCCAAGGATGAAGAAATTCATGCTGATATGTCCGAGTCCGCGAGGCACGCCTGTTCGACTCGCGTGAATTTGGGAGGTAGCACCCATCCATGCGATCAGGACCAAAGCGACCGTGGGCCAAACGGCCTTAAATCTTTGACGGGCGGCCACGAGCCCAATTCCCCAACCGATGAGAACCGGAGCGCTGAAATAGTACAACTTACCGGCCTGGAAATAGAGATTCGCAAGCCCGTAGATTGGGCCTGTTGAGGCGCGGAAAGGCGTATCGGATCCCGGCAGAAAGATTTTCCAACCACACCACAAATAGAAGCAGGCGACGAAGTAGGCCACGGGCAGAAAGAGGGAGACCGAACATCGCCCACGGCGCTCGGACACACCAAGATTGGAACTGGCGCTGCTCTATCATCGCCTTGGCGAGATCATCCATCCCGCCGAGGCGGACGAGCGCCGCGGCTTCCGCATCCGCTCGGCTGCGACCCGCGCGTTCTTCTTCCGCCCTCAGGTCGGCCAGATGATCGGTAAGTTCGGTCAGGTAACGCCGCACATGCCGTGGCGCGACGCCAGCCCGCAGTAGGCGTTCGCGAAGTTCATTGAATGGCTTCGCCATGTTGCCCTCCCGTCAGCATCTTTTGGATTGCGGCCGCCAGATTGCTCCAAGCCTCCGATAGATCAGCCAATCGATGCGATCCTCTGGGCGTTACGGAATAATAGATACGGCTACGGCTGTTGACGGTCTTGCGTCGCGACCTTAGCGCCCCCTCGCGTTCCAACGCGTGGAGCACTGGGTAGACAACACCTTCGCCGACTGCGATCACCGCGGCGGTGCGGTTACGGATGGCTTGAACGATCTCATAGCCATACATCTCCTCTTGCTGCAGTAGCCTGAGGATCAGGAGCTCCGGAACTCCATTCATAAAATTGGGATTGGTCTCGCGGGCTGCCATCGAAGACCATAATACCTCGTGGTTCGATGTATGGCAAGTGACTCCAACTGTTGGAACGTCTGTTCCTGGCGAGAGGCAAATTTCTACGGTGAGACATCACCTGAGCCGCACCTTTCAAATCATGATTTCGTTTATAACTGTGACGGAGATGAATCGGTCGGCAGTAGGCCTCTCGGGACCTCACCAACTGCTTGGACAAAAAGAGCCATCCTCTTCGCGGATATCTTTACATCGCCAGCGCCACGTTTCTTTGGGGCGTTGCTGCCGCTCTGGGCCGCGCCGCATTTACGGGACATCCGCTCCCCGGCGGTCAGGTCCTGCGGCCAATTGACCCGCTGATTCTTTCGCAGACCCGAACGACATTTTCGTTCCTTGTGTTCCTGCCGGTACTGGGTTTGTGGCGGGGCTGGAAGCGTCTTCGGCTTCCGACCGCCGACGCGCTGCAGACATTGCTGATAGGTGTGCTCGGAGTGGCGGCCTCGAACTATTTTTATTACCTCGCGATTCAGAGGACGAACGTGGCAACGGCCATCATCTTGCAATACACGGCGCCGATTTGGGTTTTGCTGTATGCAGTCGTGAGGGGGATACAGAGAGCAACCTGGCAGCGTATTTCTGCAGTCACGCTGGCGCTCGCGGGAATTGCCTTGGTGATCGGAATTTTCGGATCAAGCGGCTTCAAGCTGGACCGAATCGGCGTAATCGCTGCGCTGCTCGCCGCGTTTTCGTTTGCTTTTTACAACATTGGCGGACACAGCATCCTTGCCCGCTACGACCGCTGGACTGTGCTTCTGTACACCACGGGGAGCGCGTCGCTTTTCTGGATTGTGTTGAATTCTCCCTGGAAGATCGCCGCCGCACATTACTCGGCGGCGCAATGGCTGTTCCTGCTGCTGTTCTCTCTGCTTTCGGTCCTGGCGCCGTTCTCGTTTTATTTCGCAGGACTGCAGCATCTGGAACCAACGCGAGCCGTAGTGGTCAGTTGTCTGGAGCCGGTGTTTTCGATTGTGCTGGCGGCGATCCTGCTGGGCGAGGTTCTGCGGCCACTGCAAGCGTTGGGGATTATCCTGGTGCTCGCGGCGATTGTGGTAGTGCAGATGCCGGAGCGGCAGAAAGTTGCTGAGATGACCATTATCGAGCCAGTCGACTGATCTTGCTTACTCCAACTGTTTCCCCTTTGTTTCCGGTAACTGCGTCGCTACCAAACACGCCAGGAAGAACGAGAGACCGCACAAATAGAATGCCCAACTCAGGCCTTTTACTTGTCCGACGCGCCCAATCACATAAGGAGAGATTGCACTCATCGTGCGTGCGCCGTTGTAGGTGAAACCGAGCGCGCGGGCGCGCACACTGGTGGGAAAGATCTCGCTGCCGATGATTCCTGATCCGGAGAAGAAGCCCGTACCAAAGAACGCCACCACAGTTCCTGCCACGAGCAGCGCCCACGGCGCTCTAACCATCGCATAAAGTGGAACTAGAAGAGCAGCAATGAAAGTATACAGAATGAAAGACTTTCGCCGTCCCAGATGATCCGCAACCCAGCCGAAGCTGGCGTAACCAGGGAACATTCCGAACAGATTCAGCACCACCAAAAGTGTTGTGGTTCCCATCACACCGAAGCCGCGCCCTCCCTGAGCTATCGGGAGCGAAAGATACGGCGGCATCCAGGTGAAAAGCCCCCACCACGCGAACATCCCGAAGAAATTCATGAACAGAAGGGCGAACGTGTCTTTTGCGAAGGGAGGCTGGAAGATGCGGAGAAATCCCTGAGCATCTGCGGTGCTGCGGATAGTGCCGGTCGCGGCTCGCTGCGTCCGCCACATTTCAGACTCCGGGACATCCTTCTGAATCCACAGCGTGACCAGCGCGGGAAAAATGCCGACAAAGAACACCATGCGCCAATCGGCGTAATGGAGCACGATTCCTGCGACTAACGCCGCGAGTGCGTAGCCGATTGCCCACGAACTTTGCACGATGGCAATCGCTTTCGCGCGCAGCTCCGTGGGCCAGGTTTCCGCTACTAGAGTGGCTCCGGTATTCCATTCACCTCCCATTCCTAATCCGAGAACAAAGCGGAAAATGGCGAGCATCAATACAGAAGTCGAGAGGCCGGAGGCGAAGGAGCAGATCGAGTACGTGAGGATACTCAGCATCAGCGCCCGCTTGCGACCGACGCGGTCGGCGATGAATCCGAATGCCACCCCGCCAATGCCGGAGGCCAACAGAGTCAGGCTGCCGAGGAAACCGGCGGTCGCCTTGCTCATTCCGAGGTCCCGCATGATATAGGTCAGCACCAACGCGTAGAGCATGGCGTCGAAGGCGTCGAGCATCCAGCCGAGAGCGGCGGCTAACAGCGTGCGCCGCTGCGCGGAGGTGACTTGGGCGAAAGTGACGGCTGTGGCCATGCGCAGGATTGTCAATTCTCACGTACAAGTTGGCAATTGGAAAATTGGAGTGCGGGTTACTTTCTGAGCTTCAGAAGGTGGAAGTATCGCCGCGCATGTTTCACGTCGATGGCGATCTGGGTGCGCAGTGCATCGATGGATGGAAACTTGATCTCATCGCGTAGCCGCTCCAGGAAATGGATTTCGACTTCTGTCTCCGGAGTTAGCTCGATGGGGTGGAAATTTAGCAGATGGCTTTCAATCGCAAATAAATCTGCGCCGAAGGTTGGACGATTGCCTATGTTGGTTACGGAATCGAAACATTCACCGCCCACGCGCGTTCGTGTAATGTAAACGCCGTCTTTGGGGATGAGTTCTTCGTAGCGGGCGAGATTGATGGTTGGGACGGTGTATCTGGAACCATATCCGCGGCCACGACCCGGAGTTGAAAGAATGCTGAAAGGTCTCCCCAGCAGATGGCGGGCGCGGCTCACGCGCCCTTCGCCGAGCAATCTGCGGATGTGGCTGCTTGAGACCGGCTCGCCTCTCAGCTTCATCTCGGGGTAAGTAACCACCTTGAAGCCCATCTCCTGACCGTATTGCGCGAGCATCTCCACTGTGCCCGAGGCCTTGTGCCCGAAGCGGAAATTGAAACCCTCGTGAACTTCGCGGGCTTGCAGACCCTTGGCGAGGATCTGTTCGGCAAACTCGGGTGGGGTGAGCAGAGAAAGGTCGCGAGTGAAAGGAAGTAAAAGGATGGCATCGAGGCCAGTGGCTTCGAGCAGGCGCAGTTTTTCCGGCGTGGGCGTGAGCAGCTTCAGAGGTGAATCAGGGCGAAGGATGCGAGCCGGATGTGGCTCGAAGGTGATGGCGACTGCTTTCGCGCCAATTGTCCGTGCGCGGCTCACGATTTCACAGAGGACATGCCTGTGGGCGCGGTGGACGCCATCGAAATTGCCGACGCTGACTACTGTGTATCCGAAGTCGGGCGGGAGGTCATCGAGTTTGTGGAAGAGTTGCATTTCAAATCTTTAACCGCAGAGTTCGCGAAGATGTCGCAAAGCACGCAGAGAATTTCTTTGCGAGCTTCGCGATCTTGCGGTCAAAGGCTTCTTGTTTAGCCCAAACCATCCGTGTTCATCAAACGTGGTGAATCTCAAATCTCAAACTCCAACTTCATCCCGTCATAGGCCAGCCGCACCGCCGGCGGAAGCATCGCATTCGTGGCCTCGTGCGGCAGATCGTGACAAATATGAGTGAAAAAAGCGCGCTGCGGCCGCAGCCGTTCTACGATCTTCAGTGAATTCTCGACAGTAGAGTGCGTGGGATGCGGCTTGTGCCGAAGCGCGTCCAGAAACAGAATGTCGAGATTTTCCAATTTCCCAAAAGACTGTTCTGGAATGGCGCTGTGATCGGTCAGATAAGCCGTCGCTCCGAAGCGGAATCCATAAATTTCTGAATCACCGTGTATCACGGTCACCGGCACGAATTGCGCGCCGAAAAGATTGAGCGGACCATCGATTGTTTTCAATTCCACTTGCGGGAGCCCGCCAAACCTGTAGTTCGCGTCGAAAACATAGCGGAACATGGTGCGGATAAAATCGGCTGCATCAGCGCGGGCATACAGTGGCAGCTTGCCTGGTTTATGGCGAAAGCTCAGAGGCCGCAAGTCGTCGATACCGAGAATGTGATCGGCGTGGGCGTGGGTGTACAGCACGGCGTCAAGATGAGTAATGTGCTCGCGGATTGCCTGCTGGTAGAAATCCGGTGTGCTGTCGACGAGCACGGCGCGACCGTCGTATTCAACCAGAACTGAGGGACGAGTACGGCGGTCGTGCGGATCGGACGAATGGCACACCGCGCAGTCGCAGCCGATGGTGGGCACGCCCATAGACGTGCCGCTGCCCAGCACGGTCAGGGTGGCCTTCATTTTTTAGCGGGATCCGTGCCCGTCGCCTGTGGCGGACGAGCCAGCGCGTTGGTTACTTCGACATAAGCCATGCGCAATTCGTAAAGCGAGTTTTGCAGGAAATTCTCCTCGGCAGCGGTGAGATTACCTTTTGTTTTCTCTGAAAGCAGGCTAATGGTATCGATGGTTTGGCGCGCGCCGATCAGGTCAATGCGCGGCTGGCTGCTTTCTTCGCGCATCAGGCCGAGCTGCAGCATCGCGGTCATATAAAGCGAAGCCATGAAACGCTCAAACGTCATCTCCAGGTCTTTGGCGGAGTGGCCGCTGAGTTCGACACGGGAATCGAGATCCCTGGATGACTTGCGATAGGCGTCAGCCTGCTGTTGCTGCTCGACCGCACTGGGCGCCGGTGGAACCGGCGACTCTTCTGTCAGTGTGGACTGCCGGGGAGCAGCGGCGGGTTGCGGTTCGGTTGCTTCTTCTTCCGTTTCCTGCCGCAGCTCGCCTTCCGGCGTGAACAGCCGGCGATCGGTTACCGTGAAAGCACTGTTTTGTTTCTTATCAGGCATAAAGCTTCGATCCTGTGCGTGGAATAATCAGCAAATTTGAGGTCAGCCTCAGACGATCAGCCGTTCGCAACAATTCCGGCGAATGGCAGCTGGGAAATTCGCGCCGTCACTCCTTCTATCGTAACTTCCCTCCCCGGAGTTGCCACCTCGCGGCGGCAATATCCGAGAGCGACTTTGCGCTCGCCGGCATCGACGGGCAACGATGCAGCGCTCGTAACTTCCCCGACGTCTTTGCCCGCCGCCTGAACTTTTGTCCCGGGCACGGGCAGGGGACCCTCAATTTCAAACCCTGTGAACTTGCGATGCACCGCTCCCCGAGAGCGAATGCGTTCCACAATTTCCTGGCCGATGTAGCAACCTTTGGTGAAATTCAACGCTCGTTCCTGCTCGGTCTCCTGCGGCAGGTCACGCTCGCGGATGTCCTGCCCATAGCGCGGGATACCGGCTGCAATGCGGAGTAGCTCAACTGTTGCCGCGCCTATCGATTTGGCGCCGGCATCGGCAAGCGCTTGCCGCAAAGTCTTGGAGTAATCGGGCGCACTCCACAATTCATACGACTCGACCAAAGGATTATCGCCGCGCACCACAGTCACACTGGTTTGCTGCCAGGTGATCTCGGCGAAGTGAAGCGTCTCTAGCTGCGGAAATTGAACCCCGGCGGCTTTCAGCAGCTCTCGGGAGCGCGGCCCGGCGATCCCGACGGAAACCAGTTTGTCGCTGATATCTTCGGCTTCGACTTTGTCCATGATGATGTATTTACGAAAAAATGACAGCATTTTCTCGAGCTGCGCGCGATCTGTGTCCACCAGGAGGGACTCGCCGCTGTTGTACGCGTATAGGTCCCCCAGAATGTGTCCCTGCGCATTGAGCACAAACGCGTACACACCATGGCCAGGCGGTAAATCACGAATATTGTTGGTGACCATGCCATTGAGCCAGCGCACGCGGTCTTTGCCCGTGAGCTTGATTTTGGCACGCTGCGCCCAATCGTAAACGCCGCAGCCGGAGACCAGAACTTTGAATTCTCCGCGCACGTCGCCAAAATCCGCGGCGCCCACGCTCCCCTGTAGTTCAGTCGCGCTCATATCCATCCTCGATTATATCCAAGTAATGGGGCGCGATGAGTCGGCCACAATCCGCAAAACGGCCTCGGTGGACACCCTCTGTTCGCTGTAATGCTTCGCTGTGATACCTTTCCTGCCGTGAATCACAAGAAACGAATCGCGGTTATTCCCGGAGACGGGATCGGCAAAGAAGTTATTCCACAGGCGGTGAAGGCGATCGAGGCGGCGAACGCGCCTGTCGAATTGAGCTACTTCGATTGGGGCGCAGACCGCTATCTTGCCGACGGAGTGACGGTTCCACCGGACGGCTTCGCCATGCTGGCGCGTGACTTTGATGCCATTCTCGCAGGCGCGTTTGGCGATCACCGGGTGCCGTCCAATGTTCATGCCAGAGAAATTCTGCTCGGCATGAGGTTCAAGATGGATCTTTATGCGAATGTGCGCCCGGTGAAGTTGCTGGACGCTGCGCTTTGTCCGCTTAAAGGAGTGGGACCCAAGGATATCGATTTTGTCGTCATTCGCGAAAACACTGAGGGCGTTTATGGCGACCTGGGCGGAGTGTTCAAGCAGGGCACTCCGGATGAGATCGCCACGCAGGAGGACATTAACACCCGCAAAGGGGTGGAGCGCATAATTCGGTATGCATTCGACTACTGCGAGCGCCATGCCAAGCTGGACGGATCGCCGCGGCGATGGGTTCTCATGTGCGACAAGTCAAATGCCATGACTCACGCCGGCAGCCTGTGGCAGCGCACATTCAAAGAAGTGGCGCGCGAGTATCCACAAATTAACTCAGAGCATATGTACGTGGATGCGCTTTGCATGCAGATGGTGCGCGACCCGCGGCAATTTGAGGTCATTGTCACCAACAACATGTTTGGCGACATCATCACCGACCTGGCTGCGGGACTGCAGGGCGGGCTGGGCGTGGCCGCAAGCGGGAACATTCATCCTGGAAAGACGTCGATGTTCGAGCCGGTGCACGGCTCGGCTCCGCAGATTGCAGGGAAGAACCTGGCTAACCCGTTTGGTGCGATCTTGACGGCGGCGATGATGCTGGGGCACTTAGGGCTGAGTTCGGAGGAGAAGAGAATCGAAGCGGCGGTGCTGGCCGCCGTGCAGCAGAAAAAGCTCACGCAGGATGTGGGCGGAAGCTTAGGGACGAAAGAAGCGGGAGAGTGGATCGCGAACAGAATGGGTCACGACTTCACAGAAATTTAACCAACTATTCATCTGACCAGCGTTCCTCATCTGGCATATTGCGTATGTAGCCGCGTGACTCCTCCGAGTTGGGGATAACTAGGAGGCATTTCATGCAACGGATGCTCTCTGCGGTGCTGTTCGCAGCTCTTGTCTCGATTCTTCTCGCGCCCAACCCGGCCCTCGCCGATGGCAATCTGTACAAGGTCAACCACATCATTATCTTGATGCAGGAGAATCATTCGTTCGACAACTACTTTGGCGCGCTTGCTTATGCGCCGGGCGCTCCCTACCACAACGGAAACGGCGTTTGTTCGGCGACCGATCATCATTGCGTTGACGGCCTGACCTGCACCGTAGATTCTGCGGGTAATCTGACATGCTCCAGCTCAAATCTTGACGACAATGGCTCGATTGTCCAGGCGTTCCATGAAGGAAGCCGGTGCGTGAAGCCCGATCTCGACCACTCCTGGCTGAATACGCATCGAGAAGCGAATTTTCTGAATCCGAACCAAACCCTGAAAAGCTTTCTGAGTGACGGTTTCGTGCGGGTGAACGATCTTACCGAACAATTGGATAATGGCAGCGAAAGCGCAACCGACGACCAGACCATCGGTTTTTATAACCAGAGCGATATTCCGTTCTATTATGACCTTGCCGAGAAATTCGCCATCAGCGACCGCCATTTCGCTTCAGTGCTGGGCCCGACTTTTCCCAACCGTTCTTATTTAATGGCCGCAACGTCGTTCGGCCATCTTACGACTGACGATACTTTCCCTCCGCCGGGCGGATACAAACCAATCACTGGAACTATCTTCGATCGGTTGAACAAGTTCGGCGTCTCCTGGGCCGATTATTTTGTCGACGCGCCGCAAGCCGGCAGTTTCTTACCCAACGATCCCCACTTCTTTCCGGTTTCAGTTTTCCTGGCACAAGCCGCGGGACTGGGCACGCTGCCCCAAGTGTCATTCGTTGACCCGGATTTCGGTTTGGAAGGAACGGCGCTCGAGAACGATGAGCATCCGCCGGTTGACATTCAGCGTGGGCTGGCCTTTGTTTCAAAGATAGTGAACGCCGTGCGCAATGGCCCACACTGGAAGAATTCGATCATATTCATCACTTATGACGAGCACGGCGGGTTTTACGATCATGCGAAGTCGCCCAGAGCGCCGCAAGGGGGAGCTTTGAATCCGGATGGAATCAATCCGGGACAATGTGAAGATCTCTCCAATCCTCCCGCCAGCGAACAGCCCGGTGGAGGCGCAGACTGTGTCGAGTTACCCGGAACAGCATGGTACTGGAAGTAGCCCAGCACAACTTTGCGGAGCCATGCACCGACCTCGGTCGTGCGATGATGCTTGCGACGTTGCAGCTCAGCCTTGATGGCTTTGAGCTTCGCCGCCATTCGCT
>QIAB01000188.1:0-333 GCA_003225455.1 Acidobacteriota bacterium
ATGCTAAAACCCCGGGGCCTCTTTATTCTGATCGTTCCTTATATGAAAAACAAAGAAACGGTCGAACACTTCCCAGAACTTTATGATTTCACGGTCGTCGAGGACCACGAAGCCTTTCTTCTAAGAAATGAGACTAGAGAAGGTGTGTTCCAGGAATTTAGGAACCTCGTTTTCCACGGCGGACCAGGCGCCACTCTTGAGATGCGCGTGTTTTCTGAAAATTCCATTATTCAACACCTCAGAAACGCCGGTTTCCACGCGATCCAAGTTCACCACGAACCAGATTTTGCTCACGGCGTGTGGTGGCCACAGGCTTGGGCCTTTCCAATCTCG
>QIAB01000188.1:494-3572 GCA_003225455.1 Acidobacteriota bacterium
AGAGAAGAGATTCTCTTTGCGCGCACTCCCCAAGGTTCCAGCACTGCCAATTGGATCCAAACAGCATCCAGATACGAGTTCCGCCGTTACAATTCCGATCACACGAAGCTTCTCGAGAAAGTTGTCGCTACCAAACTAGGCAAAATCGCGCCCACTCTCCGCGCTTTTCCCAACCCGGTGCCCGCCGGCGAAGACCCGTGCAAAACGACGATTTCATGGGACACCGATGATGGGAGTATTGGGAAGGTTTATGTGTCGGTGAATGGGGGTCCAGAGTCGCTGTTCGCAGCATCGGGCCGAGGCTCCGTTGCTGCAAATTGGATCCTTTCGGGACGCGATTACGAATTCCGCCTCTACAATTCCGATCAGACAAAGCTTCTCGACAGGGTCGTAACTACCAAAGCACCGCGATAGCCAGGGAGCCCTATCTGGTCGATGGAATAAGTTGTTTCCAGATCGGCCCTGGTAGCGCGCCGTTAACGCGAATTCCCTTGTCGCCAGAGCCTGCGGGGAGGGCATGAAGTATTTGAGATTCTAGCGTCGAATCGGTCGACACTTACGGCATTACTTGAGTGAGCTCCGGGACCGGTTTGATGTCGCTTCTCAAAAAAACTGGAACTTGATCCTCGCGGCAAAGGTATTCGACGAAGCGGTCCTCTTTTAATTGCGCCCGAAACTTTTCATAGAACCCATACCAATCTCTCGACGCACTCGGATCCACGATCACGCTCGAAATATCCAATCTGTTCAGGTACGGCAGACAATTTCCCTGCCTAACTTCCTCAAAGAGACCACGGTATCTGGCCGGTCCGAAATAGTCGCCTACACTAATTACTTTCGCCTTCCGAAAGTAAAAAGCGAGATATTCAGCTCGCAGAGCAAGAACCCGACTGTTCTTTTTTTGATTTAAAGTAAGAGTTTTAATAACTACTTGGCTCGCCAAGTAACCACTGAGGTTTTTCTCCGAGTAAGCTTCCAAAGTTTCGCGTGACCGGAACAAAGGGACAATCCCAGCATAATAGTGTTGGTAAAACCGCACACAACCTTCTGTCGGACTGGGATAGATCAGAGCGCAACTGAAGGCCGCCGTGGCAAAGCGCGTTGTCCATATTTGGCATCGTGGACCCCAAACGGCTTCCCTACGGGTGCAAATATGCGAGATAACAACTCCCACCCACGCAGCAAGCGTGGGATACCAATGCAGCGCATATCTCCCTAAAGAACTGAACAACCAAGGGAACGCTAGATATACAACCGCCGCAGACAAATAGACAAGACGCTCCGGCGGTCGCTGCCTGTGCCGCAGGCAGAGTTGTGCAATGAGAAACAAAACATATAACAAAAGTATCATCACGCTCACACCCCATTCCCGGAAATTTCTCGACTCCGGATTAGTGAAGAATCGGAATGGCAACAGGAGTAACTGGAGGGGCTGTCTCTCTGTTATCGTGTCGCTGCTGTAAATCGCAGCATCAGCTTGGGTAAAGATCGGGTTCGACTGTTTGAAATAGAAATTGAATATCGGCGGCGTCGGATCACGGGCTTCAATAAAGTTGCGCATGTACCAGGGGAGACTGAGTCCCACCAAGACCAGAGAAAGCAGTGCGATCTCTCGCCGTCGCAGCCGCCACGCGGCGGCGAAAAACAGCGAGACAAGAAAAAATGGCAAATGACCGATCAGAGTAAGTTTCATTCCTGCGCAAAATGCCGCAGTCACGACAAGTTCGCGCTCGAACGGAAGACGCGATGAGCTTCGATAGGCGCAAAGGATGGGGGTGAGGATAAAGAGCCCAATCGGAACATCGATGAAAGCGACATTCAGATAGCGAAGAAAAACCGGAGAAAAAGCGACGCACAGAGGGATTAGGAACCGCTCTGGGTAGAATTGCTTTCGATCGAGCTGTTCTTGGGATCGCTTTTGAGGTGGAGTAAAGAATGCCTGAACTCCCAAGCAGGTCAGTAATCCGCAGAGCCAAGTCAGAAAATGGCAATAGCTACCCAGCTTTAAAATGAACAAGGCGCTGTAAAGCAGCAGAAAATTGTTTGCGTAGTAGGGAAAACGCAGGAACGGATCGACATAAATCTGACCGGCATTCGCCCAGTCGACCGCATAGGCCAAATGATAACTGACCGAATCAGCGAAAGTGGGAGGCAGGACAGCCGGCACTCCCAGCACCAGAAACACGAGATAAACGAAAAGTGTCGAGGCGCTCCAGGGTTTGATGAAGCGCACAAGCGTCGTTCGCCAAAATGTCCATGAGAGGCAATTCTCATTTTTTAGCACCCAGAATAGACCGCCCTCCAACAGCAGAGCGCCGGCAATTCCGGGCCTATTAAGCAGATGAGTAAATCCCAGGAGTAGCAGACCAAAGCCGGTGAGCGCCATTCCGGCAACGGACGTGATGACGAAATGCGCCAGCGAAGACCAAGTCGATTCATCAGAAGCCGACCTTCGCAATAACTGGCCGGTCGTGAAAAAGAAAAACCATATCAGATGAACCACGATCAAGCCCATCAGATAAGTTTGAAAAATAGACATGACGCAGAATCTATTGGATTTCTAGCACAATTTCCCTCAGAAGAACCATCGGATCGGGGATGCCGGATTTTCGAGGTCGGAATTTCTTATTACGGCCGTACATATGAAGAAGGCAAAAAAATCGGATGGCAAGACGGCTTCCGAGCCCTGTATGCCATCATTAAGTACAACTGCTGCCGATGATCGCGCCAGCTGAATCCATTTTCGCGCGCGAGCTCAAATGATCCGCATGCGGCGGCGTTCACGCGAGTTCCTTTCTCAGCCGGTGTTACACTTCGAAACGAATGCGACCTGGGTCTTGCCTCGGCCAACGCCAGACGACACCAGGTTTGGCTAAGCAGTCAACTTCGAGGCCATCACGGGACTTTCCTCGAAGTAATGACGCAAGAATAGTTTCATGACGTGATTAGCCACTTCCCCTTTTACATGCCGCAGATCTTCTTCCCACGTCACCGCCCGGTCCGAGTTTTGCACGATCTCGTAGCTTGGAAAATAGTGCACGTTTTTATGTGCCGCCGCCCATTCCTGGGCTACGGTTC
>QIAB01000125.1 GCA_003225455.1 Acidobacteriota bacterium
AATTTCTGGTCAATGAACCGACTCCGGACTACGCCGTAGCGAAGAACCTCAATCTAGTTGTGGCCGATGACCGACTCATCGGAACGTACCTGCAATATCGTGAAGCGAATCCGAATGTTCGTTGCATCATCGTCACCAATGACTTCCCATTGACGGTAAAGTTCACGCATCGGCAGATCGAATTTATCTCTCTCGACGAGTCGCTCCTGCTCCCATCTGAGCCAGACCCATTGGAGAAAAGGAACAAGCAGCTTGAGGCGGAAGTGCTGCGGTACAAAACACGTGAGCCTGATTTGGCGATTAAATTCGCAGATGGGGCGAACTATGCACGCTTTGTGGTGGCTGTTCCGACCAACGCACCAGATCCGGAGCCGGAAATCCAAGCGAAGCTGGCAGCAGCGAAAGAAAAGTGCAAACCTGTCAAACTCGCACCACCGCCACAGCCAGTAGACCCGAACGATCCGTTCGCTGGAATTGCGAAGCAAATACAGGAAGTGCCCCTAGGATTTCAGTTGATGGGGCGAGAGTTCTATGAGGACTACCATCGTCGCGTCGAGGTTTACTAAGGGGATTATGAAAAATATCTGCGCGACGCGGCTGCCTTCAAGACTCTAGCCACGAGAACAATCAAGCTTGAACTGATTTTGCACAACTCTGGTACGTGCCCGGCAGAGGACATCCACATTCTGCTCCATTTCCCAGACGGGTTCCTGCTCTATCACGAGAAACGTCCACCCAAGGCACCTGAGGAGCCATCGGCTCCTTCCCCAGAACTAAATTTAATGCCATCGTTCTCTGCGCTGTCGGCATTCCCGAACATAGGTCGCATGCCCTCGTTCCCTGATCCCACTCTGCCGAAAATACGGAAGACCAACAGCTACGACGTGACGTTTAATTTTGAAAAGCTACAGCATGGGTTTATCCGCCGTCTCACGCCGCTTTACGTGGTGTTCGAGTCGGTAGCATCAGCCGCTTCATTCGGGATTGATTACACGATTCATGCTGGCAACATGATTGACGAACAGGCTGGCCAAGTGGGTGTCGTTGTCGAGAACGGCTAGGCGTCGTCCCAAGTTCACGCTGACCGCAACTCCCGCGTCGTGAAGAAATCTTCTCTCGCGTGCTTTCTATTCACTACCGATGGTCTTTCACTCGGTCAAGACCGCATTCAATACCGTCGCCTCAAGACTGCCGCTCACCAGCGATTTTCTTAGAACATTTGTTAGAACATTTCCCTACAGAGGCAGCCAAATGCGGTCAACGCAATTCAACTGCCACGGGGTAAACGAATGAAAGCAAACTAGGACAATTACTTTTGCTGGATTATGAGACCGTCGCTCTAGCCACCTGAGTACACCGCCACGCGCGAACTTGAGAAGGAATAACGAAGGTCCCTGAAATTCAGCCCGGATCAGAGTGTTCGCAAGTAGCAGTTCGATTCTCTGAGGCGTCGCGCCGCGGGAACTACGAACCATCTTCGTGTGAATTTCTTCCTTTTGCCCAAAAAGTCACATTCTTGCCCAAAAACTCGGCGTCTTGCCCAAAAACTATCGCTTTAGTCCTAGTTATTAGGCAAAGCCGTGCAGGGTATGCCGTCAAGAACCTGCCACAGTTCAAGCCTTACTTGTGCTTGAACGAAATCTTTTGTTGTTCGGACAAGATAGAAGTCTTCCAACGCCCTGTAATCAGACGCGGATTACAAGGGTGCGGCAAAATCTGGTCCGGCGGGCCAGCACAGCTCCGGCTTCTAGCGCACGCACGGCATCTGATTGGAGCTTTAGCAAAGGTCTTGACCACTAGGGTTCTTGCCGCCATTACTGGTTTGCCCTTGCCAAGCTCATAAGGTGCGGCAGTTGATCCCCGTCTCCACCGTCTTCCGGCAACAGACCAAACGTCGCCGCTCCGATCAGTTTGTCCCCGTGAAGCGACAGCTCCAACTCGATGATGAACGGCCGGGTGGGTGAGTCAGGCAGTCCGGGTTCGGCGCGAAGCTGTCCGTAGAAGTGATTAGGCTCGAGCGATATGTTAGTTACAGGCGAGGCGGGCCTGTCACCAACTTGACTTTGAGTGCCACCGTCCCCAGCAATGTCGAGCGTCACGTTGATTGAACCCTGGAATGTCAGAATCTGCTTGGTGAGCTGATATTGCGCCAGGGCTGTGCTGGAGATGAAGAGGAGCACAAGTCCGAGGCTAGACGTGAGAGCGATTGTGCGACGCTGCATGCGAAAATCTCCTTCGCGGACCCGAACTACAGCCTGCTCTGACCCGAGTGCCAGAAAATCCTAACGCTAACTCGATCTCCAGATGTCAACGACCTGCCACGAGTTTGTCAATTTCGTGTGAGAACCAACGATGGAATCGCGCGGGTTTAGTGCCGACGATTCTGAACGGGCGCATGCGCTTGCCGAACAATAACAAGCAGTACTGCGACAAGTAGGTTTTCGGCACACAGCTCAGGCACGTGACTGGGCTCGCACTTAGGCGATTCTCGCCGATATTGGCAGCTCCTTGAATCAGCACATGAATGGCGGTAGAGTTGTGTTTCCATTTTGCTGTTCCGCCCAGTTTGGAGGCAAACCGATGATCGCTCCGATGCCAGCGAATGAGACGCCAAGGCTTGCCACATTGCAAGGCTACCAAATTCTCGACACAGAACCCGAAGCTGCATTCGATGACATCACGTTTCTGGCATCCTGCATCTGCGGAACCCCAATTGCTCTGATCAGTCTCGTAGATTCCGACCGACAATGGTTCAAATCGAAGCTAGGCGTTTCTGTTCCGGAGACGTCTCGCGATGTTGCCTTTTGTGCTTGGGCGATCCTCGGCTCAGACATGTTTGTCGTTCCGGACACCACTCAGGATGAAAGATTTTCAGACAATCCTTTGGTGGTCTCTGAACCCAAAATCCGCTTCTACGCCGGCGCTCCTTTGATAGCGGATGGTCACGCACTTGGAACTTTGTGTGTGATTGACCGTGTGCCACGGGAGTTAAGTCCGGAACAGTTGGAGGCGCTCAGAGCTCTGAGTCACCAAGCGCAAGCGCAACTTGAGCTGCGCCGGAACCTTAAAAATCTACGAGAAGCTCTGGCAGCACGCGATCGAGCAGAGGCTACCAGAGAGAAGACATTACGAGAGCTCAAAGCCGCACTCGCAAACATCAGAACCTTGGAAGGACTGCTCCCCATTTGCCTGTCTTGCAAGAAAATACTGGATGACAAAGGACACTGGCAGCCCTTCGAGTACTATGTCAGGGCACATTCAGAAGCAACCGTCACCCACAAAATCTGCCCCGATTGTGCGAAAGCGATCTCAGCCTGAATCAAATCTCGCTACGCCGTGCGCCGCCGGGCCTCGCCCACTTTTTCCCTGGCCCCCACAGTGCCGAGGGCTCATTTTGTAGGCGCCGAACCCTTTGAAGGAAGCCAAGAACAGAACCCGCTTCGCTTTTCTATGTCCTATGGCGGGTTGCAAGCATTGCGCACTCGCTAGTCGTAACGTTGGCAATCGTGCTCATCAAACGCGAGTTGCACGATCTCGATGGGCCACTCTCCCTCACGTAGATGGAACCACTCGCAAGCCTTGCAACCCCAAGCGAAGCCGTACGCGGATTCAACCAAAGTCAATTCGCGCGTAGCCGGCTTCCTTGGATCAGATTGTTCCGATACCATGCTCGCCGCCTAGAAGAGTGCTTGCGGGGTGAGTTCGCTGGCAGAGTGGACAGCAAACGTGAATGTGGCGGTTGGGCCGTGCCCGGAGCCACTTCTTTGTAACAGGCGGACGCCGTATTGCCGCTCAAACTTAGCGGTATTGAGCGCGGCACAAACGAGAGACATCCTCCGGCTGTCGAATTTCAGTGCCTGATGCACATCCCCGGCGGTAACTGTGACCGAGGCAATTTTCTTCTCCCTCGCCGGCACGATGTAGTTGCGATATACGTAGTCGCGAACCTGGTCAGACAATGTAGCCATGCCCATCCCAGAGTAAATAATGGGCAATGAGCACCCCGGATTCGGTGTGGACCAGAGCGCCCATGCCGAGCAGTCCCAAGGGAGGTCACCAGGCTACCGCAGGAAGTCATGAGAGGAAAATGGCCCGTCAGTGGCTGAAAAGTACTTCACACGGTCTCGCATCTTGGCAAAGCCAGCTGCATTCCAGGGCTGGCTCGCCAGTCCCGAACATCATAGACTTAAAGCACGCCAATCATCATTTTAGTCCGGGTTTGCGAGGTAAGAGCTTTGCGGTAGCGGGCGAAAGTGGGTAGTCCCTTCACCGTTGGAGTTTCCATGCTCAAAAAATGTAATCATTAATCGTTTCATTCGCCTTCGCAAATCACGCAGTGGCCGAACCTAATAGGTCTATTGCGCGACGGCGGCGCTCCGACTGAAATCAAAGCCACGCTCATAAGCGGTGCTACAGTCGGGCAAGATAGATTCTTCACTGATGACTTGCAGATGTATGGCGAAGGCCAAGGAATGCGCACTGTCAGCTGACGTCACCCCAAAAAATGCGGCCAAAGGTTTGGCACGGCAGTGAGCTCCCGTGTTCTGGCGAAGCGAACGCAGCAGACGGGCTGAGCGTTCGCCTTCATGACAGCCGTCCAGGCCGTGACGCACTGAAACTCGGTAATTCCTGTCCCTTAACCGCTCGTGCCACCACACTTCCCAGCTCGCAGTTTAGCCTTATTCTCGGTTCCCGAGGTGCGTTGCCGATCGCGAGGGGGCTCACTGGATAGCACTTCCTACTGACGAAAACACATTCGTGGCACGGGCGCCGAGCAATCGCACCGTGCCCACCACGAGCACGATCGCGATTGTCAACATGATGGCGTACTCGGCGACGTCCTGGGCCTGGTCATCGAACCACAGTTGCGAAAGCCATGCTGGCATCGGCATCTCCCGGCGAAGTAGCGTG
The DNA here is from genome assembly GCA_003225455.1 of Acidobacteriota bacterium. Classification (GTDB taxonomy): domain Bacteria; phylum Acidobacteriota; class Terriglobia; order Terriglobales; family Acidobacteriaceae; genus QIAB01. The sequence continues at coordinate 4,912 of QIAB01000125.1, forward strand.
GTCTGCTGACGTGCAGACGAAGCTGGCTAACTCGCTAGTTGCGGGGGAGATTAAGCAGCATGGTAAAGCGGTTCGGTGGTTTTCCCAATGGCCCGTTTGGGTGTAGCACGATCGTGGCTATACGCCTATCTTGAAAGAGTGATATACGTCTGCCATAGACGGTAAGCGAAGCCGACGACGGAAAATGTCACCAGTGCAATGGAGCCCCACAGCAACCAATCGAGACTCAAGTTCTTCTGCATACGACTATTCACTTCTATGATCCCGGTTTTCAGCCAGAAGACGGAACCCAAGCAGGATGTTCTGGGCCGGCAGTGCATTTTCTGCAATGAAGGAGTTGAGATTTACGCGAACGGGAATGCCAAGGCGAGCGCCGCGGAAATCGCTCGTCATTGTGGGGCAACCTGGATGATATGGTTCCGAACAGCATAGAGAACCAGTTCGCCCCTGGAGTGCAAGCCGAGTTTGCGCATGATATTTGCTCGATACCTCTCCGTGGTCTTGACACTCAAATCCAAGATCGAAGCGACCTCTTTCGTATTCTTTCCCTCGGCCAGGAGCTGCACGATCTGACGCTCGCGCGAGCTAAGGCTGAATGGATTTGGCTCATCTTCAGCATGACCTTGCTTCTGGTTCAGGTATGCCCGCAAGACCATTTCCCCAACCCGTGAAGTGAAGAATGTTGTCCCTGCTTGGAGCGCTTCAATGGCCGCCACCAAATCTCTCGCGGCGTCGGATTTGAGCACGAATCCACGAGCACCAGCTTCCAGTATTTCCCGAATGACTTGCTCTTCGTCCGTGATGGTGAGAATCAGGATCTTTTGCTTGGGCTGGGCTTGCAGAATTTCGCGTGTCGCGGTCAAACCATTCAAATTTGGCATTCCGATATCCAGAATGACAATGTCGGGCTTGAGCTGTTGTGTCTTGTCAACGGCTTCCCATCCATCGGCGGCTTCAGCACACACTTCCCACTCGGCATGAGATTTGAGCAGTGCGCACAGACCGCGGCGCACGATTTCATGATCGTCAGCGACCAATAGCCGAAGCACTGACACACTCCATCTCCGTTACGCAGGCTTTTTTCTTGACTGCGTAAGAAGCACTGAATTGGCGGGGGAGGTAACTTAGGCACGGGTCACGGCTTTTGTGCCAGGAGTACGTAAGTAGCAGTTTTGCTGCCAACTATGACTGCTTGTAAGACATGGAAAATTGAGAGTTGCAGATAAGGTTCGCGACGTGATCGCGCAAGGTTCTGCACTTTGGCGGTGCTGGAATTGTGTCTTTCTGGCCTGGAGTCCGGTCTATCGATGCGGCTTTGCCTAGACAGCTTTTCGATTGTTGAGCTATGTTCGGTGGATTTCGCGGAATATGTTGCGCAACTGGTCCGCGTTGATTGATGCGGGCACGGCAGGGCGAACAGTAACATGCAACAAACTTCAGCATCTGGGTCACCCCTTAACGAGAGCGGCTGGTACAAGGGGCTGAATGATTCACGACATGTACAAACAAGCTATAGCGGAGAGGTTTCTAGGAAC
>QIAB01000126.1 GCA_003225455.1 Acidobacteriota bacterium
GTGCCGATGGTATTGTAGGCGATGGTGAGCTTTAGCGTGAGAGCAACTAGCGCGAGGGCAAGAATACAGGTCGTCCGCAGATCGCGCGTAGGATTCATCGGCGGAATTCGAGCAGCTTGGATGCCCAGTACAGGCATCGGTTAAAGCAAAGACCGGAAACGGAACAGGTAGGATCAGGCGAGGGTTACTATCATTTCAGATCGGCTGCCGACTTCAGGATTTTCAAGCCACGCATCAACTCGGGGCTGACGAGTTCGCAGAGCGGGTATTCCACAGCCATGACAACGTAATTGCGCACCTCGAACGCGAAGCTAAGTCCGACAGCGGTAAATAGCGCGATGCTCCGCCATCGTTGTACGATATTAGCAAAACGGCCTGTACGCTAGTCGTTCTCCCGTCGCGACACTTACTTCACGATGTTCAGTTGGTGCAGTATTTCTGTCGCGGTTGGATCATAGGTTCCATTCTGAACGAAGAACAAGCTGTAGTGACTTAAATCCACCGCGCAAACTACGGCTACGGCTACGGGAATAAAGATGGTTCGATAACGCGGGGGAACGCTTGCAGCCATGAGAACGATTTGCGTAAACGCGAGGCAGCGAAGTGGCAAGTCCCACATGGCGGTGTAGCGCAGGCTTATCCCGTAATGCAGATTCGACATCAGCAGATAGGTGATTGCAAGAAAGAGCGCGAAATAGCGACTGATCGCCTCCTGGAAACTAAGCCGGCCCAGAGCCGCCAGAGCGAGCAGGGTAACCAAGGGGCTCATCGCGATCAGATCGAGAATATAACGAAACCACGGACCATCCCCGGTTTGGATAACATAAGGGGTCACATAGGTCTTCGAAATGTTAGCGTGGAACGCCTGAATCAAAGTCGCTAGTCCGCCGGAGGCAATGACCAGGGTCGCTGCGCCCGCCAATGCACCGGCGAAGGTGGTGATAACGAGATTCAGACCTACCTCCCCAATCTTCAGCCAGCGGTTGCACGCGAGAATACTGAGAATACCAACAAAGACAAAGGCCGCGTTTTCCTTGGTTATTACCATTAGCGCGATGCTCGCTCCGTAAGGCACGAGCCACTTCAGTGAAGACGGCCCCCGCATGTTTTCCCAAAGCAACCAAAGCGTCAGGATAGCGGTAAAGGCGAATACTCCGTCGACGTAGGCTCGTTGTGCCAATTGGATCTGCATCGGGGCGCAACTCAGTAAGGCGCTCACCGCTATGGCAGCAGCTAATCCAGCGGCGCGGTAGAGGAAAAGGGCACTAATAAGTAAGGTAAGGACGGTGGCGGAGCAGGCGACCGCCCGCAAGGATATCAGTGGCACGGTATTAAAGATTTGATGCCAAAGAAACGCCGCCGCGATTAGCGTTACCCGCGTGGGGGGAATAATGGCAACGGGAAGAGCTGGTTGAACTTTAGCGTAGTTGCGAACGAGACTCGGATAGCTAGTAAAACCGTTGTGGACAAGAAACATCACTCCGTGACGATAATAGCTCTCATCCACACCAGGGTATTTGAGGCCCGCGCTAGGATAAATGCGTAAAAAAGCGCCGAAAAAAAGGACAAGACAAAGTAGAACGATGCCAAGCCGCTTTTCAGGAAGTTGCGACATAGCGGCCGGTACCATTAAGGGTGAAGCTGCGGACTGAGCTTGAGAATTTTAAGCGCATACATTAAGTACTGGGTAGCTAGCTCATAGAGAGGAAAGTGCACGGCCAGAACAATATACTGATGAAACTCGATTAGACAAAGGATGCTGGTCGCCCAGATGATCAGCCAATTCTGAGCCCGCGGGAACAGCCTGGAGAGGGAGAGCAACTGGCCAAAAGCAAGAACTCGCAACGGCAGATCCCACATGTTGGCATAGCGAAGATTCATGCCGTACTTAATGTTACACATGATCAGATAACTTATCGCAATAAAAAGGACGAAAAACCATTCCGCCTTTTGCTCGCGCCTAATGGTGAAGACAGCACCGATAGCTAGCAAAAGGACTACGGGACTAACCAGCAATAGATCAACCAGATAGCGATACCATGGGCCGTCTCCAGTTTGAATCGCGTAATCCAAAGTGTAGTTCTTGCTGACCGACAGTGTATAGGTCTCAGTTAGACTCCCGATACCGCCTGCCAGTATAAGTAGAATGGCAACACCGAGAATCGGGCCGAGAACGGTCGCGATGATCATCTCGCGGGTAACGACACCAAAAAAGAAGTAACGATTAGCCGCGATGATTCCGATAAATGCAACCCAAGCAAAGAAGGCATTCTCTTTGGTAATGACACATGCGCACAGGGCAAAGACGTAGACGGTCAGCCAACGCCAATCCCGCGGGGATCGAAGATTTTCCCAAAGTGACCAAAGGGCCAGCATCGCCCAGAAAGTAAAGAATCCGTCGACCAGTCCATGCTGTGACATGTGCAGTTGCGTCGGCGCCACCGCCATGAGGGCAGTAACTCCAAGCGTGTAACTTGAACGCCCTAATCGGCTGGCGAAGACAGCCGAAAGCAGCAACGTTAGCATACTAAAAATGGAGGAGAGGTAATGTAAGGCGGTGCGTTCGGGTGTGCTAAATAGAGCATGATAAAGATAGGCCAGGAAGATGTAGAGGAAGCGAAGTGGGGGTAGAATTGAACCAGGAAGGGTCTTCTGTTTCTCGATATACGCCCTAACAATATCCGGATAGGAAGTTAGACCGTTCGTGCCAATCGCTTTAGCGTATGCTTCGTAAAGTCGCTCGTCGTAGCCGCCTTTTTGATCGTCCGGTCTAGGATGGAGCGACTCTAGGGCGTGAAGTGGTGCTGTATTTGGTTGAAAGAGTTCGGGCGGCAGGCGCAGAAAAACGCCAATTGCGAGAATGATCGCCAGGATGATCAGCCGTGATTTGAACAAACGAGGAGCAGACATTGGGTCGGCCAGAACGAGCGAAGATGTAACGGTACTGAGCGCTGTGAGCAAATTCCAATCCTGTGAGGCCCCCCGCATTCACTGCCAGCCATCGACCACCATCAACGGCACATTTTCAAGCTCGTTGACAGCGCTGGCCGATGGCAAAGGCACAGTCTGGCCACGCTCACCGTGGGCTCGCACGAATGCACTAAGCTGTTCTAACCATGATCGATTATAGGCCCGGTTGTCCCAGCCGCTGGTTGGATCGGGTGCAGGCGAGAGAAAGCGAGGCACATCGTTTTCTTGTAACTGGGTAAGGCCGCCGACGAACCAAACCCGATTTCCGGCCGCGAGCGCTCGTTGGATTTCTTCCAACACATCATCGATGGGATGCGACGAAACCATTTTTTCGCGAAAAAGGTCATAGCGATGGACGCGCAGGTCGGCCATTTTGGGCAAAGTAATCCAACGCGCTGTGCCCTTGTAATAGCGATTAAATGAAATGCCATATTGCCACGGCGCGGCGACGATCAAATCCACCGGTTGGGCAAGTTCCGTCACTTTCTTCGCGACGACGTCGATATTCGACTGCCGTTCGACTATTTTCGGCCAGGCATTAAATGGCAGAATCGTCAAGGCAGCGAACGCGAAGAGGAGTCGGGAAAGCCGTATCCATTTGAGGTTATGAAGACTGGCCGCGAGGCCGTCGAGCGAGACGGCGAGAATTGACAGGAGCGCAAGAAAATACCACGGCCGCGCCAAATAATTGAGCAGGTGCAGAAACAAATAGTAACCGACCGTTGCGATCACCGGCGCCAGCATCAGATATAACAGAACATCCCATTCCGTGGTAGGCCGTCTTGGGCGAAGATGATAAAGGCGCAGCGTTGCTGCAGAGAGCAAAACCAGAAATGCGATCCCCCAGCAAGATGCAAACGCCGAGCTGGGATCACCCGTCGCGAGGATAAACTGTTTCGACAGGCTCCGAAACGTAACTGGAGACTCGGCTACCACACTCCAGTGGCTGCCGCTGGTATAGGCATTGAGATACGGCAGGAAAGAAATCGCGCACAGAGCGAGAATGGCGAGAAAAATCGCCATATTCCTGACGTCACGGCGCAACAAGCAAATGACAGTAACCGACATGGCCAGGGCGAACACTAGAACGAGGTTATGAACGAGGCATTGAACGGCAGCAATCGATGCCAAAGCCGCGGCGACGATGATTGCGAGGGAAGATTTCCGTAACAAGAGAACAAATAGTCCGAAAACCAGGACGATGAGGACCGAGCCGAGACCGTATCCACGAATCGTTAGTCCCCAAATCAGAAACGTGGTGCTCAACCCTAGAAATGGAAGCGAGATGATGGGCAATCCATCCCCGGACCACCTAGCGCAGAGCCACAAGGCGCACACAAGTGCCAAGCCGACGGCAGCGCCGAATACTCGTAATGAAGTATCGCTGGCGCCAAAGAAATTGGTGTAGCCACGAATCAAAATCGGAAACGTGATCGGAAAGGCTTCATGTTGAAAGTTCCGGGTAATGTCAGAAACGTGCGGCATTCTTGCCAATTGCACGACCGCGGATTCGTCTCGCCACAACGCTCCGGCGTGATTCACCCGGACCCCAATTAAAAAAATGACCATTAGCGAAAGCAGAACCGCTACGATCCATTCGACTCGTCTCAGCTGATCGAGTCGTATCGACGAAATCATTTGTCGATCTGTTCCCTTAACTCTTTGAACTCCGGCTGGTCCGGCTTCAGGGCCAGGGCACGGTCGATCTCGGTCCGTGCATTGTTGTTCTGGCCCTTCGCGATCAAGCTTTTCGCAAGAAGAAAGTGTGTCTTGGGGTTGCGCCCGTCGATCGCCAGGGCTTCACGAAATCGCTGTTCAGCCACTTCCGGCTGACCATTCTCGAGTGCGAGAACACCCAGATTATTGATTGCGCCGCGATGGCGTGGATCAAGACGCAAAGTCGTCAGATAAAAGGACGCAGCTGTGGCGGCGTCGTTTTGCGCCAGCTTCAGATTGCCGAGGGCGAAGTTCGTCTCGGCGTTATCCGGAATGTAAGCGCGGGCAAGCTCGAGTTTTCGTTCTGCCAGTGGCAGATTGCCCGATTCGAGGGCCTGCCAGCCACTATTATAGGCGTCGAGCGCCCAGAAGGAGGGCTTGCGCTGCGGCCAGGAAACAAAGAGAATCGAAACCGTCAACAAAATGGCGTAGGAAAGGACGGGACGAACATTGCCGGCAGCAAGATTGCTAAAAAGCGTGACCACTCCGAATGCCGCAAAGACAGCCAGTCCGGGGACAATAGGCAGCCGGTAGCGTTCCGTCGTGAACACTGGCAATAGGGCAAGCATCTGCAGGAGAATCGCGCCGGTGATCCAGCGTCCAAGCCGCACGGCATTCCACGTCAGAATCATTGCCGGAAGCGCCAAGACAGCGAGCAATCCGAAATAAATCCCTGGGAACGTCAAACCCTGCTCACGCAGGTTGGTGATGATGCTGAGATCATCATACTGAAATGCGCTCCAAAAATTGCGGAGCTTGAGACCCAGCAATCGCAGCCATGCCAGCGGATGGTGTGCGATGTAGTCGCGTGCTTTTGCCGACCAATATTGTGAAACTTCTCCGCGTTTCAGCCGGTGACCGGCAGCCGATTCCGCGACGTCAATTGAATCCTGTAACATGGCGGCCTGGCCTGCGCGGAGCCCGGGTGGAAAACGCGGGTAGCCGTTCGCTTCAGAATTATTTCCGATCCAAAAATTGATGCCACTATGTGCAGACAAGAAAACGCGGTCCCGCGCAATGAAATAGTTGTGCAACCAGCATGGCGACGTCCCGATCACGGTGCCGAGCAAAACCAGGGCGCAGCCAACAATGCGGACGTACGAACGAGCCGCAATAGCCGGTTTGAGTGCGATTGCGCAAAATAACAATGGAAGCAAAAACAAAATGGTCGCGATTGCGGTTGCGGTGAGACCGACAAGCAGGCCCAGCAATAGTGCTTCCCACCAGTTTGGGGCACTCTGGCTTTTGATGATGCGCCACAGGATGAACCAGAAGA
>QIAB01000127.1:0-470 GCA_003225455.1 Acidobacteriota bacterium
CATCGGACGGAAAGTGGAGAATGCGATGGTGGCCTTCGCCGTCAAGTACCTGCATGGCTGTGGGGTTCAACGAGTTGTATGCCCACTACATCCTTAGCACTAAGAACAAGCCTTGCGTCAGCTTCTGGATGTCCTCAGGGTTTTCACAAAACGATAAAGACAACCGGTTCAGCCTGGCTAATTACTCTTATCCTTATCCGAAAGGCAAAGATCTACGCTCCGCAAGCGGACGGCAGCCGCAGTTCTGGACATGCATGAGCAGTTGGGGGCTGATCGAATGTTTCTGTCTGATCCGAGCACCCGATCCTGGCTAATACGCTATGGAGAGGTTCTTCGAAAGCAGGCAAGCTGGAGAAGAAGTGCGTCATGCATTATCATCGCGCTGTTTGCCATATCGGTCGCGCTTTCGTTCATCGCCGCAATCTGGTTAGTGCGTCAGACTGGAGATGTCACCTACCCGGAAAGCGCCG
>QIAB01000127.1:497-6812 GCA_003225455.1 Acidobacteriota bacterium
TGAACCTCTTGATCGCCCCCCGTACACGCCCGCAGCGTATGGTCCGGCCTTGTATATGGTCCTCGCCGTTATCGCAAGGTGCTTTCATCTAGAGTTCGTTGGACTTCTATTCGCCGGGCGTGTCCTCTCGCTGATATGCTTCGTGCTGCTTGGGGCGACGGCGTATTTTGGTGCTGTACGTTGCGGCTATGAAGGCTGGGTTGCCGCGACTCCAGCCATTTTGCTTGTTAGCGATTATTCATTTAGCGGCTGGAACGCAACGGTTCGACCTGATATGGCTGGTCTTTTGCTTTCTGCGCTGTGTATAGTTCTAACGCTTGTTCCCACTCGCCGAGCTGTGTTCGCTGCTGCGCTATGCGCGGCCGTTGCGGTTTCGCTCAAGCTCACCTATGTCGCAGCGCCGGTTTCAGTGGTGATCTGGTTACTCTGGTCTCGCCGACACTCCTACGCACTATGGTTCTGTGTTATATCCGGGGTAGCTGTTCTCGTGATTGCTGCAAGCTTTATGGTGCGTGGCGATCCAGTGCTTTCGCAAGTTCTGATCATGCGAAACGTGGCTGCTAGTTTTGGGGGATTTGTCTTCTTGAATCAGCAAGAATGGCGGCAGGATTCTACCAAGTTCCTTTTTGCCATTTGCTTTACAGGCTTGTGGTACGGGGCAAAGAAACGGGAGGAGCCACAAGGAATCCTCGTCGGACTGTATCTGGTTTTAACATGGCTCATAGCGGTCACAACCTCGTTCAACAGTGGCGCGGACAACAACTACTATCTGGAACCCAGGGTTGCGTGCGCGCTTGTGGTCCCTTTCGGTGTATCTGCCCTTCAGCCATTCTGGAGGCGCATCGCGCCTGTGCGCGCTTTCATGAACGCAGTTGTTGTGCTCGCATTCGTGATACAGCCGATTATGTGGATTAGGACAATAGTGAAGGCGACTCGAGACCAGAGCACCACAAAAGGAATCGCGCGGATTGTATCTGGTCGAAATATCCTATCAACGGACTCCTATTTCGCCGCGCTGAGCAGCGAACCGGAAATGCTGGACCCGTATCTGGTCACTCAACTGGAAAAACGTGCCTACTGGTCATCTGACCCAATTGTGAGGAAAGTCAATGCGCAGCAGTACGATTTTGTGATTTTTCGCACGCCGCAGGGAAAGATAAGACCCTACCATGACGAGTTCTTCTTTGACAGAGCTCTTATGTCCGCAATTCAGCAGAACTATGTTCCTGTTTGCACCAGCTCTAAACATCTGGTGCTGCTTCCCATCAACCGGCCATCAGGCACGAGCGCGGCTGATCTGGAGGAGGCTGGCTGCCGCCAAGCGATTGGTGCGCTTGACAAGTATATTCAGTAATAATGGGGTGAGGATCTGAGGATCCGCTGATTTGAGCGGCAGACGGGAGAAGAGTGAAAAGGTGGGGATCCGCCATACCGAGTTGGATTGACCACAGAGATGGTGAAAGTCGGCGGTGAATACAAGACTGGAACCTCCCGGTAACCATATTCGTACCCACTCAGGAGGTTTACCTTGGCTGACAAGCCCTATTATATTCCTCGGTTCTCCATCATGGACGACGGATCTTTGAGCGAAAATATCTGCCACGCTTTTGGCTTATGGTCGCCGGCCATGAATCTGTTAAGAGCGTTGAAGCTAACCACGAATGAGCATCGAACCTAGACCGAGCCCATTGTCGGCTCTGAGCATGAGGATCAATGATGGTCGAGGGAGTAACTCGCTTCATCGATCAGTCGACGAGTCATCAACAAATGACACTGGTTACCTCGACAGTGTGCTCCGGGTGATTTATGACAGCATCTCCGAATTGAATATGCAATTACCCAAGCATCTGCGTGTCGAAAAATCCCTCGCCGAGGTTCTTCTGGGGACGGGTGGAAAGTTGGATTCCTTGACTGTGGCCAACTTCATTGTAATCGCCGAACAGAAGCTGAAAGCGTCCTTCGGCTTTCCATTCGATCTCACGCAAGATGATGCATTCTCATCTGAAACTGGCTATTTCAGGACTGTGCAGTCCTTAGCAACTTATATCGCTGAAATGGTAGAAAAACACATGTCCTCAAAGGCTCTTAGTTAAGGGGATGAACTACTGAAAGCGAGAGACCGTGGCTTTGAAGCTCTATCTCATTTCTGATTTCAACCTTGATACCCTGGGGCATTGCCTCGCGAACGACCAGTCGGCGCCGCAACTCTCGGTGAGTTCTGCGCCTTTTGGGCAGGTGTTACCCCCGTTGCTGACGCTAAGTGATTGCCAAGCGGCGGATTTTGTCGTGGTCTGGACATCGCCCGAGGCAATCATCCCGAGCTTTGCCGAGTCTTTCAATTACAAATCCATTGATGAGGATCAGCTCATCTCGGAAGTTCAGCAGTTTGCGGAATTGCTGCGCAAGGCTCACAAACGTTGTCAGGCGATGTTCGTTGTGTCCTGGACAATTCCCCACTTCCGTCGTGGAAACGGCATACTGAGCCTGAAGCAGCAAGGCACACGCAGGCTTCTCCTTAAAATGAATCTCCAACTCGCCGATGAATTGGCAGACTGCGGAAATGTTTATCTACTGGACGGGCAGCGTTGGATGGAAGCGGTTGGCAAGTACTCTTACAGCCCCAAGCTGTGGTATATGACGAAGACCCCTTTCCATGCAGATCTGTGCCGCCGCGCAGCCCGCGAGTTAAAGGCAGCAATTGCCGCTGTTCGAGGCGAATCTAAGAAGCTGGTGATCCTCGATTTAGATAACACACTATGGGGCGGCGTGGTCGCCGACGTTGGTTGGGAAAATCTGAGGCTCGGAGGCCACGATTACCTCGGAGAAGCCTTTCTCGACTTCCAAAAGGCGCTAAAGGCCCTGCGCAATCGGGGCATTGTGTTGGCAGTTGCCAGCAAGAATGACGAGAGTATCGCTCTGGAAGCGATCTCCAAGCATCCGGAGATGGTCTTGCGGGTTGAAGACTTCGCCGCTTGGCGGATCAACTGGAATGATAAAGCGGCGAACATCGCAGAAATAGCGGCAGAACTGAACCTCGGCCTGCAATCTGCCATATTCATTGACGATAATCGTGGCGAGCGCGACCGAGTGCGCGAGGCGCTACCCGAGGTTTACGTACCGGAGTGGCCGGATGATAAGACACTCTTTGCCAGCCAGCTTATGGAACTCGATTGCTTCGATGCGGCATACAGCACTGCCGAAGACGCTTCGAGAACGTCCATGTATGCTGCGGAACGGCAACGCGAGTTTTCCAGAAAGGCAGCATGCTCTGTCGAAGAATGGCTCATCTCGCTGCAGACAGAGGTCACGGTCGAAGAAGCTTGTGAAGCTAACCGGGTCCGAGTCCTTCAACTACTTAATAAGACAAACCAGATGAACCTATCGACACGGCGGCTATCGGATCACGAACTGCAAGTCTGGTTGCAGCCGGCCAATCGAAAACTCTGGGCCTTCCGAGTAAAGGATAAATTTGGCGACTCCGGGGTGACGGGTATCCTCAGTCTGGAAATGGAAGCCGGCAGCGCGCGCATCATTGATTTTGTGTTGAGCTGTCGTTTAATCGGACACAAAGTGGAGAATGCGATGGTGGCCTTTGCCGTCGAGTACTGTATGGCTGTGAGGTTGAAGCAGCTGCACGCCCGCTACATCCCCACAGGCAAGAACAAACCTTGTCTCAGCTTCTGGATGTCATCGGGCTTTTCACAAAACGAGAGCGAAAATCGGTTCACCTGGCAGCTTTGTGACCCTTATCCGTTTCCCAAAGGCATTAGGGTCTCCCCCCCGCACGCGTATGGCAGTCTTGTCCGTTCTCCTCAACAGCTCTCGGTTCAGGCAGAGCGTGCATCGCTGCCGGTTGCTAACAACTGAGAGCGATGTCACACATCACGTATAACAACCTTCGGTTTTCGGCGTCATAGATCAGGTCTGCCAGGGTGTCGCACCACTCGGCGGAGGAGCTGCATACGTCGCGGAGCGCGAGGCGCTAAGTCGTACTTTGCGATTCATCTCGATCCTCTAATCCACGATAGTCATCGATTCCACAAATCCGCATTGTCCGAAAAAGGTCGCCATGGATACCCTTAAAAACACGAGCCAGGGGCTGGGTACCCCAGAACGGAGGACAGAAGCTGTCAGACAGCCGAGTTTGCGGCGGGCAAATTTCGAGGACTACGAGCAAATCGCTGCCCTTCAGATTCGCAATGGCCTTGCATCTACTTGCTACCAGGCTTGGGCGGCACTGTGGATCGATAACCCCGCATACCACAAGTGGAAAGCTGATTGGCCGATCGGTTGGGTGCTTCAAACCGGAACTGACAAAGTGGTGGGCTTCCTCGGTAACCTTCCCGCTGAATATCAATTTAGGGGGCACGAACTCCGAGTGTCAACCCCAGTTTCTTGGGTCGTTGATGAATCTTATCGAAGCTACTCGATGTTGCTGTTGGACCGCATAACAAGGCAAAAAGGTGTTGACCTTGTGATTTTGACGACGGTCGGGCCTAAGGCTGAGCCCGGTCTTAAGGCATTTAAATTTTCGAAGGTACCAGTCGGCACGTGGAACGAAAGCGAATTCTGGATAACTAATTATCGTGGATTTTCGCAGAGCGTTCTGGCTTCGGAGTCTATCCCATTTTCGAACGTGATAAGCTACCCAATTTCCGCTATTCTGTTTTGTCGGGACAAGTTAAAGCAACTTTTCAGAGAAGTTGATCGTTCGACATCTGACATCGAAACATGCTCCGAATTTGACAGCCGCTTTGATCAGTTCTGGTACAGCTTGGCACATCAGAACCCAAACATTCTTTTAGCCCGACGCACGCGAGAGACACTTGCCTGGCACTTCCGCGATGCGATGTTGCGACACAGTGCTTGCATCGTCACAGCTTCCAAGGGGTCGGACCTAACGGCCTATGCCGTCTTTCAGCGTCAAGATAAGCCGGAACATGGCTTGAAGCGGGTTCGTCTGGTTGATTTTCAGTCCCTCAAGGGGTTTGAGCAGATGCTCCTCCCTTTTCTCAGCTGGATATTTCGCAAGTGCAACGATGAAGGTATCGATCTCTTGGAAATTATGGGGCGCTGGCTAGCGCGGCCGGATCTGCCACCAGTTTTCGCGCCATACCATCGTAGGTTGTGCTCTTGGTCATCTTATTACAGAGCGATCAACGAGGAACTATCAGAAATACTTAAGCAGTCCGACATTTGGGCTCCATCTTCTTTTGACGGTGATGCAAGCCTATGGTAGTCCACTATAATGAGCCACGATAACAATCCGTTCAAGCAAACCACGCGACCAGCGCACGAACACTCATAGGCCCTACGACTCCCGCTCAAATTTCTCCAATACGGAGGAAGAGTTCTGTCATGTCAAAAGCATCTACACCGCAGATGTTCTCAGCTTTGCCGCTGCGCACTACAGCTGATCCCTATAATGCAGGTTTCTGGCCTAGAGAGAAGGGTGAACAAGATCTGCTAGTACCCCAGCTGATCGCGTCCCAAGCAGCTTCGGCTCCGGAGGCAACAGCTGTTGTTGAGGGCGACCGAGTGCTGACGTATGGAGAGCTTAACCGTCGTGCCGATCAGTTGTCTCGTCAGTTGCGTTTGCTCGGGGTTGGTCCTGAGATCATAGTTGGATTTTGCTTAGAGCGCCGGATGGCCATGGTAATAGCTGCGTTAGGGATCCTGAAAGCTGGCGCCGCATACCTCCCAATTGACCCAGGCTGCCCATATGCTCGTCAAGAGTTTCTGTTGAAGGATGCGCAGGTTGCAGTACTTGTGGGTGGAACCTCGAGAACGGGGCTGCTTCCCACCGGCAGCTGGCATCTCGTTACAATCGATCCGGCTGGCCAGCCAGCTGGCTTTCCCGAGCGGTCTGTGCATTCCGAATCGCCGGCCATAGTCGCGCAACCGGAGAATCTAGCATATGTGATCTATACGTCGGGTTCTACCGGTAAGCCGAAGGGCGTCGAAATTACTCATCGCAGTTTGTTGAACCTTGTCACCTGGCATCAGTGCGCGTTTGGGGTGACGGCCTCGGACCGCGCAACCCAGTTGGCGAGCGTGGCTTTTGATGCCGCCGTATGGGAGATTTGGGCCCACCTCACCGCAGGCGCAAGCGTGCATATTCCCAATGAACGAAGCCGCGGTTCCCCGGAGCTTCTCCGGGAGTGGCTCGTGGCCCATGGGATAACCATAACCTTCGTCCCGACCGCGCTCGCGGAGCGATTGATCCGACTGCCATGGCCGCGGGAGACGGCACTGCGCGTCATGCTGACCGGCGCAGACACCCTCCACGTCTATCCCAGTGCCGACCTGCCTTTC
>QIAB01000127.1:6893-7769 GCA_003225455.1 Acidobacteriota bacterium
CCGGCCCATCACGAACACGGAGATCCTGATTCTCAATTCGCAAATGCATCCCACCCCGGCGGGCGAAGTCGGGGAGCTCTATATCGGTGGGATAAGCCTAGCGCGTGGCTACCACAATCGACCAGATCTTACGGCCGCGAGCTTTGTCCGCCACCCGTTCAGCTCCGACGTGAACGCGCGCCTGTACAAAACGGGGGATTTGGGCCGCTACTTGCCCAACGGCCAGATCGCGTTTATCGGCCGGCGAGACCACCAGATCAAAGTCCGCGGCTTCCGAGTCGAACCGGATGAGATCACAACCGTGCTCGACCGCCATCCCGCGATCCAGTCAAGCGTGGTCGTTGGCCGCGGCGACAACGGGGGAGAAAGGCAGCAGCTTGTTGCCTATATAGTCGCCGCGCCCGGGCAGGAGTTGACCGCTTCGTCGCTAAGGAGGCATCTTGCCAAGTCGCTGCCTGAATACATGATTCCCACCCTGTTCGTCCGCATCGATTCGATTCCGGTCACCATGAACGGAAAAGTAGATCGAGCGGCGCTGCCGCCTCCCGATTCTTCCAACATTGTGCGAGAGCAGGCGGCGCTGGCTTCTGAAAGTGCAGTGGCAAAAGACCTGACCACCATTCTTGCTCACCTGCTGAAACTAGATAACGTCGGCTGTGAGGAGAACTTCTTCCTCCTTGGCGGGCATTCCTTACTGGGCATGCAGCTGATAAGCAAAATACAAGAAACTTTCGACGTTGAGCTGAGCCTACTTACGCTTTTCGAGCGGCCGACGATCAGGGGACTGGGCAGCGAAATTGAGCGCCTAATGCTGGAAGGCCGGAAGGGCTTGGCAGATGTACCGTAGGTACGGTGTTGCGCTATGAGTCTCGCAAG
>QIAB01000127.1:7951-9144 GCA_003225455.1 Acidobacteriota bacterium
GGCTTCTCCCGAGCAGTTGATGGCAATGGGCGTGGCCTCGATGTACCCGATAGGCGGGGTGCTGCACCGGCAGATGCTTTTCATGGACCCACCCGACCACACCTGCCTGCGGGCACTTTGCACGGTAGCATTCACGCCTCACAGGGTCGCTGCTCTCCGCTCCCACATACAGGAGATCGTCGACAGCTTGTTGCGACCCGGTCTGGAGCGGGGATACATGGATGTGATCGCCGAGTTTGCCGACCCCTTGTCGGCAATTGTGACGGCTGAAATGCTCGGGCTCCCACCTTCCGATCACCGGCAACTGAAATCTTGGTCGGCCAAATTTGCGGAGATACTCGGTAATTTCCAGCACAATCCCAACCGGCTACCGGAGATGTTGCGCAACCTCGACGAGATGTGCACCTATTTTCGTGACGCGATTCGTGAGGAACGCCGTAATCCCAAGGGCGGTCTGATCCATACCTTGCTTTCGGCCGAACTTGCTGGACACCCCCTGTGCGAAGATGCCGTGATCGCCAACTGCATTCTCCTGATGGTCGGCGGCCAGGAGACCACTCCCAACCTGATCGGCAATGGCGTATTGTCTCTGTTGCGCAACCCGGACCAACTGCAGCTGCTTCGCGGCAACCCGCAACTGCTCCATTCAGCCATTGAAGAACTCCTTCGCTACGAAGCCCCCAGTCAACACACCACCCGGCTTGCCCCTTCGGACGTCACCATTGGACACAAGCAAATCGCGAGTGGGCACTCGGTCATTGCCGTAATTGGCTCCGCGAATCGTGATCCCGAGCGCTTCTCCGACCCCGATCGTCTCGATATCACCCGCAAAGACAACAAGCACCTTGCATTCGGCAGCGGTGGCCACTTTTGCTTTGGTGCGCCACTGGCGCGAACGGAGGGGCAAATTGCCTTCGCCACTTTGTTGCGTGATGCCTCAGATTTTGCGCTCGATTCCGAACCCCTCGTGTGGCGCGAGAATACGGGATTGCGTGGCCTAACTAGCCTGCCCGTGATATTCGGCAGATCTTCGGGGAATTAGAGCCGTGGCGTACGTTAAGTCGCGAGGAGCTGTCCAGGCCCGCGAGGCCTCTTTTGCCGACTATGACGGGATTGCCGCACTGGAAACCCGCAACGGGCTCTTGGCGAAACCGGCCGAGGAATGGCAGCATCTATGGCTCGATAATCCTGCA
>QIAB01000127.1:9169-11425 GCA_003225455.1 Acidobacteriota bacterium
GCCGATTGGCTGGGTACTGGAGGACCAGGACGGCAAGATTGTCGGCTCGTTTGGGAACATTCCACTGCTGTTCGAGTTCCGAGGACGGCCACTGATTGCGACTTCGGGACGTGGCTGGGTCGTGGACCCGAAGTACCGCGGCTACGCGATTCTCCCGCTGAATTACTTCTTAAATCAAAAAAATGTCGATCTTTACCTGAATACGACAGCCAATGCCGAATCTTCAGAGGCGTTCTCGGTGTTCCAGGCTTCGCGGGTACCGGTTGGCAAGTGGGACGAATCGATCTTCTGGATTACTGCATACAGGGGATTCGTCCAGAGCTGTTTGTTGATGAGGTCAACTCCGATGCCAGCCCTTGCCAGCTATCCCGCGTCGGTCACGCTCTCTCTCGTAGACAGGCTGATCGGCAGAAACCGGCGTAAAATCCCGTCCGCGCTGAATGTGAGCGTTTGCGACACTTTCGACAAGCGGTTCGATACTTTTTGGGAGCAGTTACGGAACAGCACACGACGCTTGCTGAGCCTGCGAACCTGTGACGTGCTCAACTGGCACTTCAAGTACGCACTGAACCGCAAAGAACTTCTGATCTTGACAGCCGGTAGAAACGGCAGCCTCGAGGCCTATGCTATGTTCGGAAGGCAGGACAATGAGAAATTTGGCCTCAAGCGCATGCGCCTCGTGGACTTCCAATGCCTCAGCGAGGCCGCACCTAGTATCTTCCTGCTCATGCTCAGGTGGGCGCTGCAACGCTGCGCCCAGGACGGGTTACACATGCTGGAGATGACCGGCATCCGCCCCGACCAGATGGCTGCCGTCGAACAGCTTTCCCCCTACCGGCGAAAGCTCACTGCCTGGGGGTACCTCTACAAGACCAACGACCCGCAATTGGCAGAGGTTCTGAAGGAGCCCTCTGCGTGGGATCCCACCTGCTATGACGGTGACGCAAGCCTGTGACGTCCTGCCTAAAAGCAAAAACCCAACTTACAGCGTGACAAAAATTGCCCCTTACTCGTTCCGCGATCACTTGAAACAGGAACTCCGCGCCGATCTCCGCCAGCGGCACGTAGCCCACTTCATCGAACACGATCACGTCATAGTGCAACCGGCGCACCAGCACGCTTTTCACTGGCCCGATGACCGGCATGCGCAGCACCTTGCAATACTGCCTCACGCTGGCGTGTTCCAAAAGCTTGCGTGGGCTGGTTCATGGCGCCACCTCCGCACCCGTGGTGGTGATAGGCTGGAACTGGGTTCGTTAGTTCGCTAGGTTCCATGAAGTCTGGGTCATAACCAGAGTGAATAACCTGCAGTCTATCGAGGACTCTCTGGCTAAAGAACCTTTGCACAAATGCTTGCTTCATCTATTTCGATCTTTCGAAATGGTTGCGATGCTGGAAAAAGGTGCGCGGGGAGTCCACCTCTACTATTATTGTTTATGGCAGCTAGAAGCACGGGTAGACCGAACTCGTAAGGCCCGCTTGAGACGGTTCAGGTCTCCCCGCAGCTCGGCAGCCAGACCGTCCAGGTTCTCGTCTTGGCTCAGCACCTCGGTCTCGGACCAATGCAGGCAGCGAAGGCAAGGCTGCTCCGCGCTCCCAGATCTTCTCGGAGCCGATCAAGCGGAAGGTCGGGTCTTGCGACAGCCGCTCAGCGTCGTTCACATCTTCGTATCCAACTAAGCGGCTGGAGATGGATTGTCGCAGCGGATCTGGGAGCGGCAACTGAGTGTTCTTTCCCTGCCGGTCGTCCATGATGCGTTCGCCGATGAGCGCGCACTCAATCCCAGACGTTCATCCAATTCCCGCACCAAAAAGCAAACCACCGTCGGAAGGGACGCGAGAACCTCCAACGAGTGGTGCTGGATCTGGACAGCACGGAAATCCCGGTCTATGGAGAACAGGTGAATCCATGGCCTCCGCCTTCGCAATCAGTTCTCCTTGGAGATCAATTTTCAAAGAGGGGTTGAACGAGAGCTGAAAGGACTGATTTTGTGTTTCACCCACTGGGTCGAAGCCTCCGGGAACCTGGAGCACAGTGCCTACAACGTTATTGTGACCAACCTGGAGACGCCCAGCCGGGCGGTAGTGCGGTTCTATAACAAGCGGGGCACGGCCGAGCAGTGGATCATGGAGGGGAAGCAGGTAAAGATGACCCGCCTCTCTTTGTCATCGTTTTCGCTCAAACCAGGTGCGGCTGGCGCAGAGCCTGCTGACCTACAATCTGGGGCAACTTGTGGCGGCGGCTGGCACTGCCCC
>QIAB01000076.1 GCA_003225455.1 Acidobacteriota bacterium
ATACGATTTTATCCTGCGACAACTCCGATCATCATTCTGGCATATCCATGAAGTTTGCTGATCCCGCCTGCTTTGCCGGCAGTAGCAACAGTGCTCGTGGGCGACAGTTTATTCGTGCTTCGAGACCAAGTCTCTTCCGCATGGTGGTACAATCCTAAAAGTTAGTCGGGAACTTTAGCGGCGGTTTTGTCCAGCTCTGACTCCCAAACAACCAGCCCAGGCCCTACTTCACAATGAAAGGAAGAAAGTTCGCATGTGCAGGCTCCTCCCCCAACTCTGGCATGATGAGGCCGGACAGGACATTGCGGAATATGCCGTGATGCTGGCCGTAATCCTCGTGCTCGTCGTCGGTACTATCCGCTTAGTCGGCTCGAATGCGAATAACGCTTTCTCTTCGGTAGCCAGCACGCTTCAGTGATCTGGCATCCTGCGTCTGAGTAGCACAACATTTACTTTGTCCCTGTACCCATCCCGGGTACGGGGATTTTTGCGAGCCAGGGGCGGCATTAGTGGGGGGGAAGAAAGCCAGACGTTATCGGACACCCTGCATGAATCGCAGCCCTTGCACTTCTGGTGCGGCCACGAGCTTGATTCTACTTTAGAGTGAATAACGCCGGAAGATGAGGCCCCGCGTCTCCCGTTCTTTCACGCAGGGCCTCGCGACTGGCCCAGCACAGCCGACCCTTTTGGGGCGGCAGCGTAGTTGCTGAACCAGGAGTATTGTGCATATCTTCGCCGTGCCTGCACATAAATGTCGCGGCTGTCCGGTTTTCGGAACACGGCTTAGGGATCGGTTACCAACTCACCGAGTAAGCCACCAGCTGGCTTTTACTACAAGTTCGCATTCTGCGGTCCGTTTCCTTCGGGACGGCAAATATGGCCCGGTGTTTTCCAGAGGGTGAGGAAGTCGCCTTTTGAGCAGGGGACTCTGGAGCGAGCGACTCTACTTTCCTTGCGCGTCCGTTTCGTGGTCACGATACGAGGGTTTATTTACGTGCGAAAAGAACCCCGTCAGTCCTAGTTTCGAGGGCTTCAACGGGGTGGAGACAATCTGCTTGAAATGTGCAAGAACACAATAGAGCGATGGCAAGGAGCGCCGCAATCGGGTAAATCATGTATGCGGAGTGACGCGCCGCATTCCGTCACTACCCGTGCCAGCCCACGCTTAAAAGGACTTCTTCCCCCCTCTGTGCCCCCTCATCGCTTCATTGCGTAACGCCGCTTTCGCGTCTGGCATTAGCTTTCCCTCCGGCCCAAATATGGTTTCCGACTTGAAATAGCAACATCCGCGGTTGAGTTCTCGTCTCTCTAGGTGAGCTGCTTCCTGCCGCAATTGCTCTTTGCTTAGGCTTTCCTTTTCCATAACCATTCCTCTTCTTCCCGCGAAGGCCGTGGTCCGCCTTTTCGTAGATCTAATGGGCGATAGTGGTTAATCGCCTTGTCGATACGCTTGATCGCGGTTTGCAATTCCCGAATCAAGCCCTCGTCTGGGGAATAGAGTACATCTGATAGGATGGAGCGAACTTCGGCGCGCAAGGCCTCGTAATCAATGGCACGCTGACGATAGGCTTTCCGATAGCTGTA
>QIAB01000077.1:0-7432 GCA_003225455.1 Acidobacteriota bacterium
CACTTTGTCGCGGGCATTGTACGTCGCGCGGCTCTGTGCAAAAGAGGTGGAGCTGTGGAAAATCGCCTTTGACCCGCCGTGGGCCAGGCGGTCACGCGCTACGCTGGCGCGAGGTTTTCAGAACAGTCGAGCGTGCCGCTTTCCTCAATTGCGCAAGCCGTTCACCGAACTCTTTCTTGCCGTACAAACCCTTGTCCTGCTCATGAACGTACCGGACGGTAAGTTCGGTCCGATTCCCGCAACCCACGCGGTCAAATATATCGCTCAAGTGGTGGCTAACCGTGTGCGCCGAGATTCCCATGAACCTGGCGATATCCCTGTTTGTAAGGCTGGATGCAACAAGCATGGTGACGGCGAACTGGCGGGGTGTCAGCACATCTATGAGCGAGAGTTCCTTTCCAGTTCCTTTGGGTCGCATGCTCCTCTGTCACCATTCGTTCCAGGTTAGTGTCGCAGGGTTGATTGTGCTGGTTTGGACCTCTTAGGCTCTGGGCGGGGTGTTCTGATCTCTTTTCAGTTGATCGGCTTGGCGCTGTGCTTTATCGGTCCTTTTGCGCCTTTTTGCCATTCATACAGCTTGCCACAAACGGAGCCTGTGGATTTCAAACACCGCAACCCTATCCCATAGGCACACCTGAGGATTTCATCGGAAAGGCGTAAATCAGACAGCGAAGCCGCAGGAAAGCAAACTTTCCCTACCCCCCTGAAGAGCGGTTACAGGACCGAGCAGCGCAGCAGACGACGCGCGTAATCACTGCATCCAGTTCTGCTGTGCGCTGTCGAAGCCTGTAGGCAGGTTCTGATACTTTCTCTCTTCTCCGAACTCAAGCTTTCTGTGATTCCCGATCGCGCTGCGGTTTTCGTTGACGGGCAATTCGTCGACCACGCGAGTGAGTTCGGAGGCGTCGCAAAGAGTCTGCTGATTGCGCCGTGACACCGGAAGATAACGATCAGTTTGATCGGATATCAGACCTTCAGCACCGAGGTCGATCTAGCGTCCCCAATCAGAAATTCCAAATCAAGGCGGACCTGATGAAGAAGGGCAGATCTCCATCAAGTCCGCAATAGGATTGTGTTTTGCGCTCGATTGTGGGTCGCCGCCGGTTTGCTAACCAGAGTTCATAGGTGTTGCGGCTCTCGTTTCGCGCGTTTGATTTTCACTCTTAATGGCGAAAGCATGCAGGATGTCCAGGGCGAATGGGCTAAGGACACTTTGAATAAAGCACTGTTGTAAAAGCGAGCAACGCCAGTGCTCAGGAAACCCTACTTCCGGCAGGGCTCTCGGACTCGGGAATTGGTTTGCCCCGGCATTCTGACGGCGTTTGTCCAGGCAAGACGGAACCTTCGCCATCGCGAGCAGCAGTTTCTTGCGGCTGACAAGGTTGCCTGTTGCCCGCGCTGTCTTCAATGCACGAGCAGCACGGCAACAACGCATAGCCCACACGCCAGTGCCCACATAATTGAGCTGCCAATTCTGATTCTCTGCCAACGGCTGGGTTCGGGGCATCGTTCAAATAATTTTCGGAACTTTTCATAGGGCATTTCTTTCCTCGCGACGCAATCCGGACTGACAACCGAGCCATTGTGCATGCAAGTGGAGCCAGAGCAAAACGTGGGAAACTTTGAGCTAGCTCGCCCCGAGCATTGCCACAGTCACAGACTCAGGAATGCCCGCTGCCTTCAGCTTTTTCAACCGTCGCTCGAACATGCGGGAATTCGCACGTGCGGGTGCACAAGCTTGTACGTCTGCATCAGGCGAGTGTATGTAAATCGGCAAGCTACAACGGCGCCGACCCGATTTCCCGCAACTTGTTGGGGGGAAGCTAAAGTCACCTGAGAATAGTGACCTCGGTAAATTGTCGTTGTCATGGGATTAGCCTAACGTCTCACCGAGCGCGTCGGGCTCTGGTCGGAACTACATCCTAAATCAGCGGCATAGGACCATAATGACCACTATTAGATCATCCCATTAACACCCTCGTGCCATTTACCGAACGAGTTAACGTGCCTATAGTTTCCTAAGCATTTGCAGCCGATTTGATGACCTCCTCCCTATTTACCTATATGTGGCTATCAACTATTTGGGTGGCTGTCTCCATCGTGCTCACGTCTGACGCACACCTAACGACGGGGACCGTCGCGCTGTGCTTTTGGATGCTGCATCGCAGATGGGAAAAGAAGAGTTACGAACCCATGTCTGCTGGAAAAACTAGCTCCGGGCGCGGATGCGGGAATCGCGCGTGCGGTCGCGCCAGGTTTTAAGGGGGATTGTGGTGACGTGGTGTTCACAGTGTACGCATGTGAACATGGTGCCGTCCTTAATCTGTTTGGTCGTGTAGTGCCTCACACCTTCGATTGTAGTCCTTATTCCCCGAGAACAATGCAGCACCACGGTGGCTCCCCGAAGGTAATACTCACGGCGTGCACCGGAGCGCCACTGGAGAGGCAGAGAAATTCTGGGCGGACGAAGCGGGCCTGAGTCCATGGTTCTCTCTCCGGCATCGAACGAGGCATGGAGAAGAGCCATACGTTACCCGCGAGGACCAGTACGTCGCTATTACTTCTTCGCATGGCTAGCGCCATGGCGTTTCTCTATCATGGGAGCGCCATCCTCTTCGGGAGCTTTGGAGGCCAGGGCCCTCAGCTTTTTGCTGCATCTCATCACTGGCCAGCTGTCATGGGATATCTGATCGGGCTGGCGCAGTTTGCTGGAGGTTTGGCTGTGCTGAGTGGCATTCTGTTTCGATTCGGAGCGGCGTGTATTGCCGTTGTGATGCTTGGAGCTATCTTTCTGGTGCACCTTCCCAATGGGTTCTATATCGGCAAAGGCGGCGCGGAATATGCACTCACACAGTTGTTACTGGCAGTAGCGTTCCTCTTAACCGGCCCGGGCTCGTACTCGCTGGCGTTCTTGCTTCCGGCACCGCTCCGGAAATTCTGAGTCCCGCATTCGACTCCGGTTGCCCTCCTGCCGCAACTAACGCCGCCCTCTCCAGAAGTCATGTTTTTATTCATTTGAAAGCTGAAGATTGCCATGTCGCCGAACGTCCCCACCTTTCGGCCTTCGATGCTGGCGCCATTTGCTTGCCCGCAGTCTTCCGCTTGAGGTGGAGCGGTTCCGATAGAGTCCCACCGGTTTACGGACGAGTGGGGTAACCTACGCTGCCGCCAAACCACTCTTTCGACAGGACGCAAGCAGTCTCTCGCTCCCGAATGCTACTCCGGCAGTGGGGGTAGGACCACCCTATTCACCTTCGAAGGGTTATCTCGCAACTTGACGTAAAAAGCAGTTCCGTCGATGCGTGGCACACTCACGTTCGTATCCATAAATCCTGCGGGAATCGGGACTGTATGTTTGAATTCCGCATCCGATGCGATGGACTCAATGAGGAAAAGATTGGCGCCCTTCAGGGTGCATGGCTGGTCCGGTTCGGTTGGGCAGCGGATTTCGTTCAAGGAAGGCATTCGTACCAGGCTCACCAAAGGCTGCCAGTCTCCTTTGAGTCCGTCAGCAGCGACGGGACGGAAGCGAAGCGGACCGAATGCCGAGGTTCCAAACTGCTTGAGCGGATCGAGGATCGCCAAGACGCTGTGAACATCTTGCAAAACAAGACTGCCATCATCAACAGTCAGCAGAACGCTAAACGAACTATCGCCGGCCGCCACCTCGATCTTTTCAGTCCGCGGGAACGTATCGGGGATCTCAGTTTTCAGAACAAACGACAGCCGTCCATCCTGTGGCAGATCGTCCTGGTTTTCGAGGTGAATCGGCGAGGCAATTGGGCTTTGTATGTTCTTGCTGATCAAAGTGACTTTGGGCCGAGGTGGTTCAATCGTTGTGGGCAGCTCCAAAACACGGCCATCTTGGAGGGTGACCGAGGCCACCATTTTCTGCTCGCGCCCCACGTCCGGTGCTGAAGCATTCGCAGCCGACAAGCGCAGCTCATCTGTTTGGTTTGCGCGCGACAGGCCCGCCGGAAGAAAATGAATTCCGCCCAAGTCCAGATTCACAACTTCGTCCAATCGTGTTCCGATCAAAACACCCTGTCGATCACCGGCGTTGATGGCGAAGCGCTCGAGCTGGGCCGCCTCGGAATATGCATGCAGCGCAACCTCGTCAGGTTTCGTCATTCCTGATTCCTTTATCAGTAAGGTCACAGGACCTGGACTTGCTCGTTGGAGCGGGATTCGAACCTCCAATTGATTCGGCTTCAGCGGTTCCCAAGTGGCTTGAATTTCCTTGCCCTGTTGGTCTCTCAGGATGACATCCTCGACACAGCTGGCGCTGTCGGACTGTAGATGCAGCGTGTCCTCGCGGCCAATGATGAGTGCACTCTGATCGGCCGCCGCGGTACTCCATTTTGCCGCATGTGCGCTCCGCAAATCGAAATCGGGCCCGGCAAAAGCTTGATATCCCCAAAACCCATGCAGTTTTCCGCTGCTCCGGGGGGCCAGTTGACTGTCTTGAAGCGCATGAGTATCGACGACGAAGCCACCACGTGAGGCATCGGCGATCGCGGGGAGCTCAATGCTGGAGCCGTTCTCGGTTTGCACACCTAGCGCAAAATCGTGGGCCAAGGCCGTTGAGAATACCAAGGGTGCGCCTTCGACTGGGAGCACCAGCGAAGGCTTTGGGAGACAAAAAGCTTGGTTTGAATCCACGGCGCGAAGCGGAGGCAACTGCGCCGCTTCCACTGCGGGCAGTGCTACGACCAATACCGATTTAGGCTTACGGAAGGAAGGTGGATTATTGAGCTTCAGGTTCAAATGATCGTGCTCGGGCAATGCCAGGGCGGGAATGTACTGATAAGTGGCCGAATGAAGATTCCCCATAATCCGCGCAAGATCGACAATTGCGCCCACGTAGGGGCTGTAGTAACCGCCCCCCGCCAGTCGTGTGTTGCTCAGTTGTCCGATCAGGTCAGAAGAGGCGCCGGAAGTGAGAGCGGCGACCATGGATTGGCTATGTCCGTCATCCAGCACTAGTTGATCCGTGTGTTGCGTCAAGCAGGAAGTCTGCTGTTCGATGGGTTTATCGAAGCACTGCGGATCCAGCTTGATTGCCAGGCTCCGGGCCAACAGAACAGAACGTTCCTGCAGTGCTTTCGGATTATTGTCGGAAGTTTGTTTGACGGCACTGAGGTATTGATCTAATCGCGAACGGTCAAAGCTTGCTTGATTCAGGTCTTGCGAGGCTCTTACAAACGCCCCGGGCTTGCCCTGCACGGTGGAACGAAGCGTGCTGAAGTCGCCCCCCGTCTCTGGAGCCAGGAACAGGAGCACTTGCTGTGCGTCGTGCGGTACAGTAACAACAATCCCTTCTTCCCGTACCTTCTTGTTCCACGTTTCAGCTTTCGTGAACCAGTGATCCGACGGTGGATTTGTAGAGCCACGAAGAAATACTGCCACCAACAAATAATGAGCCGACTGATCCTCGGGCAGCTCCGGATGCAGCCAAATCCGATCCCCCGACTGCAGGTTCGGAACCTGCGCAATTGGCAGGGTCTTGTCCCCGCGCGTCACTCTCACGTCAATGCGAGGTCCAGATAAGTCGAAAGCCGCGGTATCCGGGCGAACGGAATTTACTGAAGTCAAAACAACCAGGAGTAAAGGAAGGGGCCCTATTCGCGACATTATACGAATTATGCAGTATTTAGAATTTGGAGCAAGCTTAAATAGTGGTCTGATTCTACAACGCTACGGAATAGAATTCCAGAAAAGGGGGCGGTTTTTCCATTCCAGTTTCCGAGCACGATCGAATTAAATTAAGCAAAGCCCCGTAAGGCGGAGGATGTTCTCCTATCTGGAGAGGATTGCGAACGAGCTGAACGGGCCTTCTTGCATGGCTATTCGGCGTCGGCGGCGCATTGCTCATACAATGCATGAACTAATATGAGGTGCGAAGAACATAAGATCGATGACTCGTTGGTGCGTCGTAATCTGAAATCCGCCCGGCAGAGATGGGCCGGAGCCAGAGGCCCGGTGAACCTTTATGTGAACTGCGCATGCCAGCATTGCAGCTCTTTGATGCGATGGTTGCCCGCATAGATTCCCGGAAACATGCGTGCGGCTTCCAGGGACCTACACATCTTCGGACAGAAAAGCATAGCATGCTTTTTTACGACGTGGCTGTCGAGGAGGTCCGGACAGTGGCTGCATGACCGTGCCCTGGCGGCCAGAATTGATTTCCAACTCCCCATAGAAGGATTGCCCGGCATACCCGCGAAATGCATCCGTTGCCAATTGGTAATTGGTGAGCGCTTCCGAATACATGCCACGAAAATAGAAAGCGCTCCCCCAGGTTATTGAGTACCTGAATTTCATTTTCTTCATCGCCCACGTTCTGCTCAATCGTAGGGCTTGCTCGACAAGCCGGCGCGCGTGATCGTTCAGGTCGGCTGGCGCAGTAGCGGGTTTGCGTCCGATGACGGCGCTCGCCGTCGTTGCTTGGGCCCTAAAACGAAGATGGATTCGGACTGGGGATTCGCCATTTGCCAGGATAATTTTAGCCAGTGCCTCAAAGAGAATCGCTGAACTTGCGATAAGCGAATTGATCGCAGACAACCTGCCCTTCCCCCCAGTCGGTTGAACACCGCTTGCGTCCCGTGTTGTGTCGGGGGCAATCTGTGGGGCGACGATACACGGCACCGTGAAGCAGCCGCTTGCTGAGGGAGGGGCTCTTGGCGGACTAGGAGCGCTTGCGGGCGGTATTGCCGGACACCATCTTCGTGAGACGCTTAACCGAGGCATACCTGTCTTCGCAGTCGCCTTTCTGGAGGACGCTTTGGCGTTAGGAGGAGGCGCTGTGATTGTGGCACTCGGGGCCGCTGCCAAACGATCGAAATGCTAATTTCGAGACATGTCCCTCAATTCACAACCCTCTTTGCGAAGTTACACGTACCCGGTTTCTGCATCAAAATACCTATGGAACAAACCGACACTGGAGTATTCAGCGAAAAATACAGGGTGGTCGCAGTTGAAGCCGAACGTCTCACCATCCAGGGAATCATCACGGGTAAGGTGCTGACCATCATCAACAGCGACGCGGGCAGCCCTCTTACAGCAGAACAATATCCGTTCGGAAAGTTGATTGCTCTCAGCAATCCTTCAGCTTCTGCTCCAAATTAGTTTACCGTTACCGCTTACATTGCCTCACTTATTTCTTTAGCTCACTTTGGCATTCGATTCGGGCAGGCTCCTTCTTCTTGATACGCTGACGGCTGGACCGTCTTTCCGAGTTTGCTTGTAGGAGGATGTATGGGCGAGATAAAAGTCTCGTCCGTTTTTCGCTTTCTTAACTTAAACGGGCTGATTAACCTACTTTCTTCTGCTGTCTTACCCTCGCCCATCTCGCACGATTGGCAGCCCTGATCCGCGCTAGACCTGCTGGCGAGATGTGGCTTTTGGGCGCTTTGATTGGGACAATCTTCTC
>QIAB01000077.1:7467-12745 GCA_003225455.1 Acidobacteriota bacterium
AGCTGCTGCCGACATCTCTCGGCGTGGCTTGGACGTTCCTGTCATGTACGTCCCCGCGAATGCCGCAAGTGCCGCATTCAATCCGTTCAACTGCCGCGCTACCTTGTCCCTCTCAGTCCTCAACAGCGCGATTATGTCCATTAGTTCACCTCGGCGGGCATTGTAGCAGATGATCTAGCATCGGTAGCTCCGCACACCTCGCGCAAGACGACCTCATCGCCTGCCGTCGAAACGTGTTGTTCATGGCCACTCATGCGGGCAGACCTGCATTATAGGCAGGAAATTAAGGTTCTCTAACAGTATTGAAAGGGAAATATTTTCCGGAGGGGCGAGAGGATTTTTGGCTTCTGAAGACAAATTCGGGTTTGCTCTGAGTTCAAAAACCCTCCAATGGCAACCTTCACCAGGGTCAAGCCCACACGGCGCGCATAAAAATGCGCCGGTAATATTGAATGTCCCGACAGGTCGTTTCATAAGTTTTGGAAATTTGATCGAGCGTCTATTGAAGGAAAATCACCAATAGGCGACCATCAGAGTGATATGAGGCGCCCGTGGCATTTTTCGCTTGGTGGATCGGATTCGGTGGCTGGTAATAATTCATGCGGCTGATCTTCCCTGCCCGTTGGAGAGTCTCCGAGATGTAATCGCGCTCGCCGTCTACGGCGGGATCGATCTTGTGGGTTACCTTCCCATTGCGCTGATCCTTCTCGAAGCCTATATCGTGCGTGCCTGCGCCAACCCAAACCAGTTGTCCGTTCCACGTGAAGGGAGCTTTCCAGAGGCGGAAGTGATGGCGGCTGGCGACTACCGAGTAGGCCTCAGCGTGCTCGTAGCCCAAATCCTGGGGTCGGTTGAATAAGTACAGCGTGCTCATCGGCATCTGCAGGTAATCCTTTTTCTGATATGTCACCCGGACAGCATTGATAACCGCTTCCTCGACCGACTTATCTGCAAGTTGCCAACCCGCGGCTTCAAATGCGCTCTGCACCTGCTGCTCCGAGCCCACGATCACAAGGTTCACCATGTCGCCGAGGTTATTGAATTGATCGTTTACGCGCCCGGGTAGGCCGTCGAGTTTCTTGCAGAGTTCCGTATCAAATGGGGCGTTGGCGGCCTTCAAGGCCTCTATGTTTCTAGTCGCCGCAGCGCCTACACCAGGCGAGGCGCCGGGTGCAGCAGATGCACCTTGAGAAGTCGCTGGTGCTGCTGGATCAATGCCGAACTGTCCGGAGAGCCAGGTCTGGGCGGCTGCCGCAAGTTTGGATTTGGCAGTCACAGTTGCTTGAGTCGGTGCCGACGTCAACTGAAGCTTGATTAAGATGTCGCCAGTGCACGGCAGCGGACCGCTGGCGTTCACGCCGAGATAAAGGTGCTCTTGCCGCTCGATTTTCAGATCCTTCTCCGAACCCACAAAGAAGAGTGCGCCGTTTCCACTAAGTTTACCGATCAGCGCACCAGGCAAGGCGCTGTTCAGCGGGAGAGTGCCATTTTGAGAGGTCTTGGCTCCATTGGGGCTGCAGCCTCCCTTGCCAGCGACGGCATTGATTTGCAGGACATCACCGGGAAGCAGGTCGATGCGTGTGTCCACCCAAGCTTCGGTGGGAGAAACGGTCAGATTGTAGGTGAAACCCGAAGAAACATTGGCGGGCGTAAGATCGTCTTGCCCCCTCATGGGCAAGGAAACACTTAAGGAAGCAATTAGAGAGCAGGTACAAACAGGTAGGATGAAGTACCGCTTCATTAGTAGAAGCGCGGAGAAGTTGCCGCCGAGCTGCGCGACGCTGCTGACTTCCACCCTTGCTAAGAGCGTTGTAGCGTCACAGCGCTGCCCGGAAATAACCAGAGCTCAGGTTGATTTATGCACGATTTCCGATTCGAGAACAATACAGCCAATACCGGATTTACTACTTGGATCACCGCGCTAAAGGGCGCAATCGGCCAATCGTTTTATGCCGCACGCGATTCAGATCGCACTCTTAGCGTCCAAGTATCAGCAGCACGCTATCTTTTTACCGAATCATATAATTCGACTATAAGTTTCACGGTTTGGCAGGCTGCAGCACAGAAGGGAGATCCGATTCCGACCGAACAAAAACCAAGATAGTATCTCCAACAACGAATCGTCTATCGCCGATCCGAAGGGGAACCTGCCTGAGTGGTGCCTTCTTTCATCAGGTCGGTCTTAATTTGAAACTTCTGATTGGGTGCCAGATCGACCTCCGTGCTGAAGGTCTGATAACCAGGCAAGCTGATGGTTATTTTCCGGTGCCCCGGCGCAATCAGTAAACTCTTTCCGACTCCTCCAAACTCGCCAACATGGCCAACGAATTGGTCGTCCACGAAAACTGCAGCGCGATCAGGCGTTACTGAAAGCTTGATCTCCGAAAAAACAGAAGGCATCTTGAAGCGTGGGTCTTTCACCATCTTCACAGAAATGGTCTGTTTCGCTCCCGGCCGAACCGTGATTTTCTCGCTGAAGTCTTGGTAACCGTCCTGCCGAACGGCGATGTCGTGTTGGCCGGGGAGCAGCAAGATCTTCTTCGACCCCTTGAGCTCTTTTAGGAAGCCAAGGTATTGGCCATCAACCCACACGCCCGACGTTTTCTCGATCTTCGTGGCGCCAATGAGCTCGACCTCACCCAAAACCTCGTTACGTTGGGCCGACGCACTTCGAGCAAATGGCAAAAGCAGGCCCAGGAGGAGCACATGGTGCAAAAGTCTAATGGCGAAATGGGCTCTCATACTCTGCTCCTCCTTCTGCTGCTTGTGCTTAATATGCCCGAAGAAGGATGGAATGGAGCAATATCATTTTGTAGGGCTTGTAGGGCATAGCTCGAACCGCCTGCGGCAATGAAACTCAGAGAGTCTATCGGAGCGATGTCCTCCCGATGAAGAAATCGCTCTCAAAGCTGTGCTAACAGCACAAGCCGTGCCAACTGATGAAACCGATGAGAAAGGAAGAGATTGGCCAAAGGGGTGCCTTGCTCCGATGTAATTTCTACCCAGCCAGTTGGCTAAACTTGATCCGGATATGAATAGTTGAAGAGGTGCTATAGGAAACGGAATTCAGAACGGGCTGAGATCTGGATTCCTCGAAACCGTTTGGACGATTCCCTCGCTCTTAATCCGATCTGGTATCGAGCGCGTGGTTAACGCCTCACGCTGCGACTGACGATTGGTGCATTTCGGGCGGTGCCGGAGCACGCGCAATCGTCCGTGGGAAGAGCGTTGCGTTGAACTCGGCACCGAACCAGCACAACGAACGAGAGTAAATACATCCAAACGAGGAACCCGATACCGACTCTGCCTGCGGAGAAGAAGCCAGCGAATATCAAAGGTCAAGGCCGCTTATCTTTACAATTTTGCTAAATCAGCCGAGTGGCCAATACAAGTCTTCCCCAGCGAATCTGCGCCTTTGGTGATTGGCGTCTTTGGCGGCAACGATGACTTTGTGGATGTTCTCAAAGACATGGTTGCGGAAAAAACGATTGGTTCACACTCAATTGCGGTGAAGCATATCAGCATGGGCGACGACCTCACCCGCTGTCACATCGTTTTCTTTAGAGCATCGGAGCGGAAAAACATGCATGTGGCGCTAGCCGCCTTAGACCGCAGCAATGTTCTTCTTGTTGGCGAAGACTCGGCATTCTTTCGCGATGGCGGCATGATCAATCTGGTGCTGGATAAGGGCAAGATTCAGTTTGAGATTTCGCACGATGCGCTTGACCGCTCTAACATCCACTTCGGCTCTAAGTTTCTCAGCTTGGCGAAAGCTGATTACGGATCGTCCGACCAGCGGGCGGAAGGTCCTCGCCAGCTTCGGGTCAAGATTCCTCCTGAATACCCGGCGATTGCGCGACAAATGAAACTCAAAGGAGCGGTGCAGATTGAGGCTCTGGTACAGCGTGACGGCACGGTGAAAGAAGTCAAAGTACTTGGCGGACATCCGCTGCTCGCCGATGCCGTGGCGCGAGCCGTTAAGCAATGGAAATACGAACCGGCAGCGAAGGACAGTACGGAGATAGTAAAGTACAGTTTCGGCCCCGATTTCTAAAAAGCGGTCACCTTCAGTTTCCCAGGCTCGATGAGGCCCTTTCCGCTTTAAGCTCGCGGAGCAGGATGCGCACCAGCATACCGTCATAGCGGGTCCCGCTCAACTTCTCTAATTCATTCAGCGCCTGTTCGCTTGTCTTTGCTGCCGCAAAGGAACGTTCAGTGGTCATGTTTACGTAGGCATCGGCGATGGCCAGAATGCGCGCCCATAGCGGGATTTGTTCGCCTCGCAGACGAGCCGGATATCCGTTCCCATCGAACGCTTCGTGGTGGTGTTCGACCGCCTTTTGGATGTTCTCACTTCCGGGGATGGTAGCAAGGATTTCCGCGCCGACTCGCGAGTGCATCTTCAAAATGTAAAATTCGTCATCCGTGAGCGGCCCTGATTTATTCAGGGTGCGCTCAGGGACAAAGATCTTGCCGACGTCATGTACCCGCGCGGCATAAGCCAGATCAGCAACGTCCTCCAGGGAGAGCCGCAGGGACCGCGCGATGACTTCGCAGTAGTGCGCCACCATTTCCCCGTGACCCGAGCTGTTCAGTTCACGCGACTCGGCAGCCCGGGTGAGCGTCTCAATGGCCTCGCGCAACACCATGAAGTTGCGGCCTTCATCATCGCCGCACATTTTACTCAGAGTAGTGAGCAGCTCTTCCAAATGCTCCGGACCGGTGTGCTCACGCTGCAGGAAACCTTCGATGTAACCAGAAATGAGCTGCCGTTGCACCGCCGCAGTTTCGCCTTCCGCAAATTCTTCCGCAGTCGAGACGCGGTCGCCGCCCGCGTGTTTAGAAACGTACATGCCTGCATCCGCCACACGGATGATGTCCTCGACTGAGAATCCATGCACCGGAAAGCTGCCCACTCCAAAGCTGCCGGTGATGTGCTCCTCTTGAAGCATCGGGTCCGTAGAAATCCACAACCGCAGGCGCTCGGCCAGTATCTGCGCCTGTTCGACCCCGGTCTCCGGCATCAAAATGATGAATTCGTCTCCGCCGTAGCGAGCGACCACATTCGATTGCCGGCACTTCTGTTCCAGCAGCCTCCCGACGCGAGCCAGCACTAGATCGCCTTCCAGGTGTCCTTTGGTATCGTTAACTTCCTTAAATTTATCCAAATCCATCAGCACCACTGAGAACGGACGGCCAGAGCGTGAGGCGCGCTTCCATTCGGAGTTCAGCGCCTCCCAGAAGAAGCGGCGGGTCTTGATGCCAGTAAGTCCATCCG
>QIAB01000077.1:12829-30064 GCA_003225455.1 Acidobacteriota bacterium
TGAACGCATCATCACTTTGACTCTCGACATTCAATACACCTTGCAATTTCTCGCCATACGCAATCGGGATGCACAAAACGGCGCGCGAATCCGGGAGCACGCCTTGTAGACGCTGGTCACCAGTCATCTGCACTAAAGCAGTCTCGCCGGTTCGCGCTACGCGGCCGACTATGCCGGTCCCGAGCGGAATCCTTTTGCCGAGAACCTGCACCGTGGTACCTGCTTCCGCCCTGATCTCAATTTCTTTTGTGAAGTAATCAAAAATTCCAATCCCAATGTGATCAAAGCGGAAATTCTTCTGGATGTGGCCGACGATTTCGGCCAGCATCTGTTCCGAATCTTCGCTTGAGATGGCAGTCTTCGAGATGCTGTTCAGAAACGCGAACTGGCGTGCGCGACGCTGCTCTTCAGTGAACAGGCGCGCGTTTTCCACGGCAACTGACACCTGGCCCGCCGCAATCTGCATCACTTCCAGGTCGCGTTGTTCGAACACGTATTCGCGCTCCGTATTCATTGCGACCATCAGCAGGTTTTGCCCCAAGCAGGATCGGTGCTCCGCAAAAGCATTTCGCCGGCTTGCCGGGAACGTAGTTGACGCCGAGGCGTTCACGCGCCTTCTCCAAATCAGCGCGAATCAAAAGCGGCTGGCCGGTGCGGATGATGTAATCCGTAAGCCCATTGCCGGGTTTGCGCGAACGCTTGGGCTTAACTTCGTTGCTTACGACCTCCAGCTCGAAACGGATGTCATCACCCTCTTGAAACGCGATATAAAAATCGCTGGTATCGAAAATCTGCCCGAGTTCCTTCTGAATGGCTCGCAGAACTTCGTCCTGATCAAGTCGGGAGCTGACCGCCTGGCCAATTTGCGTCAAGAGTTCAAATTCTTTGGTGCGCCGCTGGGCATCGTGCATCACCACGTAGTTTTCCAGCGTAAGCCCAATCTGCAGCGCGAGACCGATCAGCAGGCGCAGGTTCGAAGATCCAAGCACGCGGCGCGCGGCATGAGGAAACAGAATGACGCCGAAATTGTGCTCGCGGGTCTGAAGACTGACGGCTGTGAGATTGCGAATACGTTCGGTTTCCAGAACCTGTCGGAACTGTTCAAAGCGGGCTCCGGGAAAGGCCGGCAGCGGTTCCGGCATTTCGGAAAGATTGCGAAAGCTTACAAATCCGCCGCGCCGGTATGCCAGCTCGGAAATGTATTCTCCAGCGCCGCTGCTTTCAACCTTCTGCAAAAATTCGGCTGAGAAGCCGCGCTGAACCGAAGGCAGCACCGCCCGCCAGGGCTCGGTGATCATGATCACCGCTCTGCCCATGGGAAGCGGCGCAACCAGGCGATCAAGAATGTTCTGCATGCTGGGGACAAGATCCTCAGCAGAAAGCAGCCGTGTCGGGTCGACTCCGAGTGTCGAGAATGCGAGCGCATTTTCCTGCACTGCATTGCGCTCGTTCTCAAACAACACCATCACCATGGCGATGCCTAGCAACATCTGCGGGATGGGGCCAAGCAAGTGACCTGCATTGCCGAACATTTCGAGATAGGGGCTGCTCAGGTCAGGAACGATCATCAGCACCGCCCACAACGCCACCGCAATCGCTAACAACTTAAAGGCGAGCGAATTTTTTCGCTGGGAATAACGGAAGAAGTCAAAGGAGCAATACAAGAGGACCGCACCTAAGCCGACCTCTAGCCGGAAGTGCAGATTGGCGACATTGGGCCGAAACACGCCATTTACGAAATGTTCGCGAAGATTCCACAGCGCCAGCGCTACCCCGCCGCAGGCAATCCCAAAGTCATACCAGCGCAGCCGAAACCTTTCCCGCATCAGACGAGTCGAAACGAATATGCACAGTGCCATTACTACCAGAAGCAGCGAGGCGAATAGAAACACCAGCGCCGAGGCTTGGCGATAGGCGCTCCAGGCGTCGAGGGCGTAATGAAGCGTATAGGCGGCCCACCCCATTTGCCAGGCGCGGAAATAGTCCTGCCGGCTCTGCTCGTAAAGGTAAGTGAACACCAGGAAGAGCAGCAGGGCCACGAAGCCCGGGACGATAATCATGTTGATGCCGACACTATTCATGACACACAGAAAGCATTAGTTGCTGTTAATGTTTTCACACCCGGTCAAGCAAAACAATAGTTTTAGGCATAGCACAGATACCGACGGAATCAGCCTTTGGGTGACAAAAGCAGGCATTTGTCCGGGATATTTCAGCCATCCACGTGCTTGACGCAGCTTGTTCGCACAACCGTAACAGCGAAACCGGTTACCACTGATACTCTCATCCAGCAGCATTCCGTCTTAAGCGAGCGCCGAACTGGTGTTTCCCGCAACCGATCTCTGCTCTCAAGCACAAGGCTCCGGAGTCATTCAGGAAACCCTTGGGACTCCAGCGCTGTAGTTTGCTAGAATCTCGCTTCTCCTACCAGAGTAGCGCGAGAGTGAGATAACAAGGAATTTGCTCGGGGCCGTTTGGCAAGCATAACCAGAGAGCTGTCAAGAGAGGCTGCTGTGTTTTGTAGCAAGTGTGGTACGAATCTGCCTGATGGTTCAGAGTTCTGTCTGAAATGCGGACACGCGATTGAATTCGTGGTGGGTATCAGCTCCGCAGCTACTCCGCTCTGTAGCAACTGTGGCGCAGAGCTGTCAGAGGAATCACAATTCTGCCTCAAGTGCGGACATAACCCCGCCGGGGGAGGGGCAGCGCTTGTGGTGGCTGGAAACAGCTCAGCCCCCGCAGCTCCGGCACTCGTACCGATGCCAGCGCCGGGTCGGCGACGCTCCAAGCCCAAACCTGCAGTATGGCTCACAATATTTATGCTGCCGGCAATCGCGTGGGTTGTGATCAGCAACAGCTCCGCCGCACAACAGCTTCGGGAATTCATCACGATGTCGCACACGGAAACTATCACCGAAGGTGACTTTCCCGTGAAGCCGCATAGCTTCTCCAGCTTCAAATTCAGAGTTCCGCCCGGCACCATTCGTGTCTCTGTGAACGGCCAGTTCAGCACCGGAAGCAAGGACATGGAAGTCTATGTGCTGACCGACGAAGCCTTCGCGGCCTGGCAGAGCGGGTATTCAACCGATACGTACTATGACAGTGGTAAAGCTGTCCAGGGGAGATCAATGGCGCGCTTCCGTCCGGTGGCGGGACATACTATCTTCTTTTCAAGAACGACTCCTCTTTGCGGACTGGCAAAGAAGTCCATGTGGTCGCGAGCTTGCACTACAACAGGTGGTTTCCGGAGTGGCTTCTCAGCCTCAAAGAGAAGATCTTTGGTGGCTTGCAGTCCTTCGACTAGCGTGTGACGGAGCATAAGGTTCGCACGTAAATGCGGCGTTCTTTGGAGGAATGATCAGAAAAGGCTGGTCCCGTTCTGAATCCCCGCTATTGCTTTCTTCGGATCGGTCACAACTCTGAGAGTGGGGCTCGCAATGTGGAGCCCTCGGTCAGAATGACCGATCGCTCGATGAAGCTTTCCAATTGTCTGACATTGCCCGGCCAATGATGATTCAGCAGAGCATCCATAGTTTCAGGAGGGATGCTTTCGATGTGTTTGTTCATACGGCGAGCGAACTTCTGAACGAAATAACGCGCTAGCATTAGAATATCTTCGCGTCGTTCGCGCAGCGGCGGCACTTGAATCGGGGCTGCTTTTAGTTGATCGTACAAATCTTCACGGAACCGATTTTTCGCGACCCATTTTTTCAAGTCTTGTCTGGTCGAGGCGATTAAGCGGACATTCACGCGGCTAGTGCGCGCGCCGCCCTGTCGTTCAAATTCGCCGCGTTTGAGCACGCGAAGCAGCTTAGGCTGAAGGTCCAGGGGGAATTGTGCAATCTCATCCAGGAACAGCGTTCCCTTGTTCGCCAGCTCCAGCCGTCCGGTCTTCTCGTGGGCGGCGCCATTGGATGCTCCCTTCTCATATCCGAATAGTTCGCTCTCCAGCCCGGCGCCAGTCGTGGCACAATTAACTTTCACGAAGCTCTCGTTTCTCCTACTGCTGACACGGTGAATGGCACGAGCGACTGACTCCTTCCCCGACCCCGGTTCGCCGGCAATCAACACGGGAGTGTCACTTCGCGCCACTTTCTTAGCCAGCGCCAGCACTCGGTTCAACGCCGGACTCTCCCCGATGATCTCTTCAGATCCCAAGTTTAAGTCAACTTGCTCTTGCATTACGACTCCTTCAGGGCCAGCATCACACCACTGATTTGGCGCGGTATCCCTCCTCGTGGCAAAGTTTCAGGGCCGAGCGAATTCCACTCAGCAAGGCTTCGTCGGTGAATGGCTTGGGCAGAAAGTCCACAGCTCCAGCATTGAGCGCGCGGGTTCGTGCCCTCTCATCAGGGCAAGCGGTGATGAAAATGATCGGAATGCGGAATCCATGCTCGGCCAGATGATCCTGAAGTTGCAGTCCGCTCATCCCCGGCAATCGCACGTCGAGAATAAGGCACGATATCTCTTGCAATCCGCTGGATTCCAAAAATGCCTCGGCGGAGCCGAAGAGCTCGACAGCAAAGTCCAGGGATTGGATAAATCTGCCCATAGCCGTCCTAACCGAATCATCATCGTCCACAACCGAAAGCAAGCGAGCCGATGACAACCACGTCTCCTTCTTACTTATTTATGAAACTAGCACCGAACGTGATAGCAAACTATTGGGCTTTCGTACAAAACGCTAGACGTAGGTAAAGAGGAACTTTACGAAGGTTTAGCTCTTTGGCGGGGCAGTGTGTGGTTCGCATGCTCAAACCACTTCTAAGCGGCTTCTTTCCCTTTCTGCCCCAGGGCCTGCTGAAGCTGCTCTAGTTGCGCCTTGACATGGTCGAGTTCATGTCGATATCGGATCGTGGTGATGAGTGAACCAGTGGAAGCGCCGAGCAAGAAGATGGCGATAACAATTAACGGCTCCATGCTGGTTTTATAAAGCCACGCCGAAGCGGGTTGAGCAACGACTGCGATTTTGTTGTGAAAAGCGAACACAGACTTTGAAAGACCCTCTCCCCGCCGGGCACATTGGCCTACAGCAAGTTCGTGAACCATCAGTACAATAAGCAACACGGAATTAGCCCAGTACCTGATAACTCCATCTCCGACTCTCAAAATTAGCGCGATGAGGAGTCCTGATCTATTGGGCTTTCGTACAAAAAGCTAGACGTAGGTGAAGAGGAACTTTACGAAGGTTTAGCTCTTTGGCAGGGGGAGCGCCGTATTCCACATGCGCACTCATTCTTTCAATCCCTCTTGACAACTGCAGCTTTGGGTGTAGATTTGGCACGCCATCAACGGATGGCTCCGGTCAGCCATTACGTACAAGAGGAGTGAATTCAAGTCGCACTACCGGTTTGCCAGAGGGGGGACAATGGCTCCGGAATCATGTCAGCATCCCAAGAGAGTTAGAGGCGTGGTGGAATTAGATTTTGCACGTCAAGACGATCCCGGCAACGCCATCTACACGGCACCAGTCTCTGTTGGCGTGTGTGAAGATTGCGGCCACATCGAGCTGTATGCAATGGTGCATCAGTTGCTATGTGATTGGCTAAGATAAAGTTGACCAGGCTTTAGCTGACAATTCGTGCTGTAAAGTTTGGATTCCCTCCCAAACGGCCCAAGGAGGTCTTTCGTGCTGATCTCCGCATACGCGGCCATGAGTGGTTCTTACGACTACAGTGAAGTAGCACGCTCTGTGCTCATAGCCATTCTTGCGTCCTACGCTGCCCTCGATCTTGCAGGACGCGTAACAGCAGCGAGAGGCTGGGTTCGCTCGGCCTGGCTGACAGGCGGCGCAGCTGCGATGGGGTTGGGCATATGGGCGATGCATTTCAAGGGAATGCTGGCCTTCCAGTTGCCCATCCCGGTGAGCTACCACTGGCCGACGGTTCTGCTGTCACTGCTGGTCGCTATCTTGGCCTCTGCCTTCGCGCTCTATGTGGTGAGTCGACAAAAGCTGGGCTTGGTTCGGGCGTTGGTCGGCAGCGGGATTATGGCTAGCGGCATCTCCGGCATGCATTACATCGGCATCGCTGCCATGCGTTTAGCTGCGACATTCCGGTTTCATCCTCTTCTTGTGACTCTGTCCGTTGCGTTTGCGATCGCATTCTCTTTCGCCGCCCTGATGCTCGCGTTTGATCTTCGAGAGGAGACCAAGCAGACAGCTTCGCGCAAGATTGCCAGCGCCATAGTGATGGGCGCCGCAGTCTCTGCCATGCATTACACCGGCATGGCCTCAGTCAGCTTCATGCCCTCTGCCATCCTCCCGAACTTGACCCACGCTGCCAGCATCTCCTCGCTGGGCAACAACGGAATCGCGATTGTGACCGTTATCGTCCTAGCCGCAGCGGTGTTGACGTCGTCGCTGGATCGGCAGGCGGAAGCCGAACTCCGCCACCTTAATGAAGAGCTAGAGCATCGCGTCGTCGAAAGGACCACCGAACTCGTAGTCGTCAACGACGAGCTAAAAAAATTAAAAGACGAGCTTCGACTTGTCATCGACACAATTCCCGCTTTGGTCTGGAGCAAATTGCCCGACGGCTCGGCTGATTTCTTCAACCAACGTTTTCGGGAATATACGGGTCTCCCATTGGAGGAGGGACTGGGCGGGGGTTGGATGAGCGTAATTCATCCTGAAGACCGTTCCAAATTCGAGGATGAATGGCACGCGGCCTTGGTGGCTGGCGAAACCTTCGATGTGGAAGCGCGCCTGCGGCGAGCGGACGGGCAATATCGCCAGTTCCTGCTCCGCGGGGTGCCGCTGCGCGATGAACTGGGAAAGATCATTAAATGGTATGGAACAAGTACCGATATCGAAGAGCGCAAGCGTACGGAAGAGGCGTTACAAGAGGCGCATGCGAGACTCGCTCACATCACTCGCGTCATGGCAATGGGAGAACTGGCTGCTGCAATTGCCCATGAGGTTAACCAGCCCCTTGCTGCGATCGTGACTAATGCGAACTTCTGCCTGCGCCAGCTCGCGAATGCGACCCCGAATCTGGAAAAGTTGCGCGAGGCAATTGCAGAAATTGCGAACGACGGTACCCGAGCCAGCGCTGTCATTTCGCGAATTCGCGCGTTGCTGCAGAGGGGTGCTCCCGAGCGAGTTGAACTGGATATCAATCAGCTTATCCAAGAGGTCAATGTTCTCCTGCGCGATGAGCTGACACGAAACCGCGTATCCCTGCGGGCTGATCTCGCCGCTGATCTACCGCGCGTGAGCGGCGATCCCATCCAATTGCAGCAGGTCTTAATCAACTTGGTTATGAATGGCATCGATGCGATGCGTACACTCACCGACCGGAAACGTGAGCTTCTGATCAAATCAGCCAAGAACCACAGCGAGGTATTCATTCAAGTCCAGGATTCCGGAGAGGGACTGGATCCGCAGCAAGCAGAGCGAATTTTCGAACCGTTCTTTACAACCAAGCCCGAGGGGATCGGGATGGGACTGTCAATTAGCCGGTCTATTGTCGAGTCCCATGGGGGCCGTTTATGGGCTGAGTCAGGTTCAAGGGGGGCCCGTTTTCAATTTACTTTGCCAACCAAGTAGTACATGAATGATGTAGCCCCTATCGTGTTCGTCGTGGATGACGACCCATCGGTGCGTCGCGCGATCGAGCGTCTGGTCGAATCTGTAGGACTGCAAGTAGAGCTGTTCGCCTCACCACAAGAATTCTTGCAAGCATGGCGTCGCGATGTTCCCGGTTGCCTGGTGCTGGATATTAGATTGCCGGGAAAGAGTGGACTCGATTTTCAGCGCGAGTTAGCCGAAGCCAACATTCCCATTCCGATCATCTTCATCACTGCTCATGGCGATATCCCCATGACCGTGCGCGCTATGAAATCAGGAGCGGTTGAGTTTCTGACCAAGCCATTTCGCGATCAGGATCTGCTGGATGCGATACAGCTTGCGCTGGAGCGCGACTCTGCCCGCCGCAAACAGGACTCGGAGATGGCCACGCTGCGCGAACTCTACAAGTCGCTGACGCCGCGTGAACGAGAGATTCTGCCTTTAGTCGTTTCCGGCCTGCTGAACAAACAAATCGCCGCGAATCTCGGAACCAGTGAAGCAACCGTCAAGGTACACCGCAGCCAGCTCATGCGAAAGATGGGCGCGAACTCGTTAGCCGACTTGGTGCGGATGGCCGAGAAGCTGGGAATCCGTGCTGCAAAACCCAATGTTCCGTAATGCGGATGCGCGTCGTCCGGAGATCAATGCGTCCGCAATCTGCTCGTCAAGTAATTCTCCGCAGCAATTCATGGCATCATAACGCTATCGGTGCCTGGATGATCGGCATGCGCCGAATCCCTTTCGCTCCGTCCGAAGATTTGCCGGATTTGTTCCAAGGTCTACCAGCGCTGCGGAAAAACTCGATTGCGAGCGTGTTTTGGGAGGGCATGAGTTCACTCGTGCCAATAAGTCCTTTAATTTTGTCATTCCGAAGCGGCTTCAGCCGCCGAGGAATCTGCTTTCCCGACTTTTTCCGCAGCCTTCTAAAGTCGAAGGTCAATCTCACTCAAACAAGACGTTTTCCAGTACACCAGATATGCTGTTTGCACATCCAAGGTCCGCAATGAGCTCAGCAACTCCGGGCGAAGCGCGCAAGACGCAGTTGCTCACTTTAATAGTGATCGGCAGCAATGTTGTTGGCAACGTCTCTCTCAGCCACGGAATGCGCCAGGTGGGCAAAATTGTTTCAGCATCTCCGCTGGATTACGCGCGTGCCTTTGCGAATCCATGGACGCTGGCGGGAGTGCTGGTTCTGGCGCTGTGGATGATTACTGATTTGGCATTGCTCAGCCGCGCCGACCTTAGTTTCGTGCTGCCGGTGACGGCGAGTGCGTATGTGTTGATTGCGTTCGCCGGGCATTTTCTGCTTCACGAACACATCTCTGTGCAGCGATGGGTCGCAATTGTGGTGATCACGCTGGGCGTT
This sequence comes from Acidobacteriota bacterium, assembly GCA_003225455.1. GTDB lineage: Bacteria > Acidobacteriota > Terriglobia > Terriglobales > Acidobacteriaceae > QIAB01. The sequence continues at coordinate 21,766 of QIAB01000077.1, forward strand.
GTGTTGGCGGAAGAAACGCCACCCCGCACTACCGAAGGCCAATCGGAGCACTTGCAATGAGATGGCTGCTGGTAGGAATTATCGCGCTGTGCAACACCGTGGGAGACGTGCTGAACACTGCGGGCATGAAGAGGCAGGGCGAGGCAGAATTGGATCTGCGTTCGGTTGCTCACATGGTGGCGCGCATTTTTCGCAATCCCCTGGTGCTGGCGGGATTGGGATCGTTGGCTGTGGCTTTTATTGCGCTACTGTCCCTACTTTCGATTTCGAACGTCAGCTTCGCTGTGCCTGCTACGGCGATCAGCTATCTTCTGGAGACTCTGCTAGCGAAATACGTGTTGAAAGAAAAAGTAACGTGGCGTCGCTGGGGAGCGGCATCGCTGGTGGCTTTTGGAGTTCTGATGCTGTCATGGTAGACGGCGCGATCCCGCGCCATTGACTCTCGGACATGTTCCTTCGGATGTTCCACGCTCGCGGTTTTCCTTCCCCCAAACCTGTCTACTTGGCATGATGTAACAATGGCGTTTGCTTTCCCTGATGAGCGATGGCTTTCGAAGTCTGTCCTCTGCTTACGAGACTACAACCTTAATAAGTTTGCCCACGATGTGATCGCCGGGATCACGGTGGGTCTGGTGGCTTTGCCGCTTGCGATGGCGTTCGCCATTGCCTCAGGATTAACGCCGCAGGCGGGCATTTACTGCGCGATTGTCACCGGCTTTCTGGTCTCTGCGTTGGGCGGATCCAAAACCCAGATCGGCGGGCCGACCGGCGCCTTTGTGGTTGTCGTGGCCGGCATTGTTGCGGTGCACGGCGTGGACGGCCTGTTCATGTGCACGGTGATGGCCGGAATCCTGCTCGTAGTCATGGGCGCAACCGGCATGGGGACAGGGGTGAAGTTCCTCCCGCGGCCGGTTGTCATCGGATTTACCAACGGCATTGCGGTTCTGATTGCCAGCACACAAATCAAAGACTTCTTCGGATTGCAGCTGGAGAAAGTGCCGGGTGTGTTCTGGCTCCGCATGAGAGCTCTTGCGGCGAGCTCTCCAACGTGGTCACTCACGGCGACCGTACTTGCTGCCGCCACAGTTGCCACCATGTTGCTGTGCCGCGTTCTTTCAAAACGCATTCCCGGACCAATCGTGGCGATGCTGGGAGCAACCAGCACAGCTTTTCTCCTAAAGCTTCCGGTCGAAACTATAGGCACGCGCTTTGGCGGAATCCCCAGCGGCCTTCCTCATATGGTGATACCGCGCTGGCACGCCGGATTGGTGCACGGGCTGCTGGGACCGGCATTCACGGTCGCAATGCTGGGAGCCATCGAGTCGCTGATGTCGGCGGTAGTCTCTGACCGCATGAGCAATGACCGTCACAATCCGAATGTGGAACTGATTGGCCAGGGAGTTGCCAACATTATGTCGCCGATGTTCGGCGGGCTGCCGGCGACAGGGGCGATCGCTCGCACTGCAACGAACATCCGCTCCGGAGCGCAGTCACCGGTTGCGGGCATGATTCATTCACTCACGCTTCTGTGCGTGCTGCTCTTTGCCGCGCCGCTGGCCAGCTACATTCCAATGGCTGCGCTGGCCGGAATTCTAATGATCGTGGCCTACAACATGGGCGAGTGGCGCGAAATTCCGCAGCTACTGCGGCTCACTAAGACAGACATCAGCATTTGGTTGGTAACGTTCGCGCTGACAGTTTTTGCGGATCTGACAGTCGCGGTAGAAGCGGGAATGATTCTTGCCGCATTGCTATTCATCAGCCGCGTTGCGGCAACCACCACCGTCTCGCAAGTGACCGACGACTACATCGAAGATGGGCGGGTTCACATCCTGCAAGACAAAGATATTCCGTACTACGCCACGATCTTCCGCATTCACGGGCCGTTTCTGTTTGGCGCCACAGACAAACTTTCCGCTGTCACCGAAAACGTGCACAAGCTCCCACCGGTAGTGATCTTGCGCTTACGTAACATGACGGCGCTTGATGCGACCGGCTTATTTGCATTGGAGGAAGTTGCGAAACAATTACATGCGGCCAATCGAACGCTGATTCTGTGCGGTGCCCGCGAGCAACCCTCACGACTGATGCATCAAGGTGAATTTGAAGATGTGGTCGGACCTGAAAACATTTGCGAAAATGTCCAGGAAGCTTTGCGGCGCGCCGAAGAAGTTTACGAGGGACTGGAAGCCAAGTCTGCGGCTAGCGGGAAATAATCTCTGGCGGGAGGAAGCCGCCGACACACGTGCGCGTCCCGGTCCAACCATTTTTGATTCTCAGCAAATCGATAATTGTTCGATACCGAACATCACCTAAAAGTTCTGGGAAAAGACTGTAGGGCGCCGAAAAGCTGCTACACTAGAAGCAAATAGCGCGCCACTTCCGTCGCGAATTCTCAGGGCATTCGAGTGGCAGTCATCACAATGGCAACCTATCCAGAAGCAGCGTTTCCAATGACACAAGAAGGCTCGTCATCTTCCGACTTCCGTTATCCAGCCTGGCAGCGCGAGTACGAAGCCTCCCTCGTCGAACTTGACCCCAAGAAGCTGCTGGAACGCGTACACAAGGCAGAAGCGGCAATCTTCAATCGTCTCCAAGAAATGGCACAAAGTTCGGGCAGCTCAGACAACAAAGCTGAGCGGCAGGCCATTGAAGATGCTCTGGCAAACCTCCGCGTTCTCCAAAGGGAAAATCTACGCTTCCCTGACTGGAAAAAAGACTAGCTTAAGCGGCAGTGGGATAGAGGAGACCGCGAGCTTTGTGAATCAGCACTGATGCGTGCTCAGATTTTGAAACCAGTTCCGAGATTCCTATCAGGCGGGCCTGCTGTTCCGCAAGCTCATCGCCGAATGCGCTGTACATAATCAGCGGCACTGCGGGCATCAACTTTTTCAGAGCGCGCGCGGCGTCAAGGCCATTCATCACCGGCATTGAAAGGTCCAGCACGATTAAATCGGGCCGCAACTCCTGGGCTTTCTCAATAGCTTCCTTTCCGTTCTCTGCTTCTCCGCACACCTCAAAGTCCGCTTCCTGTTTGAATAGGTCACATAGCGCCTTACGGATATAAGCATTGTCATCCACGATCAAGACAGCCTTCGCCATTTGGTGCAAGACCCTTGCTTGATGGATTCGACCTTTAGACGAAGATGCGAATGCTTGGATGCAATTGTTCTTTCCCTGTTGCGCCTGTCGAGGAACAATCTAGCGGGTTTTTGTGGGCCAGGCTCGCGACCAACGGGCTGCGCCGGCCCTGAAACAATTGATCTGGCTGGAGATTGCCACAGAGTACTCTGAGAATACAGAATATACGGTATCGAGGCTAAGTGCTTCGATTGGGGTGGCAGATGGGATTCGAACCCGCCCTCAAACATAAACGCAAGCACTTACAAAGCACGGCTGGCGATATTAGTACATGGAAAGCAGTGCAGCTCAGTGCTAACGGATCGCAAACTGGCTGCCGGTCCGGTTATTTCCAAACGTGGGCGATAGTCCAATAAACGTCGGCAAGCATCATCACAGCCAGTCCGAAAAGCATCAGGTCGCTGACGCGTTGCTCATCCACAACTCTTCAATGTAAACCCGCCCGGCCCTCAGTTATCGCATCCGATCCAGCAACCGATTTTAGCGCTGACCAGCGCCACCAATCACCTTGAAGTCTGACGCATGGCCCACTCGCAGCTCCGGCGCTCAGGAGTTCGGTTTCTTTGTCGTGGCATCTGAGTCTGCTTCAACGACGACATCGACCTTTGCTCCGAGTTTGAGACGAGATTTCTCGCCATTCTCGTCAGTCACCACGTTCTCGATGCGAATCTCTCGATATAGATCGTCAGCACCCTTAATGCCGATCTCTGCCTTCTCAGGTTCGCTCGTAGCGATGGGCTTGATGACCTTTTCGACGGTACCGAGCAGCTTTTTTCGCTTCTTCCCCATAATGAACTCTCGCGGTGACAGCATTCTAGCACCGAGGTCTTTGCGCTCATGCGGACAATTCACGCCGATTTGTTAGTGCGGCGGTATTTCCTGGAATCGGTTTCCGGGTTGACCAGTTAACTGGCTCAAACGATGGGGTGGGAGATGGGAATCGAACCCACAACGTCCGGAGCCACAGTCCGGTGCTCTGCCAGTTGAGCTACTCCCACCACTTTTAGCGATTATAGCAGGGGAAAGATTGGACCTCGGGCGTCAGTTGGCTTTCAGATTTCAGTTTTCAGATCAGGCCACCGGCGTCTCGCCGGCTGTCAGGTGGCTGCCGGGACGGCGGCGCTACACCTATCCTCTGCCCACTCCCACGTACTGAAATCCCATCGCGCGCAGGCGGACGGAGTCGAGCAGGTTTTTAGTATCCACGATCACTGGACGCTTCAGCAGGTGTTTAATCTTATCGAAATCGAGGGCGCGGAATTCCGGCCAGCCGGTGCCAACCACCAGGGCGTCGACCCCTTCAGCTGCGGCGTACGCAGTTTCGCAATAACGAACCGTGCCGTTGAGTTGAATCTTCGCTTCGGGAATGGCGACGGGATCGTAGGCGCGCACGCGAGCGCCTTTTGCAATCAGAGTCTGCGCGAGCCGCACCGATGAAGAACCGGCAACAGAATTCGTGTTGGGCTTGAATGCCAACCCCAAAATTCCCACATCTTTATTCTGGACCGAGTTCACGACGCGAGAGATCTTGTCCACCAGGCGCTCGGCCAGGCTCAGATTCACCTCCCGCGCGGCGCTCAGAACTTTGAGCGATACACCCTTCTGTTGCGCCAGTTCCGCCAGCGAATCCATGTCCGATTCGGCGAATAACCCGCCCATGCCAGCACCTGGCTGCAGGCAGCGGGGCGCAATTTTCTTGTCCAGCCCCAGAGCGAGTGAAAGGCTCATGGCATCTGCATTCACCTTCTCACACAAACTCGAAAGCTCGTTGATAAACGAAATCTTGGTGGCTACAAACGCCGTGGCTGACTCGCGAACCAGTTCCGCAGTTTCGTGATTGGTTACAATCACCGGGACTCCACGCATGACCAACGGATGAAAAATCTGCTTCAGCGCGAGCACAGCGTCATTGGATGATGTGCCCATGATGATGCGGTCCGGCCAGTTGAAATCCTCGACCGCGCAACCGGGCGTGAAGAAGACCGGCTGCGACACGATGGTGCCGCGCAATTTTTCTTGCTTCAGGCGCTTCTCCACTTCCGAAGCCGTGCCCACCGGAACCGGTGTGACCAACGATAGAATCGGCGGCCGGGGTGCGAGGCGCGCAACGCGGACAGCTAAATCGCCCAGATGCTGCGCTGTATCTTCTGCCAGGAAGATTACGTGTGCCTTGCGGGCGAATGACTCCATATCCGTTGAGTACGCCAGGCGCCCGGAGCGCACGTTGCGCTTGATGACTTCCCCTAAATTTTTCTCGAAGTAGGGCACATTGCCCTGGGCCATTTCCACCATGCGGGAGCTGTCAGGATGGCAGCAGGTTACGGGAGTTCCGAAGTCCGCCAGGCAAGCTGAAACTACCGTGCCCAGATACCCCGAACCGTAAACCCCAATTTGCATAATCCCCCCGGCTGCCACAAGCTGGAAACCCGCCTGGGGAGCGGGATTCCGCAGCAAGCCACCTTCTTATGTATCCTCAGGCCGACAGCTTGGCAACACACGGGAGGGTCATGTACCTCCGGAACCGGGAGAGGATCGGATTTAGGAAGCTGGATTGTCTAGTGTGCCATGCGCGAGGCAGTGTCTAGCGCGCCGTGCGCGACACCAGGCTGCGCCCCAGCGGAACTCCCGCCAGGTCAACCCAGTGATTGAGCTCCTGCTCGCGCACAAAGGTGAGTTCCTTCACGTGGATGCGGCGGCTGCACGCAAACTGTGCCCAGCGGTCGCGGGCAGTCAAATAAGCTTCTTGCGCCTGGCCTTCGGTGCTCAGTTTGGCGATGGTGAGATGCGGCATGTAAGGCCAATCTTCCTTCGCCTCCAACACTCGGGTGTTGAGCCGGTCATGAAGCTCCCGCAACCGGTAACCTGCGTGCGCCACGCGAATGAAAACAGTAGGGGTAACCGGGACGAAGCTTTCTACTTCGCCCAGAGTAATTTCGAAGGGATCGGCATGGCTGCAAACCTCCTCAAGCAGTTCCAGAGCGGTAAGTTCATCCCCCTGCAGACAACGCGGCGGCAGCACTGTGAGGTGGGCGGCCAGGTGAGTATGATCGGGATGCAACTCCTCTCGCAGCCGCTCGACAAATTCGCCCGCCGGATCTCTCACATAAGCCACCAGGGCGTAGCGAGGAGTGCGCATTTTGGAGATTATAAACCTGTGTGCGACCCGAAGGCAGTGCTGGTACCGTGACCGGGGAAACAGTCGGTTATAATCGAGAGGACCATCCTCAGAGTCGGGGCGTAGCGCAGCCTGGTAGCGCACCTGCCTTGGGCGCAGGGGGTCGGAGGTTCAAATCCTCTCGCCCCGACCAAATAATTCCGTAACTTAGTCTCTGTGGTGATTCCCGCATCCACAACTTCCTCGACAACGTTGGACATTTGGCGAAGTTTATCCAGTAGCTCAACCGCAGAACGCGCCGCGCCGGCGCTGATATGAGTGATTGCCGAGCCTGGGCAGGCTGGTAAAATCTCCGCATGGCTGTTCACGAAAATCTCCAATCCATGTCCATCGAGGCGATTGAGGAATATCTCTACATCGCGGAGCATTCCGTCATGACAGCAAAGCCTACTGGGGGCGTCTATGGATACCCCGCTGTTCTACTGCTTTGTTGCGTTGTCGATGCCCTCAGCAACTACGCAGGTCACCCGCAGAACAGTTTGGGCGAATTGCAGTCCATTCTTTCCGTGACGAGTAAGCAAGTGAAGGACTTCAAGAATTGGTATCGCAATCTGCTCGCCCATCAAGCAATCATCATGCCAGGAACGCAGCTATCGCCAGAGTCCATCGGCGGTGTGATAGAGTTCGGTTCGACTGGGGAGCCGACTATTATTCGCGTGATCCCATTTTACCAGGCGGTTAAGACCTGGTGGAACGGTTTCGACAAGGCTTCCATAAAGCCCAAATTCCAACAGGAGCAAGCCCCCAAAGCTGCGGCAGTAAATACATCCGGTTACTTCATGACATCTCACTTACTCCGGGACGAATACCCAACTGATTATGGCCCGTCTTCTCCTGTGAAAAAGCCCCTTAAATAAGTGGGCAAAATCGGCGTTTCTCCTTTGCGTGGCGCTGTCTGAATTTCAAGAGCCTGGAAGATGAGCCAGGTCGTAGTGTTTCCAGGCGATTTTCTTTCCGACATGCGGGAAGCGCGCGTTGCTTCTGTGCTTGTCAAAACGCCCGTCAGCGGTTGGATGTTAGGCTGGGTAACGCTGCGATCCGTAAGAGCTGCGCCGTCGCAAACCTTAGCTTATGGAGAAAACCATGGCACAGTGGGTAGGGAATCTGATATTGCTGTTCGCGTTATTCGCAGCCATTTGGTATGCGTGGGAAACAAGAAAAATGCGACTGCAAATGATTAGGCCAAAGCTAGTATTTCTCACGGCTCCGCATCCTCCCGCACACATGGACGACAGTGCATCAGTTGACCTGTTCCTCCGAAACGTAGGTGATGGTGTTGCTCTCAATGTTTTGGTCCAGCGTTCGGAGGACAACAAATTTAAACTCCGATTCGAGCCGGAACACATCCCCATCCTACAAAAACAGGAACAAGTGTTACTGACAATCCGACCAGCAGAAGGACACTACCAACCTGACATGAAGCTGATCTTGAATGATCGCTCGATCTCACTGAAGATAGTGGCGTCATATGTAGACGTAGAAGGCCGTGAGTTCCGCACTTCGACCGCAGTTGGTGGCGCTGCAAAACCACCTTTCATCCGGGACGAGAGAGCGTAGGCAGTCATTCCGTCAAGCCCCTCTTGGCTCGGCCGCTCGCTCTCTGCTGCCGAACTGGCGATTCGCCAATTTGACAAAGACCCCTCCTTGAGTCTCTACTTGGCACGGCGCTTCCTTCCCCCGCGCCTCTCGTAGGCCCCAGGCCCCTCGCGCGCTTCGTCATTCAACATTTTCACATCATCGGCCCTTTCCTCCCCTCTGAAGGAAACCAAAATGCGCAAAGCCACCTTGCTATTCGCCATCCTGCTCGCAACCTCAACCATCCCAGCCAGCGCACAAAACAGACCTGCTCAAGGTGAGACATACGCAAGTGCCTCAGTCCTAGATGAACAAGGAAGAGAGGCTTTCATAGCTGCGGCCCGCGATGTCGTTACTCGCACCCCCACGGTCACCTACTTGTACTATGGGTTCTGCACTGCGTCATGC
>QIAB01000077.1:30105-42955 GCA_003225455.1 Acidobacteriota bacterium
ACCCAATGTTTTCACCTTGAATGTGGACACGAGCGCTGTCCCGGGGTTTAACAACTTTTTCCTTGATGGAGGTAGCCCGGCTCCCGGTGGTGTCATCTCGCTGACTCTCACCAAAACCAACGCGGACTGGGAAGTCACAAACTCGGCTACAATCACGCGCACGAACGGGGAACTCACCCAAGACTTCACTGCAACGGACTATTTTGCCTCGGCCCGTATAGCAGGGACGGTGTTCGGGACGACAGCCACACCAGACCCAGCGTTTCGGTATCCCGGTGCCCTGTTCCTTGGCACCTCAACTAGCAAAACCTTCGCAGACCTTGCGGACCCGATAGCCGATTGGATGAAACGGCGGCCCGGCGGGAAACATGCTGCCGCAGTGTTGTTTGGAAAATGAACAAAGCTGCTCAACAACTCGCACACAAGCGCTGGGCGAAGATTCCCAAGGAACACCGTTCAGCGCATGTCCCACGCACCGGCGGGAGGCCATGTCTTTATCCCTATAAGTCTCACCGCTTCTCTGCAAAAGGCATAATGTTTACCGCGACCCCTCCGGAAAATGAGGGAACGTCACCTACTTTTACGCGCTCGACAGGGCAGACGACTCTCTCCGTGTATCACTGGAATATCTACCTGGCGCGACTGAAACCGATGGCCCTTCCCCGAGTGGCTGCTGGAAAAAGTCCGATGATCGGAATTTTCGCCCGCAAGGGTGAGCGCCGACATCTACAAGAACATCCAAAAAGTGGACCCATTTTCGAGCTTTAGCAGGCTTTTCGTCTTTTGCCGAGTTTGCGGTGGCTCCTGAAAAGACCAGTATTTTGTGCCAATTCGCAAAACAGGCAAAGCCTGCTTAGCCAGACAGCATTTCTTGGGCGCAGGGGGTCGGAGGTTCAAATCCTCTCGCCCCGACCAAAAGTAGCCGTCAGCCCGCCTTCCGCCCTCAGTTCACGCAAAACCTTTAGCCTCAATCCACCAACAAGCCTCATCCTTGCGCAATTCTTCGACTTAGTGGTAACAGTCTGCCATCGAATACAATTCCCGTCATCTCGCGTTCGAGTGCGAGCCAACGCATGCCCACAGCAGAAGTTGTCATCATCGGTGGAGGGATTGTCGGCTCGAGCATTGCCTACCACCTGACTGCCGCGGGCTGCAGAGACGTACTCGTCATCGAGCGGGAATCAGCACAGGGCAAAGGCTCGACCGGCAAGAGCATGGGCGGGGTGCGGGCGCAGTTCTCGACTGCGGCCAGCATTCAGATGTCGCTCTACTCCATTCCTTTTTATGCCAGCTTCGAGGAGCGGCTTGGACATCCGTCCGGTTATCGGCCTCAAGGTTATTTGTTTTGCGCAACCAACGCCGACCAGATGGCATATCTACGGAGGAATTATGAGAAACAAGTTGCACTCGGTCTCAAGGACGGCCGGCTAATTACCACCGAGGACATCCGCAATACGTTTCCGCAACTTCGCTCGGATGACATCGTCGGCGGCAGCTTCTGTTCGAGCGACGGATTCGTCGATCCTTACAGCGCGATGATTGGCTTCATGACCTGGGCTGCGGATCGTGGAGCGCAATTATGGAAAAGCACGGAGGTCACCGCGATCAGGTGGGATGCTGGCGGAGTCAGTGCAGTAGAGACGACCAGAGGGAGTGTGGCCTCGCGCAACGTGGTGAATTGCGCGGGACCCTGGGCGGCAGCGGTTGCGAAGATGCTGGACATTGACCTGCCAGTTGAGCCCCTCCGCCGGATGCTTGTGCCGACCGAGCCTTTCGACCAATTTCCTCACTCCGCGCCCATGATTATCGACATGTCGACTGGATTCCATTTTCGGCCAGAAGGCTTGGGGTTCTTAATGGCGTGGAATGATCCGGAGGAAACGCCGGGATTCAAGACGGATTTTGACTCCGCATTCATCGAAAAGATTCTGATTCATGCGGCAGATCGTGTGCCGGTTTTCGAGAATGTTGCTGTGAATCCGAAGCGCGCGTGGGCCGGACTCTATGAAATGACCCCAGACCATCACCCGATTCTCGGACCGGTTCCGGAATTGCCGGGATTTTATTTGGCCAACGGATTCAGCGGGCATGGAGTAATGCACGCGCCCGCGACAGGTAAGATTTTGGCGGATCTGATTCTCACGGGAAAGACCGACCTGGTGGATGCGTCATTGTTCGGGCTATCCCGATTCCGGGAGGGAAAGCTGATCGAAGAGACGGCGGTGCTCTAGCGACGATCTAGGGTGGCAGCCCGATTTGCTTCAAGACTGCCAGATAACGCGGATCGGAGCGCCATTTATCGAGCGAAGGAACGATTTTGACTACTTGCAAGCTACCAGACTTTTCCGCGGCTGCTTTTTCGAGCCAGGCGAGAGCCTGTTCCTTCTGGTCGGCGAAGGCATACTCATATGCCAAGACAGCCGGGTCTACATAGCGACGCTTCGCCAGTTTCTCCTCAAGTTGGGCACTCAGTTTAGAAGCGGCCAAATAGCCGGAACGACCATAAACCTTTGTCACCTCCTCGGCGATGGCACGGTCCTCGCCATCATCCGTTAGCTCCGCATTTTTCCTCCATTCTTCCAACCAGAGCTCGTATTTCCCCATTTCACGGTATGCATTGCGAAGCTGACCGTGTGCGTTGGCGAAATTTGGATCCATATCTAATGTCTTTTTCAACTGCTCGATTGCCGCGTCGTACTGCTTGGCATTCTCTAACCCCTGTCCGAGGTTTGCGTTGTACTGGAGATTCAGCGGATCGAGTTCCACCGCACGGCGAAGGTGAGGCAGTCCCTCCGAGCAGCGCGCCTGCCAGCATAGAAAAAGTCCAAACCAATGGTGGGCATTGGTGTAATCGGGATTAATTTCGAGGGCCCGGCGGAACTCCCGCTCTGACTGGGCAAAGTCAAGCAAGTTCCAGTAAGCAGCCGCCATAGCGGTATGACTATCTACCAGAGAATCGTCGATGGCCAATGCTTTCTGAGCAGCGGCTTGTGCTTTTGGAGCGGCGTCGCGGGAAGCTATCGGGCTGTAGTCAGTTACGACATTGTAATAATCCGCCAAGCCAACGTAGGACAAAGCGTAATTGGGGTCCGCGGCTATAGCCTGGCTGAAATAGTCTTTCGATTTCTCCAACGATTCCGGCGTGCGCCTCTCCCAATAGTAACGACCCTTCAGATAAAGCTGGTACGCCTCTGGATTTGTCGTACCGCCTTTGGCTATGGCCTGTTTGGTTTCGCCCGTTAGCTGCTCACGCAAGTGCGAAGAGATCGCAGCAGTGATATCTTGCTGCACCGCCAAAACATCAGACAACTTGCGATCGTACTGGTCGCCCCATACATTCCGGTTCGTGCGCGCATCAATCAGCTCGGCACTGATGATGAGTTGATCTCCGCGTTGAAGAATGCGGCCTGTGATTACACCTTGCACTTTCAAGTCACGCGCAACAGCCTGAGGATCAGCTGCGATAGGTTGTTGATCAGACTCTCTGTGATGCCGTCGCTCAGATACTCAGCATTTGCGTCATTGCTGCCGTTAATGAAAGGCATGACCGCGATGGAAGTAATCTGCTGCCCGCCTTGCGATCGCCACCAGGCTGAGCCGACAAGCGCCAGCAAAACAATGACTATGGCGGTAACGTACAGCCACGGTCTGCGGGTTGCTTTGTGGTCATCAACTACCGCCTCTACTCGCGTTGAGCTGGAATTCCGGCGCAGCCGCTTGAGATCAGCGAGCATTTCGCCCGCGCTCTGGTAGCGCATCGCCCGATCTTTCTCCAGGGCTTTGTTGATGACGTATTCCAGTTCAGCGGGCAATTCTGGATTGATGCGAACCAGCGATGTTGGCGCTTTGTGTAGGATGGCGTCGAAGATAAGCGCTGATGTGTTGCCCGAAAAAGCCATGCGCCCGGTCGCCATTTCGTACAGGACCGCGCCGAAGGAAAACAAATCCGTACGCTTATCCAAGTCCTCGCCACGCGCTTGCTCCGGCGACATGTAGGCCACAGTGCCGACCGCGGTGCCAGGGCTGGTAAGGTTTGCTTCAAGGGTCGCACCGTCTAGAGACGCAGGCGCATGATTAGCAGTCAATTTGGCGAGACCGAAATCCAAAATCTTGGCCTGCCCCCGCTTCGTGATGAAAATGTTTGCTGGCTTGATGTCGCGGTGCACGATGCCTTCGCTGTGCGCGGCGTCGAGCGCGTCGGCAATTTGCACAGCCAACTCAAGCAACTCTTCCGCAGGAATAGGTCCGGCCAGCAAACGGTGTTTCAGCGTCTGACCCGCCATAAACTCCATGGCGATAAAGCTGCGGCCGTTTTCTTCGGAAATATCGTGGATGGTGCAGATGTTGGGATGGTTCAGCGCGGAAGCGGAGCGCGCCTCTCGGCGAAAGCGCTCGAGCGCCTGCGGATCATGCGCCAGTTCCTCGGGAAGAAACTTCAGCGCGACGTGGCGGCCAAGCTTGAGGTCTTCGGCCTCGTATACCACGCCCATACCACCACCGCCAAGCTTTTCAAGAACGCGGTAGTGGCCTATGGTCTTACCAATCATGGACGCAACTCTCCGTGGAAGGGATACTAGGCTCTGGGGTTTTCCAAGTCAATCCGGCTCTGCTTCAGCGTGAAGTTGTGAGAACGCCGAAATCTCCTGTAGATTGAAACGCGCAGATAACTGAACAAAAATGAGCGTTCGAGAACAGAACTATTGGCCCACCACCGCGGAGACGCCGAAAACTGACCCCTCTCAGCCGCTCCCTGAACGCGTCGACGTTGCCGTAATCGGCGCTGGATTCACCGGCCTCTCGGCTGCGCGCGCATTGGCGAAGCGCGGCGCGAAGGTGGCAGTGTTGGAGGCAGAGACGATCGGCTGGGGAGCAAGCTCACGCAACGGCGGCATGGTGCTGACTGGTCTCAAGCTAGGCGTGAACAAACTGGTCTCGATGTACGGACGCGAGCGTGCCAAAGAAATGTATACAGCATCGCTGGCGACGATTGACTGTGTGGAGCAGATTGTTCGAGAAGAAAATATCGAATGCAATTTCGCGCGCTCCGGGCACCTGGAAGTCGCGTGCAAGGAGAAGCATTTCGACGATTTCGCCCGCCAGGCGCAGGTCATTGCGCGGGATTTCCATCATCAACTGCGAGTAGTGCCGCGCAAGGAATTGCCCACGGAGATCGGGTCCCTCATTTATTACGGCGGCATGGTTGATGAGGTCAGCGCAGGATTGAATCCGGCACGGTATGTAGCTGGTCTTGGCCTTGCGGCGATGCGGGCGGGCGCATCGGTTTTTGAAAATGCGCGGGTACAGCGGATCGAACGCGTGTCGCGAAACGGATCCTCAGTATTTAGAGTCACTAGCTCGCGGGGATCGCTCTGGGCCGGTAATGTGTTTGTTGGGACGAGCGGTTACACGGGTGCCGCGACACCGGCACTACGGAAGAAGATTATTCCTATCGGCTCTTACATCATTACAACTCAAGTTTTGTCCGACGCGGTGGCGTCGGAACTTAGTCCTCGTAACCGCATGATCTTCGATTCCAAAAATTATCTTTATTATTACCGTCTGACTCCTGACAACCGAATGCTCTTCGGCGGGCGTGCTGCGTTCTTTCCCGAAACTGCAGACACCATTCGCAAGAGCGCGGAAATTCTGCGGCGGGGAATGATCGACGTTTATCCGCAGTTGCGTGATGTGAAAATCGAATATGTCTGGGGCGGGACACTGGATTTCGCTTTCGACATCATGCCGCACGCCGGGCAGATCGATGGAATCTACTTCGCGGTGGGATATGCGGGTCATGGCGTCGCCATGGCCACCTGGCAGGGACAGAAAATGGCGGAGATGATCGCGGGCGAAAAACCCGAAAATCCATTTGTAGGCATTCCATTTCCAGGGGCGCCACTCGGACTTTACAACGGCAAGCCGTGGTTCTTACCATTTGCAGGCGCCTGGTACAAGTTTTTGGATTGGGTGAGCTGAACCCTCGAGCTTCGCTCGACTCCCCGGACGAGGGCGTCCGGGGCTACGTGGCCGATGTTGGTTTCAAGCGAAAAACATAGCGCAGAATCACATACGCCGCAGGCCCTCCTGCGAGCAGCCATGGAGCATATCTAAAAACGTACGGTTCGCTATTGTAGATTTTCACGCCACAAAGAATGGCAGGAAGAATAATCGTTGCGGCGAGGCCGAGCATGCCTCCTGGGATTCGAAAAGCTCGAGGAGCGTCCGGCATCCTGCGGCGCAATCCCCATGCGGCGAGCACTGTCAGCATCGACGTGGCGATGCGCGTCCAGATATAAACGTTCACCAGATCGACGACTTTGGTTCCCGCCAACAAGCAATAAACTACTGCGGAGACAGCGATGGCACGTGTGGGCGTCCCGTATTTCGGATGAATCTTGCCGAGCCATGAAGGAAGATAGCCGTCCTCGGCCATAGTGGCGGGAATGCGCGTTGTATAGAGGATGGTGCTGTTGGAAAGCGACGCGGTCCCTATGATGGATGCGATGAGAATTGCAACGCCGAGGGGATGGCCGCCGATGAGATCCGCCGCCGTGACCATGTAGCCCGTCTGCCACTCTCGCCAGTTGCCCAGCACGGCGAGCGCCAAGGTCGCCGGCAGAGTGTAAGTGAGAATGTTCATCGGCGTGTTCCAGGCGAGCACGCGAACAAAAGTTCTCTGTGCGTCTTTCATTTCCCCGATCATGGTTGAAAGCTGCTCGTAACCGGCGTAGTCCCACATGGCGAGCGCCAGTCCTTTTCCGAACACACTACCGAAAGGTTTGCCGGGAGGAACAAGCGGAAGTACGGGATCGTAGTGCAATTTGAAAAACGTAACGATACAAAGCCACGCAACCGGTATGAACACCGCAATCTGCAAAACGACAGCGAGCCAGCCTGCGACTTGGACCCCGCGGGCATTCAAGTAAGCCAAGAAACACAGCGCCAGGGCAGCGCCCGCCCATTTCCAATTGCCAGTGAGGCCGGGAATGTAGTCGTGCAGATAATCCATCAACAGAACACCATAAACAGAGTTCAGGAGAAACGTCCCGGTCCAGTTCCACCACCCGCACTGGAAACCCCAGAAATCTCCGAAAGCCGCTCGCACCCAGCGGTAGAAGCCACCCTGCACGGGAAGGATGCTGTTCATTTCTGCGGCCGCAAAGGAAATCGGAATGCTCCAAAGGAAGGGAACAAACGTGAGGAAGACCAGCGACATTCCGGGGCCAGAGCCTTGAAAAATCTCCTCATAGCCAAAAGGGCCGCCGGCCGTATAGCCGTAAAACAACGCGAGAAGCGGGAGAAATCCAATCTGGCGCAACTGCGCCCGCGAGGTTGTCACAGAAGCGGCATTGCCTTCCAGAGCTTTTGGCATCGGACGCGATAGCGCGCAATGGTATTTGGCGGCTCTTGCATTTTCAACTGAATAAATGCTTATCACCCACGCGAAGTAGAAAATTCCGGTCTGCGCAGGGCGGAGCCTTGATCTTTAGTAACTGTCATTAAGATCGCCGAAGAATGTTTTTACGCACCGCTAAGTGCTTGATTAGCTCAAGTTTCCTCACCGGCGTTCATTCGCGGCTTGCCAAACAGGCGTCCTTCTTCTAGTAGCAAGTTACCAACGTAAGGCCGCCGTTGCACCAAAATGAGCCATTCCCGAATAGAATTGGCCATCCCCACGAAACAATCCCCAGAAAAAGTCAGGAATGTGTAGGAAAAATCTTGCGGCGGGAGACTTGCTGTGAAAACTGTGTCGTTGATTCTCATTGTTTGCACCATTTCATTACTGAGCTCGTGCGGTGGAGGCTCCTCCTCCAGCACTTCTGGCGGCGGCCCCAGCGTTCCACCTCCACTAACGGCGTCGCTGACGCTGCTGCAAGTGGCTCCCGGAAATGCTTCTGTAGCCGCCACCGCAACTCAGCAGTTCACTGCGACCGGCAAGTACTCCGACGGTACTTCGAAAGATTTGACCAGTTTGGCGCTGTGGAGTTCCTCCGACTCCAGCGTTGCTTCGGTTAACAACGCAGGATTGGCGGCAGGGGTTGTGGTCGGAGTAGTCACTCTAACGGCACAGTTTGGAGCGATGCAAGGTACAGCGACGCTGAACGTCACCAATGCGGGCACGAATCTAATAGCTATTAGCATTTCTCCGGCAGCACCATCGGTTCCGGTCAACACCACGCAGCAGCTTACTGCTACCGGCAGCTACGGCGACGGCAGCAGCCGCGACCTGACCGCGCTCGTGACCTGGAGTTCATCCTCGACGGCGGTCGCCACGGTTGACGCGAATGGCTTGCTGACAGCAGTGAAAGCCGGTTCATCCAACATTTCTGCCACTCTTGGATCTGTTAGCCAATCGACCACTGTCACAGTCACGGCTCCGACCATCGCCTCGATTGCGGTGACCCCGGTAGGATTAACTCTCGGCATCGGCATTAACCAGCAGTACACGGCAACAGCGACATATAGCGACGGCTCGAGCCAAGACCTGGCAAGTGGCGTGACCTGGAACTCTTCCACGACGCCGGTGGCCACGGTTAGCGGTTCTGGCTTGGTAACAACCGTCGGCGCGGGCAACACGACCATTACTGCAACCGTCGGTTCGTTCTCCGACTCTTCGACCTTAACCGTTGTTGCAGCTCACCTGCTTTCGATTGCAGTCAGCCCTGCAACTACCTCCATCGCTCTTGGCACCACGCAGCAGTTCAGCGCAGTTGGAAGCTTCGACGATGGCAGCACACAGTTACTGACCTCGGCGAGCTGGTCTTCTTCAAGCGGCGCCGTTGCTTCAGTTGGCTCTACAGGATTGGCGACCGCCGTTGGAATTGGAAGCACGACGATAACCGCGGCTTCGGGTGGAGTCACGGGAACCGCTTCTCTCAGCGTCAGTGCAGCGACCCTCGTCTCGATCGCCGTTACCCCGGCGAATTCCAGCATGGCTGTTGGAACCACCAAGCAGTTCACAGCCACCGGCACTTTCAGCGACAGCAGCACGCAGGATATTTCCGCGTCAGTTCTGTGGAGTTCTTCCAGTGCGGCTACTGCAACGATTAACAATCAAGGCGCCGCTACCAGCATTGCGACCGGCACATCCACTATTACGGCAACATTAGGTTCAGTCAGCGGATCTACTCAGTTGACAGTCTCAACTGCGTATTTGACCTCGATCACAATCAGTCCGGCGGATCAAAGAATCGCTAAGGGCACGTTGCTGAAGTTTACAGCCACAGGGCATTTCAGCGATGGCAGCACCGCGACTAATCTGAGTGGCCTGTCGTGGAAGTCTTCGAAGCCAAATATTGCTTCAATTCGCAGCTCAGGCGTAGTGCACGGAAAGAAGAGTGGCACGGCAACCATTTCGGCCACCGCATCGGGCGTGACCGGTACTACAACGCTGACCGTCGGGACCGGCACACTGGTTTCGCTCGCGATTACGCCCGCAACCGCGACCGTCACGCTCGGCAGTACGCAGCAATTTGTGGCCACGGGCTCCTTCAGCGACAGCACAACCCAGGACATTACGTTGACCACGCATTGGAGTTCGTCTTCGGCCAGTGTTGCGACCATTGCGAATGCTCCGAGCGTCGGTGGATTGGCTACCGCCAATGGCTCAGGAACAGCCACAATCGGCGCGAATTCGGGAGGAATAACGTCCTCGCCCCCGGCTATTCTGACTGTGCAGTGATCATTGTTGCGAGCGGCGTTTGCCTGAGAATCAGTGGAGCAATCGCTGGCTCAGCAACCATGGCACGAGTTCTGGCTCGGCGTAGGCTTTGTCCCACGACTTGTGGCCTACGCCGGGGTATTCTGTGTACTTGACGTTGGCCCCGGCTGCCTGCAGTGCGGCGTACATCTTGCGCGACTCCTCAACCGGAACGGAATCGTCCGCCTCGCCGTGAAAAATCCACACCGGAGTCTTGCCGACGCGGTGGGCGGTCTCGGCGTAAGCATCCGTGACCTGCGGATCCCTGGCTAGGCTTACTTCAATTTGTTTGAAATGCTCTGGCCCGTGAATTCCTCCGCAAATCGCGATATAAGCCGCGAAACGATGCGGATACTTGGCGGCTATATCCCACGTTCCATATCCGCCCATAGAAAGGCCGGTCAGGTAGATTCGTTGAGAATCACCGTGGAACTCTTTCACGCTGCGATCGAGCGCGGCTAGCGCCTGTGCTTCCATCTCCGAATCGGTCCACACCTTCTCCTTGGGGCACTGCGGCATTACCATTACAAAAGGAAATTTTGCAACCTGCTCACGAATGGCATGGCCCAACCCGACATCGGTTTGCAGCAGACCATCATCGCCGCGTTCACCCGCGCCGTGCAGAAACAGAATTACCGGCCACTTTTTGTGTTTATCCCAGTTGTAGGGAACAAAGACCTGGTAGCGGTAGGTTCTCCCGCTCACGGTGATGGCGCGATCGAGGAATCCGGTTTCTTGCTTGCGAGCCAATGCTGAAGCCGGAACCAAAGTTAGTAGTGTGAGCGATAGTGCTGCATATCTTGCAGGCATAGAAGACGAAAAGAATACCACCCCAGAGCCGGGTCCGATTCCAGTCGCCTCTATAATGACAGCCTCTTGCTACAAGGAGGTCTGATGCTGTCACGACGCCGCTTCATTCAGGCTGGAACAATTGCCAGTGGCGCAGCACTCGCCACGCATTCCGCCTTCGCAGAGGAGAAGTGCGGCCTGCTGCCGCCATCCCTCGCCGGCCTGAAATCCATGAAGGATCAGGCTACGCCGATCACCCGCGACGAACGACGTGTTCGTCAGGAAAAAGCTCGCCAGCTGATGGAAGCCGATAATCTCGACGCCATTTTATTGATGGAGGGCACCTCGCTCGCCTATTTCACAGGAGTTCAGTGGCACGGCGGCGAACGGCTCTTTGCCCTGGTGCTGCCGGCCAAAGGAATGGCATTTTACGTCTGCCCAGCCTTTGAAGAAGGGCGGGCGCGGGAGCAGATTGCCAACGCCCCGGAAGGCGACCAGCCTGACATACGCGTCTGGCAGGAGGATGAAAATCCATATCAGCGCATCGGACAGGGGCTTAGCGATCGCGGCATTGCGACAGGATCAGTAGGAATGGAAGAAACGGTGCGCTTCGTTTTCACAGAAGGCATCTCGAAGGTTGCGCCCCAATTGAGAATCGCCAGCGCCACACCAGTCACCGCCGGATGCCGCATGATCAAGAGCGATCATGAAATTGCCCTGATGCGGTTGGCCAGCAATGTCACGCTCGCGGCGTATGAAGCTGCATACCATGCATTGAAATTGAAAGAGGGAATGACACAGCAACAGTTTGAGGATCTGATCGAAGCCGCTCACAAGCAGCTCGGTTTCAGCGGCGGCGCTGACGTGCAGGTTGGAGAGTATTCGGCGCTCCCGCATGGATCAGTCGCTCCGCAACTTATTCGAGAAGGCACAATTGTTTTGATGGATGGGGGATGCAAGGTGGAAGGCTACAGCTCTGACATCACACGCACATTCGTTCTTGGAAAATCATCAGACAAGATGAAGAGAGTCTTCGAGATTGTGCACCGGGCTCAGGCTGCGGCATTGAAGACGGCACGCCCCGGGTTGGAGTGTCAGGCTGTAGATGCTGCGGCGCGCAAAATCATCGCCGAGGCCGGCTATGGCCCGGATTACAAATTTTTCACTCATCGCCTGGGTCACGGCATGGGCATGGACGGGCACGAGTGGCCCTATCTGGTCCGCGGAAACACCACGAAACTCGTGGCCAACATGACTTTCAGCGATGAGCCCGGAATCTATCTTCGTGGCGAGTTTGGGATACGCTTAGAAGATGACATGCGCATCACCGAGACTGGCGCGGAACTATTCACGCCACAGAGCACGTCATTGGAACATCCATTCAGCTAGTTCTTTACGCTTCCGGAACTGGCGGGCATCCGGCAAAACTCTTCATGTATTTGTTGCCAACGTAGCCGACGTACTTGATGCCGATTTCACTGGTGAAAAATCCATCCGCCGTCATCATCCGTAAAAAAGAAAAGAAGTCGATGCCCTGGCTCAGACTGGGATCCGCAAGGGCATTTCTGCGATACGCGATCTGATCAAGCATTTGCTTCTGCTGCTCGGGAGCGCAATCGAGATAAGCTTTGCCGTAACGGTCGGCGCACGCTGAATCCAGCCACATCAATCCACCGCCCAGCTTCAGTTGATACTCGGGATTTTCGCTGGTGAGTAAATCAATGAACTCGGGCGCGCCAGCTTCAATTGCGCCGCCAGAGCCATCTTCGCTCGGGATAATCGTTTCGCAGAGCGCTTGCAATGTCTGGTATTGGTGTCCGGGGAAAAATTTCGGCGTGTATCCGTCGGCGCTCGACGCCTTCTCAGCCTGCACCATGTTATGCGCATACTCGGCGGCTTGCATGGGGATAACTCGCAGCACTGAGCCTGCCATCGCGCCCATACCAAGCGTTCTCAGCACATCGCGGCGGGAGATGGATTTAGTCATATGCTCGCTCCATGTCGTGATCCGAAAATCACAAATTCCCCTTCTTCGCCTGCTCGAGCAAATATTCTGAGGTTCGCCACGATAGCGCCATGATCGTCAGCGTCGGATTTTTGTCCGCATTCGTCACAAATGGCGCTGCATCCGCTACGAACAGATTCTTCACATCGTGCGCCTGGCAATACTTATTCAACACTGAGGTCTTGGGATTCAGGCCCATGCGCGCCGTGCCCAGCTCGTGAATGATCACGCCACCATCGGCAATACCATAAGGACGCGGCGTGTCCGGCCCAGTCTTGGTGGTGTAGATTCCCCCGGCCGCTTCAACGATGGAGCGAAACGTCTCCTGCATATCCTTCGCCATCTTGATTTCGTTA
>QIAB01000077.1:42970-58383 GCA_003225455.1 Acidobacteriota bacterium
GGAATTCCCCATTGATCGACGGTGACGGGATCAATATCGCAATAGCTTTGCGAGTTGGGAATCATTTCGCCTCGGCCTTCAAGGCCAATGTATGTCCCGTACATGCTGCAGCAAGTGTGCTTGAGAGTAAGACCATAGCCCTCGAATTCTCCGCATACATCATCGAATTCGCCCACTCCGGGCATGCCGCGGCCACCGTACATCTCGATGTGGTATCCCCGCAGGAAATCGTTCTTGCGATCGAATTTCCACCACGGAATATACATGTGCATCCCGCCGACGCCATCGTGGTTATGCGGCGGAATTTTTTCAAGCTGGGGGAAATAGCCGCCACCCGAGGTTCCCACGCTGTCGGTGAGATACCGGCCAACCGCGCCTGAAGAGTTTGCCAGTCCGTCAGGGAACAGCGTCGATTTCGAGTTCAGGAGCAGCCGTGCCGATTCGCAGGCACTCGCTGCCACGACAAATGCCTTCGCGTTAACTCGCTTCTCTGTGCGTGTGGTTTTATCTATGTAAGAAACTGCCTGCGCTTTTCCGTCTTTGCCCACGATGATCTCGCGGGCCATAGCATTGGCGATCAGAGTTAATCGGCCGGTCGCCTGCGCCGGCGGAATCATGACCTGGCTTGAGCTGAAATTTGACGCAGTCAAGCATCCGCGATCGCATTGCCCGCAATAGTGGCAGGCTGCGCGCCCATTCAAAGGCTTAGTGATGATGGCCATCCGCGACGGAATGCAAAGCACATTCAGCCTATCGCAGGCTTTCTTGACTACTGTCTCTGTGCAGCGCGGAGGTGGAGGAGGCATGAAGATTCCGTCCGGCGCGCTGGGAATATTCTCTTTGGTTCCGAAAACTCCAATGTAGCTTTCAACTTTGTCGTAATAAGGAGACAGCTCGGCGTAAGTAATCGGCCAGTCATCGCCCATGCCGTCGGTTGAGCGCGATTTGAAATCTATGGGAGCGAAACGCAGAGCGATGCGCCCCCAATGATTAGTGCGGCCGCCAACTATACGCGAGCGGAACCAGCGAAAACGCGATCCCGGTGCTGAAGTGTATGGTTCGCCGTCGATCTCCCACGCGCCGTCCGGGGCCATGAATTCATCGTTGATTTCGCGGCGAAGCTTGCCGCCAACACCGATGCCGCGGTGTGGCAGATCGTACGGCCATAAATGCTCTTTGTAATCTTTTTCCGGGTTAAGCGGCGGGCCCGCCTCGAGCATCACGACATTCAGTCCGCCTTCGGTCAAAATCTTTGCGGCAGTGCCGCCGCCGGCGCCGGATCCTATAATGCAAACGTCATATAGCTTTGGCGAGCGAACGACTTGGGGCATGGAGTCTCCGGAGAGAAGCGTCATTATAACGCCGCCAGAGCAGCAAAAAGCCCTCCAGGTTCAGCGCGATAGGCATCGTGAGTCCTCATCTCCAAGTAATCAATTGTGAATCATGGAGAAGAGTTCCATGCGGGCAATGTTCTACCGGAAGCTGGCGCTGCGGATCTGCCGGAAGTCACTGCCTTCCATCCTAATAATGCGGCACATTTCGTGCAGGCGAGAGCGCATACGTTCTCCGATGCGGTCGCCTAGATTCTCATCTCGAGCTGCCCCGCGAGGTCCACCAATAGCGCCTGCGGGCTTGTCATCAAAATTCGTGGTGATGATAGTCGTACGATTGTCGTTGTAGCGGGTATTCAAAATCAGGCTGACCGTATCCCAAACCCACTCAGTTGGCTTTACTGCACCCAATTCATCCAGAACCAGCACCTCGGTCTCAAAAACCGGTCGCAGCACATCGAGTTCGGTTGCCTTCACCGATTCGTTATAGGAATTCTGAATTTCTTTGAGCAGCTCGCGATAATCGTAGAAAAGACAGGCGATGCCTTTGCTGAGAACCAACTCTTTAATGATGCCGACCGCAAGATGCGTTTTTCCCACGCCAATCGTGCCGATAAGGAGTAAGCCGGTGTTGTCCACTGGATACTCCTCTACAAACTTGCAGGCTGCCATGCGAGCGGGGAAAAGCGTCCGATGTGGGCCTTCGTAGTCGAAGTTTGAAAGCTCGCAGTGTTCGTAGCGCTTTGGAATTCTCGCGGCTTTCAGCAGAGCCTCGGACCTGGCCTGCACGCGGCATTCGCAACGAGTGACGCGACGATCCGTCCCGCTGGAAACAGATTTCCAGCCGGTGCCTTCACAAAGAGGACAAACTTCCGCAGCAACTTTCATGGCGTGGATTGACTCTGCACCTGCGGCGGCAATTTACGCAAGTGGCAAAGCTGATTTCGCTGTGCACATCCTGTGGAGGTCTGGGTCTGCTTGTGGAGAGCTGAGGAATTCGGAACTCAGGCGGCAGACTCCGAGATCGGCCTTCTCGTCCCCGACTCGCACTAGGTTGGATATAATCTCCGCCGTCCAATCGAGCCGGAGGAATTCTTGTCGATCCAAACTCGCAGACGGTTTCTGCTGGTTCTGATTTTCACTTCTCTGCCGCTGCTGGCGCAGCGTGAGCCGGTCCTGAAGCAGATCGATTTGCCTCATTCGTACTACTACCGGGAAATGTATCTTCCCCAGCTCACGACTGGGCCTGGCTCTGTTGCCTGGACGGCAGACTCACGCTCACTCATCTACTCCATGGCAGGTTCTCTCTGGGCACAGCGACTGGAGAGCACGGCCGCTGAGCAGTTGACCGACGGTCCTGGCTACGATTACCAACCCGATTGCGCCTCCGACGGACGCTGGGTTGCGTATGCGAGCTACCAGAAAGATGCCATGGAGCTCTGGTCGCTCGATCTACGAACCAAGAAGAAACACCAACTGACCTCGGGCGGAGCAGTGAATGTCGAACCGAGATTTTCACCCGATGGCAAGCGCGTGGCGTTCGTCTCCACCTTATACAAGCGACACTTCCATATTTTCGTCGCCGACTTCAGCGAGGGTGAACTTAAGAATGTGCAGCGCCTGACCGGGGAGACGCGCAGCGAACTCCCACGGTATTACTACAGCCAGTTCGATCACGAAATCAGCCCCGTGTGGTCCCGCGACGGCAGTGAGATTCTCTTCGTGTCCAACCGAGGCCACATCTACGGCACTGGAGGATTCTGGCGCATGAAGGCGCAGGCCGGCGCCGAGGCGCATGAAATTCATTACGAAGAAACTGCGTGGAAGGCGCGGCCCGATTTCTCGCCGGATGGCAAACGCCTCGTCTACTCATCTTATGTTGGACAACAATGGCACCAGCTCTGGGTGATGCCGGCCTCAGGCGGTGACGCCTTCGCGCTTTCGTATGGAGACTTCGACAACGTTGCGCCACGTTGGTCGCCAGATGCAAAACGCATTGCATTTATCTCCAACCGCGGCGGGAACACCTCGCTGTGGACGCAGGAAGTTTTGGGCGGAGCCCAAGCCCAGGTCATTATCAAAGACAAGCATTATCTCAAGCCGATCGGCCAACTCAGCCTCACCGTGTTGGCCCCGAACGGACGCCCGACCGCAGCGCGGAGTTTTATTACCGGCGAAGATGGCCGTGCCTACGCTCCCGAAGATGCCTGGATGCGTGCCGATGACAACTTCGTTCGTTCCGAACGTGCGTTCGAAGCCCATTACTTTCACACCCCTGGAAGCTCGGAGCTGGCCGTCCCCGCAGGAACTGTAGAAGTCGAAGTGATGAAAGGATTCGAGTACTCAGTCGAAAAAAAGCGCGTGCTGATCACCGCCGGACGCCGCTCAAACCTGACAATCTATCTTAAGCCGCTCAATTTACGGAAGGACACGCACTCGCAGTGGGTCAGCGGCGACGTTCACGTGCACATGAATTATGGCGGGGGATATCGCAACACACCGAAGCATCTGGTGGAGGAGGCGGCCGCGGAAAATCTTTCCATTGTGGAAGACCTGGTGGTCAACAAAGAGCAGCGCATCCCCGATATTGCTTACTTCAGTACTAAGCCCGACCCAGCATCGACCGCGACAAATTTACTCCTTCATTCCCAGGAATATCACACCAGCTATTGGGGACATCTTGGCCTGCTGAATCTCACCCGCAACTTCCTGATTCCCGGTTATGCCGCTTATCCCAACACTGCGGCGGCGAGCCTGTTCCCCGCAAACGCCATCGTGGCTGATGTTGCTCATGAGCAGCAGGCAGTCGTTGGCTACGTTCATCCTTACGAGTCGATTCCTGATCCGGCCAAGGATGAATCGCTTACTCACGAGCTTCCCGTTGATGTTGCACTGGGGAAGGTGGATTACATCGAGGTCATGGGGTTCAGCGACCACAAATCGACCGCTGCGGTTTGGTATCGGCTGCTGAACTGCGGTTTTCATCTCCCTACAGCGGCTGGTACCGACGCGATGGCGAATTTTGCATCTCTGCGCGGCCCAGTTGGATTGGATCGTGTCTACGTTAATGTCCCCGCCGGCCCACTCGACATTCGCACCTGGCTAGCGTCATTGAAACAAGGACGGACTTTCGCAACCAACGGCCCACTGCTCAGATTTACTCTCGGCGGCCGTGAACTGGGCGATCAACTTCGCTTACCTGCCGGCGATAACAAAGTAAAGTTCACCGCATCGTTGCGTTCGATTGTTCCTATCGACCACCTTCAGGTCATCTGCAACGGACAAGTAGCGCGCGACTTAAAGTTGAATGCTGATCGTGTAAGCGCAGATATTGAGGACGCGATTCCCATCTCCCACAGTGGATGGTGCCTTCTGCGTGCCTGGAGCGAAAAGCCGGAGTATCCGGTGCTTGATTTGTATCCGTATGCGACGACAAGCCCGGTATTTGTAAGCGTGGCGGGTTCTGCGCTCAAACCGGCAGAAGACGCGGCCTACTTCCTCGCTTGGATTGATCGCATGATAGACGCGGTGAAATCAAACCAGGACTGGAATACGGAAGCGGAGAAGAACGCAGTTCTAAGCCTGTTTTCCTACGCGAGATCGGTTTACGAGCGTATGGAAAAATAACACGACGGGCGAGGACGCCCGTCGTCCATCCATAGTGGTTAGGCACGCTCCATTTCGAGCAGAGCTTCCTTGCGTTCGATTCCCCAGCGATAACCGCCCATTTCGCCGTTCTCTCGGACCACGCGATGGCACGGAATAGCCACTGCGACAGGGTTTGTGGCGCAGGCTCGTGCTACGGCGCGGGTCGCGGTGGGCTGTCCGATTGCCTTCGCCACCTGACTGTAGGACTTGGTCGAGCCAAAAGGAATCGACTGCAGATACGTCCACACTCGCCGCTGAAAGGCAGTCGCCTGAATATCCAGCGGAAGACTGGCATTCAATTTCTGGCCGCGCATGTGATGCAGCAGATCTTCTTTCCACTGCCGCATGCCGGAATCATCCCGCCGTCGAACCGCGAACGGAAATTCGTGCTTCAACCCCTGCTCCAGTTCCTCTTCGGAATCCGCGAACTGGATCGCGCAGATTCCCTTTTCTGTTGCTGCAATCAGCATACGTCCCAGAGGAGAATCGGTGGAGGTATAGCGAATTGGAGCAGCAATCGCGCCGCGACGGTATTTGTCTGGAGTCATGCCAAGCTGCGAAGCCGTGCGCTCGTACAAACGGCTGCTGGAGCTGTAACCGGCGTCGTACAGTGCGCGCGTAACCGAATGCCCGGCCTGAAGATTGCGCTTGAGCTGATTCATGCGGCAGGAATCGGCATAGGCGCGGGGCGAGATTCCCAATACTGCTTTAAACGTGCGTTGCAAATGGAACGGGCTTTGCTTGAAGGCCGCGCCCAGCCGCGCCAGCGTGACCGGCTCATCGAGATGCTGTTCGATGTAGCGGCATACGGCTTTCACCATTTCCATCTGCGCGTTTCCGCCGATCGCCCGCGGACGGCAGCGCAAACAGGCGCGATAGCCGGCCTTCTCGGCGTCGTCGGGCTTGCGAAAAAACATAACATTTTCACGCCGTGGATGCCGCGACGGGCACGACGGCCGGCAATATACCCCGGTTGAAGATACCGCGAACACAAACCGGCCATCCTGGCCAGGATCGCGGCTCATGACCGCTTCCCATTGCCGAGTCTCGCTCACGTGGTTCATGTCGAAAGCTTCCGTCAGATTGAGTATCGCATTGCTTGTCATGAATCCCAAGATATGCCCGCCTGGCCCCCTGAGCTATCCAGATATTGCTGTCAAATTGATTTTCTACGCTATGCTGGTGCAGTGCTTCGGCAACTTCTTACCCTGGTATTGCTCCTGGGAGCGCATCCGATGATGAGTGAAACCAGACAGGCAATATCGTGCGCAGCCCCTGGCGTCGAAATAGTGGCCTCTTACGTTTCACATGCCATCAAGCTCGATGCGGCGCATCCAGCAGCAGAGTGGCAAACTGCCAGGCCAGTTTCATTCTGCTCAGATTGGCAGGGGAAAAACCCCGATCCCGAACGAGAAACACAGGTACACGCGCTGTGGTCGGCCGAAACATTGTATCTGCGGTACGAGTGCCGCTACCGGGAGCTGTACGTGTTCGGCGACGCCGACGCTAATGGCCGGCGCGATCATCTCTGGGATCGCGATGTGGCTGAGGCATTCTTGCAACCTGATCCTTCGCGGGAGCATTATTACAAAGAGTTCGAGGTCAGTCCGAACGGCATGTGGATCGATCTCGACGTTTTCCCGGGCGGCATCTCGGACTTGAAAAGCGGCATGCAGCGGTCGGTTGTGCTGAATGAAAGATCACACACCTGGGCGGCGGAGTTGGCGATTCCGATGAAAGCGGTCACCCCACATTTTGATCCCGGCGCGGTTTGGCGGGCGAATTTCTATCGCATTGAGGGATCAAAGGAGCCGCGTTCATATATGGCGTGGCAGCCGACTCACACGCCCGCGCCGAATTTTCATGTGCCCAGCGCATTTGGCAAGCTGCGGTTTTCACGACATTAGGAGAATGCGGAAAAACTCGATTGCGAGCGTGTTTTGGGAAGGGCACCAGTTCACAGGCCCGCCCTGAGCGAAGTTGAAGGGTACCAATGAGTCCTTTAATCTTGTCATTCCGAAGCGGCTTCAGCCGCCGAGGAATCTGCTTTTCCGAGTTTTTCGCAGGTAGGAGGATTTGATGAGCGCGCGCCTTAGTGTATTCTCCGGAATTTTTCTGTCTGCTCTTCTCGCGGCCGTTGCGATTGCCCAGCAGCCACCCAAGCCGGGCGTGCTGAAGGCGGAAGATTTGAAGCGCGTTGTCCCGACGGCTTACTTTTTCCGCGGGCAGTCCGCCTCCGTCCAGCTTCGCAACTCGGCGGGATTCAGCAATTCCGATGGCAGGCTTGTGCTGGCGGGACTGGTGGATACATCCGGCTATGCCGCTGATATTCAGGCCAAGTATCAGGGATTCCTCATCACTGAGGTGAAGTTGAACATCGAGGGAAGTGAGCTGGCGCCGGGACAATATGGCTTTGGCTTCTCAAAAGACAATAAATTGCTTGTGATGGATGTTGGCGCAAACGATGTGCTCAGCGTGAGTGCAAAAATCGACGACATGTTGGCGCACCCTGTCCCACTGAAGATCGTCGAAGATGGCGGCGGATTCCGGCTGTATGCCGGGAGAAAGTGGGTCGGTCTAAAGACGCAGTGACCCTCACATCCAGACCTTAATGCGGTAGGGTTTGCAGTGGCCCCAGCACCGCCGAAATTCCGGCGCGATTGCGCAATTCCGTGAGCAGCGCCTGCGCCGCGTTCTGGTAGGTCTTCCCTGGATCAGAAGGATCTGACCAAACGGCGTCATACACGATCTGTGTGGCTTCTTTTAAATCCATGTGCAGGGCAGCTTCCATCAAGTCCAACTCTCCACGCACCTGGTCGTAGCAATCTTGGCAGACAGCCGCTGGTTCGAATGCCCCCTGATGATTTTCTTCCTTGCTGCAGCGGAAGCTGGCCGCTGCGTTAATCTGCATATGCGAGGCGTAAACCTGCGACTTGAACTCGCGCAGAAAGCGCTCGCGTTCCGCTTCCAGAGCAGCTTCGTCGGAGCTAAATTCTGGCTCGCTTTCAATAGGCGCCGTCGCGCCAGTTGGAACCGGCGAAACACGCTCCGCTGTCCTACACACCGGGCAGGAATCAAGATCAGCGGAGTAATACGTCTTGCACTTCGCGCAGGGCAGACCGTAGCCGGCACGCCGTGGCGTGGCCAAGTTTGCGGCATTAAATTCGCTGTCGCGCGGAAGAACAGCCTGGGACATCTGCCTGGCAGTGGCGGTTGCGGCCTGGGTCGTGTTCATAAATGCTACTCCCGAATAAACTAGAGACGGATAGATTGCAGACCTTGTAAACCAAATGCCATTCTAGGTCTCACGGTTCTGATTGCCGATGGTACGGTAGTTCATGCTGGGCTACTGACCGATAGGACATAGCACTTGGCAAGCCAACTTATGACTGCGTGAAATCAGAGACTTACATGATTTTGATGTCGCACCGTCGGCACTGTGCGCGTCAGAGTGAGACACACAATCAAGAAGGGGACTAGCGATTGCCCGCTTTGATCAGCTTTTCCAGTTCTTCTTTGCGGGCGCGATACAGGCTCTGGCTGGGTTCCATCTCTGCGGCGGTATCGAGCTCTGCCAAAGCTTCATCATAGCGGCCAAGATTCATCAGGCAGGCGGCGAGATAATAATGGTTGCTGGCGCTGGGCTGAAGGCGAACGGCCTGACGAAATTCGGTTTCTGCGGCTTGAAAGTTCTGGGAGTTGAAAAGGGCTGTCCCAAGAAAGTGGTGGGCCAGGGGAGAATCCGGCTCTAATTCCACTGCAGTGCGCAGTTCGTGCACGGCCTCTTCCTCCTGATGCAGGATTAACAGAGTCTGCCCCAGCACGCGATGTTCAGCCGCGCCGTTTGGGTTCTGCTGAATGGCAAGCCGGAGTTCAGTGATCCCCGGCTGAATCTCCCCTTTGGCCAGCAACGCCTTTGCCAGGCAGCTATGACCGCGTTCCCAACCGGGGTTCATGCGGTAGAGCTCACGGAGCTCGGCGATAGCCGAGTCATAGTCTCCCTTATCGCAATATGTATTGCCGAGATTGTTGCGCACGGAGGCTTCACCCGGCGCGAGCCGCTTAGCCTCGCGGTAGGCGGCAATCGCATCGTCAAGCTTCCCCAGATCATGTAGGAGCAATCCGAGATTGTTGTAGGCCTCCCAGAACTGCGGATTTAGGGCTATGGCGTTGCGATAGGCGGCAACTGCGGCACTGCTATCACCCTTATGGCGCAAAGTGATGGCCATATCGTAGTAAACCTCGGCGCAATTAGGCTCCCGGGCCAATGACTCCTGAAAAGCATGCAGAGCGGCTGCGTCCTTATGACTGGCATAAAGGCCCAGACCAAGATAGCGATAGGCTTCAGCGTTCGTGGGATCGATGCTGAGCGCGGTTCGCGCCTCCCCGATGGCATTGTCAGCGTCGTCATAGCGGTAAAACACATAGGCCAGCCGGCTGTGCGTATCGGAAGAGCCGGGCATTTCGTCGCGTGAAGTGGAATATTCGTCGAACGCCTGGTCCCAGTTTTCCTGCTGTTGGCGGATGTAGCCCATCAAGAAATGCAAACTGGGACTGCGAGAATCGGACGCGATCAGCGGCTCGATTATCGCCTTGGCATCGTCGTAATTCTTTTCGCGAATCAGTTCGCCTGCATGGGCCAGCTTTACCGGACAGGCGTTAGCCGATGATGCCAGGATCCCATGTGTCGCACGCAAGCTACGAATAAGTGCTGGCTCGGCTCCGGCGCGGATGAGCAGTTTGATCGCAGCTTCATTCGGAGTGAATCCGATTCCTCTCTCGCCCACAATGTGCTGCAATCGCGGGGAGGAAACTCCCCCAGCTATCCAGGCCATGAGCTGCGTACAATCCAGCGGTTTGGGTTCATTCGTTTCCGGAAAAGCAGATAGCGCAGAAAGGGTAAGCAGCAGCAAAACCAAGGCACTCCGGCGCACGTTGGCTCCTTGGCCGGAAGGAATCGAACTTGGCCGGCCCCTGGTTGGCAACATATCCCGGGGCAGTAATGTCTAGTAGGTCACGGAAGTAATGG
Source organism: Acidobacteriota bacterium (assembly GCA_003225455.1). Classification (GTDB taxonomy): domain Bacteria; phylum Acidobacteriota; class Terriglobia; order Terriglobales; family Acidobacteriaceae; genus QIAB01. The sequence continues at coordinate 52,979 of QIAB01000077.1, forward strand.
ACCTTTTAGCTGTGCAAGCTTTTGGGCAGCGGGCAGAGAGGCTTCTTAAGCCTATAATTGGCTCCCTTGTATTTCTCCACCATGAACATGGCAAAGACGATTACTGTTCTAAAAGCTCATAAGCGCGCCATCGCTTTGTCGTTGATATTCGCTTATGCCGTCTTCCTGCTGGTATATCCCGACGAGTTCGGCCGCCTCTACACACTATTCTTCGGTGCTATTATCGTGGTCTTCGTTGCAAGCCAGGTCTTCTGGATACGGCGCGTAGGCGAACTGGGTAAAAGGCTGATCCCCAGCAAGCGCTGGCGCAGGGGCTTGGGAGCTGCGGGGTTGATCGTCTATTTTTCCCTGCTGGCCTACAGCCTGTTCAACGGTGGAGAGACATTTAAGGGCACTGCCCTGACCCTCAGGTCGACCCTGCTGGAAGCGCCGTTTCAATTATGGTCGTTGGGTTCGTTCTTCGGATTCTTGGTCGCCGTGCTATTGTGGGCCGCCGATCGGGTCGCACGGGCGGTCAGTTGGAGTTTCAAGAAGTTGATAATTCCTCACCGGCTCGAGCTGCGCTCCCCCGGCCGACGACACTTCCTGGAGCAAACTGCCATTGCCTTGACCGCTGCCCCGTTTGTTGCCGGCGCCTATGGGCTTTTCTATGGCCGGCTTAATCTTGAGACCAGTCACAAGCAGATCAAGCTGCGACGGCTGCCGAAGGCCTTCGACGGTTTCCGCATCGTGCAGCTTTCTGATCTCCACATTAGCGCCTTCATGAGCGCGGATGAGATTCGCAAGTACGCCGCCATCGCGAGCCAGCAAAAAGCGGACCTTGTCGTGCTAACCGGGGACTACCTCACTTGGGACGACACGGCGCAGGGAACGGTGGTCGAGGCGCTCTCAGGCCTCAAAGCGCCGTACGGCGTTTTCGGCTGCCTCGGCAATCATGAACTGTATATCGGAGCGGAAGATTCCATTACCCGGCTCTTCGCCGCTCAAGGAACTAGCATCCTCCGCGGGGATCGTGCCGCGGTCAATGAAGGTGGCAGCGTGCTCAATTTGATGGGCGTGGACTACCAGTCACGGCCCGGCCGCGTGGAAGCCCCTGGACACCCGGTGAAGGAATATCTTCAGGACATCGAACAGTTGGTGCTTCCCGATACGGTTAACATCCTTCTGAGCCACAATCCAAACACCTTCGACCGCGCCGCCGCGCTGGGAATTGACTTGAGCTTGGGTGGACACACCCACGGAGGCCAAGTGACGTTGGATTTTATCCATCCCAGCTTGTCGCCCAGCCGTCTTATCACGCCCTACGTCCGAGGGTTGTTTCAAAAGGGCGACTCACAGCTTTACGTCAATCGCGGCATCGGCATCGTCGATTACCCAAGTCGCTTCGGGTCAAGGCCGGAAATCACCGTGTTTGAATTGGTGCGCGGGGTGTGAGATGCGGCATGGCGGCCTTTCCAATCTACAGCGCGTCCTTCCCGATCAAGGTTTTGTTACAGGCTCTGGTGGCGCGAACAATAAATCTAGCGCCAGCCTAGGGGCGGCGGTGGTGTTAAAATAGATTTTCTGAGGATTTTGGGAGGACGTGTATGTTTGAAGGGCTTTTTCAGCCGATGCATCTGCTGGTAATCTTCTTCATCGCCCTGCTGGTGTTCGGCCCCAAGAAGTTACCAGAACTCGGCAAAGGCATAGGGGAAGGCCTCCGTGCGCTTAAAGATGGCATGAAGGAAACTCCGGCTGACCCGGCGAAGGACTCAACGAAGGAAGTTAAGAGCTAACCTGCAGCACACTGGATCTGGCCCACCTCAAGAGCCGCCTTTCCCCTACGTGCGGGACTCATTCCACGGGAAACTCGCTGACGGCTTTTTGTGATTCGCGCTTGCGTACGGCTATCCAGTTCAAAAACGCTACAACAATCACTGCCATCAGAATGAGCGACTTTCGTAAATCGATTTGCGTGATCAGCACCAGGCACACTGCCACACCCACCACAGCGAGGAACGAGCCTCCAGGCAATTGAAACCACGCTCCGCCCGGCTGCTTCCTTCTTAGGACGGGCAGGGCCGCGCATCCTGCTCCGTAGCAAAACAGCCTGGCCGCGGCCGAAAGGGTCACGTTCCAAGTAAAGTTCCCAAGCAGTGCAAATAACCAGACCAGTGTGGCAAACACACCAATCGAAAAGTAAGGTGTGCGGAAGCGTGGATGTACCGCCGCAAAAATAGATGGGAAATCCTGCTGTTCGGCCAAGGCGAAAGTAAGGCGCGGCACGGCCAGCATGTTGGCGCTGAGATAACCGTAAATCGAGACCAGAGCGCCAACGGCAATCAGGGCTGCGCCGCCATTTCCCATCGCTAACCTGGCGACATCTGCGAGAGGGCGTTCGCTCTGCGCCGCATTCGGCAAGATTTTGATCACAACCCATTGAATGACGCTGTACAGGGCAGCGCACGTAATAAGAGCAGCGAGCAACCCGAAAGCCGTATCGCGGCGCGGATTGGTGGCTTCGCTCATTGGCGTAAGAGCCCCTTCAAATCCGCCGTATGCAAACCCGAGGATCAGAATGGCTTTCAGCCAGGAATGCAATCCCCCCGAGACTGTCGTCGCGCTTGACACTGGATGCCCGCTCAAAACGTAGCCAACCCCAACTATCGCTACCAGAAATAGCGGAACAAGCTTCGCGACTGTGAAGATGTTGCTCATTTCCGTTCCGGCACGCACGCCGCGCAGATTTGTAAATGCAAGGATTCCGATAAGCAGAGTCAAAACACAGAAGCGTGGAACCAGGTCCATAGCGCGCGGCCAGAACTCGCGCAGGTACACGACGAACAAATTCGCATTTGCTGCCGGCGCGGTTAGCCGGACCAGCCAGAGCATCCATCCCATTTCGATTCCCAGGAGGCGGCCGAATGCGACTCGCGAATATAGATACGGACCGCCGGTTTGAGTGAAGCGCGATGCCACTTCTGCGAAGCAAGCCATGATTACGCCCATTGCCACGCCCGCGAGCAGAACGGCGTATAGGCTTGCGGAGCCAAGCAGCCTGGCTAAATCGGATGGCAAACCGAACACGCCGCTGCCAATAATAGAGTTGATTACTAGTGCCGCCATGCTCCAGCGGCCGATGGCGCGTATTAGAGTGGCAGAGCCGGATTCGGGCATCGGGCGTTTGTATCACAAAAAAGTGGAAGGCTGTGAGATTAGCGTGCCGGAGATACGCGCTCGTGCGACAGCGTTAACCCGAAGGGAAAGCGAAGGTGAGGTGAGCGTTACGAGGGTCTGGCCCTATTCGCTGGTAAAGTAATCGACCGTCACCGGATTCTCGAATAACGAGTAGTCGCGGGTGACGACCGTAATTCCGCTTTCGGTTACAAAATAGCGCTGGCGATCGGCTTCGGGGTCAAAACCGATGGTTGTTCCTTCCGGGATGTGCACATCGCGATCGATGATTGCCTTGCGAACGTGGCAATGGCGGCCAATATTGACGTGCGAGAACAAAATGCTTGCGTCCACGTCGCTGTAAGAATTCACGCGCACATCCGGCGATAAGACGCTGTTTCGAACCGTGCTGCCGGAAACAATGCAGCCCGAAGAAACAATCGAATCGAGCGCCGTTCCTGTGCGCCCCGACTCGGCGAAAACGAATTTCGCCGGCGGATACTGCCGCTGGTGTGTGCGAATCGGCCAGTCTTCGTCGTACAAATTAAACACCGGCGACACCGCGACAATGTCCATATTGGCTTCGTAATACGCCTCGAGGGTTCCCACGTCCCGCCAGTACAGCGCTTCTTTTTTGTTCTCGTCGACGAAGTCGTAAGCGTAGACGCGGTAATCGGCAGCCATTCGCGGCAGGATGTCCTTCCCGAAATCGTGGCTTGATGAATTATCTTCGGCGTCCTTCAGCAGCACCGGAATCAGCACGTCGGTGTTGAACAGATAAATGCCCATTGAGGCCGATACTTTTTCCGGATTGAATGGTGAACGCAATTCCGTCTGCTTGGGCTTTTCTTGAAATCCAATGACCCGATGATCGTGGTCAACCCCGACAACCCCGAACCGGTACACTTCGTTTGGATGAACTTGAATTGTGGCCAAAGTCACGTCGGCGCCCGAGTCTTCATGCTGCTTGAGCATCAGCCCGTAATTCATTTTGTAGATGTGGTCTCCGGAAAGAATCAGCACATGCTTGGGCTGCTCGGAGCCGATTGAGTAGATATTCTGATAAACCGCATCGGCAGTGCCCTGATACCACTGTTCACTCACCCGCTTCATCGGAGGCAGCACTTCGATGAACTCATTCATCTCGCGGCCCATGATGGCCCAGCCTTCACGGATATGACGATTTAGCGAGAGGGCTTTGTACTGGGTGAGAATGTAGACCCGGCGCAGGTCAGAGTTGACGCAGTTTGAAAGCGTGACGTCAATGATGCGATAGATTCCGCCGAACGTGACCGCGGGTTTGGCGCGGTCGCGCGTGAGCGGATAGAGCCGCTCGCCGGCTCCTCCGGCTAACAGAACTCCCAGAGTATCTTTCATGGCGCCCCCGCTTCGATGCTGACAGCCGCCCCTGGGAAACGCCGCCTGCCGGTAACCACACCTTTACGGGCCTGCGGCGCTCATGAAAACAGTAGATACTAGCACACGAGAATTCGCATCTCGCGGTGAAGGGTCCTCAATGACAGAACACAACTCGAAAGCGCGTCCGCAGCCCGCATTTCTCTTTGATCTTGATGGCACGCTGATTGACAGCGTTTACCAGCACGTGCTCGCCTGGCGGGAAGCGCTCGAAACCGAAGATATTCATCTTCCTAACTGGTACATTCACCGCCGGATTGGCATGAGCGGCGGGCTGATCGTGCATGCGTTTCTTCGAGAAGCTAAACGGAAACTGGATGCCAAAGAAATCGCCCGCTTGCAGAAGCTGCATACAGAAGCATTCATGAAGCGGGTTGAGACGGTTCGGATTCTGCCGGGCGCTAACGATCTGCTTGAAACATTGTCACGGCTGGGCGTGCGCTGGGCAATCGCCACCAGTGGCAGCCGTGAGGGAGCTGAACAGCCGTTGAAGTTATTGGGCCTTGACAAGGACGTGCCGGTTATCACGAGAGATGATGTGCAGCGGGCCAAACCTGATCCGGATCTGTTTCTTGCCGCCGCACGCAAACTTGGCGCCAGCCTGGAAGATTGTGTGGTGGTTGGAGACAGCATCTGGGACTTGCTTGCCGCTCAACGGGCTCGCGCATTGGGCGTGGGTCTGCTTTCCGGCGGATTCGGCGAGGATGAGCTGATGAATGCAGGCGCCTACCGCGTGTATCGCGATCCGGCTGATTTGAATATGCATTTGGATGAGATTGGGATTCGGGGTATTTAAGAATTTCATTACCAGCGTAACTTTTCGCCCCAACGATTTT
>QIAB01000128.1 GCA_003225455.1 Acidobacteriota bacterium
TACGCGGCTGAGTTCACGCGACGGCCGATTTCCTTCTGGCCAAAGAGTCCTGCCCCGCTAAGACACTGCCCGCTCGACAGTACTGGAACGCCTGTGGCGCCCTCGCCGTGCTCGCGCTACTCAACATTCGCAGGCGGCGCTCTTTCGAAAACCTACAACCTCGAGAGCAGTGCGTATGCCCAGGACCGCTGGCTCATGACCAATCGTTTGCTGATCGAATTCGGTATGCGTTTCGATTGGGATCAGATCGTCCGCGACGTGCTGATCTCGCCTCGGTTGGCCGGAACTTACGTGCTAGATAACGAGGGCAACACCAAAATCTCGGCAGGAATCGGAATCGTCTACGATGCGACTCCGCTGTTTTTGATCGCCCGTCCTTTTGCTGGCCGGCGGACAGACTACTTCTTCGACGCAAGTGGCCAACCCACGGATGTGAACGGGGCACCTACGACTGTCCCTACGCCAGTGTTAACCACATTCTTCGTTAATCGCACCACGCTTCAAGCGCCACGATACGTTAATTGGAGTTTCGCCCTGGAAAAGAAACTTCCCCGAGCGATTTACTTGAAAGCCGAATTTCTCGAACGCTACGGAGCTCACGGCTTCGTGTACAACACCGCGTCCGGTGGTGCCGCAGGCCAGTTCCTGCTGCAGAACACGCGTGACGACCGTTACCACTCGTTCCACATCGCATTGCGGCACAACTTCCGAGAAAGCTACATGGTCATGGGCTCTTACACGCGCTCGCAACTACGCTCCAACCAAGTGCTCGATTTCAATGTGGACAATCCATCATTAAGCCCGCAAGCCGCCGGCCCTTATCCCTGGGACGTTCCTAACCGCGTGCTCTCGTGGGGATTGCTGCCCTTTTTTAAACTGCCGATCCTTCATAAAGTCGATCTCGCGTATTCCGTGGAAGCTCGCAGCGGCTTCGCATTCAGCGCCGTCAATTCCCAGCAGCAACTTGTTGGAGCGCCCGACTCTCGGCGTTTCCCCACCTACTTTTCGTTGAACACGCATTTGGAGAAGCGCTTCCGATTTCTGGGAGCATATTGGGCCGTGCGCGGTGGATTCAACAACATCACTGGCCACCGCAATCCCTCATCCGTGAATAACAACGTCGACTCTCCGCAATTTCTCACTTTCAGCGATTTCGCCGGGCGCGGATTTACCAGCCGCATCCGTTTTCTGGGAAGAAAGTAGCGCGCCAGGAGCGTCACCGCCGGTTCCCTCAATTCCAGAACGCAACGTGCATCCGATCCCCCGCTACTGACATCTCTAAAGGGTGTGGAGGATAAATTATGGCTCACCAACTACCCCCGTTGCCGTACGACTATTCTGCTCTCGAACCTTACATTGATGCCCAAACCATGAAGCTGCATCACGATATGCATCATGGAACCTATGTAAAGAACTTGAATGCCGCATTAGAAAAGTATCCCAAGCTGCAATCGCTGCCCGCTGAAGAGCTGCTGCGTGATCTGAATTCCGTGCCCGAGGACATCCGCCCCACTGTTCGCAACAATGGCGGCGGCCATGTGAACCACAGCATGTTCTGGAAAATTATGAAGCCAAAAGGCGGCGCAGATCCCAGCGGCCCTATCGCCGATGTCATCAAGAAGACATTCGGCAACTTCAAAGATTTTCAAACCAAATTCAATGATGCTGGAGCAAAACAATTCGGCAGTGGCTGGGTGTGGCTGGCAGGTAAGCCGGATGGCAGTGTGCAGATCGTTACGACGCCCAACCAGGACAATCCGATTTCGCAAGGCCTGTTCCCAATCATGGGTAACGACGTTTGGGAGCACGCCTATTATCTGAAATACAACAACCGCCGGCCTGAGTACTTGCAGGCGTGGTGGAACGTAGTGAACTGGGAAGAAATCAACAAACGTTACGAAGCCTTGAAATCAGGACACCTCGAACCCGCGCTAGCCAGCCGCTAAGCCCGGCATTACTAACCACAGGGCCGCGGAGGATCACAGAAGGCTGTGTTCGTCCGTGGCCTCTGTGGTTGAAAATTCTCAATGTCTGGCAATCCCGATGTGATCATCCTGGGCGCAGGTGCCGCCGGACTCTCGGCAGCCGTCGAGTTGTCGCGCGCAGGTCTCACAGCGGCGATCATCGAAGCCCGCGATCGGATCGGTGGCCGCATCTTTACCCTGCGCGATTCAGTGTGTAATGCGCCCGTCGAACTAGGCGCCGAGTTCATCCACGGTGAACCACCTGAAATCTGGGACCTGCTTCACAGCAACAACCTGCATACCAAAGAAGTGGATGGAGACATCTGGTGCGTTCGCGACGGCGAGCTCAGTACCTGCGCCTTCTTTTCGGAAGTCGACCAACTGCTGGAGCAAATGGACGATCGTGCGCCGGACCAGTCATTCCTTGAATTTCTCGAGCGCTGTTGCGGCGATTCCCGGATTACGCAGGCGGCGAAAGACTGGGCACGCGGTTATGTAACCGGATTTCACGCCGCTGATCCCGCGAAAATCAGTGTGCATTCGCTAGTGAAGGGTTTGCGAGCAGACGAGAAAATCGAAGGCGATCGCACGTTCCGCATTGCGCCGCAAGGTTACGAGGCCCTGCTCAATGTTCTCCGCCGGGAGTTGCAAACCGAAAACGTTTCCCTTCAGCTCAACACGGTTGCTACCGCGATCGGCTGGCGGCGCGGAAATATTGAGCTTTCAGTTCGCAATCACTCGGGCGCCATCACTATGACAGCTCCGCGCTTGCTTATCACTCTGCCGCTTTCGATATTGCAAGCAACTCCCGAAGAACCCTTTGCCATACGCTTCGTCCCGGATCTCCCGCGACAAAAACAAGCAGCTCTGGACAAGCTGGCTATGGGCAAAGTGATCAGAATCACGCTGCGATTCCGTGAACGTTTCTGGGAACATTTGCGCCCGCCCCACAGCACGGAATCGAAATCCCTCGCGAACATGAGCTTTCTTCTTTCGCGGGAAGAGTGGTTCCCGACTTGGTGGACCACCATGCCGGAAAAGCTGCCAATCAGTACCGGATGGGCGCCATTTCGTTGCGCGGAGCGGCTGTCAGGTCACAGTACAGATTTCGTGGTTGACAAATCTTTGCGCTCTCTCGGTTGCCTGCTGAAGGTCAGCACATCCGAACTGGAACGCCTTTTTGCCCAAGCTTATTGGCACGACTGGGAGAGCGATCCATTCTCCCGGGGCGCGTACAGCTATGTGAAAGCCGGCGGTGATGGGGCGCAACAGGCGCTGGCCTCCCCGGTTGAGAACACTCTATTCTTTGCGGGGGAAGCTACTGACATTTCGGGACACAATGGAACCGTACACGGCGCGATAGCCAGCGGATACCGAGCTGCCAAGCAGATTCTCTCCACATACGATTAGGAACTTCGTGATGTGCGAATCAAATTCCGCGGACACTAATCATTGCTCTAAACTTAGAACTGCGAACTGACAACTGGGAACTGCTTTTAAATGAAGAACCTCGGCATCCTGCTCTCCGGGCGTGGCTCGAACTTCGAAGCGATTGCGAAGAACGCCACATCAGGAAAAATTCCAGACGCTCGCATTGTCATGGTCATCTCGAACAAGCCAGCCGCCGAAGGACTCGAAATTGCCCGACGGCTTGGCCTGACGGCGTTGGTAATTTCCTCGAAGGGCAAAGAGCGCGAGGAGCACGATCGCGAAGTTGTCGCGGCACTGAAAGAACAGAAAGTCGATCTCGTCTGTCTAGCTGGCTACATGCGCCTGCTCTCGCCCTGGTTCGTGCAGCAATTCCCGCGCCGCATTCTAAATATTCATCCGTCTCTCCTGCCCGCCTTTCCAGGACTGGAAGCTCAGGAACAAGCCTTTGCGTACGGGGTAAAAGTCGCAGGATGCACCGTGCATTTCGTCGACGAAGAGCTGGACCACGGACCGATCATCGTGCAAAAAGCGATTCCCGTGCTCGACACAGACGACGAGCACTCCCTAGCCGCGCGCATTTTGGAGCAGGAGCATATCGCGTATAGCGAGGCGATCGGGATTGTGCTTACAGGAAATTACGAGATCGTCGGGCGAAGGTTGAACCAAAAGTAGCAAGGACCGCGTGTGGACAGCCGCCCAGTCTTGCATCACCGAGGACCACGTGGGGACAGCCGCCCAAGCTTGCCCTGAGCGCAGTCGAAGGGGCTGTCTAGCGCAGCTCGGGACAGCTATCAGCTCATCCAGCTGTCCTGCCTGAGCCTGCCGCTATAATCTTCGGATGCCAGATTTCGCCCCAGTCGATGAACAACTGACCTACATCAAGAAAGGCTCAGCAGAGATCGTCAAGGAATCTGAACTGCGCGAAAAGCTGGAGAAATCGCGCGCCTCCGGCAAGCCACTTCGCGTTAAAGCTGGATTCGATCCTACCGCGCCCGATCTTCATCTCGGACATACCGTTCTGCTGCGCAAGCTGAAGCACTTCCAGGATCTCGGACACACGGTCACTTTCCTGATCGGCGATTTCACCGGAATGATTGGCGATCCCACTGGGCGCTCCGCGACGCGCCCACCGCTTAGCCCCGACGAAATCATGCGCAACGCCAAAACCTATATGGCGCAGGTCTACAAGATTCTTGCTCCGCCTCCGAAGACGGAAACGCGCTTTAACAGCGAATGGTTTGACAAGATGAAGCCGGCAGACTTCGTGCGTCTCGCCGCCAAAGTTACAGTCTCGCAGATGCTGGAGCGGGAAGATTTTCATAAACGATTCCAGGATGAAAAGCCCATTGCCATGCACGAGCTCTTGTATCCGCTGGCGCAGGGATACGACTCGGTTGCGCTCAAAGCCGACGTCGAGCTCGGGGGCACCGATCAGAAATTCAATTTGCTCGTAGGCCGCGAGCTTCAGCGCCACTACGGGCAGGAATCGCAGGTCGTTCTTACGATGCCGATTCTCGAAGGGCTCGATGGCGTACGGAAGATGTCGAAGTCGTTGGGCAACGCAATTGGCATCAGCGAGCCGCCGCTCGAAATCTACGGAAAAATCATGTCGATTTCCGATGACATGATGTGGCGCTACTACGAGCTGCTCACCGATGTGCAGATTGCTGAAATCGAAAAGATGAAGCGCGAGTCGCATCCGATGGAGGCGAAGAAGGATTTGGCGCGGCGCATCGTGGCCGATTTTCATTCTGCCCAGGCTGCGCTGAAAGCAGGAGAGGATTGGGCGAGAGACTTCCAAAAAGGAGAGGATGTAGCGGACAAAGTCGTTGTTCGTATCGAATCGATCGAGGCAAAAGATGCACTAGATCGGACAAAGCCACCGTGGCCGTACGAAGAACAGCTGGCTAGGCATCTTTATCTCCCCGATGAGAAGACTATTGAAGAAGACTGGGGCAAGGTTGTAAACGGTGCTCACAAGGTCAGGGTTGCCAGAGTAGAGAAGCTTCTACTGCAGCTAGGACTTGTCTCGTCCACAACGGAAGGAAGTCGCAAACTAAAGGAAGACGCAGTTACGATTAAGGGCGAAAAAGTGAAAGGAAGATACTTTGCTTTCGTCAGTGTGCCGACTGAGGCGCACGTAAGAGTTGGCCGCAAAAAGAAGTTTGCCTCAATAGTTTTCTAGGTTGGGTCGTATATTGCGCACGTGGGGACAGCCGCCCTCGGCTGTCCGGGCGAGCGTAGCTCGCCGGTTTTGCTCTCCACCGCCGATTCGAAATATCCCTGAAATTCCCACTCGCGGTCACTATCGCGGAGCTTCGCTCCGCCGGACAGCCGAGGGCGGCTGTCCCCACGTAGCCTCAATTTCTCCTGATTTGAAACACAGTGCATTTAAGCGGACCGATTAGCCATCTCAAAGTCAACAACTCTCCATACAATTCACGCTATGCCGAAAGCTTTTTATCGCCGGCAGCTTCCACATCTGCAACGCGACAACAAACCTCATTTCCTGACTTTCTGTACCGATGGTCGCTGGATTCTTCCCCAATACGCGCGATCAGTCGTGTTGGATTGCTGCCTGCACGACCAGGGAACGAAGATAGACCTCGACGTTGCTGTCGTGATGCCGGATCACGTGCACATGATCTTCACACCACTCGTGAACGAGCAGGT
>QIAB01000129.1 GCA_003225455.1 Acidobacteriota bacterium
CGACATCATTGAAGCGGCGAAGGCGGCGAACGCTCACGATTTCATCATGAAACTTCCGGATGGTTATCGGACCGTCGTCGGTGAACGCGGTGCGACGCTTTCTGGCGGTGAACGTCAGCGCGTCGCTCTGGCGCGGGCGTTTCTGAAGAACGCTCCGATCCTGATTCTGGACGAGCCTACAAGCTCGATCGACCTTAAGACCGAGGCCTTGATAATGGAGGCGACCCAACGCCTGATTCGGGGCCGCACGGCCTTCATTATTGCACATCGTCTCAGCACCGTGAAGAATTGCGACATTCTGCTCACGATCGAGCACGGAAGCGTCGCGACGACCCCCAGACGACCCTCCGAGTTGCACTAATATCAATATTAGTTTTTCGCCTCCATCTCTCCGTAAGCGAGCAGAAATCCGGTCTTGTCGTTCGCGTATCGCGGCCCTTTCTGACCGTCGCAGCTTTTCTTCTCAAGCATTTCGGCTACAGAAGAACATTTGCATCGTGAGTCCCCGTTATCACCAAATCCTTGGCATCACGTTTTTCGCCGGAACGGCGCAGGAAGCTATCGCGCACATTTGCGCTTCCGGCGGCTTTCTGGTCGCCCCATCCGGCACATGTTTCGGGCGGCTGCGCGACGATGAGCCGTATCGTCGCGCCATGGTCGCGGCCGATCTGGCGATTGCAGACAGCGGCCTGATGGTGCTGATGTGGCGAATGCTGCGTCGCGAAAAAATACGGCGGGTCTCCGGGCTTAAATATCTCGGGCAATTGCTGGCAAAATTGAAAGGCGAGGGGACGCCGGAAATCTTCTGGGTGTTGCCTAGCGAAAGTGCGCGCGAAAAATTGCTAGATTGGGCGCGCCGCGAAACTTTCCCAGTCACGATCGGCAATTGCTATCTCGCGCCGCGTTACGGACTGGAGATCGAAGATCGACATCTTCTTACGCTGCTCGACCAACGCCGCCCGGCCCATGTCCTGGTCGCCATCGGGAGCGGTCCGCAGGAAAAGCTCGCTCACTATATAATAGAGCGGCTGAGTTATCGGCCCGGCGTTCACTGCATTGGCGCCGCGCTTGGTTTTATCACAGGCGATCAGATTACGATTCCTGACTGGGCGGATCGCCTTTATCTCGGCTGGTTTTTGCGGCTATTGCGTCAGCCGCGAGTTTTTATTCCGCGCCTGGCGCGCGGGTTTGAACTCCCATGGCTCATTTGGAAGTACGGCGAGAATTTGCCTCCGATGCGGCAAGGAGGCGCGCCACCAGTTGATTCTATGCCGGGTGCGTCATAAAATGTTTCTTTCATGAGCGGGGAAGAATTTATCGACGAACTTAAAGCAATGTCCGATCTCGAACGCGAAACAATCTTCGCCACGCTGCCAAAAAATCCGGAATGGCGGGAAGATCGCTTGGACCTAATCACCATCGCGGATGGAGGCAATGAACCGACTCGATCGATCGACGAAGTCTTCGAGGATCTGAATATCCGAGGCCTGTATCCGCGAAGCGCCTGAAAGGCCGGGAGGAATTTCGGCTGAGAGTTGGAGATTATCGAGTGCTGTACACCCTTAAACATGAAAGCCGCGTCGTGACGATCTCGGCAATCAGTCATCGGCGCGAGGTCTATCGCTAATCAATGACAATTCTCGGATTGAACGCTTACCACGCCGATTCAGCTGCGTGTTTGATTGTCGATGGAAAAATTGTGGCTGCGGCGGAGGAAGAACGTTTTCGCCGGATCAAGCATTGGGCTGGGCTACCCACCAACGCGATCGATTACTGTTTGCACGAAGGCCGGTTGAACTTGGGCGATGTCGATCACATCGCGATCAATCGTCAGCCCCGAGCGAACATGTGGCGGCGCCTGCGTTTCGTTCTGACACACCGGCCGCATCCGAAACTAATCGCCCAAAAGATAAAGAACATTCGCAGCGCCGCCTCCATCCAAACCGCGCTCGAGCAAAAGTACGGCATGGAATTGAAAGCGACTGTTCATCACGTCGAGCATCACCTCGCCCATCTCGCATCCGCGTTTTTTGTTTCCGGATTTGATGAGGCAGCGTGCCTGTCCGTCGACGGCTTTGGAGATTTCGCCAGTACCGCGTTTGGCTTCGGCGAGGGCAGCGCGCTCAAGATCGACAATCGCGTTTATTTTCCGCACTCCCTCGGCATTTTTTATTCGGCGCTCACGCAATTCATCGGTTTCCCACACTACGGCGACGAATACAAAGTGATGGGTCTGGCGCCTTACGGCGAGCCAACCCTTCTCGATCAGCTCCGCGACGTCGTCCGGCTTCAAACGGACGGAACGTTTCGATTGAACCTGAAATATTTCCGGCACCATTCCGACGAGGTTTCTTACACCTGGAATGATTGCGCGCCGGAAGTCGGCGTGCTTTATCGAGATGCACTTGTCGATCTTCTGGGTGAGCCGCGAAAGCCGGACGAGCCGCTCGAACAAAAACACATGGACATCGCGCGTTCCGCGCAAACGATCTACGAGAGAGCGTTTTTTGCACTGCTCCAGGCGCTGCATGAAAAGCACCCATCCGAACATCTCGCGCTGGCGGGCGGTTGCGCGATGAACTCAGTCGCGAACGGAAAAGTTTATCGCCGCACTCCTTTCAAAAAAATGTACCTGCCGGCGGCGGCGGGCGACGCCGGCGGCGCGATCGGCGCGGCCGCCTATGTAAATTCGGAATTAGAACGGAGTGACCGGGGGCGTCACGACGTAGACGGGCGGGCCGGGAGGCCGAGCGAGCGGGAGCGAGCGAGTCAAAGGAGAAATTTGAAAACAGCTTCTTCTTTGCACTTTAGACTTTCTAATTTCTCTCCTTACCTCGGTCCGGAATCTTCCGAGCGGGAAATTCAGTTGCTGCTTGATCGGAAAGACAAGGAAATTGTGGAGGCGGGTTGCACGCTTTCCTTTCTGGCGGAGGAGGATTTGTTGCGCCAAACGGCGCAAGCGATTGCCGACGGAAAGGTCGTGGGCTGGTTTCAAGGCCGGATGGAATGGGGGCCGCGCGCTCTCGGCAATCGTTCCATCCTGGCTGATCCGCGGCGGGCGGACATGAAACAGATTTTGAACGCGAAGATCAAGCGGCGTGAATCGTTCCGTCCGTTTGCTCCATCGATTTTGCGCGAGGCGGTGGCAGAATGGTTCGAGCAGGATGACGACGTGCCGTTCATGACGGAGGTGTTTCAGGTTCGCGCCAGAAAAGGGGTAATGATTCCCGCGGTCACGCATGTCGACGGAACCGGCCGGTTGCAAACTGTGCACAAGGAAACGAATCCGCGTTACTACCGCCTCATCGAACATTTCCGCGATCTGACCGGCATTCCGGTCGTGCTCAATACATCGTTCAACGAGAACGAGCCGGTGGTTTGCTCTTGTGACGAAGCGCTCGATTGCTTTCTCCGCACAAAAATGGATGTGCTGGTGATGGGCAATTTTTTCCTCGAGAGGAAAAATTAATTATTAGTTATCGGTGATCTTAAGAAATTAGAAAGTAGAAAGGCTAAAGTAGAAGAAAGAGTGGACAAAGACCTCGAGCAGCGAACAAAGCGCTTTGCACTGTCGGTGATCGAATTTGTTGCATCACTGCCGCAGGACCGAACGGCTGATGTTGTGGCCGGACAACTTCTTCGTTCCGCCACGTCTATCGGCGCCAATTATCGCGAAGCTAACCGCGCGGTTTCGCGGGCCGATTTTGCGAATAAGGTTGGCACAGTCCAAAAGGAGGCTGCGGAGACGCAGTACTGGATCGAACTCATCGTCGAATCGCGCATCGGAGATCATTCTGTGGCAAGCAATCTGCACAAGGAATCATCCGAGTTACTTGCGATCTTCACGACAATCGGCCGCAAAATAAAAGAATGATGTCTTCTACCTTCTACTTTGGCCTTCCTACTTTCTTACCATGTGCGGCATAGCAGCTATTTTTGCTTATCAAAGCGGCGCGCCCAATGTGAGCCGTGACGAAGTGATCGCCACGCGCGATTACATGGCGGCGCGCGGGCCGGACGGAGTGGGGGAATGGTTCTCCGAAAACGGACGCGTCGGTCTGGGACACCGCCGATTGTCAATCATCGATCTTTCACCTGCTGGCGCGCAGCCGATGTTCAACGCGGACAAATCGCTCGCCATTATTTTTAATGGCGAGATTTACAATTATCGCGAGCTGCGAGAAAAACTCGAGCAGAGCGGCCGGCGGTTCGTTTCGCAAAGCGACACCGAAGTTCTCCTTAATCTCTATGAAACACGCGGCGACGCGATGTTGAGCGGGGTGAGAGGCATGTACGCCTTCGCCATTTGGGACGCCCGGCGCAATCAACTTTTTCTCGCGCGCGATCCTTTCGGCATCAAGCCGCTTTATTACTCGGACGATGGCAAAACTTTTCGGGTTGCGTCGCAGGTCAAAGCGCTCGTTGCCGGCGGGCAAGTCGATACTTCGATCGATCCGGCGGGCCATGTCGCATTTTTTTTGTGGGGCGCCGTTCCCGATCCCTACACACTGTATCGCGGGATCTCCGCTCTCCCGGCCGGACATACCTTGACGATTTCGGAAGGCGGAGAGCGACGGACGCGGTCCTTTTGTTTCATCCCTGACATCCTGCACGCTGCGGAGTCGCGCTCGACACGGCGAACGATCGGAGCGGACGAAGAGCGCGAGGTTCTCCATCGCGCGTTGCGCGACAGCGCCGTATATCATCTGGTCGCCGATGTTCCAGTCGGGGTCTTTTTGTCGGCCGGCCGCGATTCATCGGCAATCACGGCGCTGGTCAGCGAATCGCACCAGGACGTTCGCACCGTGACGCTCGGGTTCCGTGAATATCGCGGGAGCAAAAACGATGAGACGCGCCTCGCTGAAGTCGTGGCCAAGAATTACAAAACAAATCACCAAACCATCTGGATCACGCGCGACGATTTTGAAGCCGATCTCGAGAAATTTTTTCACGCGATGGACCGGCCGTCCATCGACGGGGTCAATACCTATTTCGTCAGTCTGGCGGCGAGACGAACGGGATTGAAGGTCGCGCTCTCCGGGCTCGGCGGCGACGAATTGTTCGGTGGTTATCCGAGTTTTCGAGACGTTCCGCGGCTCGTCCGGATAATGAAATACTTTGGGCCGATCGCCGGTGCCGGGCCAACGATACGGGCTTTGTCGAGCAAGTTGCTTCGCAAATTCACGTCACCCAAGTATGCCGGCATCCTTGAATACGGCAGCAGTTATCCGGCGGCGTATTTATTGCGCCGCAGCTTGTTCATGCCGTGGGAACTTCCCACCTTGCTCGATCCCGACCTCGTGCGTGAAGGATGGCGCCGCTTGAACACATTGTCTCAGCTCGCGCACTTTTGTGATTCATTGGATTCCGCTCGCCTCAAAATTTCGGCTCTCGAGCTTTGCTGGTACATGCGGCATCAACTGTTGCGCGACGCCGATTGGGCTGGCATGGCGCACTCCATCGAAATCCGCGTTCCGTTTGTCGATGTCGATCTTTTGCGCGCGCTCGCGCCGCTTCTGGCGAGTCAGAATCCGCCGGACAAACGAGACCTGGCTGATGTTCCGCGAACGAAACTTCCTGCTGAGGTTTTGGCCCGGCCGAAGACCGGATTTTCCGTTCCCGTGCGCGAGTGGCTGATGGCAAACCAGAGGTCAGAGGACAGAGGTCAGAGGTCAGAGGTCAGAGGTCAGAGGTCAGAGGTCAGAGGTCAGAGGTCAGAGGCCTGGGTCGAAGGGACGGAAGGACATTTTGGTAAATCAGCCTCGCGTGCGCGCCCGAGCCGGCGCTCCGGGAAAGGGTCGCCGCGACGGATTTTGGTTTTTCGCATCGGACAATTGGGCGACACGATCGTCTCGCTGCCGGCGATGTGGGCAGTGCGACGGCAGTTTCCAAAGGCGCACATTGCCCTGCTTTCCGATCGCCATCCTGGAAAATCGTATGTGCTCGCGTCCGATCTCTTGCGCGGCACCGGAATTTTTGACGAATTTCTTTCCTACCCGGTTTCGGAGACAGGTTTCATCGTGCGTCCGGGGCGAATGGCCACGCTCCTGGCGGCGGTGCGGCGCCGGAATTTCGACACGCTTGTTTATCTGGCGCCAAGCAATCGCAAGCCGGAACAAATCGAGCGCGACCGGCGTTTCTTTTCGCTCGCCGGAATCAAAAACTTCATCGGCATGCGCGGCTTCCTGCCGGTGCGGCCAGAAAAACCGGGAGAACCGCTGGAAGAAGTTTCGCCGGAATCCGGCCTCTTGTTAGACCGTCTGGCCGCTTCTGG
>QIAB01000190.1:0-1643 GCA_003225455.1 Acidobacteriota bacterium
AAACCAGACTTGCGCGATGCAGGAACAAGACGCATCTGGTAACTGCCTTTAGTTATCACGGTCTTATTACGACTGTAAGCCCATTTAGACCGAAGGGCCAATTAGTCCTTGTTTTCTAGCTTGTTAGGGTTTAAGCCGGGATGGCGGAACTGGCAGACGCAGCAGACTCAAAAGCATCGGGATGCCGCGAGCGGCAACCGGCTTAAGCCCGCTTGCAGCCTTGATTTCCAGCTACATCCGTCAAATTGACAGGTTCAGCACGAGTAATGTTTTGTCGCGTCCAATCACGTACACTTTCATAATGTCTGCGACACTTCTGTGACACATAATCAATGCCTTCTACTTCCGCAAATGTCGCGATCCCCGGTCTTTCAGTTGCGCATTCCTTACTTCGAATTTCGCCCGTGCGAGGTGACGCTCCGATGCTTAAGAAGTTTGCTCTGCCGTTTGTCTGCGTGCTCATGGTGTTTGTGAGCTCTGCCCAGGAATCCCAAACTCACTTCGATGGCAAGGCCTGGTGGGATTACGTGAAGGTGCTGGCCGCTGACAACATGGAGGGCCGCGAAACCGGCAGCCCCGGTCTGCGCAAAGCTGAGGCGTTCGTGGTCGATCAGCTGAAGAAAAATGGCCTACAGTCCGCCGGTACGGATGGTTTTTACCAGCCGATCAAGTTTATTTCCCGGCAGATTGTGGAAAAGGACTCCAGTGTCGCGCTCGAATGCTCGTTCCGGATCGGGTAAGTGCTGAAAGACACGATCTGCTCGACACGCATCAAAATGGTTTGAATGCCACCGGAGGTGCCCGGCATCACCCCGCTCAAACTGCAGTGGGAGCTTGCACCCAACATTGCGTTGACGTGCTTCATCGATCATCGATTGGCTACTATCAATGCCCACCGCGCAGCCATTCGGACTAATCAAAGTAGCCAGTTTTCGAAGGTCGTCTCCACAGCCGCACCCTACTTCTAAGATCCTGTCACCCGGCTGCAGTCGCAGGAGTGAGTGAGTAAAGACTTTCAGCGACCCAAAGTGATCTGCCGCTTGATCCAGGTAGGTAATGAAATCCCCAGCGTAGCCGGTCCCATCGACATCGCAGAAAGCAGTTCCTGAAATGTCCACGATCTGCTTCATGTACTTAGGCTGACACAGAGGCTCGATCGCGTCAAAGAACGTGAGCGCATCTGTGAGCTGCGCCTGATCGGGATGCGACATTGGGGATACGGAGCTACAATGGCGGTCGCCAGATAAAACGGAGGCGGCACTGCAGGGATGCAACCATGCTGAGGGATAGCCTGGCGGGGCTCATCGAGCAGATCTTCCGCAGCGCGGGAGCTTAATCCTCTCCTGGACGCGGACCTTGATGAAATGTCGCTCTTTTGCGTGCGACGAGGACTGAACCAGGCAAAAAATAAAAGTTAAGGGAGGTCTTGACCATGAAAAAGCTAACGATGACAAGATTACTGGAGCTTACAAGCCTAATCATGTGCATGTGGGTGCTTGCCCTGCCCGTCCTTGCCCAGGAGTTTCGCTTTGTGTCCTTCGATTTCCCCGGTTGCGACCTGTCCGGTCCCAATGGTGTTAATGCGCGTGGACAAGTCGTCGGCCGCTGCGTGGATGCCAAGGGCGTGCACGGCTTTCTGTACG
>QIAB01000190.1:1805-3316 GCA_003225455.1 Acidobacteriota bacterium
ATCCGCCCGCGTCATCAGCCTGCATCGTCAGCGAACTTCCGAATCTGGTCCACGGGATCAATGACCGTGGCGACATGGTCGGGCGATGCTTTGACGCCGATGAGAACGAACACGGGTGGGTTCGCTGGCGGGACGGCACATTCGAGGTGATCGATTATCCTGGCTCAGGGATATCTGGTACAAGCTCGGACGCGTATGTCATTACCAATACGGGGAAGGTGATCGCAGGCGACTACAGCGTCACGGAGTTCGTTCACGGATTTACATGGACTCGCTCAGAAGGATTTCGCACGGTTGACTTTCCGGGCGCGGTGCACAGCGGTATACGCGCTGTTACCGAAAACGGCTCTGTAGCCGGAACCTATACGCTCGACATCAACCCTTTCGGGCCATCCCACGGGTTTCTGGTGCCCAACGTGACCGTTGATTATCCGGGAAGCATGAGCACCGGCGTCGGCGGTATGAACAACACGTCAAGGGCAACTTCCATGTGGTGGATCCGCCCGCGTCATCAGCCTGCATCGTCGGTCCCGAGCGCCGCAAAAAGCAGCAAGAAACGGGGAAGCCGCCATTGAGTGCCTTTGAACTGCTAGACTGCCTAACGTCTTTCCAAGATAGAGCGAGGCGTAGCCAATTCCAGTGAATGGAGAGGGTGCAACTGCGAAACCGAGCAATGAACCCCATGCGTCCCGGAGCCTGCATTCGACATCGACCGTTTGTCATAGCAGGGGCATTACAGTTACGATGTTTTCTGTTTCTTGACACGCCTCCCGCAAGAACGTGAAAGTCGAGTCGGCCACCCGTGCCAAGATAGCCGCTCCCTCGTTTTTCACTTCCACGTCCACCACCAACGAATAGCCGTTTCTCTCGCAAAGTCGAGATCGAAGTGCAATCCCTGCGCATCGTTGCCGAGTTGCTGGGCGAAGAAGCCGATCAGGAAGAAGCCCACAAACTGGCTGTTCGCGATCAACACTAAAAATTTACCGAACTTTTACTTGAAATCCATAACAGCAGAGCTACTATTCCCCATTCTTCAGAATGAGGGCTGCCGTGCCGCATATTGATTGGCAAAAGCTGTACGAGGCTGCGATGCTCGAAATGAATCCTGACAAACTGGTAGCCCTTATTGGGGCGGCAGAGCAAGCCATCGCCCAACGCGACTCACGACCAGATATTACAGAACCAGAGCGTCGCAAGTTGGCGGATGCCCGTTCAATGCTCAAGAGTTTGAGCAGAATTGCGTCGTCGCAAGGAAAACGGGCTGCATATGACGCGGCGTTACAGCCCAGACAACACGAACGATTAGGTTAAGGACTTTTTCGTTCAGCCCCGCAACAGGCCACATAGGTCACTGTGCGGCCCGACGAAGGAGCGGCATGGGCTGGAATTGGAAAGGCATATCTGAATCCAGAATAGCACCATTGGGCTATTCCATTTGTGGTGCTACGGCGAGAGAATTCTGCCCTCTCCCACCTGCAGAAACCACGCAAGCAAGTTAACTGAGGAGCGTG